>NZ_QGAJ01000011.1:0-184865 GCF_005233615.1 Pseudomonas sp. CFBP13528
CCGCCGACATCGCCCTGTGGAAAAACCCCGAAGGCCTGACCGACGACGAACGTCGCATCGTCATGCGCAACCTCGGCTTCTTCTCCACCGCCGACTCCCTGGTCGCCAACAACCTGGTGCTGGCCGTGTACCGCCTGATCACCAACCCCGAGTGCCGCCAGTACATCCTGCGCCAGGCCTTCGAAGAAGCGATCCACACCCACGCCTACCAGTACTGCATCGAATCGTTGGCCATGGATGAAGGCGAGATCTTCAACATGTACCACGAGATTCCATCGGTCGCCAAAAAGGCCGCCTGGGGTTTGAAGTACACCCGTTCGATCTCCGATCCGAAGTTCGAAACCGGCACGGTCGACACCGACAAAGAATTGCTGCGCAACCTGGTCGCCTACTACTGCGTCCTGGAAGGCATCTTCTTCTACTGCGGCTTCACCCAGATCCTGTCCATGGGCCGCCGCAACAAAATGACCGGCGTGGCGGAACAGTTCCAGTACATCCTGCGCGATGAGTCGATGCACCTGAACTTCGGTATCGATGTGATCAACCAGATCAAAATCGAAAACCCGCACTTGTGGGATGCCGAGATGAAGGAAGAAGCGACCCAGATGATCCTGCAGGGGACGCAGCTGGAAATTGAATATGCGCGCGACACCATGCCTCGCGGTGTTCTCGGCATGAATGCGGCGATGATGGAGGACTATCTGAAGTTCATCGCTAACCGTCGCCTGTCGCAGATTGGTCTTAAAGAAGAGTATCCAGGGACGACCAATCCGTTTCCTTGGATGAGCGAGATTATGGACTTGAAGAAAGAGAAGAACTTTTTTGAGACTCGGGTTATTGAGTATCAGACTGGTGGGGCGTTGAGCTGGGACTAGTGCGCCTCATGTAAAAAACGCCGTTTATTCTATAGAATAAACGGCATTTTTTTTCAGATCTATATTCACCCCAAGCACTTGCTACACGCAACCATTTAATTCAACTGCCCCCAACACAACCACTCACTGAAATTCAATACCTAAGTTACCACCTTTCAGAAAAATCGGCGCTCCAAAAAGATCTCTTTCTAACAAAGAAATTTCTTTCTGAAAAAAAATTATATCCGCTAAAGAAAAATATACCTTCCCAAACGCTTTTTTTTGTAAGACAAACAATTCATCCGGAGAAAATCTTTCAAATTCCGACTTTAAATAAGCCACCGCCCTAGGAAGTAGCACCTCTACCCGCTTATCAAAAATAAGTTTAAGCACACGCAAAAAAGCCCCTTGCCTATTAGGGTTTTCAACAAGAATCACATCTAACTCTTTTCTTGTAAGAGACTCAATATAATCATCTCGAGAAATCAACGCTCCATCCTTGAAAGAATAAGCTATAGCATCCCAGTTCGTTATCGTGGTTAAAAGCAAGCTACGCCTATCTACATACGGTACATACCCACTAGCAAACGCCCAGGTTTTTTTTATTGGCCAAACATCTATCGACCATCCTCCCACCTTTACTCTATACCCTCCAAAATTATTTTTCCTACCAAGCTGAGACATAGCTTCAAAAAAATCAAACAAAACAGCCGGAGAGCAATCAACAACTAAATCTATATCCGAATTAAAACTATCACCACCATACAGTGCAATATCCCTTAGCAGCCCTCCAAAAACCAAAACCTCTCCCTTACAAGATAGAACCCTGATAAAGTTTCGCACTTCTACTCTCTTAGGGGACTCAAAAAACCTAAGCACCCTTTTTTTAAGAGTCGTTAAATTATTTGCAGTGGCTATCATATAAAGGCTTCAACTCTGAATGCAGAGCGATGAGGTAACTATCTGTCATCCCAGATACCGCGTCGGCCAGAAGCTGAGCTTCCTTGTAACCAACGGGCAAATCGTTACTTTCATCCTCAAAAATTCGTCTGTAGCTTTCCGAGATACGAGAGTACGCATACTTCCCAAAAGGAGTGCTTGATTGCTGCCGCTGTGCAAGACGGCCATGCACTCCGACCCATAACATATCCATGACTTCAGTGATATACGTATTACCCTTTAACTCGAGCTCAAGAACACTTTTGTGTTTAAACCCATACTCAAAATCAAATCTTTTAAGAGCCTTACAGAGTTTTTTTGACTTCGACTCACTAATCAGCCCATTGTAAATCTGTGTACCTTTTAATAGACAATCAACCTTTTCCGAAAACGTATCCACCACAGATCCAACCATTTCTGTGATTGAATAAACTCTAAACATTTGCATAGAGCACTCGTTTAGTTCTTGAGGGCTCAACCCTTGACCTTCAAAACTTGAACTGCTTTCCTCAGATTTTTTAATAACTCTCGCGGCAACTTCATCACTACCACACTCACGTTTCAAAAACCTAAGCAAATCATAGTAAGAAGCAAAACTTTTTTTCACTGTGTCTTCAGCATCCAAAACCGAGTATGCAATATCATCACACGCCTCCATGACATAGGTGAGAGGATGCCTAATTCCTTGTTCAAGCCCAGTCTCCCTCCAAATATCATCTACTACATCTTGCTCCGACTTAAAATACCCTTGCTTTTTCCATTGCTTTTCATCAACGCCGCTGACTGGCACGGGATATTTAATCAACGCCGCCAGTGTTCCGTACGTCAAGTTCAAACCAAACCTGTCATTTAATATCTGCAGCTTTGTTACCAACCTGACAGTCTGAGCATTACCATCAAACCCAAAAAAATCTCTAGCATCGTCGAAACTCATTCCACGTAAAATAACCTCACAGTTACCTTTAAACCAATTTTGAATGGCGACCTCTCCTTGATGACCAAAAGGGGGATTTCCCAAATCATGGACCAGACCAATCGCAGCCAACATCGCTGGGACGCTCCGATGAAGAAATTGCCCGGGCTCAGCGCCGGCAAAGATATCTTCTTTCTCATAAACTAACCTCAAGCCAATGCTTCTAGCAAGAGTAGAAACTTCGTGTGAATGAGTAAGCCTAGTACGAACGCTATCATTCCTATCAAGTGGAAAAACTTGAGTTTTATCGGCTAACCGCCTAGTAGGCGCGGCAAATAAAATACGATCATAGTCTCGTTCAAACTGATATCTTCCACTTTCAACACCCGGCACTGCCACCTGCCCCTTACTTTTGCGCCGCGAATCATTTAATAAACCCTTCCAATTAAGCACTTTAATTCCTTTTTTTTAAAAATTATTTAGACAGCACCATCCAAGCAGCGCAAATATTACAAGATTTTTTGGCTTTTGATTTTATTTTCCCTCACAAGTCGACCCCGAATTGCCGGTCTTGCCTTTTTTGACTAGGAGCAATAGTCTTCGAGCCTGGTGCCTAAGAAACACCTCACACAGCGGACTGACCGCACCCGACAGTAGCGGCTTTTTTGTGCCTACGGTATCCCCGTGGGTATCGAAAATCTCTGTTATGCCGGGAGTGGGCTAATACAAGACCCGAAAGGGGAATATGTCCGGCCCTCTGTGTGGGGTTTCTTAACTCCCGGCACCCAGCCCTAAGAAAGCTGACATCACACAGAGGTAATGGAAATGCCTAGAATTTTCACCTTCCTCGCGAAGGCTACCCACCGCGTAAGAACCGTCCTCCAAGCACTTCTAGTCACGGAGGTGCGTCATGCATGATCCCCTCGCTCCCACCGTCTTCACCCGTCAAAGCCTTCCTCTGCACGCTGTCCTTCTGGAAAACCAACCATGGTTTTGCGCTCGCGATCTCGGGCGCTTGATGGGCTGGTATCTAGATGAACGAACAACTCGAAAGCTCGATGAAGACCAGCGAAGAACGGTAACGCTGCTGTTCCACGGTCAGCCGGAAGAAATGCTGATGATCAGCGAATCCGGTGCCTACGCGCTGCTGGTCTATCACTACACACCGGGGAATCGCCTGTTACGCAGCTGGCTCACTCACGAAGTGGTTCCAACATTGCGAGATGAGCGTCAGCCACGAACGGTAGAGAGACCGCTGTTGAGCATGCTGGATTGGCCGGAGATGTCTTTGAACTTGCTGCATTGGCAAGACGAAGGCTGGATTAGGCTGCGGGATATGCCTTACCTGTTGGTGAACCGGACCCATCGGCTACAGCTCTCAAAAACTCCGTGGTGGCGCAAGCTCATGCAGCCTTTCCGAATCAAGCAGCGAATTTGCTGACGAACACGACCGTCAACTCCGACCAATCCGTAGGAAATTTCGTAGACGTAATAATGGCTACTCAGTATCGTCCGAGGGTTTTCTACCCTCGGCGGCTGCATGGATATTACGAAAGACAAAACGGACTGGACCGACGCGGAACTGGCAGCGGCAGTCGAGGCTTACCTAAAGATGCTGGCCTGGGAAAAGAGCGGCCAACCTTTCAACAAAGCCCTCGAAAATCGACTTCTGCGCGAAGGCCCGGTGGCAGGCCGAGCGAAGGGCTCCATTGAGTTCCGCATGCAAAATATCTCCACCGTGCTAGACCGTATGGGCCTGGACCGCATCGAAGGCTATAAGCCTGCGAAGAACGTGGGCACAGGCGTAGAACAACGCATCCGCCAAGCGCTCGCCGCGCAGGGTGTGTTCGAATCCGAGGACGCAGCCCAAACAGCAGACGAGCAAACGCTTATCCGCCGCGCGTCCAAGCTGCAGCAACAAGCCTCCCTAAAAAGACCGGACGGCATTGTCCAACCACAGAAAGTACCCACCGTCAGCGCAGCCTTCGTTCGTGATCCAAAGGTACGCGCCTGGGTGTTGAAAGAAGCCAACGGCATCTGCGAAGGCTGCGGTTCTAACGCGCCGTTCGAGGTCGACGGTCTGCCATTTCTTGAAGTACATCACGTCAAGCACCTCGCCCAGAAGGGTTCGGATCGCATCAGCAATGCTGTAGCCTTGTGTCCCAATTGCCATCAGCGTTGTCACCGGTCGAGCGATCGGGAGGCTTTCACCGAAGGGCTTTACGCCAAGATCGGAAGATTGGCACGGGAGTAGACTCCTGCTGTCACACCTGATGCACATTCAAAAAATACTAGATAGGACCGAGGCCAACCCGTGAACCCAGACATGCTCGAAGCCGGCCCCGCTGACGCCAAAGTACTCTCCGTCTTTGACTTCGACGGCACCCTGACCCACCACGACAGTTTCGTGCCCTTCCTCAAGTTTGCCTTTGGCACTGGCGCGTTTTATGGCCGGATGGTGAAGCTGGCCGTGCCTGGGCTGCGCTTTTTGGTGCGGCAGATCAGCCGGGATGAGTTGAAGGCGCAGTTGATCCGCACCTTTATGACCGGTGTGGAAAAGACCTGGGTGCAGCAGAAGGCCGAGGAGTATTGCCAGCGCAATTGGGCGCGGTTGATGCGCCCGGCGGGGGTGTTGTCGGTGGAGCAGGAGTTGGGCTCGGGGGCGGTGGTGACGCTGTGTTCGGCGTCGCCGGCGTTGGTGTTGCAGCCGTTTGCCGATCGGCTCGGGATCCGCTTGATCGGGACTGAGCTTGAGGTGGTGGACGGGGTGCTGACCGGTAAGCTCACGGGGAACAATTGCCGCTGTGAGAACAAGGTGCTGCGGCTTGAGGCGGTGTATGGGGACCTGGGGGAGTATCGGCTCAGGGCCTGGGGCGATACGCGTGGGGATCGGGAGTTGCTGGCGGCGGCGCAGGATGCGCATTTTCGGCATTTTCATGCGAAGAAGAAAAGGCGGGCTCGGTTGCAGCGGTGATGCGGGTAATTGGGATCGGCTGGAGAACCGAGTCGATCCCATCGCTGCCTCGCTGGGGCTCGACACCTACCACATTTGATCTTTGACGGGGCTTAGAGGGGCGTCTTCAGGTCCACGCCCAGCGCCATGGCGAAGGCTTTGACCATCGGGCTTCTTGGCGCGTTGTGACGCAGGATCAGGTTGAACGCGGTGCTCAGGTGAACCTGCTCCCGGCACAGTGCACGCAGGCGCCCTTCCCTTACCAGCGGCGCGGCGTAGTGTTCCGGCAGAAAGCCCAGGAAGCGGCCGGTGAGGATCAGGATGGCGACGGCTTCCACTTGGGAGGCCGAGGCGGACTGGCTGTCGTGGTTGACGAAGTTGGGCTTGTCGCGGTGGATCGCGTAGCGGTGGTTGACCACTTCGTATTGGCGCAGTACCTCGGGCGGGATGTCGTTCGCGGTGAACAGCGGATGTCCTACGGCGCAGTAGGCGTGGGCCTTTTCTTCGTAGAGCGGGAAGTAATCGAATTCTTCGCGGCGTTGGTACACCGGGACGATGCCGGCGACCAGGCGTCCTTCCACTACGCCGCGTTCAACTTCATCCAATTGCGAAGCATGCAGGCGCAATCTGATCTTTGGCGATTCGCTGTGCAAAGTGCGCAAGGCGGCAATAAGCGGGGAGTTAACATCGGAGACGGTGTTATCAATAACGCCCACACTAAGGTCGCCAATCAGTTCGTTTTGCGCCGAACTAAGCTTGTCGCGAAAACTGTCCACCGAGGTAAATAACTCAATGGACGCTTGATACACCAACTTGCCTTCTTCGGTCAGCCCGAAGCCTTCCCGGCCCCGTGTGCACAGGCGCATGCCGATGCGAATCTCGAGGTCGGAAATCTGTTTGCTGATGGCCGCCAGGCCCACATTCAGCTCGTTTTGCGCGGCACTGAAACCACCGGCCTCGACCACGGCCATAAATACCCGCAGCAATTTGAAGTCCAGTCCGCTCAGTTGCAGCGGCGGTCTTGTGCCGGGTTTGGGGGGCAGGTTTCCAGAAGTGGAAAGTGGGGTTTCCATAATGCGCGTTGACCTCGAGTGCCATATTCAACAGGCTTGAACCCAATCCTTGAACATAGCCAGGCGGCGATAATGAACATAAACATCCGCCCTTGGCAACCTTGAATACGACGCGTCAGACGCCGGTTCTACCCCGTTGAAATCTTATTTTCACTGCCTCCGACTCTTCTAAAAACAAGCGTGAGGAATACCCATGTCCCAGCCCACCGACCGCCTTTGGGGCGCTCGTTTCAAGACCGGTCCGTCTGCAGCCTTGGCCGCGTTGTCGCGCTGCCCCGAGCGCTATTTTCGCCTCACGCCTTACGATCTGGCCGGCTCCCGTGCCCATGCTCGTGAGTTGCAGCGCGCCGGGTTGCTGGATGAGTCAGAGACCCTACGCACGCTGGAAGCCCTGGACCGTATCGGCGATGACTTCGCCGCCGGCCGCCTGCATCCGACCCTGGATGACGAAGACGTTCACACCTTTATCGAACGCGTATTGACCGAGCGCCTCGGCGCCCTGGGCGGCAAGCTGCGCGCCGGGCGTTCGCGCAATGACCAGACGGCCAACGACCTGCGCCTGTTCCTGCGTGACCATGCGCGCACCATCGCCACCGAGGTGCTGGGTTTGCAGCAGGCATTGGTCGAGCAGGCCGAGCAGCATGTTGAGAGCATCTGCCCCGGCTTCACCCATCTGCAGCAGGCGCAGCCGATTGTGTTCGCCCACCACTTGCTGGCCCATGCGCAGTCGATGCTGCGCGATGTGCAGCGCTTGGTGGATTGGGATGCGCGTACGGCGTTGTCGCCCCTCGGCGCGGCGGCGATGGCGGGTTCGGCGATTGCACGCCAGCCACAGTATTCGGCCAAGGAAATGGGTTACACCGGGCCGTGCGAAAACTCTATCGATGCCGTAGCCAGCCGTGACCATGTGGCGGAGTTTCTGTTTGTGGCGGGCATGCTCGGGGTGAATATTTCGCGACTGTCGGAGGAGTTCTGCCTGTGGTCGTCGCGTCAGTTTCGTTGGGTGGTGCTGGACGATGCCTACGCGACCGGCAGTTCGATAATGCCGCAGAAGAAGAACCCGGACATTGCCGAACTGGCGCGGGGCAAGGCCGGGCGTTTGATCGGCAACCTGACCGGGTTGATGTCGACGCTCAAGTCGTTGCCGCTGTCGTACAACCGTGACTTGAGCGAAGACAAGCACAGCGTGTTGGACAGTGTGGACACCCTGCTGCTGGTGTTGCCGGCGATGGCCGGGATGGTCGCGACCATGAAGGTGCAGGTCGACGAGCTACGGCGGCAGGCACCGATGGGTTTTACCCTGGCCACCGAGGTGGCGGATTGGTTGGCCACCCGGGGCGTGCCGTTCAAGGAAGCGCATGAGATTACCGGCGCGTTGGTGCAGGCCTGTGAGAAACATGAGATTGAGCTGTGGGAAGCCTCGCCGGCCATGTTGGCGCAGGTGGATGCTCGACTCACACCCGAGGTGCGCGACTGCCTGACCCTGGAAGCGGCGATTGCGGCGCGCAGTGGTTGGGGGGGGACCGCGCCGGAGCGGGTGAAGGAGCAGATGGCGCGGTTGAAGGTGGCGTTGGCTGAGCAGCGCAAGTGGGTCGAGGGTTATCAGGGGTTTCGGATTTAAGCCTGGGAATTTTCTGCTGTGTGGACGGGCGCTATCGCAGGCAAGCCCGTTCCCACAGTTGACCGTGCTTCAATAGATGGACCGAGTGCAACAGTAGTCGTTTTTTGGAGAATCACCATGAACCAGACCCCGGCCGAGCGCTTGGAGATAGAGCGCAAGTTGTCCGAAAACCAGTTCGATATCACCCAGTACGAGCACGTGCCGCGGCGTTATTACGGGCGGATGTTTTTTGCCACGTTGATCGTGATTGCGTTGGCGGCGCTGTTGCGTGCGTTTGCCAATGGTCAGATCGAATGGTCCTACATCGGGCAGTTCCTGACGTCCGAAGCCATTTTTTGGGGCCTGGCCAATACCATCATCATGTCGATCCTGGCGATGGCGCTGGGCGTGGTGATCGGGGTAATCACGGCGATCATGCGCATGTCGGCCAACCCGATCCTGCGCTACGTCGCGATTACGTACACCTGGTTATTTCGCGGTACGCCGTTGATTCTGCAACTGCTGTTGTGGTTCAACCTGGCGCTGATCTTCCCGGTGATCGCGATTCCGGGCCTGTTCAGCATCGACACCGTCGACCTGATGACCCCATTCGTCGCCGCCCTGCTCGGCTTGAGCATCAACCAGGGCGCGTACACCGCCGAAGTAGTGCGCGCCGGGCTGTTGTCGGTGGACACCGGCCAGTACGAAGCCGCCAAGTCGATCGGCATGCCGAGCCTGCAGGCGCTGCGCAGGATCATTCTGCCGCAGGCCATGCGCGTGATTATTCCGCCGGTAGGCAACGAGTTCATCAGCATGGTGAAAATGACCAGCCTGGCCAGTGTGATCCAGTACTCGGAGCTGCTGCACAACGCGCAAAACATCTACTACGCCAACGCGCGGGTCATGGAGCTGCTGATAGTGGCCGGCATCTGGTACCTGGCGGTGGTGACGGTTCTTTCATTTGGTCAAAGCCGCCTCGAGCGTCGTTTTGCCCGCGGCGCCGGCAAGCGTTCGTAAGTCTGGGTTGAGGAGATTTTCCCCATGAGAAGCATCGTCAAGGCCGTCAACCTGAACAAGTATTACGACCAGTATCACGCGCTGCGCGACATCAATATCGAGGTCGAGCAAGGCGAAGTGATGTGCATCATCGGCCCGTCCGGCTCGGGTAAAAGCACCCTGCTGCGTTGCGTCAACCAGTTGGAAAAAATCGACAAGGGCGGCCTGTGGGTCGACGGCGAACTGGTCGGTTACCGGGTGGTCGGCAACAAGCTGCACGAGATGAACGAAGTGCAGATCGCCCGGCAGCGCCTGGCCACCGGCATGGTGTTCCAGCGTTTCAATTTGTTCCCGCACATGACCGTGCTGCAAAACATCATCGAAGGCCCGTGCCAAGTGCTCAAGCGCTCGCCCAAGGAGGCCACCGAGGATGCGCTGGAGTTGCTGGCCCGCGTAGGCCTGGCGGACAAGCGCAATGCCTACCCGGTGGAGTTGTCCGGCGGCCAGCAGCAGCGTGTGGCGATTGCCCGCGCGTTGGCGATGCGCCCCAAGCTGATGTTATTCGACGAACCCACGTCAGCCCTCGACCCGGAGCTGGTAGGCGAAGTGCTGTCGGTGATGCGCGATTTGGCCACCACCGGCATGACCATGATCGTGGTCACCCATGAGTTGGGCTTTGCCCGCGAAGTCTCCAACCGCATGGTGTTTATGGATGCTGGCCAGATTGTGGAAGCCGGCAGCCCCGAAGACATTCTAATAAGCCCACAAAACCCGCGTACCCAAAGCTTCATTTCTGCCGTTCGCACTTAACTAAAAAACTAACGAGAACGCCCCCATGAAAAAGATGTTCATTCCTTCGTTGCTCGCCGGCCTGATGGCTTCCAGCGCGGTGTTCGCGGCCTTGCCCGCAGCCATCAAGGACAAGGGTGAGATCAGCGCGGCCATCGTGCCGAACTACCCGCCGATGGATTTCAAGGACCCGGCCACCAACAAGCTCACCGGCTTTGACTTCGACCTGGGCAACGCCCTGGCCGAACGTCTGGGCGTGAAGATCAAATGGCAGGAAACCGGCTTCGAGCAGATGCTCAGCGGCCTGACCACCAAGCGCGTCGACATCGTGCTGTCGGGCATGAGCGACACCGCCGAGCGTCAGAAATCGGTGACCTTTATCGACTACTTCACCAGCGGCCCGCAGCTGTACACCCTGGCCAAGCGTGAGGAGATCAAGGAATTGACTGACCTGTGCGGTAAAAAAGTCGGCACCAGCCGCCGTACCACCTGGCCGTCGGAAATTGCCGCGTGGAGTAAGGAACACTGCGAAGCGGCGGGTAAGCCGGCGATCGTGGTGATCGGTACCGAAGGCTCGGCCGATGCGCGCGCGCAGTTGCAGCAGAACCGCCTGGATGCGGCGATGCAGGGCAGCGAGACGATTCCTTATCTGATGTCGCTGGACAAGGGCAAGTACAAGCCCGTGGGGCTGGCGATTTCCAAGCAGTTCACCGGGTTGGGGATCGAGAAGAGCAATACCGAGTTGGTCGCCGCGATCAGTGAAGCGTTGCAGGGCATGATTGATGACGGGACATACGGCAAGATTTTGAAGAAGTGGGATCTGGAGCAAGGTGCGGTCGAGAAGATCAGCATCAATGCCGGCCAGTAGAAACAAGGTCTGAAAAGGTGGGAGGGGGCTTGCCCCCGATTGTGGTGGGTCAGCTCTACATCCGTTTAATGACACGCCCTCATCGGGGGCAAGCCCCCTCCCACATTGGATCTGTGTGTTCATAAGCAATAACAAGGATGCTCTCCCCAGCCGTGGCCACCTACTCCCTGGTAATTCGCCGCCTGTTGATTTGCTCGGTGACCATCGTGGTCAGCCGTTCCATGACCAGCCCACTGCTGGCCCTCTGGCTGAGTACCCGCCTGGGCCTCAACCAGCAGGACATCGGCCTGCTGATGGGCGTTGCCGTGTTTATCGCCACGTTGCTCGGTCTGTACGGCGGCTACATCATCGACCGCCTGGAAAAGCGCAAGCTGCTGATCCTGGCCATGCTCTCCAGCTCCATCGGTTTTCTGTTGCTGACGTTTGCCAGCAACCTCTACCTCACCACCCTGACCCTGATGATCACCGAAGCCGCGTCGGCACTGTTCCTGATCGGCTCCAAGGCGATCATCAGCGAAAACCTGGCGGTGGGCGAGCGTGCCAAAGTGTTTTCCCTGCGCTACACCCTGACCAACGTTGGCTATGCCACCGGCCCCATGGTCGGCGTGTTGATCGCCGGCCAACTGCCCTGGGCGCCGTTCCTGATCGCCAGCGCGATTGCTTTTGGCAGCCTGTTCCTGATGGTCGGCATTGCCCCGACCGCACGCACTACCCGTCATAAACCGCAAAGCTTTCTGGGCACCCTCAAGACCTTGCGCAGCGACCGCACGCTGATCCTCTTCACCAGCGGCAGTTTGTTGAGCACCATTGTCCACGGACGCTACACCCTGTACCTGTCGCAGTTTCTACTGGTTGCCTACAAGCCCGCAGCCGCCTTGAAGATTCTGTCCGCAGTGCTGGCCTGCAACGCCATCACGGTGATTTTGCTGCAGTACCAGATTGGCCGTTTTCTCAAGCGCGAGCAGTTACGCCACTGGATTGTGCTGGGCACCCTGCTGTTTATTCTCGGGTTGATGGGGTTCAGCCTGGCCGACAGTCTGGTCAGTTGGTGCCTGGCGATGTTCGTATTCACCTTGGGCGAGATGATTATCTACCCCGCAGAATTCCTGTTCATCGACACCATCGCTCCCGATCCACTGCGGGGCAGTTACTACGGCGCGCAGAACCTGGCGGCGTTTGGCGGAGCGATGAGCCCGCTGATGTGTGGGTATCTGCTGATCAATGCGGCGCCGGCCAGCATGTTTTATGCCCTGGCGGCCTTGACCGCAGCCGGGGGAACACTGTGCTTTGTAAGTGGGCGACGGGTTGCAAGTTCTTGCTGATATTTGCGCAGGTTCTCGCTATTAATAGCCAAACCTCTCACGGACCCGAGCCCCATGAAATTCGACACGGCCTACAGCCTGAGTCTCGATGACAAGCTGTCGATCTATGACGTACGAGACCTGAATTTCGACGAAACCGCCGATTTCGATTCCGACACGGACAACTTTCTCTGCCCCAACGATGTATGCCGCGCGACGTTCGATACCGGCAATACACTGAGTACGTTCAACGCAAAGAACGTCAACTACCGACGCACACCGCATTTCAAGAACAAGACCGCTACCCGGCATATCGAGGGTTGCCGCTACGCCAGCGCCCACAGGAACGCGGCCGGAGAAAGCGATGACGATCGCGAGGAACATTTCCCGTCGGAGTTTGTGCTCACACGGCGTCAGTACGAACGTAAGAATCCCCTGACAGGTACCGAGAACGTCGTCCTGCAAGAACCAACAAAGGCCCCTTCAAATCGCGTCGTCACATCCCATGGCAAGAACGACACCCCCCCAGACAAAACCAGCGTATTCGCCCACCCGGTGGAGTGTTACGTGTCGAATATCGATGACAAGGACAGGCTCAAATCAATGCCGTTGAAAATCGGCGAGCACACGGCGACGTACTGGACGTTCTTCAAAAAAATCGAATACCTGCAGGACAACACGGGCCTGATCTACTGGGGCAGGATCAAGGCGATCAAGGACTACACCAGCAGCTTTCGCATCGACTTCGAAAAGAAGGTATGGCTCGACAAAAAGCCCTACGCCGTCAACGTCTACCTGAGCAAAAAGCTCATCGAGAACTACCGCAAGCGCACGGCATTCCTGGAGCAGATCAAGGCCGCAGCAGCCAGCGAACGAGCGTTGTATTGCTTTTTCTATGGCGTCACGCCGCAGCTCAAGCAAGTGCCGAGCAAGAAGACCCCCGAGCAGACGTTCGCGGTATTCAGCGCCAATATTGAAAACCTGGATCATCTGATCATTCGCCAAGTGCCGGGAGTGGAATAGGCGCAAGCGGAAACGCCAGCCTTTGCCCTGAGTTGATGAGCGGTAGGAACAACTGTATAAAAACACAGTATAGTTGTGCCTCCCCTGTCGAACCTGGAGAAATCCCAATGTCCTCTCTGGCAATGAGCTCTTTCGTAGAACAGCAGATCGTCCTTCATCAATTCACCGCCAAACACAGCGCCCAGGCCCGCCTCATGTTGGGTTGGAGCCGCGAAGAACTGGCCCGTCAGGCTGGCGTGACGGTGCAGGCCGTTCAACAACTGGAGAGCCACGGCGACGTCGAGGATGAAACTCGACTGGCCCTGGCATTTTGTCTGGAGGCCCAAGGGTTGGTGTTTTTCCCTGGGTTTGCACCGGGATGGGGAATGAGCAAACGCCGGTTCGACACCGTAGCGGCCGACCCCGCGGCACCCGGCATCATCTCTCGGTTGCTGGGTTCACCCGCTGCATCAATTGACTCGTCAACGCCTCAACCGAATGGTGCGTAGAGTCCAGCCGGATTACCGGGCAACTCAATGGCTTCAACCAGCTTTCATGCCGACGCAAACTGCGCAGGCTGCGGTTGCCGTCGTCGTAACGCGCGGCACAGGCAAGAAATGTGGCGCTGTTTACATGGCGGCTGCCGCCTTCGAGTATCTGGTCGCCGTAGCGCTGTTGTTCTCGCACGCGCAGGCGGTGCAGGCGGACGTCGGGGTCCAGGCGCAGAAAGACCACATGGGTGAACAGCGGGATCAGGGTATCCCCCCATCCGCAGAGTGAGCCGGACAACACCCAACCTTCATGGCTTGCGGTGTGTTCCTGCAGCAGGCGGATGCGCTCATCTTTGGGTCGGGCAGCAGAGAACGGTTCCGGGGTTTGCTGCCAGTAATAGAAGTCCGAGTCGAAAAAGGCCACATTCAGGCAGTCGGCCAACGCCTTGCCCAGGGTGGACGTCCCGACGCCTGCAGCGCCAAGGATGTGAATTCTACAGGCCATGGTTTTCTCTCCATGACATTGAGTTCAAGCCACGCCGACATCGGGCCAGCAGTGGCGCAGCTCTACGCATTATTTGTCGGTTGGCCGCACAGGGACAACCTCTACCCTGCGCCGTTGAGCAGAGGTTGGATCACCTTCAGACGTTGCCTGCAGGTGCCTCGGCCGCGTTATCTGCCGTTACGGGTGCTGGCGTAAACGGAGTGCCCGGGAGGAATGCCGGCTCTTTGATCGCCTGTGTGGCCTGCTCATAAACATAGGCAGCGGACAGTAAGGTGGCCTCGCTGTTAGCCGCCCCGTAAAGGTAAAGTGCAGTTGGCATACCTTCATCATCCATGCCCGAGGGAACGGACATTGCGGGGTAACCTGCCGCAGCACTGAAGAAATAATTGTTTGAGAGGAAATTCGACACCATGGCGTCGAGCTTGTGCTCTTTCATCGGATCATCGATGGTCTTTTGAAAAACAGGGAGGACGGCGTCCCACAGCTTATCGCGCTGGTCCTGAGTCGTTTCCAGGCCATTGATAAGCTCAAGCAGCTTGTGATCAGGCTCACCAGGTTGCTGGTTACGCTTATTGAATGCGATCAGCTCGGTGAGCGATTTGACAGGCAAGCCTTCGCGTCCGGCAAGATACTCTTCCAAGTGATGCTTGACGTCTGAAAACAACGCTTCGTTGTAATCGGTGTAGGTTTGCTCCTCGACGCCATCCTCGAGGGTGCCAACGGGCACCAGGATCGCACCTTGAGCCCGCAACACCTCAAGCGCCTGTGCGTAATGCTTGCTGTCGGCCCGCTTCGCGGGGTCCCTGGCCTCCTCTGCAGACAATTCAGGCACAGGCGTGTAGCCAATGCGCTTGCCTTTCAACGCGTCGGGCCGCAATCCTTCGGTATAGACACGGGTTTCGGCCATGGCGTTGAGCGCTTCTGCCGCATCACAGACATTACGGGTGAATGTGCCAATCGTATCCATGCGTGAGCTGGTCATGACCCCCTCGTTGCTCAGCAAGCCTACGGAGGTTTTCAAGCCAAAAACGCCGTTATAAGCCGCTGGAGTAATGACCGACCCGCTGGTTTCCAGCCCCAACGCCAGCGGCACATGCCCCTGGGCAACTGCCACTGCTGAGCCTGAACTCGACCCTGCCACCGCCCCTCCGAGGCGATGTGGGTTCAGCGTTTGGCCGCCTCGCGAACTCCAGCCATCCACGGGCAGTTTGGAGCGGAAGTTAGACAGTTCGCTCATGTTGGTTTTACCAACCACCACTACCCCTGCCCCCAGCAAGTTGTCCACAACCCTGGCATTTTTAGTCGCGCTCTCTCCCACCAACGCCTTGGAACCAGCGCTTGTCTGCATACGGTCCCCGGTTTCGAACACATCCTTGAGTGCAATGGGAACGCCATGCAAATACCCGCGCAAATGGCCCTTTTTACGTTCCAGATCGCGAGCCCTGGCGTCCTTGAGGGCATCCGGGTTGGTTTCTACAAACGCGTTACCGCCCTGCAGTCCACGATCAACATTAGCGATTTGTCTGAGGGAGTCCTTCACCAGCGACTCTGAGGTGACCGCACCACGGCTGGACATCTCCCCTGCCATTTGACAGGCGCCCTTGAAGCCCTGCGGCGGATTTGAAAGTTCTTGCACCAGGCCTGACGCCCACCCACCTGCCGAAACGGGTCCGATCATAAAATACCCCTTTAAGTGACTGAATGAGGGCTATCGTCCGATAACCCGACAGCAGTCTAAGAGGTTGTTCCGGCAGCTCTATGCAGAGCTAATCCCACTGCCCGGTATGATCATTCCATAACTGCTGTAGGTACGCTGGATGCTATCAGTTGAGCATAAATTCGCAGCAGAACCTTCACCCGCTCACCCGCCCAGCGGGCCCCATAAAACCAGAGCCTGGCCCCCTCTTCCAGTGCCTGGCAGCCACTGGGGTAGCCGCTTCTGCAAGCGGCATGAAACGCCTGGCTTTGCTCGTCTGACATCAAGGCATCCAAACGATGACGGGTCACAAGCCCATCAATGGCAGTGCCGGATTCAAGCGGGTCGCTCGTACACTGCGCGTCCACTGCTACTAACTGCACGCCCGCCTGGCGCAGGATGACGAGCGCGCGCTGCAGGGTCGCACTGTGATCGGCGGGTTCGATCTGACCATCGCGTACATATCGGCTGGCATAACCGATACGCCATCCCTCCAGCACCAGGGATGCATCCGAAGCGCTGCTGTTTTGCACCAGGGGGACTTCAACCATCACGGGCTCAGTGGGGTCGACACCACTGATTGCGATCAGTGATAAAGCCGGGTCTCGCGTGGGCCTGATCATTGGCGCCAAAGCATTGTAGCCGGGTATGAGCACCGCTCCCTCAGCGCGCGTAGCACCGAAGACGATAGCACCGGAGTTGGCGTTGTCGGTTCGCGCCTGGATGGGGCTGGAAGAACCAGGATCAGCGCTCTCATGCGCAACGGCGTGCGTGCACGCCGGTAAGCAGGGTATGCCCAATCGCCACACTTTCTTGCAGTTATCGTTCATGACAACGTCTCCCCCTACATTAAATTTCCGAGGGATCATCGCACTCCCGTCCGACGTTTGTCGCAGCGTTGAAACACCCTGAAAACACCTTTTTCCCCACGCTCGTTAATCAGCCTGCAGCGTGTCCTTTTGCATCTTGAGTCTCTACTTCCAGCCACCACGCATGCCCTCGCTCGGGCTGGTTGAGCCTGAACGCCTGCCCCATGGCCGGTGTAGTGATCGACACATTGCGCTCCCAGGCCAGTGCCATGATGCGGTCGAACGGCTCGTGCCAGGCGTGGAACGCCAGGTCGAACGTGCCGTTGTGAATCGGTAGCAGCCAACGGCCCCTGAGGTCGATATGCGCCTGCAATGTTTGCTCCGGCTGCATATGCACGTGAGGCCAGTCGACGTTGTAGGCCCCGGTTTCCATGAGGGTCAGGTCAAACGGTCCGTATTGCTCGCCGATCCGCTTGAAGCCGTCGAAATACCCCGTATCGCCGCTGAAAAATATCCGCCGCGCGTCATCGATCATCACCCAGGAACACCATAGGGTCTGATTGCCGTCAAACAGGCCACGCCCGGAAAAATGCTGCGCCGGCGTGGCAACAAAACGGACGCCATCGACCTCGGTGCCCTGCCACCAGTCCAGTTGCCGCACTTTGCCGGCATCCACACCCCATTTGACCAGCGTGTCTCCCACCCCCAGAGGCGCCAGAAAGTAGCGCGTCTTGTCGGCTAATTGGACGACCGCCGCGCGGTCGAGGTGGTCGTAGTGATTGTGGGACAGGATCACCGCCTCCAAGGGCGGCAATGCTTCAAGGGTGATAGGCGGTGGGTGGAAACGCTTGGGGCCGGCCCAACTGAACGGCGAGGCGCGCTCGGCGAACACCGGGTCGGTGATCCAGAACTTGTCGCGCATTTTCAGCAGCACGGTTGAATGGCCCAGGCGGAACACACTGTGATTGGGGGCTGCCTCCAGGTGTTCACGGGTCAGGCTCTGTACCGGGATGTTGCCCACAGGCCTTGTAGTAAGCGGTTTGTTAAACAACATGTTCCAAAAGATGCGCAAGGTCTTGCCAAAGCCACCGTGCGGCACCGGCGCATCGTTATGGAAGTGGCCCTGCTCCCGCTCGGCAGGCTTGAGCGCAGTGGGTGCGGGATCGAGACGGGTTGAAAGGGTGCCCATTACACAGTGACTCCTACGTCTGCTCATGAATTACACTGCACAGTGTAGTTTCTACATTGCAACAAAATCCTGAACAAGTAAACTGCCGAGTGTAATTTCATTTTTGAGCCGAACGTCCTCCATGAATGCCTCCCCACGCCTCACCGACCGTAAACGCGAAGCTATCGTGACGGCGGCCATCGCCGAATTTCGCAAGAATGGCTTCGAGGTCACCAGCATGGACAGGATCGCCGCCACTGCCGGCGTTTCCAAGCGTACGGTCTATAACCACTTCCCCAGTAAAGAAGAGCTATTCGCCGAAATTCTCCATCAGTTGTGGGCCAGCAGTGCCGCGCAGCTGGATGTGGCATACAGCAGCGACCAACCGTTGCGCGATCAACTGCGCAAGTTGCTGGAAGCGAAAATGAAGATGATGTCGGACGCCAACTTCCTCGACCTGGCGCGCGTGGCCATTGCGGCCACCATTCATTCGCCGGAACGCGCCCAGGACATGGTCAGCCGCCTGAGCGCGCGTGAAGAAGGCTTTACCTTGTGGGTACGCGCCGCCCAGGAAGACGGACGACTGAGTGGCGACGATCCGGCGTTCGCCGCTCACCAGATACAAAGCCTGCTCAAGGCCTTTGCTTTCTGGCCGCAGATTACCCTTGGCCAACCCACCCTCGACGCAGCGTCCCAGGCCCATGTGATCGAATCGGCGATCGATCTGTTCCTCGCAGGTTATGAGGTCAATACCCTCCGTCGCCGGTAAGACGTCGGCCTGAGTCGTCTTACAACTCTTCGTCTGAATCTTCCTCCGAAAGCCTGCCGAGATAGCATACTGCCACCACTGGTCACCTAGTCAGAAAAAAGCTTCCCAGGAGGCGAACTTCCTGGCTGGCCAATCACTCTGAACCCGTTGTTCCACCCCCTCTGTCAGCACAAGGAAGCTGGCAATGAGCAAGTCAACCGTGAGGCCCAGATGCCCTACGGGGTCAGGCGCATCTACATGGAATCCTCATACGCATGCCTGCTCGAGCTCCCGAACATGCTATTCAACGCTTACAAAAAAACCATCACTGCCTTGCAACACACCACTGCGCAACAAGCCAGCCTGCTGGACGCGATCGAGCGTTCCATGGCGGTTATCGAATTCGACCTGCAGGGCACGGTGCTGCGCGCCAATGACAATTTCTTCAAGACCATGGGCTACCGCGCCGAACAGATCCTGGGCCAACCCCACCGCATGTTCTGCACACCGACGTTCGCCCGCAGCGCCGAGTACAACCAGCTGTGGACGCAGTTGCGTAACGGCCAATTCCAGTCAGGCACCTTTGAACGGGTAGGCGCCGATGGCCAATCGGTATGGCTGGAAGCCAGTTACAACCCGGTCAAGGATGAAGCCGGCCGCGTGATCAAAGTGGTGAAGTACGCGATGGACGTCACCCCACGCCTGCAGGCCGAAAGTGAAGCCAACGCCAAGCTGCAAGCCATCGACCGCGCCATGGCGATGATCGAGTTCAACCTCGATGGCACCATCATCACCGCCAATGCGAACTTCCTGCAGCGCACGGGCTACAGCCTGGCGCAGATCCAGGGCAAGCATCACCGTCTGTTCTGCACCCCGGCGCTTGCCGGCAGCGCTGCCTACAGCGAATTCTGGAAGCGTCTGAACCAGGGTGAACTGTTCAACGGCCAGTTCGAGCGCGTGGACAAGCACGGCAACGCGCTGTGGCTCGAAGCCAACTACAACCCGGTGTACGACGCCAGCGGGCGTCTGTGCAAAGTGGTGAAGTTTGCCTCGGATGTCACCGCCCGTGTGCAACAGCATGCCGCTGACGCGCAAAGCGCTGCGCAGGCGTATCACCTGTCGCTCAATACCCAGGACATGGCCGAAAAGGGCGCCGACGTGATTCAGAAAACCGCCACCGGCATGCGCGAAATCGCCGTCGATATTGACGCCTCCTCGCAACTGATCGCCAAGTTGGGTGAGCGGTCGCAGCAGATCACCACCATCGTCAACACCATTCGCGGTATCGCCGACCAGACCAACCTGCTGGCCCTCAACGCCGCCATCGAAGCGGCCCGCGCGGGGGAGCAAGGCCGTGGCTTTGCCGTGGTCGCCGATGAAGTCCGCCAATTGGCGGCGCGTACCAGCGGCTCCACGGCGGAAATTTCCGGCATGATCGCCATGATCCAGGACGAAACCCGCCAGGCCATCGACAGCATGGACGCCACCCGCGACCGCGCGGCTCAGGGCGTGGAGCTGGCCAACCAGGCCGGTACGGTGATCCTGCAGATTCGTGAAGGCACCAGCGAGGCGGTGCAGGCGGTGAGCGCGTTCGCCAATGAGCGGGGCAATCGCTGACGGCTTCTTCATGTGCCTGGCCGGGGCTCGGTCTATAGTGCGTAAGCCTTACGCCATCGACTCGAGCCTGCCATGACTTCAGATAAACCTGACCCAATCCCTGTCGACCACCTGCGTTTCCATCGCCACCACGCTCACCTGGCGCCGACCTTTGGCAACGACACCTTTGCCCTCAAGGCCGAAGCCTTCGCGCGCTTCTTTGGCACCCCAACGTTCCTTGGCGCGCAAACCGCCATTGTGGTGCTGTGGGTGGTGCTGAACATGACCGGCATCACCCACTTCGACGTCTACCCCTTCATCTTGCTCAACCTGGCCTTCAGTCTGCAATCGGCCTATGCCGCGCCGCTGATCCTGCTGGCCCAGACGCGCCAGGCGGCGCGCGACAAAGCCCAGTCCGACGCCGACGCACAACACCGCGAAGCCCTGGCCACCGCCAATACCGCACGCCAGGCCCAGGCGGAACAGACCACCCAACAGCTGCTGGAACTGTTGGAGCAGAACACGCGGCTGACGGAAATGACCAAACAGCTGACCGAGCGTATCGAAACCCTGACCTGTGAAATGCATCAGCACTTTGTGCGCAAAACCTAATGGCGCAGCCAGCGCACGTGTCGCCCCAGCTCATCAAACAGCGTCACCACCGAACGCAACGCCCGGCAATCAGGGCGCGTCAACAGCCACAGCGCCGTCTCATGCCCTGCCAACGCGGGTCCCAGGGGCTGCAGGCCATCGTTTATCAGGAAATCCGGCAACGCGGCCACCCCAAGCCCGGCGCGTACCAATTCCGTCACCGACTGCATGCTGTTGCAGCGATAACCGGGACGCACGCCCGGCAGATGCTCACGGCGCCAGGCCACGGTGGGGTGGTCGGGCAAAAAGTCGTCCGGCGCGATCCAGGCCAGGTCGGCCAGTTCCTGGCCTGCATGCCGACGGGCATAGTCGGCACTGGCGCACACCTGATAGGTCACCGTGCCCAGGCAACGTCCGACAAGATGCTCCGGCGGCTTGCGGGTCAGACGCAGCGCGATATCCGCATCGCGGCGGCTGAGGTTGGCGAAATCGTTGGAGGTGCTCAGTTCCAGGATCAACGCCGGATAGTCCGCCATGAACCTGGCCAGGGCGGGTAGCAGCAGACCTTGCAGCACCGAGTCGGTACAGGTCAGGCGCACCGTGCCGCTGATCACTTCACCGCCCTGCTCCACACCGATACGCGCAGCCTCCAGGGCAAGCTCCGCGCGCTCGGCCTGCTGCGCCAAGTGGTTGGCTAAACTGGTAGGCAGATAGCCAGCGCGGCTTTTTTCAAACAACGTCTGGCCCAGGGCTGCTTCCAGGCGCCGCACTGCCCGGAACACTGTGGACACATCCACCCGCAGCAACCCCGCCGCCCGCGCCAGCGTGCCGCCACGGACCAGAGCGAGGACCAGCGACAGGTCGGTGTAGTCGACCTGATAGTGCGCGGCTGCATTGACCATGTGGGAAAACGCCAATATCGATTGCGTGAGCGCCAATCTATAGTGCCCTTCAGGTCACCACAAGCCATGGGATGCACACGATGAACGACACCCCGCTTCACCTCGCTCTGATCGGCGATTACAACCCCGACGTGATTGCGCACCAAGCCATCCCGGTAGCGCTGCAACAAGCGGCCCAAGCCCTGAAGCTGAGCGTGAACCTGCACTGGCTCGGCACCGACACCCTCACCTCGACGGCCTCGCTGCACGGGTTCGACGGCTTTTGGTGCGTGCCTGCCAGCCCTTACCGCGATACCGAAGGCGCGCTGCGAGCCATCCGCTTTGCCCGCGAACAGCGGCGGCCGTTCCTCGGCACCTGCGGCGGTTTTCAGCACGCTGTGCTCGAATATGCCCGCAACGTGCTGGGATGGGCGGATGCCGAACACGGCGAGTTGGTACCGGGCGCCAGGCGCGCAGTCATTACGCCATTGAGCTGTGCGCTGGTGGAAGCAAGCGACACCGTGCGCCTGCTACCCAACACGCGTATCGCCCAAGCCTACGGCAGCCTGGATATCCACGAAGGTTATCGTTGCAGCTTCGGTATCAATCCAGAGTTCGCTCATGCACTGCTCGAGGGGGAGATGATTCCCGGCGGGCATGATGCTGCCGGCGAACTTCGTGCGATGGAACTGCTGAACCATCCTTTTTTCGTCGCCACGCTGTTCCAACCCGAACGTGCCGCCCTCAAAGGCACCACCCCACCGCTGGCAATTGCCCTGCTCAAGGCGTGCCGGGAGGCCTCGGCATGATCGCCAAGACACCGACACCCCCCTACTACGCGGTGATCTTCAGCTCACTGCGCACCGAGGGCGACCAGGGCTACGCTCAGGCCGCCACGCGCATGGTGGAGCTGGCGCGTGCACAGCCGGGATTTCTCGGCGTGGAGTCGGCGCGGGAAGAGGGATTGGGGATCACCGTGTCTTACTGGAGCAGCGAAGCGGCGATCCTGGCCTGGAAACAGCAGGCCGAACATCGACAGGTGCGAGAGCAAGGGCGTTCCCTCTGGTACACAGCGTTTCAAACCCGCGTATGCAAAGTAGAGCGGGACTACAGATTCCCGACGTGAACCTTCGGCCCGCCCCCACAGGTTGACCTTCACACAGGTGCAGGCCTAGCTGACCAGGCTACGCAACGCACTGATCTGCGGGATCTCGGCCCGGCGCATGTACACCCGCAACGGTTCGCTGATGTTGAGCCGATCGTCGATATTCTGCTCCAGCAGTAATTGAATGCGTGCGCGCGACAGGATCATGGTGTGGTCGGCAGCCGGTACCCAGACGAACTCGGCGGTGGGAATGATGCCGTCATCGGCCACGTCCATGCCGAAGGCATCTTCGCTGAAACGCACGATGTACTGACCCGTCTTGCGATTCAGGCCGACAAAACCGTGGAGTTGGTCGGCGGCCTGGCAGATAAGCTCGGAAGTGATGCGCATGGTAAACCTCACTGAAAAGTCCCACAGGGACTGGAAAGATGGTTTACACGCGTGGCAAAAAATACCGCCCTCTGACGGGGCAGCTGTGGCTAAGAGTACTGCAATACATCGCAGAAAAACCCACAAAATTGGCGCGTGCGCACGTTAATGTCAGTTTGGTGATAGCGCCTTTCGCAATCAATTGTTAAAAAGGACACCTTCTCAAAGCTACCTCCACGAAAGGACTTCGCATATGCCTGTCACGTTAACCAACGGCCCGGTGCGCACCACGATAGGGAGTGCCGTGCTGCTGGCGCTGATGCTCGGCCTTGCTCCCGCACAGGCTGCCGACCCGATCAGCCCGGCTGAACTGGCAACAAACGAAGGCATCCCCTACCCTGCCGTGATCGCCCACCGCGGCGCGTCCTATGACGCCCCCGAGTCCACCGCCGCCGCCTACAAGGTCGCGCGCGACCTGGGCGCCGACTACCTGGAACTGGACCTGCAGCGCAGCAAGGACGGCGTATTGTTCGCCCTGCACGACAACAACCTGCAACGCACCACCGACGTGGCGACCAAGTTCCCCGAGCGTAAAGACGCGCCAGCCAACGAATTCACCTGGAAAGAACTGCAAAGCCTGGACGCCGGCAGCTGGTTCAACGCCGCCTACCCGGACCGTGCACGCCCAGGTTTCGTCGGCCTGAAAATCCAGAGCCTGGATGACATCATCAAGATCGCCGAAGGCAATCCGCAACATAAGCCCGGCCTGTACATCGAGACCAAGGAGCCCAAGCAATTCCCGGGCATCGAGGCCGACCTGAAAAACAAGTTGCTGGACAAGGGCTGGTTGAGCTCTGCCGGCTCCAAGCTGGGCAAGAGCAACACCGGTGTCGGCCAGGGCAAGGGCCGTGTGGTGCTGCAAACCTTCGAGGTGGCCAGCCTGAAAGAACTGCAGAAAGAAATGCCCAACACGCCGAAGATCCTGCTGTTGTGGGTCGGTGAAGGCAGCATTGAACCCAAATCCAAAGTGACCTTCGCCGAGTCCGGCGAAGCGACCAAAGCTGCCTATTACGCCAAGCAGGAACCGAAAGACGCGGCCGAGTTCGAAAAATGGGTCGACCAGGCCAAAAGCCTCGGCGCCATCGGCACCGGCCCGTCGGCTGAACTGACCGACCATGGCGACCAGAGCTACACCGACCTGGTCAAGCCTGAGATGAACAAGCTGACCCACGACAGGGGCCTGTTGGTGCATGTGTACACCGTGGATGAGCCGGTTGATTTCGACAAAGTGATGAAGGCCGGTGTCGATGGCATCTTCACCAACCGTGCCGCCGAACTGTTGAAGTTCTACAAGCGCTGGCCGTCGTCCAGCGTGCAGGACCTGCTGAGCGATCATAAATACTGAGGCGTTGGTGTCAGTGAGCCATTAAGGATGAGTTAAGTTGCGCCGGTTAATCTGGCGCCACTTAAACAACTCAACCAGAAGGACACACACCATGAAAACCTTGACCGCTCTGTTCGCCGCCACCGCCCTGACGCTGACTGCCGGCCTGGCCCAGGCGGATGTTCGTCCGGATCAGATTGAAGGCCTGCTCAAGTCCGGTGCCGTGATGCCATTCGAAAAACTCAACGCTGCGGCCGTCGCCAAACATGCTGGCGCAACGATCAACGACACCGAGTTGGACCACAACAACAGCGGCGTACTCGTTTATGAAGTTGACCTGACCGACACCGCCGGCAAGAAATACGAAGTCAAGCTCGACGCCAAAACCGGCGCTGTGCTGGAAGACAAACTCGACACTTGAGTTACGCTTAAAGATAAAACGCCAACTGGTTGGCGTTTTATTCATTTAAGAAGCCACTCAATTGAAACCTTCACTTAATAAAAGTACAAGCGATCACACCCAATACTCACCCACGTCAGGGAAACCATCACTTCGGCACTCAGGTGTGAGTTCAATTGCTTTGCCCGCCCTCGTTGAGCACATACACTATATTGGATTGATCGCCGCCAAGCGGGCCAGATACTTCATATCGGATAGCTTGCCAACAGCACCGCACGGCAAATGGCGGGATATCAATTGAAATACAGGTTGGATTGCTGGCGTCCACAATACTCCCCGCTACTGGCGTCCCATCAACGTAGACCGTGATGGTAATGTACCCCCATGGAGGAAGGTTTGTTATTGGGGGCACTTCCACTGTCAAAGGGTCAAAGTGGCCGACATTTACAGTCACGCCAAATTCATTTGCACGGCTGCCAGGAATCTCAAGGTCTGGAAGTGTAGAGGCTATCATTGTAGTTGTCCTGTTGAGTGATAAAGTTAGTACTACAACCCCATTCAACATGAAGTTTTTATAATCATCTACTGTCAGAAACAACAGGTATAGACCAGTCATTCGCAACAGTCAGATTCACAACAGCGGACATTTGCCCTTCACGAAACTGCAATATAATTTCCCTCACAATGCTGGCAGTCTCCACCGCGCGAGCTCTCATGAACCATAGTATCGACCACGCCCATCAGGACCCCGACCTGTTTGGCCTGCTTTACGGTTTCCGCTTTCTCCCCGGCGAAAAAGGCCAGCAGATTGACTCCGCTGCCGCGCTGCAGTGGCTGCAACAACCCGGTGACCCGCAGGCATTTCTCTGGCTGCACCTGAACCTGGCCCATGCCGCCTGTGAGCGCTGGATGCAAGCGCACCTGGAACTGCCCGAGGAGTTCTTCGAAGCGCTGCACGAGGGCTCGCGCTCCACGCGCATCGAGCATGTCGATTCGGCCCTGCTGGCGGTGGTCAACGACGTGGTATTCAATTTCAGCAGCATGGTCTCCTCGGATATATCCACCTTGTGGGTGTGCGCGCGCAGTCGCTTGCTGATCAGTGCGCGCCTGCAACCGCTGCACTCGGTGGATAAGTTGCGCTCGTCGGTGAAGGCCGGTGAACGTTTTCGCTCGCCGCTGGAGTTGCTGGTGCATTTGCTGCGCGACCAGGGCGAAGTGCTGACGCAGATCGTGCGCAAGACCAGCCTCAGCGTCGATCATATCGAAGACCAGTTGCTGTCCTCGCGCCTGTCCACCAACCGCGCCGAACTCGGTGCCGCGCGCCGCGTGCTGGTGCGTTTGCAACGCCTGCTGGCACTGGAACCGGGCTCGCTGTTACGCCTGCTCAACCGGCCGCCGCACTGGCTGCAAAAGGAAGACGTGAAGGAGCTGCGCAAATCCACTGAAGAGTTCGCGCTGATCATCAACGACCTGACGGCCCTGGGCGAGCGCATCAAGCTGTTGCAGGAAGAGATCGCCGCCAACCTCAACGAGCAAAGCAACCGCACGCTGTTCACCCTCACGGTGGTGACAGTGCTGGCGCTGCCGATCAACATCATCGCCGGATTTTTCGGCATGAATGTGGGTGGGGTGCCGCTGTCACAGGACCCGGAAGGCTTTTGGATATTGGTCGCGCTGGTGGCGACCTTCACCCTGATTGCCGGGCGCTGGGCATTCAGAAAGCGTAAGGATTTAATGAACTGACAGGCACTCCCCACCTAAACACTGACCTGTCGCAGCATCTCTGTAACAATTTGCAATGATCATGAACGCCATCCTCCTCACACTGGATGCTCCGGCATGGCCACCCCTTCCCTGACTGCCTCACCCTCTGCCCCAACACCGCGCCTGGACACCAAGCCCGGCCTGGTCACGGTGATCATGTTCTTCGCCGTGCTCGCCATGGGCCTGCTGTTCACCGCCTACAGCCTGATGCATGACATGCACGAAATGGGCGCTCAGCTCACCACCTGGACCCCATTCCTGCTGCTCGGCGTGGCGCTGCTGATCGCCCTGGGCTTTGAGTTCGTCAATGGCTTTCACGACACCGCCAATGCGGTGGCCACGGTGATCTATACCAACTCGCTGCCGCCGCATTTTGCGGTGGTGTGGTCGGGCTTTTTCAATTTTCTCGGCGTGCTGCTATCCAGCGGCGCGGTGGCGTTCGGCATCATCGCCCTGCTGCCGGTGGAGCTGATCCTGCAGGTGGGCTCATCGGCCGGCTTCGCGATGATTTTCGCCCTGCTGATCGCCGCGATCCTGTGGAACCTCGGCACCTGGTGGCTGGGTTTGCCGGCGTCGTCGTCCCACACACTGATCGGCTCGATCATTGGCGTCGGCGTGGCGAATGCGTTGATGCATGGTCGCGATGGCACCAGTGGAGTGGATTGGAGCCAGGCGGCCAAGATCGGTTACGCGCTGCTGTTGTCGCCGCTGATCGGCTTTGCGTTTGCCGCCTTGCTGTTGCTGGCGCTGCGCGCCTTTGTGAAGAATCGCTCGCTGTACAAAGCGCCCAAGGGCGACACCCCGCCGCCGTGGTGGATTCGCGGCATGCTGATCGTCACCTGCACCGGTGTGTCGTTCGCCCACGGCTCCAACGATGGGCAAAAAGGCATGGGCCTGATCATGCTGATCCTGGTGGGCACCCTGCCGATGGCCTACGCCCTGAACCGCACCATGCCCGCCGACCAGTCGCTGCAATTCGCGGCGGTCGCCGAAGTTACCCAGGCTGCGTTGGTAAAAACAACACCGCAGCCGGCACCCGCCGATTCCCGTGCAACCTTGTCGACCTATGTGCGCACCCAGCAGGCCACGCCGGAACTGGTGCCCGCGCTCGCCGCCATCACCGGGCACATCGGCGCCGAAGTCAAAGGCTATGGCTCCCTGGCCGCAGTACCGGCTGAAGCGGTGGGCAACGTGCGTAACGACATGTACCTGACCAGCGAAACCATCCGCCTGATGGACAAGGGCAAGGTCGGCGATTTCGACGCCGACACCCAGGGCAAACTGCAGCTGTTCAAGCAACAGATCGACAGCGCCACGCGCTTTATCCCGCTGTGGGTCAAGATCGCAGTGGCCATCGCCCTGGGGCTCGGCACCATGGTCGGCTGGAAGCGCATCGTGGTGACGGTGGGCGAGAAGATCGGCAAGACCCACCTGACGTACGCCCAGGGCGCCTCGGCCGAGACCGTGGCGATGCTGACCATTGGCGCGGCGGACATGTTCGGTCTGCCGGTATCGACCACTCATGTGTTGTCATCGGGTGTGGCCGGGACCATGGTGGCCAACGGTGGCGGCTTGCAGATGCGCACCATCCGCAATTTGTTGATGGCCTGGGTCTTGACGTTGCCGGCGGCGATTGTGTTGTCGGGCAGCCTTTACTGGCTGTTCACCCAACTGTTCTGACCCTCCCTCAATCGAATGTAGGAGCGAGCTTGCTCGCGAAAAACGTCAACGATAACGCGTGCTTTCTGAATGAGCGCGGTGCCTGTGAGTTTTTCGCGAGCAAGAGCTAGGCGCCCCCCTCGCTCCTGCAAAAAGCGTTATTAGTGGTTGGCGGCGCAAGTCAAAGATGGGCTTGCAGGGTGGCGGCCAACCATTCCATGAACACCCGCACGCGCAACGGCAAATGCCGCTGGCCGGCGTAGAGCAACGACACGTCCAGCGGCGGCGCCGGGTAATCAGCCAGCACCGCGACCAATTCACCACTGGCCAGCAAGTCGCGAATGCCGAGCCGTGGCACTTGAATAATGCCAAAGCCGCCCAGGCACGCCGCCTGGTACGCATCGGTGCTGTTGACGGTCACCCGCCCGGCCATCGGCAACCGCTGCACCTTGTTGCCTTGCAGGTACTCGAACCCCGTTGACCGTGCGCCCAGCGGCCGTACGTAATGCACCAGCCGATGATGTTGCAGGTCAGCCAGGGTGTGCGGAATGCCGTAGCGCTGCACATACCCTGCGCTCACGCAGTTGACCATCGCCATGCTGCACACCCGCCGCGCCACCACGCTCTGGTCGGGCTGGGCCCCCACGCGCACCACGCAATCGAAGCCTTCGGCGATCAGGTCCACCTGGCGGTCCGAGCTGCCGATTTGCATCTCGATCAGGGGGTGGCGTTCCATGAACGGCGGCAGGTTGGGCACGATCAGCGTGCGCGCTATCACGTTGGGCATGTCCACCCGTATGCGCCCGGCCAACTGGGTTTCGTCCTGTCGAAACAGGCCCTCCAGTTCCTCCATGTGCGCCAGCAAATCCTTGCTGCGCTCATACAACACCTGGCCGTCCTGGGTGGCCTGCACCTTGCGCGTGGTGCGTTGCAACAGGCGTGCACCGAGCAGTTCTTCCAGGGCGCGTACCTGTTCGGACACGGTGGAGCGCGGCAGGCCGAGGCTTTCACCGGCCTGGGTAAAGCTCGACAGTTCGGTCACGCGCACAAAAGTGCGCAGCAGCTCAAGTTTATTCACGGGATTGTTCGCCATGTCCGACCAGTGATTCCGGTACAGCGTTGTTTATCACGTTATGGGCGGACAAATACACTCAGTCCCATCATCACTCAAGAGGACTGCACCATGACCCCACGTAAAATCGCACTGATCACCGGCGCCAGCCGCGGCTTGGGCAAAAGCGCTGCACTGCACCTTGCCGCCCAGGGCGTCGATATCCTCGGCACTTACCACAGCAAGGCCGATGAGGCGCAGGCGTTAGTGGCGCAAATCGAACAACTGGGCGGCCGTGCGGCGATGTTGCAACTGGATGTCAGCCAGAGCGCGACGTTCGAAGGTTTCGCCGATCAAGTAACTGACGCGCTCAAGGATGTGTTCGCACAGGATCACTTTGATTTTCTGGTCAACAACGCCGGTATCGGCATTCACGCAAGCTTTGCCGAAACCACCGAAGCCCAGTTCGACCAACTGGTCGCGATCCAATTCAAAGGGCCCTTTTTTCTGACACAGAAGCTGTTGCCGTTGATTCGCGACGGTGGTCGCATTCTCAATGTGTCCAGCGGCCTGGCGCGCTTCAGCCTGCCGGGCTACGCGGCCTACGCGGCGATGAAAGGCGCGATGGAAGTGCTGACCCGCTACCAGGCCAAGGAGCTCGGCGCGCGTGGCATCAGCGTAAATATCCTCGCCCCTGGCGCGATTGAAACCGACTTCGGCGGCGGTGCGGTACGCGATAACGCCAACCTCAATGCCATGGTCGCCAACAACACCGCCCTGGGCCGCGCCGGTCTGCCCGACGATATTGGCGGGGCCATCGCGCTGCTGCTGGCCGATGGCGGCCAATGGATCACCGGCCAGCGGATTGAGGCCTCGGGCGGCATGTTTCTGTAAGCGGCTGACGGCTACAGGGCGATGGGTGTTTTGCGGGTGACTCGTTCCCGAATCACGTCATACGCCCAGTGGTACACATAGGTGTACGGCAGGAAGAACAGCAGTACGCCGATGTCGAGCATGAACGCCTGCAGCAGGCTGATATTCAGCCATCCGGCTACCAACGGCACCACCACAATAATCAACCCGCCCTCGAACAGCAGCGCATGCACTATGCGGGTCCGGCCGTTGTTGCTCAGTTGCAGGCGCGCCTTGAGGCGGTCGAACAGGCTGTTGAAGAGGATGTTCCACGTCAGCGCGATCAGGCTGATCGCCAGGGCGACCATGCCCATCTCCAGCGCAGGCTTGTCCATGATCCACGCCAGCAACGGCGTGCAGATCAACAACGCCAGCGCTTCGAAACCGATGGCCTGGCAAACACGTTCAGTAATCGACTTGGTAGGGTTCATGACCCGGCTCCTTGAGTGACGATGGTTGCCATGATCACGCGTGGAGCCGATACTTCATAACCAATAACCATCGATCAAGGCGATAGTCATGGCCTCCCATGAAGTGCTCCAGGCGTTTGTCCAGGCCGCCACCCAGGGTTCGTTTTCCGCCGCCGCACGCAAGTTGGGCAAGAGCCAGTCGACCATCAGCGCAGCGGTGGCAAGCCTGGAAATCGATCTGGATGTGATGTTGTTCGATCGCAGCAGCCGCAAGCCGGCGCTGACCCCCGCCGGCCAGGTGCTGTTGCAGCGCGCCGAACAGGTGCTGGAGGCCAGCAGCCGACTGGACCTGGCGGCCAGTCAATTGGCCCAGGGGCTGGAGCCGAAGCTGAGTATCGCCATGTCCGATACCTACCAGTCCGACCGTTTCGAAGTCGCCCTCAGCGCCTTTGAACAACGCTACCCGGACCTTGAGTTGGAATGCCTGATCGCCGAGTGCGAAGACCTGATCGCCCTGGTGCAAAGCGGCCGGGCGCACATCGCGTTTATCGAGCAGCAGGAGGTTTATCCCCCTGACCTCAGTTGCTCGCCGGTTGAAGAACGCACCGAAATCGCCTTGTTCGTCTCGCCCAAACACCCGCTGGCGAGCCTGCCCGGTCTTGATCCGCACACCCTGCAACAGCATCGGGAGCTGCGCCTGGCAAGCATCATCAACCCTGACGAAAACCGTGGCGCCCAACGCGTGTGGTCGGCGCCGAGCTACCTGATGCTGATGGAGATGGCGCAACTGGGCTTTGGCTGGGCCCCCATACCGCGCTGGTTGGTGGAGCGCTTCGGCGGCAACCAGTTGGTCGAGCTCAAGGTGCGCGGTTGGCCGCGCTCGGTGGCGGTGGACGCGATGTGGTCGCGGCAGCAACCGCCGGGCCCGGCGGGGAGTTGGTTGTTGGCAAAGATGCTTGAGTAAGCAATCAAGACCGACGTATGCAAGAGGCAAAAGCGCCGTAAGCGAATGAGGTAGAATTCCCGCCCCTTCGTAGGATTTCAGCATATGCCGCTCATGCAAACCCGCCTCGCCCCCTACGAAACGCTGAACGTTGTGCAAAAACAGCAACTGGACGGCCTGACCGTGCATCCCGAGCAACTGGCTTACTCCGGTGATATCTACTGCGCGCTGAACAGCCTGCTGGTCAATCCCAACCCCGACAGCATCAAAGGCTTCGCCCTCCTCGCCGGCGACGTGCCGGTCGCCTTCCTGCTGCTCAAACGCCCACCGTGCCTGCCCCATTGGGCCCACGAGGACAGCGCCACATTGCACGCATTGCAGGTAGACAGGCGCCAGCAAGGGCACGGCTTCGGCAAGGCCTGTCTGCAGGCACTGCCCGAAGCCGCGCTACAGGCGTGGCCGCAGATCAAGGCGCTGGAATTGTCGGTGGATGCGGACAATGAGGCGGCGATGAGGCTGTATCTGGCTGCAGGTTGGGTGGACAGCGGTGAGGCGTACAAAGGGCGGATCGGGTATGAGCGCAGATTGAGTCTGCCGCTCATACGCCACTGACATCCGCTTCAGCCCTTCTCGCCCACCGGTAGCCAAATCTCCACCGTCCCGGTGCCCTTCCTTCCATCAAAATCCGCACTGTAGCGCTCGAAATCCGCCCCCATCACCTTGTAGCCCGAGTGCGGCAGCCACTCGAACATGATGCGCTCGTAGGTTTGCTCAAGCGCTTGCACCGGCCCGTGATGAGGGAAGACGGCATAGTTCAGTGGTGGAATTTCAATGCTCTGGAAATTGCTCGGCACATCGCTTTTGCTCGGGACTTCAACACCGGCCATGTAGTCGAATTCGCCATGCCTGGGATTATGGCAAACCCCATACGTCACGCCGCCGACGCGCTTCTTGATGTCCTTGACGCAGTCATCGAACAATTCCCATAGCCGTGGAATATCCCCCACGGTGGCCTTCGAATAACGCCCTTGGACGCCTGCGATCACCAGGGCCTTGCCGGCTTCCATGCGTGGCTCCAACGGTTGTCTTGTCTGCTGATCCATACGAACAGTCTCCTTCTTATGAGGGAACAAACCCGTAACGAGTATAGGGGCATATCCGCGCGGTACTCCATGTAGAAATTTTTCCAGCGCATCTGGACAACTTGCCATCATCGACCGTATTGTCTGCCCCGCAGGCCACCGCAGTGGCCGACGTCGCTCGGACGGTTCCGGGCGCTTACGTACTTCGAGGCCACAATGGCAAACCCAGGTTCGCCGCGCCGCTTTGCGCGCATAGATCGACTCCCCCCCTATGTTTTCAATATCACTGCCGAGCTGAAGATGGCTGCGCGTCGGCGCGGCGAAGACATCATCGACTTGAGCATGGGTAACCCCGACGGCGCCACGCCACCGCACATCGTGGAGAAAATGGTCACCGTCGCCCAGCGCGAGGACACCCACGGCTACTCCACCTCCAAAGGCATTCCGCGCCTGCGCCGCGCTATTTCGCGCTGGTACAAGGACCGTTATGAAGTGGACATCGACCCCGAAACCGAGGCCATCGTCACCATCGGTTCCAAGGAAGGCCTGGCGCACTTGATGCTGGCCACCCTGGACCAGGGCGACACGGTTCTGGTGCCGAACCCGAGCTATCCAATTCACATCTACGGTGCCGTGATTGCCGGCGCCCAGGTGCGGTCGGTACCGCTGGTGCCCGGCGTGGACTTCTTCGACGAACTGGAACGGGCGATTCGCGGCTCGATCCCCAAGCCAAAGATGATGATCCTCGGCTTTCCCTCCAACCCCACTGCACAGTGCGTGGAGCTGGATTTCTTCGAACGCGTGATCGCGCTGGCCAAGCAATACGATGTGCTGGTGGTGCACGACCTGGCCTACGCCGACATCGTCTATGACGGCTGGAAAGCGCCGTCGATCATGCAGGTGCCCGGCGCCAAGGACATCGCGGTGGAGTTTTTCACCCTGTCCAAGAGCTACAACATGGCCGGCTGGCGCATCGGCTTCATGGTGGGCAACCCGGAACTGGTCAACGCCCTGGCGCGCATCAAGAGCTACCACGACTACGGCACCTTCACCCCGTTGCAGGTGGCGGCGATTGCTGCGCTGGAAGGCGATCAACAGTGCGTCAAAGACATCGCCGAGCAGTATCGCCAGCGCCGTAACGTGTTGGTCAAAGGCCTGCATGAGCTGGGCTGGAAGGTGGAAAATCCGAAGGCGTCGATGTACGTCTGGGCCAAGATTCCCGAGCAGTATGCCGCCATGGGCTCGCTGGAGTTTGCCAAGAAACTGCTGCTGGAGGCCAAGGTGTGTGTATCGCCGGGGATCGGCTTTGGCGAGTATGGCGATGATCATGTGCGCTTTGCGCTGATCGAGAACCAGGACCGGATTCGCCAGGCGGTGCGCGGGATTCGCGGGATGTTCAGGGCCGATGGTCTAGCACCGAAAGCCAGCGTCTGACTCGGTCAAAATGTGGGAGGGGGCTTGCCCCCGATGGCGGTGTATCAGTCACCAAACACAGTGACTGACACTCTGCCATCGGGGGCAAGCCCCCTCCCACATTTGTCTTGCGGTGTGTCTGTCAGACCACCAACGACAGCAGCATGATGAAGATCAACGCCACCACCGACAGAATGGTCTCCATCGCCGTCCACGTCTTGAACGTCTCGGCCACGGTCATATTGAAGTACTGCTTGACCAGCCAGAACCCCGCATCGTTGACGTGAGACAGAATCAACGACCCCGCCCCCGTCGCCAGCACCAGCAGTTCACGGTTAACCCCGGGGATCATCCCCACCACCGGCACCACGATGCCCGCGCCGGTAATGGTCGCCACGGTGGCGGAACCTGTGGCCACACGAATCACCGCCGCCACCAGCCACGCCAGCAGGATCGGGTTGATCTGTGCGTTCACCGCCATGTGGCCGATCACGTCACCCACGCCGCTGGTCACCAGCATCTGCTTGAAGCCGCCACCGGCACCGATGATCAGGATGATCGCGGCGGTCGGCGCAAGGCTGGCGTCGAGCAGTTTGAGGATCTGCTTGGAATGGATGCCCTGGCGATGGCCGAAGGTGTACAGCGACAGCAGCAACGCCAGCAGCAGCGCGGTGATCGGGTGACCGATCATGTCCATCCAGTTGCGCACCACGTTGCCTTCGGCAAAGGCGATGTCGGCAAAGGTTTTGAGCAGCATCAGGAACACCGGCAGCAGCACGGTGACCAGAGTAATGGCGAAGCTGGGCAGCGCCTTGTTATCGGTCTCGCGGGCCAGTTGGTCGACCAGTTCCTGGGACGGGTTGCCCGGGATGTACTTGGCGATGAAGGTACCGAAGATCGGGCCGGCAATGATGGCGGTCGGCAAGGCGACGATCAGGCCGTACAGAATGGTCTTGCCGATGTCCGCGCCAAACACGCCGATGGCCAGCAGCGGGCCCGGGTGCGGTGGTACCAGGCCGTGTACGGCCGACAGGCCGGCGAGCAACGGGATGCCGATCTTGATCAGCGACACGCCGGTACGCCGCGCCACGATGAACACCAGCGGGATCAGCAGCACAAAGCCGATCTCGAAGAACAGCGGGATGCCCACCAGGAACGCGGCGAACATCATGGCCCACTGGACCTTTTCCTTGCCGAAGGCGCGGATCAGGGTCTGGGCGATCTGATCGGCACCGCCGGACTCGGCCATCATCTTGCCGAGCATGGTCCCCAGCGCGAGGATGATGCCGACAAAGCCGAGCACGCCGCCGAAGCCGTCCTGGAACGCCTTGATGATCTTCTCCACGGGCATGCCCGAGGTCAGGCCGAGAAAGCCCGCCGCGATGATCAGTGCGATGAACGGGTGCACCTTGAACTTGGTGATCAAAACGATCAAGCCGATGATAGTGACGACTGCATCCAGCAGCAGGTATGACTCGTGGGACATGCCAAACATGGGGGTCTCTCCTGTTTGTTGTTGTTATTAAAGCGGGTGTTGAACTTCCTGCCGGGGATAGCGCTATCTTTCCGGCAAAAAATCAATGAGTGGGTTCAAAGCCGTGCTCGCGCCACCAGGCATTGGTCTGCTCGGCCAATTGCTCGACGCTGTCTTCGCTGGCGTTGAGGGCCAGGGTCAGCGGCTCGCCCTTGGGCGACTCGAGGGTGGCGAACTGGCTGTCGATCAGGCTTGCCGGCATGAAATGGCCGGGGCGATGGGACACGCGGTCGGCGGCCACTTCACGGGTCAGCTCCAGGAATACAAAGCCCAGGCCCGGCGCGGCTTCGCGCAGGTGGTCACGGTATTTCCTTTTCAGGGCCGAACAGGTGAGCACCGGATGTTCACCGGCCTTGAGCGAGCGGCGCAATTCATCGCAGAGGATGTCGAGCCAGCCGGCACGGTCGTCGTCGTTGAGGGGGTGGCCGGCGCTCATCTTTTCAATGTTCGCGGCGGGGTGAAAGCTGTCGCCTTCAATGGCGGTGGCACCGTTCAGACGGCACAGGGCCTCGCTGACGCTGGTTTTGCCACAGCCGGCAACACCCATGATGACCAGGGCGGTAACAGGTTGACTCATAAACACCTCAGGACGCAGATAGCGCTACCTTTGCACAGCATAAGGCTAGTGCAAAAACAGGCTTTTCCCGCGCCGTCTTGTCTTTTTTTATGGAGTGACGCGTGCATCCGCTCCAATCATTTGAACGGGATCAGGCAACCCAACGTTCAAGCATTTGCAGCCGTTTGGAGACAGCGCTACCTTAGTGCCTCGATTTTTGTTTGGCAAGCCGCCTGATGACCTCCAAGAACGATAAAAATACCCGCACGACCGGTCGCCCTACATTGAATGAAGTTGCCCGTCTGGCCGGCGTCAGCCCGATTACCGCCTCCCGCGCCCTGCGTGGCATCAGCACGGTCGCCACCGAACTGGTGGAGAAAGTGCAGCAGGCCGCCGCCGAACTCAGCTACGTGGTCAACCCCGCCGCCCGCGCCCTGGCGTCGGCCCAGAGCCATTCGGTGGTGGTATTGGTGCCGTCATTGTCCAACCTGCTGTTTATCGAAACCCTCGAAGCCATCCACCAGGTGCTGCGGCCCAAGGGCTTTGAAGTGCTGATCGGCAACTTCCACTATTGCCGCGACGAAGAAGAAAACCTGCTGCGCAACTACATGGCTTACCAGCCTCGGGGCTTGCTGCTGACCGGGTTCGACCGCACCGAAAGCGCGCGACGGATGGTCGAGACCAGTAATGTGCCCTGCGTGTACATGATGGACCTGGACCCCAACGCCGGCGTCAACTGCGTGGGCTTTTCGCAACTGGCCGCGGGTGAAACGGCGGCGGCGCATCTGCTCGCGCGCGGGCGCAAGCGCCTGGCCTATATCGGCGCGCAATTGGACCAGCGCACCTTGCTGCGTGGCGAAGGCTTCCGCCGCGCTTTGCAGCAAGCGGGCCTGTACGACCCGGCGCTGGAATTGCTGACGCCCCGCCCTTCTTCCGTGGGCCTGGGTGGCGAACTGTTCCTGCAATTGCTGGCGACGCATCCGCACGTGGATGCCATTTTCTTCGGCAACGACGACCTGGCCCAGGGCGCCTTGCTGGAAGCCCTGCGCCACGGCATCAAAGTGCCGGAGCGCGTGGCCGTGCTGGGTTTCAACGACCTGCCCGCCTCGTCGTTCATGGTGCCGCGCCTGAGCAGCATCAGCACACCACGCGAAGCCATTGGCCGGCGTGCGGCGGAGCATTTGCTGACGATCATGGCGGGTAACAGGATCGCCAAGCCGGTGGTGGATATGGGGTTTGAGTTGCAGGTGCGGGAGAGTACGTAGGACAGCTGTAGGAAGTGGCTGACATTACGGCAAGCGCCTTGCTCCGTTACCTACGCTTACGTCAGAATCCGCCGGCTTGTGCGCCTGGGTGGCGGTCTTTAAGGTTTGCCGGTCACTGAATGTCTCGGTGATCGGGTTTAGTAGCCTGAGTTTGGTCACTCCAAGTGCATAAGTCTGCCCGCGTTAATGGCGGCTGTGCGTAGGGCACTTTCGAGTGCGCCGGCTTTGAGTGTCCACCGGTCTACTAACCTGCGTACAGTTGCCACCCTCGTTTAGTAGCGATACGGCGGCAGCCCATTCCAGGATGCTCTCATGATCAAAAAAATCGATACGCCGCCAACCACCCTCTTCACCCTCGTCCCCGATGTTTCCACCGAAACCCTGCTGATCAACAGCTACGAAACCGTATGCTCCGTCAGTACCTTGCTGCTCGACCTGTCCGACGACCTCACCGGCAAACACCGCGACGTGGCCCTGGCCATTCACCAACTGAGCGAGCTGAGCGTCTTGCTGGTGGGCAAAGCCATGGACCAACACACACCACGCGCTTAAGTCCCTACTCGATCAAAATGTGGGAGGGGGCAAGCCCCCTCCCACATTTTTTAACCGTGCCCACTTGGCCCCTGCTAGATTAACCACTCTCCAAGCCAGGGAAGCACCATGGGACACTCACTGAAAATCTTGGGTCGCGCATCTTCCATCAACGTGCGCAAAGTACTCTGGACCTGCCAGGAACTGGGCATCGACTATGTGCGCGAGGACTGGGGCATCGGCTTCAAGCCCACCCAATCTGACGAGTTTCTGGCCCTGAACCCCAACGCCCAGGTGCCGGTGCTGATCGACGACCACGGCGTGCTGTGGGAGTCCAATACCATCTGCCGCTACCTCGTCGGCCTGTATCAACGCACTGACCTGCTGCCCTTCGAGCCCGCGCCCCGCGCCCGCGTCGAGCAATGGATCGACTGGCAAGCCATCGAGCTCAACCGCGCCTGGGGCGACGCATTCACCGCGCTGGTGCGTAACAATCCCGATGGGCTGGACGCAACGCAAATTGCCGCCGCCGTGCAGGCGTGGAACGACAAGATGGGCATTCTCGAACAGCAGTTGGCCAGGACCGGCGCTTATGTGGCCGGCGATGAGTTCACCCTCGCCGATATCCTCATCGGCCTCTCGGTGCACCGCTGGCAGGCGACGCCCATGGCGCGTCCGCCCTACCCGGCCATTGCCGCCTACTACCAGCGGCTCAGCCAGCACGCCGGTTTCAGGACCTTCGCCCTCGACGGCCACAACTAAGCAAGGCACAACCTCTTGAACGGACTCAACGTACTCCTCACCGGCGCCTGCGGCAGAATCGGCAAGGCATTTTTCCAGGCGTCGAAAGATCGCTACCGTTTCACCCTCACTGACCGCATCGCGCCGGACTTCGACGTGGGCGGGCACCGCTTCGTACACGCCGATCTCAGTGCTAAATCCAGCCTCGCAACCCTGCTCGAAGGCATTGATGTGATCGTGCACCTGTCGGGCATCCCCCATGCCAGCGCCTCGTTCGACGAACTGTTGCCCAATAATATCCTCGCCACCACCTACCTGTTCGAAGCCGCCGTGAACGCCGGCGTGCAGCGCCTGGTATTCGCCAGCAGTGCGCAAACCATCGAAGGCTACCCGGTGGATCGCCAGATAACTCCGGGTATGCCGGTGATGCCCGCCAACCTGTATGGCGTGAGCAAATGCTACGGCGAGGCGCTGTGTGGCTACTATGCAGCCAAGACGCCACTGTCGACCATCGCCCTGCGCATCGGCGCGTTTGAATTCCCCGAAAGCCACGACCTGAACAACGCCCGCGACCTCAGCGCGTGGCTCAGCCCCCGCGATGCCGTGCAATTGCTGCAGCGTTCGGTAGAGGCGCAGGGCGTGAAACACTTGATCGCCCATGGCATTTCCAATAACCGCTTCAAGCGCCTGGACCTGAGCGAAACCACGCGGGTGCTGGGTTACGAGCCGGTGGATGATGCGTTCCAGATAGTTGAAATCCCGATCACTTACTGAGTTCTGTCACCATGCCTGCACCTACCGCCATCGATGGCATCGACCCGACCCGCGCTGCCCACATCAGTGCACGCATCGACCGTCTGCCCGCGGTCGCCAGCATCTGGCGCCTGGTGGCATTGCTGTCGATCGGCGGTTTTTTCGAGCTGTATGACCTGTTCCAGACGGCCTATATCAGCCCCGGCCTGATCAGCGACGGGCTCTTCCACACCGGCAGCGAAGGGGTGTTTGGCTTCTCCGACCAGGCTGCGTTCGCCTCCGCCACGTTCTTCGGCCTGTTCCTCGGCGCCAGCCTGCTCAGCCCCGTCGCCGACCGTTTCGGACGCCGGGCGATCTTCACCTTTGCCTTGATCTGGTACACCGTCGCCACGGTGTTGATGGGCCTCCAGACATCGGCGCTGGGCATTATCGGCATGCGCTTTCTGGTGGGTATTGGCCTGGGCATCGAGTTGGTGACCATCGACGCCTATCTGTCGGAACTGGTGCCCAAGCGCATGCGCAGTTCGGCGTTTGCCTTTGCGTTTTTCATCCAGTTCCTGTCGGTGCCGGCGGTGGCGCTGATGTCGTGGTGGCTGGTGCCCCAGGCGCCGTTCGGTATCTCCGGCTGGCGCTGGGTAGTGCTCAGCAGTGCGGTGTTTGCGCTGTTCATCTGGCAACTGCGCAAGCGCCTGCCGGAGTCACCGCGCTGGCTGGCGCAGAAAGGTCGTTTCGAGGAAGCCGGCGCGATCATGGACAACCTGGAGGCACGCTGCCTGAAGGATCACGGCCAGCCTCTGGATACACCGGAACCGGAGACTGTCAGCGTGCAGGGCAGCGGCCGTTTCGCCGATATCTGGCAGCCGCCCTACCGTCGCCGCGCTTTGATGCTGATTGTGTTTCACGTGTTCCAGGCCATCGGTTTCTTCGGCTTTGGCAACTGGTTGCCGGCCTTGCTGTCGGGCCAGGGCGTCAGTGTGACCCACAGCCTGCTCTACGCCTTCATCATCACCCTCGCCTACCCGCTGGGCCCGTTGCTGTTCGTCAAGGTCGCCAACCGTTTTGAAAACAAATGGCAGATCGTCGGCTCGGCCATGGGCGCGGTGATCTTCGGCAGCCTGTTCGCCCTGCAAACCACGGCGGTGGGGCTGATTTTCTGCGGGGTGATGATCACCTTCTGCAATGCCTGGCTGAGCTTCAGCTATCACTCGTATCAGAGCGAGTTGTTCCCCACCAATATCCGAGCGCGGGCGGTGGGGTTCTGTTACTCGTTCAGCCGCTTGTCCACGGTATTCAGCAGCCTGCTGATCGGCTTTATCCTTGAACACCTGGGCACGCCGGGCGTGCTGGCGTTTATTGCCAGCAGCATGTTGATCGTGATGATTACCATCAGTTGGTTCGGGCCGCGTACGCGTAACCTGGCGTTGGAGCATATCGCCCACTGACGGCAACGCTTGGCCGTCGATGGGACAGTGTTTGCCGCGACGGCGGCTTCTACCCCAGTAAAAGCACGTACACACTGCCCGGCATGCTAATTGCTCCAGCTGTCACACCGCATATTTGCACAGGTGACCGATCATGCTGGTTAACACCACCACCCAAGCCGTTTCGACGGTTCAACAGATCAAACGACCCGACATGGACCCGGCCAACGCGGCCGCCAGCGCGTTGTACAGCGGCGCCCTGCAGGGTGCGCAGCAAGGCGTGACGATGCCGGCCGCGCAGAAGGAGCTGGACAAGGCGAGCGATCGCATCGATGAGGCCTTCGCCAAGACTCGCGTGCAGTTGCAGGCCACCGCGTCGACCTCGGGGGCACGGGCTGAATTCACCGAGTACATGAGTAAAACCCCGGCCGAACGCATCCGCGAACAGTTGCTCAAGGAGCAGGGGATGACCGAGGAACAAGTGCAGGCCCTGCCGCAGGAAAGGCAAGACGCCATTGCCAGCCAGGTGGCTGAGCGTCTGAAGGAGCAGCAACAGCAGCAGGTAGCGGCGAAGACGGCTGCTCCACAAACCCAGGCACTGAAAGACACCTTGGCAGCTATCTAAGCTACACCGCAGAACAACTCACCCTGGGGTTATGGGCCTTTGAACACCACCTGCTGCACATCGATCTTTTTCGGGATCAGGCCATTGGCGAAAAACAGGTCGGCGGTGCCTTGCTGAGTGGCGATGTCGCCCCCCTGCAGCGGCCGGATCGGCGCCGGCGAGCGGTGCTCGAAGTAGCTTTTGACCACGGCCGGTTGCAGGCCCAGGGTCTTGGCCATCAGCGCGATGCTGGCCTCGGGCTGGTCCAGCGACAGACGCTGCGCCTTACCGAGGGTCTGGAGGATGGTGGCTATGGCCTGGGGGTTTTGCCGGGCAAACGCGCCGCTGGTCACGAAGAAACTGCCGGCAGGGTTCAGACCTTCGCCGGTGCCCAACACACGGGCGGCACCGTCGACCACGGCGGCCGAGTAATACGGGTCCCACACGACCCAGGCGTCCACCTTGCCTTGCTCGAATGCGGCACGCCCGTCGGACGGTGACAGGTACACCACGTTCACATCCTTCCACTGCAAGCCTTCGCGCAGCAGGCTCTTGAGGAACAGGTTGTGCGCGCTGGAACCCTTGAGCAGTGCCACGCGCTTGCCCTTGAGTTCGGCCACGCGTTGAATCGTACTGGCTTTGGGCACGAGCACGGCTTCGGTCTTGCCGTCATTGGGTTCGACGGCGATGTACTGCAACTCGATACCGGCGGCCTGGGCGAAAATGGGCGGGATGTCGCCGATATTGCCGATGTCCAGGCTGCCGGCGTTCAGCGCCTCGATCAGCGGTGGGCCACCGAGGAACTCGGTCCACTGCACCTGGGTGCCGGGCAGTGCGGCTTCGAAGAGCTTGTGCTCACGGGCGAGCACCATGCTCACCGAGCTTTTCTGATAGCCAATGCGCAGAGTGGACGGATCGGCGGCCAGCACGTTGGCAGCGACCAGCGAAAGAATGGCGACAACAATTATTTTCAGCATAAGAGCGCTTCCTTGGCCTTGGCGGGGGGTGCGGGTTGGGAGCGATCCTAACAAGCCCTCTTATTCTTTAATAATATTTAAAAGTCATTTTCTTATAACTTTATAAAAGGAAAGGGTAGCCGTTGTTTGCGCTTTGCCGGCACCGGTTACAATGCGCGCCTTGCCCTCTCCATTTGGTTTGACCATGCATATCGAACGGCTGGCAGCGCCGCTATGGCCGTTGCTGAACAAGTTTTACCGCAACCATAACTCGTCGATGAAGGCGCTCAAGGGCGGGCAGTTATGGGTGGCGAGAGACGGTGAGATCGTGGCCGGGTTGTGCCTGACACCCGTGGTCGGTGGGCAATGGCTGACGGGGGTGTTCGTTGACCCGGCCTATCGCGGCCAGGGGCTGGCGGCGCGATTGATCCACCAGGCGGTGGCGGGTGTGGACGGCACGGTCTGGCTGTTGTGCCATCCGGACCTTGAAGGGTTGTACCAGCGTATGGGGTTTTCACAGGACACCGTGTTGCCGCAATCGCTCAGCGAACGGCTGGTGCGCTACAAGCGGAATAAGCCGATGATCGCGATGGGACGTCAATGAACTGGATGGCGTGCGCCCGATAGCGGTGGGTAGGAGCGAGCTTGCTCGCGAAAAACTCACAGGCACCGCGTTCATTCAGCAAGCACGCGTTATCGTTGACGTTTTTCGCGAGCAAGCTCGCTCCTGCAGAGGGCCTGCAGGTCATTCGTCGGCGGTTGGGTCCATTTCCGGGAACATCACCTCGATAAACCCGAATTTGCTGAAGTCGGTAATCCGCGACGGGTACAAGCGACCGATCAGGTGGTCACATTCATGCTGCACCACCCGGGCATGGAAGCCCTCGGCGAAGCGTACGATCGGCTCGCCCTTGGGGTCGAAACCTTCATAGCGGATCTGCTGGTAACGGTCCACGGCGCCGCGCAGGCCGGGAACCGACAGGCAACCCTCATAACCCTCTTCCAGCACCGGGCTGAGCGGCGTGATCAGCGGGTTGATCAGGATAGTCTGCGGTACCGGTGGCGCCTCCGGGTAGCGTTCGCTGGCCTCGAAACCGAAGATCACCAGTTGCAGGTCCACGCCGATCTGCGGCGCAGCCAGGCCGACGCCGCCCACATGTTCCATGGTCTGGAACATGTCATCGATCAGTTGCCACAACTCGGGGCTGTCGAACATTTCCGGTGGTACGGGCGGGGCGATGCGCAGCAGGCGTTCATCGCCCATTTTGAGGATTTCACGGATCATTGATCAGGCTCGGCGAGGGGCTTGGAGTGGTCCCGGCCTAGGCCTGAGACATGCTGTTTTTCAGAGGTATGACCCGGTTCGTCGATTTCCTTCTCGCCGGGGTCCTTGCCCTCGGCGGACATGTGTTCGATCACGGCGTTCATCTCCGCACCGAGCAACAGCACGGCGGCGGAAATATAGAAGTACAGCAGCAGGACGATGATCGCACCGATACTGCCATACATGGCGTTGTAGTCGGCGAAGGTCTTGACGTAGTAGCCAAAGCCAAGGGAAGCGACGATCCACACCACCACCGCCAGTACGGAACCCGGTGTGATAAAGCGAAACTCCTGTTCGACGTCCGGCATCACGTAATACATGAGGGCCACGGCGAACATCAGCAGGATCACGATCAGCGGCCAGCGCAGGATGGTCCACAGCGTGACGACGAACTCCTGCATGCCGATCTGCCCCGCCAGCCACTCCATCACTTGCGGGCCGAGCACCATCAGCGCAGCGGCGGCCAGGAGCATGCCGGCGATGCCGACGGTGTAGAAAATCGACAGCGGAAAACGCTTCCAGATCGGGCGCCCTTCCACCACGTCATACGCCGCGTTCATCGCACTCATCATCAGGCGCACGCCGGCAGAGGCGGTCCACAGAGCGATCACGATACCCACCGACAGCAGCCCGCCCTTGGATTGCTGCAGTTGGTCGATCACCGGGTTGACCTGCTCCAGGGCCTGGGGCGGCAATACCAGCTCCGACTGCAGGCGCAGCCAGGTGAAAAAGTCCGGCAGATGCAGGAAACCGATCAGCGCAATCAGGAACAGCAGGAAGGGGAACAGCGAGAACAGCATCTGGTACGCCAGTGCCGAGGCATAGGTGGGCATCTCGTCGTCGACGAATTCGGTGACGGTGCGCACCAGCACCTTGTGCAGCTTGAGACCATCGAGTACCGGAAAAATCATTAGCGTCTCCTTTCGCCGCAAAGAGTTGAAGTCGTGGGCGACTCAGGGGCCGTTTTCTACATCAAAGTAGCCCATTTGGCGACTTTGAAACAATTTCTAAAGTTTAGTTGCGCCAGTACCCACAAAAACGGCCATCCGTGGATGGCCGTCGGGCTGCTGGAGGAGCCAGCCAAGCCGCTTTACTCGGTAGCTTTTTTCACCGCATCCTTGGTCTTGCCGACTGCCTGCTGTGCTTCGCCTTTCTTTTCCTGGACCACGCCTTCAGCACGCAGTTTGTCGTTATCCGTAGCCTTGCCGACGCCTTGCTTGACGTTACCGACGGCTTCGTTAGCCATGCCTTTTACCTTATCGGAAGTGCTGCCCATGGTATTACTCCTGATAACAATCAAATGGTTTTTGGTCACTACGCTGCGGTTGACTCAAAGCCAAGCGCCAGAGTTTCAATTATTTTCAGCGGCCATTTCATCGAAAGGGGCAGGTTTGCCTTTATGTTTTGCGGCCAACCCACGAGAATGCCCGGCACATTCAGGCTCACACGCTGAATAACAGATCCCCGTAGGAAGGTTATGAAACTCGATAAAGCACAGGCCATCGCCCGCAGAAACCAGGAACTGGGGGGTGCCGTACTCGGCGTCAACAATTGCCATTTCACCGACCTGGACCGCAAACGCAACATCTGGTGGTTCGACCTGCCAGTGGCGCGGATCGCCGTGGGCCAGTACGAGTGGATCCACCTGTTGATGCACAACGCCGAAACCGACCAGTTGCTGCACCTGAAGGTGCCGACTGTGTTCCTGCGCGAAAACCTCGAAGGGCTGGTGGTGCGCAATGCCGGCAAACGCAAGCCGGAGATCACCCTTGAACTGAGCGCCGACAAGGACTCGTTCCTCAAGGACGTGCGGCCGGCCGGTGCGGGAATCAGCTTCGCCCAGTTCGCTCTGTAAGAACGCGTGCAAAAAATGTGGGAGGGGCGGTGCGACGATTCGACTTGCCCCCCTCCCACCTTTGAATTGCGTTACTTTTTAAGACCGAGCTTCTTCAGTTCTTCATCGCGCAATTCACGCCGCAGGATCTTGCCCACGTTGGTGGTCGGCAATGCATCACGGAACTCAACGGCCCTGGGCACTTTGTAGCCGGTGACGTTGGCGCGCATGTGCTCCATCACCTGCTCCTTGGTCAGGGTGGCCCCTGGCTTGACCACGATGAACAGCTTGATGTGCTCCCCGGACTTTTCGTCCGGTACGCCGATGGCCGCGCATTGCAACACACCCGGCAGGCCTGCCAGCACGTCTTCCAGCTCGTTGGGATACACGTTGAAGCCCGAGACCAGGATCATGTCCTTCTTGCGGTCGACAATTCGCATGTAGCCATCGGGCTGGATGATCGCGATGTCACCGGTCTTCAGCCAGCCTTCGCTGTCGAGCATCTCGGCGGTGGCGTCTTCACGCTGCCAGTAGCCCTTCATCACTTGTGGGCCTTTGACGCACAGCTCGCCGGTTTCACCCAGCGCCAGCTCGGTGCCATCGTCAGCAATAACCTTGCACACGGTGGACGGCACCGGAATGCCAATGGTACCGATCTGGATATGCTGGATCGGGTTCACAGTGGCCACCGGGCTGGTTTCGGTCATGCCGTAGCCCTCGCAGATGGCACAACCGGTCACGGCCTTCCAGCGTTCGGCCGCCGCCAGTTGCAGCGCCATGCCGCCGGACAGGGTGACCTTCAGCGCGGAGAAATCCAGCTTGCGGAAACCTTCGTTATTGCACAGCGCCACAAACAGGGTATTAAGGCCGACAAAGCCGCTGAACTTCCACTTCGACAGTTCCTTGACCATCGCCGGCAGGTCGCGCGGGTTGCTGATCAGGATGTTGTGGTTGCCGATCAGCATCATCGCCATGCAGTGAAAGGTGAACGCATAGATGTGATAAAGCGGCAGCGGCGTGATCAGGATTTCGCACCCTTCATTGAGGTTGGAACCCATCAGCGCCTTGCATTGCAGCATGTTGGCGACCAGGTTGCGATGGGTGAGCATCGCGCCTTTGGCCACGCCGGTGGTGCCGCCGGTGTATTGCAGCACCGCCACATCGCCGCTGGCCGGGTTGGCATCGCTGACCGGTTGGCCGTGCCCCTTGGCCAGCACGTCATTGAACTTGATCGCTTGCGGCAAGTGGTACGCCGGGACCATTTTCTTCACGTACTTGATCACGCTGTTGATCAACAGGCGTTTGAACGGCGACAGCAGGTCGGCCACTTCGGTAACGATCACGTGTTTGACGGCGGTCTTGGGCACGACTTTTTCGGCCAGGTGCGCCATGTTGGCCAGGCAAACCAGGGCCTTGGCACCGGAGTCGTTGAATTGGTGTTCCATTTCCCGCGCGGTGTACAGCGGGTTGGTGTTGACCACGATCAGCCCGGCACGGATGGCGCCGAATACGGCGACCGGGTACTGCAGGACGTTGGGCAGTTGCACGGCGATTCGATCGCCGGGCTTCAAGTCGGTATGCTGTTGCAGGTAGGCGGCAAATGCGCCGGACAATTGGTACAACTCACCGTAGGTGATGGTCTTGCCCAGGTTGCTGAAAGCCGGTTTGTTGGCGAAGCGTTGGCAGGACTGCTTCAGTACCGCCTGAATATTCGGATACTCGTCTGGATTGATTTGTGCAGCAATCCCGGCGGGGTACTTATCCTTCCAAAAGTCTTCGTTCATGGAAGCCCACTCCTCAGCGACGCGAATTCATCATCGCATTTGATGCGATTATTATTGGTGTGTGTTTTAAGGTGAATCTGGCGCTTTCAAGCAGGCCTAGACGTCACAAAGCGCGCCGAGAGTAGCAGCTTTGCCAAGGCCCGCCTAGAGCCAAAAGAGGGCCCTACAGTCATAAACATGACTCAAGAATATCCAATGGTCATTTTTAGAGCAAAGATTCTATATCGCTGGAATCCGCTCTGGAATGGGCTTACTGGGCAACAAATACCCAATGTGGGAGGGGGCTTGCCCCCGATAGCGGTGTATCAGTCTCCCCATATGTCGACTGAACCACTGCTATCGGGGGCAAGCCCCCTCCCACATGTTGAGCCTGTTTCACATCAGGCGATGTCGCGTAGCTCCCGCCGCAGAATCTTGCCCACCGGCGTCATCGGCAGCGAATCCCTGAGCACAATATGCTTGGGCACCTTGTACCCGGTGAAATTGGTCTTGCAGTACGCCTTCAACTCCTCAAGGCTCACCCCCTGGGCACGCGCCACCACAAACAGTTTCACCGCCTCCCCGGTACGCTCGTCCGGCACGCCGATCACCGCACAGTTGGCCACGGCGGGATGCGCCATCACCACGTCCTCGATTTCGTTGGGGTACACATTGAAGCCCGACACGATAATCAGGTCTTTCTTGCGGTCCACAATACGGATAAAGCCATCGGCATCGATCACGGCGATATCGCCGGTCTTGAGCCAGCCTTCGGCGTCCAGCGCTTCGGCGGTGGCCTGCGGTTGCTGCCAATAGCCCTTCATCACCTGCGGGCCCTTGATGCACAGCTCACCGCGCTCGCCCAACGGCAGCTCGGCGCCCTCGTCATCGATCACTTTCATGGCCGTGGCCGGCACCGGAATACCGACGGTACCCAGTCGTGACTTATGGCCATACGGGTTGGTGCTGGCCACCGGCGAGGTTTCGGTCAGGCCGTAGCCCTCGCCGATCGCACAACCGGTGATGTGCTGCCAGCGCTCGGCGGTGGCCTTGATCAACGCCGTGCCGCCGGAGTTGGTCAGCTTGAGATGGGAAAAGTCCAGGTTCTTGAAGTCCGGATGGTCCATCAGCGCCACAAACAAGGTGTTGAGCCCCAGCAACCCGGTGAAACGCCACTTCTTCAGCTCCTTGATGAACCCGCCAATGTCCCGCGGGTTGGTGATCAGCACGTTGTGGTTGCCGGACACCATCATGCACATGCAGTTCGCGGTGAACGCATAGATGTGGTACAGCGGCAGCGGCGCAATCATCACCTCCTGCCCTTCCTTGATCAACGGGTGACCATCGTCGCCGGTCTGGGACATGCACGCCCGCACCTGCTGCATATTCGCCACCAGGTTGCCGTGGGTGAGCATCGCGCCCTTGGCCAGGCCCGTGGTGCCACCGGTGTATTGCAGCACAGCGATGTCGTCGAGCGTCACCGGATGGCGGGTCACGCCCAGGCCGGCGCCCATGCGCAGGGCGCGCTTGAACAACACCGCACGCGGCAGGTGATAGGCCGGGACCATCTTCTTCACTTTGTCGACCAGTGTGTTGACCAGCCAGCCCTTCGCGGCGGGCATGAAGTCGCCCATTCTGGCTTCGATCAGGTAGTCGATCTCGGTGTCGGCACACACCTCCTGAACCCGCGCACCGAACAGATTGAGGTAGACCAGCGCGCGCACGCCGGCATCCTTGAACTGGTGGCGCATTTCACGCGGGGTGTACAAGGGGTTGGTATTGACCACGATCAGCCCGGCGCGCAGTGCGCCAAAAACGGCAATCGGATAATGCAACACATTGGGCATCTGCACCGCGATGCGCTCGCCGGGCTTGAGGTCGGTGTGCTGTTGCAGGTAACCGGCGAACGCCGCGCTGTGGCGCTCAAGCTCGGCGTAGGTGAGGGTAATGCCCATGTTGCTGAACGCCGGACGGTCGGCAAAGGTCTTGCAGGAGCGCTCGAAGACTTCGATCACCGACGTGTAACTGGTGAGATCAATGTCATTGGGAACGCCCGCGGCGCGTTTGTCATTCCAGAAATCAGGTTGCATTATTCTTGTCCTCTTTACCTGAACAGGTCCGGCCGCTTTTCTATGCAGCTATAAAGAGCGGAGCTTTGAGGACGTTAGCAGTAATGGCCAAACAGGCAAATACGCTGAACTGTGTCATTGATTGTATGAATCTTGTTGCTGAGGCGTAGGCAGATACCCCGCCCTCGGGCAGATGAGCTATACACTGCAACGACCCTGAGCAAAGGAACCGCCATGAACCACAGCACTTTCTGGCTGACCGCGAACGACCACAGCCGCCTGTACGTCAATCAATGGATGCCTGACGTTCCGCCCAAGGCCCTGGTGATGCTGTCCCACGGCATGGCCGAGCACAGCGGCCGCTATGCGCGTCTGGCCCAGGCAGTGTGCGGCGCCGGCTACGGTGTATATGCGCTGGACCAACGCGGGCATGGCCGCACCGCCGACGAGGGCACCCTGGGGCTTTATGCCGATAACGATGGCTGGAACAAGGTCGTGGGCGACCTGGCCAGCCTCAACCAGCACATCGGCCAGCAGCATCCGGGGCTGTCGATCATCTTGCTGGGCCACAGCATGGGCAGCTATATCGCCCAGGCGTACATGCTGCATCACAGCGCCAGCTTGCACGGCGCGATTCTGAGCGGTTCGAATTTCCAGCCGGTGGCGCTGTATCGCGCAGCGCGGCTGATTGCACGCATCGAACGCGCACGCCAGGGCCTGCGTGGGCGCAGTGCGTTGATTGACTTCCTCTCGTTCGGTTCATTCAACAAAGCGTTCAAACCCAATCGCACCGCCTTCGACTGGCTCAGCCGCGACCCGGTTGAAGTCGACACGTACATCCATGACCCGCTCTGCGGTTTTCGCTGCACCAATCAACTGTGGGTCGACCTGCTCGGCGGCTTGCAGCACATCGGCAAAGCGTCCAACCTCGCGCAGATCGACCCGGGCCTGCCGATTCTGATAATCGGCGGTGAATGTGATCCGGTGAGTGAAGGCAAGCGTCTCAAGAGCCTGGCCCACGCCCTGCGTGAGGCCGGCTGCCAGCACCTGCAATTGACGATCTATCCGCAGGCGCGTCATGAAGTGTTCAACGAAACCAACCGCGACGACGTCACCGCGGATGTACTGACGTGGCTCGAGTACGCCCTGACATTGCGCAGGCCCACCCGCTGCGAATGACTTTGCGTTTAAAATCAGCCGATTAAATTCCCGATTAGCCACAGGATGCACGTTTAGATGACCCAGGTAACCAACACCCCCTATGAGGCCCTTGAAGTCGGCCAGACCGCCAGCTTCAGCAAGACTGTCGAAGAGCGCGATATCCAGTTGTTCGCCGCCATGTCCGGCGATCACAACCCGGTGCACCTGGACGCCGACTATGCCAAGGCAACCATGTTCAAGGAGCGTATCGCCCACGGCATGTTCAGCGGTGCGCTGATCAGTGCGGCCGTTGCCTGCGAACTGCCTGGGCCGGGCACGATTTATATCGGCCAGCAGATGAGCTTTCAGAAGCCGGTCAAAATCGGCGACACCCTGACGGTGCGCCTGGAAATCCTGGAGAAGCTGCCGAAGTTTCGCGTACGCATTGCCACTCGCGTGTTCAACCAGCGTGATGAACTGGTAGTGGATGGCGAAGCGGAGATCCTTGCGCCGCGTAAGCAGCAGGTTGTGACGCTGACCGAACTGCCGCCGATCAGCATTGGCTGAACCATGGCATCGGGTAAGGGACGGCCTTCCATTGGCCGTCCTGATCGATAACCCCGGACTTCACGTCCGGCACCTGCTTTACACCCGTCTTATTCATACCGTGCAACTAACCTAGTACACATACACTTGCCCGCGGGTAACTCCCACGCAACGACCCTCAGTGAACAGGGCGTTGTCCCACGTCCAGCGCCCGCAATACGGACTGGCCCGGTTCTGTACGTTCGATAAAAATCAACAGGCTTTCAATATGTATTGCCGGTTGCCTATTCAGTCGCCGTCTCCACTGTACGACTGACAACGTATCTAGAACACGCCAGGAAACTATACAATGAAGAACCCACTCGACAATGTGGTTTATGAAAACAACACGTTCAAGGAATCGGGAACTTGGTTCAGCGGTACACACCTGCCGGACAGGTCGTCGGCCAGTATCAGCGCGGTGGTCTTCAAAGGCGACCTGTATGTATTTATTCAACATTACGGCAGTATCGACAACGGCAAAGTGGATTACCTGATCTTCCAGCGTATGCCCTCGGGCCAACTGAAAAACACTGCCAAACACACCATCCCCCATATCTATGTCACCGGTACGCCTGCAGTAGCGGTGTACGACAATAAAATCTACTGCGCATTTCGGCCCGGTGGCGACTCGCAAAAGTTAACGTACACGACCTTTGACGGAGACACCTGGTCAAACGTCATTACCACGAAGAAAGGCATCTTGACCTCCCCCTCCCTGGCGGTTTATCAGGATAAATTATATTGCTTCCATCAAGGCTGGGAGGAAGACCGTGGCACCCTGTGGTATTCGACATTCAATGGCACCGACTGGGACCAGGATCAGCATATCCGCAACCTTGAGATAACTGAATCACCCACCCTTGCCGTGTACAAGGGCGAACTCTACTGCGCCTATCACAAGGCAAGTACCAAAACTGCCTGGTGCATTAAATTTGACGGTATACAGTGGTCTCACGAAATGAGCCTGTCTGCCAATGTTTCGGAAAGCCCTTCCCTTTATGTTTACAACGACAGCCTCTTCAGCGCACGTACCGTAAAGTCCGAACACACCAGTCTCTGTGTCAACTATCTGGACAATGGAACGTGGTGCCCTGACAAGATTATCGTGAAGGACGGCATCTCAAACAGTCCGTGCCTGGTAGAATACGAAGGGCTGCTTTATTGCTTCTATCGAAATAATGACCACTCCCTGTCGTACGCCTTCCAGCATTATCAAATTATTAACCGAACCGTGCCTCTACTCGATGTCTGGGGAGAAGGACGCATCCACGCAGGTACCTTGATATCCGGTTTCGACGCGGCCGTTAATCTGAATTTATACCGTCAGCCCGTTTCCAATGGCGTCAACCGCCACAGTGCAATCCCGAACATCATGCCGGTCGCTACTTACGATGATCCTGATTTTCCCATCGCCTGCGAGCAAGTTAAAATCATTACCTTGATGGGGGCGCCTATTACCGAACGCGTTGCGGATGAAATAGGCCGAGTACTCGACATTGAGGGCATGGTGTTTTTATTTGCACCGGATGATAAGGAGAGGGAAATGTTTCAAATCAGGAACAAGTTTCGGCTCAAACCCATCAGCACCGCCACGCTTCCCTCGCCAATCGACCAGATCTCCAAAGACTTCCATCCCGTGTACGCCTATAAAAAACACAGGAGCTGAGCTGCAAGCGCCGAGGTCACGCTTATCAAAACCTGACAACGTGGTATCTCTTGAGCCTTGAAGGCTGGCGGCGCTGCGTGCAGGCGAAAAAAAATCCGAGGCCCAAAGGGACCTCGGATTTTTCTACGCGTTAGCTATCAGTCAACGCGCATGCAACCGTACAGCGCTCAAATCAAGACTGAGCACGTGCCTGGTTACGCAGGGCTTTCACCTGATCGTGGTTACGCTGCACGCCGTGATACTGACGTTCAACCAGATCACGAATACCCAGCAGGTTGTGCTTGTTGATCTTCTCGATCGCTTCACGGTAAGCCTTCAGAGCGTGATCTTCACCGCGCTCGGCTTCGTTGAGCACGGACTCTTCGTCCTTGCCGGTCACCATAGACTTCACGTCAACCCAACCGCGATGCAGGGCACCGGCCATGCTGCCGGAATCTTCCGGATCGCCACCCAGGGCACGTACTGCAGTTTTCAGCTCGGCAGCAGCAGTAGCGCAGTCGGCGGAGCGCTTGGTGAACAGTGCTTTGAGTTCAGGATGCTTGATGTCTTCTGCGCACTCTTGGAAACCTTTCTGGCCATCGATGCTGGTTTCGATCAGGTCGTTGAGTACAGAGATCGATTCTTTGTTGATGTCAGTCATTTTTCAATTCCTTGTGTGGATTGAGGAAGGTTGCCTTAATGATTGCAGCCGCCGTGCCAGGTTTTAAAAAATTACTTTTGTCTTATAATTCAATACTTTAAGAATAATTGAACCATCTGTATGTATGTTATTTGCATGATCTGTCATTTGGCCTTCATGCAGAATGCCTGTATTTTCGAAGACCCCGCCTTCACGGCTCAACACCATGAACCCCGAAAAACTCGAATTGCTGATTACCCGCCAAATGCCTTTTGGCAAATACAAAGGCCGGATCATCGCCGACCTGCCCGGCCCTTATCTGAACTGGTTCGCTCGCGAGGGATTTCCCCACGGGGAACTGGGCGGCTTGCTGGCACTGATGCAGGAAATCGACCACAACGGCCTGGCCGAATTGCTCGAACCGTTGCGCGTCAAACACGGTAAACCCGCCCCTCGCCACTAATTTAACCGAGAGCCACGCCATGCCAAGGAATGCGAACAACGAACCTCACTGGCAGGCCATCGCCCAGCGCTACGAACTGGAGCCGGGCCCGATCAATCTGGAAAACGGCTACTTTGGGCGCATGAGCCGTGCAGTCCAGGCGCAGTACCTGGAACACGTGGCGTTTATCAACCGGAGCAACTCGGTGTATGTGCGTCAGCGCTTCGAACAAGGGGAAAATATCGAGATTCGCCGCCAACTGGCCGCGTTGATCAATGCAGACCCCGACTCGGTGGCCTTCACCCGCAACGCCACCGAAGCCTTGCAGTCGCTGATCCGCAACTACAACCGCCTGCAACCGGGCGATCAGGTGCTGATCAGTGATCTGGAGTACGACACGGTCAAAGGTGCGATGCGCTGGCTGGCCGGTGTGCGCGGTGTCGAAGTGATCGAAATCTCCCATACACACCCGGCCAGTTTCGACAGCCTGTTGCAGACTTATCGCGATACCTTCAATCAATACCCGCGCCTGAAGTTGATGGCGCTGACCCATGTCACCCACCGTACCGGCCTGGTCATGCCGGTGGCGGCGATTGCCAGGGCCGCGCGCGAACAAGGGGTCGACGTGATCCTCGACGGCGCCCACGCCCTGGGCCAGATCGATTTCAACCTTGCCGAGCTGGGCATTCAGTTCGCCGGTTTCAACCTGCACAAATGGATCGGCGCGCCGCTGACCCTGGGCTTTCTCTACATTGCCCCCGAACGCCTGCCGGATATCGACCCGGACATGGGCGAATTCCACTACCCCGCCACGGATGTGCGGGCACGTACGTCCTACAGCACACCGAACTTTCCGGCGTTGATGAGCTTGCCAATGGTGCTTGAAGAGCATCGGCAACTGGGTGGTGCGGCGGCCAAAGGCGCACGGGTCAACTATCTGCGGGACCTGTGGGTGAGCCAGGTGCGCGCGTTGCCGGGGATTGAGGTGCTGACGCCGGATGACCCGAGGCTGTATTGCGCGATTACTGCGTTCAAGTTCATTGGGCGCGATCAGCAGGTGATGGTCGACAGATTGCTCAAGGAGTATGACGTGTTCACCACGACCCGCTCAGGGGCGGCGTTTGGCACCTGTATTCGTGTGACGCCGGGGTTGGTGACTACCGCTGCGGACATCGATAGGTTGGTCCACGCAATTACCCGACTAAACGCAGATTAAAATGTGGGAGGGGGCTTGCCCCCGATAGCAGTGGTTCAGTCAATACACTGGGTGACTGATACACCGCCATCGGGGGCAAGCCCCCTCCCACATTGTTTTTGTGGTGATCTTGATTTCTACAGGCAAAAAAAAGCGGTACACCGACCAAGTGCACCGCAAAAATGCCGTTAAGCACAGCAACAACGATTCGATAAATCAGATCAATCCAGCAGCGCCAGCGCCTCAGCGGTGACTTCCTGGATGCGTGCCCAGTCGCCGTTCCTGACCCACTCGGGATCAAGCATCCAGCTACCGCCCACGCACATCACGTTTTTCAACGCCATGTAGCTTTTGATGTTAGCCGGGCCGACGCCACCGGTCGGGCAGAATTTCACTTCACCGAACGGGCCACCCAAGGCCTTGATCGCAGCCACACCGCCGCTGACCTCGGCTGGGAACAACTTGAAGCGGCGATAACCCAGGCCATAGCCTTCCATGATGCCGGAGGCATTGCTGATGCCGGGCAGCAGCGGGATCGGGCTGTGCACCGAGGCTTCCAGCAAGTCGCGGGTGATGCCGGGGGTGACGATAAATTGCGAGCCGGCCACTTCGGCCGCTTCGAGCATATGACGGTCCAGCACAGTGCCGGCACCGGTGCACAGTTCAGGGCGCTGCTCGCGCAGCACCTGAATGGCCTTGAGGCCGAACTCGGAACGCAGGGTCACTTCCAATGCGGTCAGGCCACCGGCTGCCAGGGCATCGGCCAGCGGCAGGATGTCCTGTTCGCGGGCGATGGTGATCACCGGCAGGATCCGCGCCTTGGCGCAGAGGCTGTCGATCAGGGCAACTTTATCCGCCATGGACACGGTCGGTTGAGGGCTTTTCATAGCGGCTGATCCTTGGCTCATGGGCACCAGTAAATCTCTAATGTAGGTTGCAAAAACGCGCGAATCGGCATGGCGGCGACGTCGTCACCCGCCAGCGCGGCGCTCAAGGTGGTCAATTTCGAGCTGCCGGAAATCGACAGCACGGTGTACTGGGCCGTCGCCAGCAATGCGCGACTCAGGGTCAGGCGCTGGTGCGGCACGGTCGGCGCCAGCATCGGCCAGCAACGGCGGGTACCGTCGGCCTGCAACGCTTGGGCAAGGTTCGGGCTGTTGGGAAACAGCGATGCGGTATGGCCGTCATCGCCCATGCCCAGCACCAGCACATCGATGGCCGGCAACTCGGCCAGCAGGCGATCGGCCTGCTCGGCGGCGTCTTCGAGGTTGGCGGCAGCGCTGTACAGGCTGAGAAACCTGGCCTCGGCCGCCGGGCCTTGCAACAGGTGCTGCTTGAGCAAGCCGGCATTGCTGTCGGCGTGCTCCACTGGCACCCAGCGCTCATCGGCCAGGGTGATGGTGACCTTGGACCAGTCCAGGACCTGCCTGGCCAGGTTCTGGAAGAACGCCACGGGGCTGCGGCCACCGGACACGACCAACGTCGCCTCACCACGGGCGCTGATGGCCGTGCGCAATTGTTCGGCCACGTCATTGGCCAGACCGTCCGCCAACAGCACGGGCGTGCGGTACTCATGGGCAGTGACGCCCTGAGGCAGTTTCAATTCAGATATCGCCATACCACGACCTCCCATCCCGCGTGATCAGTGCAATCGAGCTCATCGGCCCCCAGGAACCCGCCGCGTACGGCTTGGGCGCATCGCCGGATTTCTTCCACCCGGCGATCAACTGGTCACACCACTTCCACGCGGCTTCGATTTCATCTTTGCGAACAAACAGGTTCTGATTGCCGCGCATCACTTCCAACAGCAAGCGCTCGTAGGCATCGGGGATGCGTGCGCTGCGATAAGTGTCGGAAAAATTCAGTTGCAGCGGACCGCTGCGCAGTTGCATGCCCTTGTCCAGGCCCTGCTCCTTGGTCATCACGCGCAAGGAAATACCTTCGTCCGGCTGCAGGCGGATGATCAGCTTGTTGCTGATCTGCAAGCGCTGCTCGGGGGCGAAAATATAGTGGGACGGTTCCTTGAAGTGGATGACAATCTGCGACAGCTTTTGCGGCATGCGCTTGCCGGTACGCAGATAGAACGGCACCCCGGCCCAACGCCAGTTACGGATATCGGCGCGCAGGGCAACAAAGGTCTCGGTGTCGCTCTGGGTGTTGGAGTTCTCTTCTTCCAGGTAGCCCGGCACGGCTTTACCGGCGCTGTAGCCGGCGATGTACTGGCCGCGCACCACCTGGGTGGTCAGGCCTTCCGGGCTGATCGGCGCCAGGGCCTTGAGCACCTTGACCTTCTCGTCACGGATGCTGTCGGCGGACAGGTCGGCCGGCGGGTCCATGGCGATCAGGCACAGCAACTGCAGCAGGTGGTTCTGGATCATGTCGCGCAGTTGGCCGGCCTTGTCGAAGTAGCCCCAACGGCCTTCGATGCCGACCTGCTCGGCCACGGTGATTTCCACGTGGGAAATGTAGTTCTGGTTCCACTGGGTTTCGAACAGGCTGTTGGCGAAACGCAGGGCGATCAGGTTCTGCACCGTCTCTTTGCCCAGGTAGTGGTCAATGCGATAGGTGCGATTTTCCGGGAAAAACTGCGCCACGGCGTCGTTGACCTTGCGCGAGGATTCCAGGTCCGAACCAATCGGTTTTTCCAGCACCACGCGGGTGTTTTCCGCCAGGCCGACCTTGGACAGGTTCTCACAGATCGCGCCATACACGGCGGCCGGAGTGGCGAAGTAGGCGATCAGACGCTGTTCGCCACCGACCTTCTCGGCAAGGCCGACGTAGTCGTCGGCCTTCATGAAGTCGACATGCACATAAGCCAGGCGCGCCAGGAAACGCTGGGCCACGGCTTCGTCGAGTTCCTTGCCGACGTATTTGCGCAGTTCTTTTTCGATATGGGCCAGGTGCTGCTGCTCGGACCCGGCTTCGCGGGCCAAGGCCAGGATACGTGTGTCATCGTGCAGCAGGCCGGCACCATCGAGTTGATAGAGGGCAGGAAATAACTTGCGCAGCGCCAGATCACCCAAGGCGCCAAACAGGGCAAAGGTGCAGGGTTCTACGGTTATCGAAGGCATGATGTTTGTTCTTTTATCAAGTTAAGCTACAAATACCTTTTTTCAAGGCATCACTCAAGGAAAAATGTAGTAATAACCACAACATTTTCCGCCAATACGCATTGCGAGTGGTGGTGTTCGGCTACCCTCAGTAGGATAGGCCACCGCGAAATGCCACTCATCGATTGGTTACCGCCTTTTTATTTGCATCGTCGCCCGAAGGAAAGACTGAATGGACCGCGTGCGAAATCTTCTGGAACAGATCCGGAACCGCCTCGAAGAATTGAACAAGGCCGAGAAAAAAGTCGCCGAGGTCATCCTGCTCAACCCGCAGCAGGCCACCCGCTTCTCGATCGCCGCCCTTGCCCAGGCCGCCTCGGTCAGTGAACCGACGGTCAACCGTTTCTGCCGTTCGTTCGGTGTCAGCGGCTACCCTGAACTTAAATTGCAGCTGGCGCAAAGTCTGGCCAGTGGCGCAGCGTATGTCAGCCGCGCCGTGGAAGCCGATGATAACCCCGAGGCCTACACCCAGAAGATCTTTGGCAGCGCCATTGCATCCCTGGACAGCGCCTGCCAGGCCCTGGACCCGGCCCTGATCAGCAAGGCCGTGGATTTGTTGATCCAGGCGCGGCAGATCCACTTTTTCGGCCTGGGCGCCTCGGCGCCGGTGGCGATGGACGCGCTGCACAAATTCTTCCGTTTCAACCTGGCGGTGACCGCCCACGCCGACGTGCTGATGCAACGCATGATCGCCTCGGTCGCCCACACCGGTGAGTTGTTCGTGATCATTTCCTACACCGGGCGTACCCGTGAGTTGGTGGAAGTGGCGCGTATCGCGCGGGAAAACGGCGCGTCGGTGCTGGGGGTGACGGCCGAGAACTCACCGCTGGCCAAGGCCAGTACCGTGAGCCTGAACATTCCGCTGCCGGAAGACACCGATATCTACATGCCGATGACGTCGCGGATCATTCAGCTGACGGTCCTGGATGTGCTGGCGACCGGCATGACGTTGCGCCGTGGCGTGGATTTCCAGCCACACTTGCGCAAGATCAAAGAGAGCTTGAATGACAGCCGGTATCCGGTGGGGGATGAGTTCAACTAAGCCGGTAGGTGTGTGGGCTTCAACGGCCTCATCGGGGGCAAGCCCCCTCCCACGTTTTGATTTGTGAACCCATTCAAAAGTGGGAGGGGGCTTGCCCCCGATGAGGCCATCAGCCACACAGCTAGGCCCCAGCCCTGGCCTGCAAGCTCAAATGCGCCCGCTCCCCCGGCGCCAGGCTCGCACCGGCCATCGCCGACTCCACACACACAAACCCCGATGCCTCATTGAAACTGACACCCAGCAACGGCCGGCTGCCCGGATGCCACACCACCGTGTCGGCGCTGTCGCCGGTATCGATGCACAGTTCACGCTGCCAGGCATGGTCCTTGAGCTGCAATTCGCCCTCATGCTGGAACACCCGCTGGCATCCACCATCGACCCGCAACTCGCCTTCCTGCTGGCAAACCTGACGATTGAGCTGGTCATAACCCTGCGCGCCGTCAAGCCCAGACAGCGCTACCTCGTCAACGTGACCGATACGCCAATAAGCGTGCAACGCATGGCTCAACTGGCACGGCAGCTCGTCCTGATGCTCAGTGCTCAGGCGCAGTTCCAGGGTGTCGCCCAACTGCGCGTGCAGGTCCACCTGCCAGTCACACAACTGCAACTGCCAATGCAGACGCACGCCCTCGTCATCGGTACTGCTGTCGAGCAGTTTCCAGTCGATCAAGCGCGCCCAGCCGTGGGACGGCCACGCGTTTTCGCTGGGGTGACGGCCATACCAGGGCCAGCATACCGGCACGCCGCCGCGGATCGCGCCGACTTGCGGCCATTTGGCCGCACACCACAGCCAGGGTTTCTGGCCGGTGGGCTGAAAGTGCAGCAATTGCGCGCCTTGGCGACTGAATACCGCCTGGCACAGCGGGTGGTCGATCACCAACACATCGCGCATCTGAAAGCGCTCCCAGGCGAACACCGGACGCTCGCGCAGGGACTTGAAAAAGCGTTGCAGCGGTTGCTCATGCATGTGCACAGGTCCTGAATATCACGGTGCCACTCAAAAAAAAGCGGATAGCCATGGCTACCCGCAAAATGCGCACAGAGAGAAGGAGCTTATCGCAACAGCGTTAGAACGTAGACTGAATCTTCAGGCCCGCTACCAGCGCGTTGTCGACTTTGTCCACGCCACCTGGCTGGACAACGTATTGCAGGTTAGGACGCACGGTCAGCCAGTTGGTGACGTGGAAACCGTAGTTCAGTTCGACGTTGTACTCGGTCTCGCGAATCGGCGTGTACAGCGGATTGTCGTAGTCGCTGATGCCATTGGCGGCATTGAGCAGCTGCGAGTTCTTCTTCACGTCATCGTTGACGTGCAGGCGAGCGACGCCAATCCCGACGTCATCTTTTGGACGCGCGTCGAACGGGCCCTTGTACACCAGCATCAACGACTGGTAGTTGTCGACCAGGTTGGTTTCCTTGTCGTGGAAGGTCGCGTTGGCCGCGATGTTCAAGCCGCGCGAAGCGTCGCCGTTGTGGGTGGTGAGTTGCTGTTGGGCAACGAACCAGTAGCCTTTTTTGCTGCTGCGGGTACGCAAGTTTGCGCCAGTGAGGACCGCATCGTTGCCGTTGACGTCTTCACGTACATCCGGAGCATCGGCCGCGCTTTTGTAGTAACCCACGCGGTATTCGCCAGGCAGGTTGTTGACCTTCGGCGACCAGACCAATTCCACCGGAATCACGGTGCCTTTGGTACCACTGCCGCTGAGTTTGAAGCCGTTGCCGTGCTCCAGTTGCGACGGGTTCTGGTTATAGGCGCCGATTTGCGCATACAGCTCAGGCGTGATGTTGTACTTCACGCGGATGGCGGCCTGGGCGACCGGCCAGTTGTACCAGGTGTTTACGTAGTTACCGACCTGGGAGCCACAGAACGACAGGTTCTGGAAGTCGCACGGGAAGGTGTTGAAGTCTTCGCCTTCACCGAAGTAGCCGAGTTTCACGTCGAGTTTGTTGTCGAACATCTGGTGCTGAACCCAGAACTGGGTCAGGCGCACCATGTGGCCACGGCCATACACTTCCTGCGACGAGCTCAAGGTGCCGGCACGCGGGTCGCCAATACGGTCATTGGAGATGTTCTGGCCATTACGGTTGGTAAACTGGATCTTGGCCTGGGTGTTATCCCAGCCCCACAGCTTTTGCAGGTCCAGTGCCACACCCAGACCGAACTGGTCGGAGTAACGACCGGTCTTGTCGTCGTTGTAGCCACCGTGGGCGTTGTAGCCCATTTCCCCTACGTAATCGGCCTTGATGTCGATACCTTGCTCGATCAGCTTGGTACGCTCGCCGCCCCAATCGCCGGTCATCCACTTGGAATCGGCGCTGAACGCATCGGCCGCCATCGCATTGGCGGACAATACAAGGGCTGCTGCTGCTGACAGTTGGCAGAACAGCCGAGTGTTGTTGTGTTGCTTTTTCATCCCTACATCCTCGTCTTTATTGTTATTAAACTGTTTTTATCTAACGCGGGTTACATTTTTTAATTAAAACAATCAGTTATGTTGCTTAACGGCCCTTGAAGCGGGTTACGTTGCCGGCATGCCCCTGTGCCGGCGATGCAGCGGCGGTGCCCAATCGCTCACCGGTCTTGGCGTCGAACAGCAACACCTTGGCCGGGTCGAATTGCAGGGTCAGGGTCTCGCCTACCTGCGGTGCCACGTCCGGCGCCAAACGGCAGCAGACCTTGGTGTCGTTGAGCTGCACGAACACCAGGGTGTCCGGGCCGGTCGGCTCGGTCACCTGGACTTCGGCACGAATGCTCGACGCGCCGTTGCCCTCGCCCGCCGCCAGCACGATCTGCTCCGGCCGCAGGCCCAGGATCACGTCGCGGTCTTCCAGACCTGCGTCGTTCATGCCCAGCGCCAACTCGCAACGGGCCTGGCCGCTGTCGAGCACTGCCACCAGACCACCGTCCTGGCGTTTTAGGCGCATGGGAACGAAGTTCATCGGTGGTGAACCGATAAAGCTTGCCACAAATAGGTTGGCAGGGTCGTTGTAAATTTCTTTCGGCGTGCCGAATTGCTGGATGATCCCGTCCTTCATCACCGCCACTTTGTCGCCCAGGGTCATTGCTTCGATCTGGTCGTGGGTCACGTAGACGGTGGTGGTTTTCAGGCGCTGGTGCATCAGCTTCATTTCGGTGCGCATCTCGACGCGCAGCTTGGCGTCGAGGTTCGACAGCGGCTCGTCGAACAGGTAGATCTTCGGCCGACGCGCCAGCGCCCGGCCCATGGCCACGCGCTGTTGCTGGCCGCCGGACAGCTGGCCAGGCTTGCGGTTGAGCAGGTGCTCGATCTGCAGCAGCTTGGCCACGCGCGCCACTTCGGCGTCGATATCAGCCTGGGGCATCTTGCGAATCTTCAGGCCGAACTCGATGTTCTCGCGCACGCTCATGGTCGGGTACAGCGCGTAGGACTGGAACACCATGGCGATGTCACGGTCCTTGGGGCTCATGCCGCTCACATCCTGATCACCGATCATGATCGCGCCGCCGGAGATGGTCTCAAGGCCGGCGATGCAGTTCATCAAGGTGGACTTGCCGCAACCCGAAGGGCCGACCAGGATCAGGAACTCGCCTTCCTTGATCGACAGTTCGATGTTCTTCAAGGTGTCGGGCAGGCCGGCGCCATAGGTCTTGTTTACATTGCGAAGTTCAAGCGTAGCCATGATTACCCCTTGACCGCGCCGGCCGTGAGGCCGCGCACGAAATACTTGCCTGCGATCACATAGACCAGCAGGGTCGGCAGGCCGGCGATCATCGCCGCCGCCATATCCACGTTATATTCCTTGGCCCCGGTGCTGGTGTTGACCAGGTTGTTCAGCGCCACCGTGATGGGCTGGGAGTCGCCGCTGGAGAACACCACACCGAACAGGAAGTCGTTCCAGATCTGGGTGAACTGCCAGATCAGGCAGACCATGATGATCGGCGTCGACATCGGCAGAATGATCTGACGGAAGATGGTGAAGAACCCGGCGCCGTCCAGGCGGGCCGCCTTGATCAGCGCATCCGGAATGCTCACGTAGTAGTTACGGAAGAACAGTGTGGTGAACGCCAGGCCGTAGACCACATGCACAAATACGAGGCCGGTGGTGGTACTGGCCAGGCCCATCTTGCCGAGGGTAAACGAGGCCGGCAGCAGCACCGTCTGGAACGGCAGGAAGCAGCCGAACAGCAGCAGGCCGAAGAACAGCTGCGAACCACGGAAGCGCCAGAACGACAGCACGTAGCCGTTCAACGCGCCGATGGCCGTGGAGATCAGTACAGCCGGCACGGTGATCTTGATCGAGTTCCAGAAGTAGCCGTCCACGGTGTCCCAGGCCTTGACCCAGCCGATGCCGCTGACCACGGTCGGCCAGCTCAGCAGGTTGCCGGTGCTGATGTCTTCCGGGGTTTTGAAACTGGTGAGCAGCATCACCACCAGCGGCACCAGGTACAGCAGCACCGCGAGGATCAGCACCGCGTAGATCGCGATACGACTCAGGCTGATGGCAGGTTTAGCGGCGAGACTAGTCATTACGCTTGGTCCTCAGCTCGGAATACAGGTACGGCACAATGATCGCGAGGATCGCACCGAGCATCAGGATTGCACTGGCCGAGCCCATGCCCATCTGGCCGCGACTGAAGGTGAACGAGTACATGAACATTGCGGGCAGGTCGGACGAATAGCCCGGGCCGCCGGCCGTCATCGCCGCCACCAGGTCGAAGCTCTTGATCGCAATGTGCGCCAGGATCATCACCGCACTGAAGAACACCGGGCGCAGGCTTGGCAGCACCACGCTCCAGTAGATGCGCGGCAGGCTCGCGCCGTCGATCTGTGCGGCGCGGATGATCGACTGATCAACACCGCGCAAGCCGGCGAGGAACATCGCCATGATAAAGCCCGAGGCTTGCCACACAGCGGCGATTACCAGGCAGTACACCACGCGGTCGGGGTCGATCAGCCAGTCGAGACGGAAGCCTTCCCAGCCCCAGTCGCGCAATAATTTGTCCAGGCCCATGCCCGGGTTGAGCAGCCATTTCCACGCGGTACCGGTGACGATCATCGAGAGCGCCATCGGGTACAGGTAGATCGTGCGAATGAAACCTTCGCGGCGGATTTTCTGGTCGAGGAAAATCGCCAGCGTCACGCCGATCACCAAGGTGATACCGATGAACATGCCGCCGAACATTGCCAGGTTCTTGCTCGCCACCCACCAACGGTCGTTGTCGAACAACCGTTCGTATTGAGCCAGGCCCGCCCACTTGTAGCTGGGCAGGAACGTGGAGGTGGTGAACGACAGCACGAACGTCCACAGGATGTAGCCGTAAAAGCCCACCAGCACGATGAACATGCTCGGCGCCAGCACCAGTTTGGGGAGCCAGCGCTGCAGTGCATCGAACGGCGAGGCCTTGCTGAACACAGCAACAGAACTCATGGGAAAATCCAATAAAAGACTGAGGGCAGCTGCAAGCTGCAAGCGTCAAGACAACCGCGCCCGCTTGCAGCTTGCAGCTTGTAGCTTGCAGCTTGCAGCTTATTTGGCCGATTTGATCGCAGCGCCCAACTTCTTGGCGGTGTCGGCCGGGTCGGCTTTCGGGTCGTTGATGTAGTTGGTCACCACGTCAAAGAACGCACCTTGCACCGCCAGGGTGGTGGCCATGTTGTGCGCCATGCTTGGCTGCAGGCCACCGGTCTTGGCGTCGGCCAGGAAGTCCTTGGCGGCGGTCTGGGCGCAGGAGTCGAAGCCGAGCTTGTCCATTTCATTGAGCATGTCGGTACGAACCGGGATCGAGCCCTTGTTGATGCTGAAGACTTTCTGGAAGTTTTCACCCAGCACGACCTTGGCAATGTCCTGCTGACCGGCAGCGGTGCCTTTGTCTTTCTGCTTGAACACCGCCAGGGAGTCGATGTTGTAGGTGAAGGCCTTGTCGGTGCCCGGGAAGGCTACGCATTCGTAGTCCTTGCCAGCGACTTTCTTGGCGGCGGTCCATTCGGACTTGGCCCAGTCACCCATGATCTGCATGCCGGCCTTGCCGTTGATGACTTTACCGGCCTCCAGGTTCCAGTCCTGACCTTTGCCGTCAACGTCCATATAGGTCGCGACCTTTTTCAGCTCAGTCAGCGACTTGACCATTTCCGGGCCGGTCAGCGCAGCGTTATCCAGGTCGACCAGGGCTTTCTTGTAGCCATCGGCCCCCATCACCGAAAGCACCACCGCTTCGAACACGGTGCTGTCCTGCCAAGGCTGGCCGCCGTGAGCGAGCGCGATGAAACCCGCCGCTTTCAGCTTGTCGCCGGCGGCATAGAATTCTTCGAGGGTGGTCGGGTTCTTGGTGATGCCGGCTTTCTTGAAGACTTCCGGGTTGATCCACAGCCAGTTCACGCGATGGATGTTGACCGGAACGGCCACGTAGTCACCGTCGTACTTCACGGTGTCGGAGACTTTCTTGTCGAGCAGGGAGTCCCATTTTTCTTCTTTGGCGACGTCTTTGAGCACGTCGGTGTCGAGCAGGCCGGTGGACGCCCATTCCTGGATGTCGGGGCCTTTGATCTGGGCAACACCTGGCGGATTGCCGGCAACCGCGCGGCTTTTCAGTACGGTCATGGCAGTGGCGCCACCGCCACCTGCGACCGCACCGTCTTTCCAGGTGAAGCCGTCTTTCTCAACTTGGGCCTTCAGCACATCCACAGCCGCTTTTTCACCGCCCGAGGTCCACCAATGCACCACTTCAACCGTACCTTTGGAGTCGGCGGCAAATGCACTGAGGGGAAACAACGAGGCAATGGAAATAGCAACGGCGAGGCGATTAATCGCGTTCATCTGAGTACCTTTTCTTGTTGTTATGCATGCAAGTCTAGAGCTTGCGCTGCACGGAGTTTAAACAGGGATTTTCCCGACGCAGGTAACAAAGGGACGCACAAATGTCACCAGCTGGTGACATAACGTCCGCTGCCCAATGCGCTGGCCAGGCTGGGTGCCAAGGGTAACGCAGGCAGCAACACGGCTTGCCACGCATGGTACAGGTCCGGCTTGCCACCCCAGATCCTGTTGCTGGGTTGGTTATGCGGGCTGAGTTCGTGGTGCCAACTGCCGTGGCGTCGGTCGATGAAGTGGGTTTCGCAGAACTCCCAGAACCGCCGATACCAGGTTTCGTAATGCAACTGGCCGGTGCGCTTGAGCAGCGCCTGGGCAGCGGCGCTGGCTTCGGCATGGGTCCAGTGCAGGCGTTCGCGGACAACCGGGCGCTGGTTCCAGTCCAGGGTGTAGACAATGCCCAGCGCGCCATCCACGGCCCAGGCATAGTCACAGGCACTGGCAAACAGCCCTTGGGCATCGGTCACCAACCAGTCCGGTGTGACCAACCCGGCCTGCTCGCGCGCCGCTTCCAGGTGCAGTACCAGCCGTGCCCATTCGAAGCCATGGCCGGGGGTGATGCCATAGGGACGGAAACCGTCGGCCGGGTTGTCTTCGTTGTAACCGAGCAACGGATTCCACTGGGCGTCGAAGTGCTCGATCACCATGAAGCGGTTACCCGCGGCGTGGGCATGGATGACACGTTCGACGATACGCAATGCGCGATCCAGCCAGCGTGTGTCGCCCGTGACATCGGCGAGGGCGAGGAACGCTTCGGTGGCGTGCATGTTGCTGTTGGCACCGCGATAGGCTTCGACGCCGCTCCAGTCCCGGGCGAAGGATTCGAGCATCGCGCCCTCCTCCTCACTCCAGAAGAACTGGTCGATGATATGCACCGCATCGTTCAACAGGCTTTGCGCGCCGGGTACACCAGCCACCACGGCAGAGCTCGCGGCCAGGGCCACGAAGGCGTGCAGGTAAGCGGCCTTGCCGGTATTGCCATCGAGGGCATCAGGCGCGGCGAACCAGCCACCGTGTTCGCTATCGTGCAACGGGCCGCTCAGGGCCGCCACACCGTGCGCCACCCAATCAGCGTAGCCAGGCAAACCCATGGCGTGGGCCATGGCGAAGCTGTGAGTCATGCGGGCGGTGTTCATGGTTTCGGCGCGCGCGTCGGCCGGCAATTGGCCCTTGTCATCCAGATTGCCGAAGCCGTCCGGCAAGCGCGAAGCCTTGGCAAAGGTCAAAAGGCGCTGGCCTTCGGCCGCGAGCCAGGCGTGATGGGCAGGTGCGTTCAGCCAGCTGCTGGCAGGCAGCGGTTGCGTGGTCATGGGGGGCCCTTGTTGTTTTTTGTGGGGTGACCGGAGTCTAAACAAGGGCGTGGGAGTGGCAAGTAACGAAGGGGACAAGAAATGTCACCGGGCGGTGACAAAGCTGCGAGCAACCGCGATTTCCCTGACTGATACAGGTTCAAATGTGGGAGGGGGGCTTGCCCCCGATTGCGGTGTTTCAGTCACCACAATATTGACTGACTTACCGCTATCGGGGGCAAGCCCCCTCCCACATTTGGATCTCGTTCACAGCCCATAGCTCAGATCATTGACCCAGCGGTGTAGCCGTCGCCGGCGCATTGAGGCGCTGGTTCAGATTCTGCACCTGGCTCTGCAACGTCGTGATATTGCGCGTGGTCTGGATGCGGAATACGTCGAACTCCTTATTGGTCGGCGCATCCGTGGTGGCGGGCTGGTTTTCCTGCGCACTCTTGAGCACCAGCAGGTCCTGCTCGAGTCGGGCGATGGCGGCAGTCGGATTGCCCTGTTTCTTCAAGGCCGCCACATCAGCGGCCAGGTCCTTGATCTCGCCCTGTGCCGCCTTGAGCGTGGCGACGGCATCGGTCAGGGCCTGGACCTGGCCCTGTAAGCTGGCATTCGCACTCGTCAGTTCGGTGGTGCTGGCGCTCATCTGTGCCAGACGCTGGTCCAGCTCGGTGGCCTGGCCGGCTACGCCCACTTGTTGCTTGCCCTGCTCAAGCAACTGGGTTTCCAGCTGCTTGATCTGCACTTTCAGGGCTTCGCTGCCGTTGTTCACATTAGCCTCGCTGGCCACGACCTTGCCGGAAATATCCTGCAGGCGCCCCGCCGCTTCTTCGCTGATACGCGCAAAGCTTTCCTGGGTGGCGACCAATTGCTGGCCCATCAGGGAAATCTGCTGGAAGCTCCACCAGGCAAGGCCGGCAAAGGCGATCAGCAACGCGCCGACCATCGCCCACAACGGGCCGGTACTGGCCCTTTTAACCTGGACCACGGGCGTGGTGCGCGAGCGCACCGAAGTGGCGGCAGTCGGCACGAAATCATCATCGTCCCCCGGGTCTGCCCGCAGGCTCGGAACGTTGTCGAAATCGTCTTTAGCATCGTTACGCATGAATCTACCCTGAATCAATAAGATGGCTAGCTGGGAAGCCGAGCGGCGGGAGTATAAACCGTGCTCCCGGCGCATGGGTCGACATGAGGTCCGCCATTCGGTTCCCGATGTGTTGCGGGTTGTGAGCTTATGGGTGGCCCGGCGCCTGGGCCTTCCACCACAGGCAGAACTCGTCGAGGGCGCTCCACAGGCTGACCTTGGGCTCGTAATCGAGATAATGCCGCGCCCGGCTGATGTCGAGGGTGAAATCCTTGTTCATCACCTGCATGCCCAGGCGCGTCAACGACGGCTCCGGCCGCCCCGGCCAGAGCGCACAAAACGCTTCGTTCAATGCCGCCGCACTGTAGGACAAGCCATAGGAGCGATAGCGAGTCACCTGCGGCAGGTCCATTTGTCGCATCACATAGTTGACCACGTCCCACACCGGCACTGGCGTGCCGTTGCTGATGTTGTAGGCCCTGCCCAGTGCAGAACCGGGAGCCAGCAAGCTGCTGAGCAACGCCTCGTTGAGGTTGTGCACGCTGGTGAAGTCGACCTTGTTAAGGCCGTCACCCACGATGGCCAGGCGATTCTTGCGCTGCATCTTCAACAGGCGCGGGAAGATGCTCATGTCACCGGCGCCGGTGACGAAACGCGGGCGCAGGGCAAGTACTTGCAGACCGAATTCCTGGGCGCCGAACACCTTCTGCTCCGCCAGGTATTTGGTCGCGGCATAGGGATGCTTGAAGCGCTTGGGCACCTGCTCTTCGGTCAGCCCCAGGTGATCGCGCCCATCGAAATAGATGGAAGGCGACGACAGATGCACCAACCGCCCGACCCGCTGCTTGAGGCACGCTTCGACGACGTTCTCGGTGACCAGCACATTGCCTTGATGGAAATCCTGATACTTGCCCCACAGCCCGACCGCACCGGCACAGTGCACCACGGCCTCGACGTCACGGCACAGGTTGCGCACCAGGTCGGCATCGTTCAGATCACCCTGGATAAACTCGGCACCACGTCGTACCAGATGTTCGACACCCTCGGCCCGTCGTCCGTTGACCCGCACGTCCAGGCCCTGCTCCAGGGCGAAACGCGCAAAGCGCCCGCCGATGAAGCCGCTTGCGCCGGTGACCAGAATTTTCATGGTGTCTCCTACAGATACAGCTGCAAGCCTCAAGCTATAAGCTGCAAGTTAAATACGGGCGCAAGCTGTTCTCTTGCCGCTTGCAGCTTGACGCTTGTCACTGCTGATAGGGCACCAACCATTGCCCACAGACCCGGGCCAGATGCTCGGTCAACAGGCCCAACAGGCGCCCGCCACTGCGCCAATGATGCCAGTACAGCGGCACATCGATGGGCTTATCTGGCAGTAATTCGACCAGCAGGCCTTTTTCCAGCGGGTCGCGCACCTGCAATTCAGGCACCAGGCCCCAGCCGAGGCCGGCTTCCATCAGGCGGATGAAGCCTTCGGATGACGGGCATAAATGATGCTCGAAACCGCCGGTTACCCCGAGAGAAGCCAGGTAACGGTGTTGCAGGAAATCATCCGGCCCGAACACCAGCGCCGGCGTACCGGCCAATTGGTCGGCCTGTACCCCGGCCGGGAAGTGCCGCGCGATAAACGCGGGGCTGGCGAATGCGCGGTAACGCATGGCGCCAAGTGCCAGGCTGCGGGCGCCGGCAACCGGACGCTCGCTGGCGCAGATACAGGCTGCCACTTCACCGGCACGCATGCGTTTGAGGCCCACGGTCTGGTCTTCCACCACCAGGTCCAGCAGCAGGTGCTGTTCGCCGCAGAAATCGCTGACCGCCAACGCCCACCAGGTGGCGAGGCTGTCGGCATTCAGCGCAATGCGCAAGCGCTCGGGCATGCCCTCTTCGTCCAACGCCGGCACCTGGCTTTGCAGGTCGCGCTCCAGCAGACGCACCTGTTGCACATGGTTGAGCAAGCGTCGGCCAATATCGGTGGGGGTCGGCGGCGTCGCCCGTACCAATACCGGCTGGCCGACGCGTGCCTCCAGCAACTTGATGCGCTGGGACACAGCCGACTGCGACAGCCCGAGCACCTGTGCGCCGCGTTCGAAGCCGGCCTGCTCCACCACGACGGCCAACGCGGAAAGCAATTTATAGTCGAACATCAGTTTTCCTAATGAGCGATCAGCAATATTGGTTTTTCTTATACAGCCTGCACCCTGAGAATAGCCAGCATCGCAACTCTTTATAAAGGAACCTCCCATGGCTGGCGAAACCGCCCTGGCAACCCTGCTGCGCAGCATGAGCCCCCACCTCAATGAGGGTGACTACGTATTCTGCACCCTGCCCGATCATCGTATCCCTGCCGGTTGCGAAGTGATCGCCAGCGTGCGCGAGCAGGAAGGCCTGACCCTGATACTCGAACGCCAGCAGGCGCAACAGGCCGGGCTGGCCTTTGACTACGTCGCCGCGTGGATCACCTTGAATGTGCACTCGGCGCTCGAAGCCGTGGGCCTGACCGCCGCCTTCGCCAGTGCGCTGGGCCAGGCCGGTATCAGTTGCAACGTGATTGCCGGCTATTACCACGATCACCTGTTCGTCGGCCGTGCCGATGCCCAGCGTGCCATGCAGGTGTTGCAACAACTGGCAGCGAACGCGGAGTAACCCCTATGTGGCAAAGTTATGTGAACGGGCTGTTGGTAGCCCTCGGCCTGATCATGGCCATCGGTAGCCAGAATGCCTTTGTCCTGGCACAAAGCCTGCGCCGTGAACACCATCTGCCCGTGGCGGCGCTGTGTGTCGTGTGCGATGCCCTGCTGGTGGCTGCCGGGGTGTTCGGCCTGGCGACGGTGCTGGCGCAAAGCCCGGTGCTGCTGGCGGTTGCACGCTGGGGTGGAGCGGCTTTCCTGATCTGGTACGGGGCGTGCGCGCTGCGCCGGGCCTGTTCGACACAGAGCCTGGACCAGGCAGACAACCTCAAGGTGCGCTCACTGCGCGCGGTGCTGCTGAGCGCCTTGGCCGTCACACTGCTCAACCCTCACGTGTACCTGGACACTGTGTTGCTGATTGGCTCACTCGGTGCCCAGCAAACCGAGCCAGGTGCCTATGTGGCCGGTGCCGCCAGCGCATCGCTGCTGTGGTTCGCCACCCTGGCGCTCGGCGCGGCGTGGCTGGCACCCTGGCTGGCGCGCCCGGCCACCTGGCGCCTGCTGGACCTGTTGGTGGCCGTGATGATGTTCAGCGTGGCCTACCAATTGATCAGCGCGCCATGAACTTATTCCAAAAGGCTCTGGAACCTCTATCCCACACAGTTGTTGCGTGGTTTTGCCGCACCCCCGGTGCTATGATCCCGAACTTGCGCCGCAAAGAGTACAGACTCGCCGGCGCTTGTTTGGCCGCCCGTGATCGGCCTTGCGCTCACCGCAACTGACCTGATTAGGAGAATCATCATGGCTTTCGAATTGCCGCCGCTGCCCTACGCACACGATGCCCTGCAGCCGCACATCTCCAAGGAAACCCTGGAGTATCACCACGACAAGCACCACAACACCTATGTCGTGAACCTGAACAACCTGGTGCCAGGCACCGAGTTCGAAGGCAAGACCCTGGAAGAAATCGTCAAGTCTTCGTCGGGTGGCATCTTCAACAACGCCGCTCAGGTCTGGAACCACACCTTCTACTGGAACTGCCTGGCGCCAAACGCCGGCGGCCAACCCACCGGTGCATTGGCTGAAGCCATCAACGCTGCATTCGGTTCGTTCGACAAGTTCAAGGAAGAATTCAGCAAGACGTCCATCGGCACCTTCGGTTCCGGTTGGGGCTGGCTGGTGAAGAAGGCTGACGGTTCCCTGGCCCTGGCCAGTACCATCGGCGCCGGCAACCCGCTGACCAACGGCGACACCCCGCTGCTGACCTGCGATGTCTGGGAACACGCCTACTACATCGACTACCGCAACGTGCGCCCCAAGTATGTGGAAGCGTTCTGGAACCTGGTCAACTGGAAGTTCGTGGCTGAGCAGTTCGAAGGTAAAACCTTCACTGCCTAAGCAATGCTTGCAGTAGAAAAAGCCCGGCGATTGCCGGGCTTTTTCATGGGCGCTCACAAGCAGCACGCTAGCTGGAACCGTGGAACTCGCAGAAAGGAATGTGCCACGCAGTGAGTGAGAGGAATAACCCTTTCGCGCTCTTCTGGAGAAAAAAGATGGAAGCAATCGGACAAGCAGGTGGGCAGATGGCGATGCAACTCATCAGCGGCCTTATGAAAGGTCTCGCCGGTGGTGGGGGTGGCGGCGGTGGCGATGAGGGGGGCGCCGCAAGTGCGCCAAGCCGCCCCGGTGAGGACAACATGCCGCCACCGCCGCCAAAGGTTGATTTTTCAGTCAGCTGACCAATGCACTGATGCCAGACAACCGTTGGCATTCAGCACAATAATCGAACAGCCAGACGGCGGAGCGCATCCGCCGTCTTTATGTTTTTTGCTTCTGGCCAGGCTCGAAGACGCCCGCCGCTCCAATGTTCCTTTGACTGCCCTCCCCAGATTGCCAATACTCATGGCATATTGAAGGCCACCCGCATGAGACAAGGAATGCCCCTTTGAAGCTGGAACTCAAAAACAGCTTGTCGGTGAAGTTGCTACGGGTTGCCTTGCTCTCGGCATTGATCGTGGGCGTGGCACTGAGCGTGGCGCAGATCGTTTTCGATGCCTACAAGACGCGCCAGGCCGTAGCCGGTGACGCCCAACGTATCCTCGACATGTTTCGCGACCCTTCGACCCAGGCTGTCTACAGCCTGGACCGCGAAATGGGCATGCAGGTGATCGAAGGCCTGTTTCAGGATGACGCCGTACGCGTCGCCTCCATCGGTCACCCCAACGAAACCATGCTCGCGGAAAAAAGCCGCGCCTTGCAGCCGTCCGCCAGCCGCTGGTTGACCGACCTGATTCTTGGGCAGGAACGCACCTTTACCACCGCACTGGTGGGCAAGGGCCCCTACAGCGAGTATTACGGCGACCTGAGTATCACCCTCGACACCGCCACCTACGGCGAAGGCTTTCTGGTCAGTTCAGTGATCATCTTTATTTCCGGGGTGCTGCGCGCCCTGGCCATGGGGCTGGTGCTGTACCTGGTGTATCACTGGCTGCTGACCAAACCGCTGTCGCGCATTATCGAGCACCTGACCTCGATCAACCCGGACCGGCCCAGCGAGCACAAGATCCCGCAGCTCAAGGGTCATGAGCGCAACGAGTTGGGGCTGTGGATAAATACCGCCAACCAGTTGCTCGAATCCATCGAACGCAACACCCACCTGCGCCACGAGGCCGAGTCCAGCCTGTTGCGCATGGCCCAGTACGATTTTCTTACCGGCCTGCCGAACCGCCAGAAGTTGCAGGAGCAATTGGACAGGATCCTGACCGATGCCGGCCGGCGCCAGCGTCGCGTGGCGGTGTTGTGCGTGGGGCTGGACGACTTCAAGAGCGTCAACGAGCAGTTCACCTATCAGAATGGCGACAAACTGCTGCTGGCCCTGGCCGATCGTTTGCGCGCCCACAGCGGTCGCCTGGGCGCGCTCGCCCGCCTGGGTGGCGACCAGTTCGCCCTGGTGCAAGCCGATATCGAACAGCCCTACGAAGCCGCCGAGTTGGCGCAAAGTATCCTGGATGACCTGGAAGCGGAGTTTGCCCTCGATCAGGACCAGATTCGCCTGCGCGCCACCATCGGCATCACCCTGTTCCCGGAAGACGGCGACAGCACGGAGAAACTGCTGCAAAAAGCCGAACAGACCATGACCCTGGCCAAAAGCCGCTCGCGCAATCGCTATCAGTTCTACATCGCCAGCGTCGACAGCGAAATGCGTCGGCGCCGCGAGCTGGAGAAAGACCTGCGCGAGGCGTTGAGCCGCGACCAGTTTCACCTGGTGTATCAACCCCAGATCAGTTATCGCGACCACCGCGTGGTCGGTGTAGAAGCATTGATTCGCTGGCAGCACCCGGAACACGGCCTGGTGCCACCGGACCTGTTCATCCCGTTGGCGGAACAGAACGGCACCATCATTCCCATCGGCGAATGGGTACTGGATCAGGCGTGCCGCCAATTGCGCGAATGGCATGACCTGGGCTTCACCGAATTGCGCATGGCGGTCAACCTGTCCACGGTGCAACTGCACCACACCGAGTTGCCGCGGGTGGTCAACAACCTGATGCAGATCTACCGCCTGCCGCCGCGCAGCCTGGAACTGGAAGTCACCGAAACGGGCCTGATGGAAGACATCAGCACCGCCGCCCAGCACCTGTTGAGCCTGCGCCGCTCGGGCGCGCTGATCGCCATCGATGACTTCGGCACCGGTTACTCATCCCTCAGCTACCTTAAAAGCCTGCCGCTGGACAAGATCAAGATCGACAAGAGCTTCGTCCAGGATCTGCTGGACGACGACGACGATGCGACCATCGTCCGCGCGATTATCCAACTGGGCAAAAGCCTGGGCATGCAGGTGATTGCCGAGGGCGTGGAGACCGCCGAGCAAGAGGCCTACATCATCTCCGAGGGTTGCCATGAAGGCCAGGGTTACCACTACAGCAAACCGCTGCAGGCCCGGGAGTTGGCGGCTTACTTGAAGCAATCGGAACGCGATAACGCGGCGATTCTTTGAGCGGGCAGAACGATACCAAATATTTCCCGCGTATAAGCCTTTACACAAAATGCAAATCTTTCGCATTATGTCGCAGCTTTTGCGCCCCCGCGCGCGCCCTATCAACAACCGAAGCAGGATGTTCGCCATGATTCGTATGCCCCTGGCCACCGCCAGTCTGCTGGCCATTGCTATTTCTCTCGCCGGTTGCGGCGAAGGTAAAGACAAGGCCGCCGCGCCTCAGGCGCCTGCCGCTGCCAGCACTACCGCTCCAGCGGCTGCCGCGCCTGCAGGCCAGGTCGACGAGGCGGCCGCCAAGGCCGTGGTCGCGCATTACGCCGACATGGTGTTTGCGGTGTACAGCGACGCCGAGTCCACCGCAAAAACCCTGCAGACCGCTATCGACACCTTTTTGGCCAACCCGAACGACGACACGCTCAAGGCCGCCCGTACCGCCTGGATCGCCGCGCGCGTACCTTACCTGCAGAGTGAAGTGTTCCGCTTCGGCAACACCATCATCGACGATTGGGAAGGTCAGGTGAACGCCTGGCCCCTGGACGAGGGGCTGATCGACTACGTCGACAAATCCTATGAACACGCACTGGGCAATCCGGGCGCCAACGCCAATATCATCGCCAACAACGAAATCCAGGTCGGCGAAGATAAGGTCGACGTCAAGGAGATCACCCCGGAAAAACTCGCCAGCCTCAATGAGCTGGGCGGCTCCGAAGCGAACGTCGCCACCGGCTATCACGCCATCGAATTCCTGCTCTGGGGCCAGGACCTCAACGGCACCGGCCCAGGCGCGGGCAACCGTCCGGCCTCGGACTACATGACCGGTGACGGTGCAACCGGCGGCCATAACGAGCGTCGTCGTACCTACCTGCGCGCCGTGACCCAACTGCTGGTCAGCGACCTGCAGGAAATGGTCGGCAACTGGAAGCCCAACGTCGAAGACAACTACCGCGCCACCCTGGAGTCGGAGCCGGCTACCGACGGCCTGCGCAAGATGCTGTTCGGCATGGGCAGCCTGTCGCTTGGCGAGCTGGCCGGCGAACGCATGAAGGTGTCCCTGGAAGCCAACTCGCCGGAAGACGAGCAGGACTGCTTCAGCGACAACACCCACTACTCGCATTTCTATGACGCCAAAGGCATCCGCAACGTCTACCTGGGCGAGTACACCCGCGTCGACGGCAACAAGCTGACCGGCCCGAGCCTCTCGTCCCTGGTCGCCAAAGCCGACCCGGCAGCCGATGCAGCCCTCAAGGCTGACCTGGCGGCGACCGAAGCGAAGATCCAGGTGATGGTCGACCACGCCAATAAGGGCGAGCACTATGACCAGTTGATCGCAGCCGGTAACGATGCGGGTAACCAGATCGTACGTGACGCCATCGCTGCGCTGGTCAAGCAGACCGGTTCGATCGAAGCCGCGGCGGGCAAACTGGGCATCAGCGACCTGAACCCGGACAGCGCCGATCACGAGTTCTGATCCGTACTGTGCTGAAAAAGGCGACCTTCGGGTCGCCTTTTTCATACCTGCTTCAAGCACCGCAGACCCCCTGTGGGAGGGGGCTTGCCCCCGATAGCGGTGTATCAGATACGAATTGACCGACTGACACTCTGCTATCGGGGGGCAAGCCCCCTCCCACAGTTGATCGGCATCGTCTGGAGCTGCCAGGTTTACATGCCCTGCACCCCAGGTAGAATGGCGCCTCTGCCCAAATCACCCGAGCGAACTTCATGGCGTTGCCGACCCTACGCATCATCGGTTTCATCATCGGCATCTTCCTGATCACGCTTGCGATCGCCATGGTCGTGCCCATGGCCACCCTGGTGATCTTCGAACGCACCAGCGACCTGCCCTCCTTCCTGTGGGCCAGCATGATCACCTTTATCGCCGGCCTGGCCCTGGTCATTCCCGGGCGCCCGGAACACGTGCACCTGCGCCCCCGGGATATGTACCTGTTGACCGTCACCAGCTGGGTGGTGGTGTGCGTCTTCGCGGCGCTGCCGTTCTTGCTGACTCAGCACATCAGCTACACCGACTCGTTTTTTGAAAGCATGTCCGGCATCACGGCCACCGGGTCCACGGTGTTGAGTGGGCTGGACAGCATGTCGCCGGGCATCCTGATGTGGCGCTCGCTGTTGCACTGGCTCGGCGGTATCGGTTTTATCGGCATGGCGGTGGCGATCCTGCCGCTGCTGCGCATCGGTGGCATGCGCCTGTTCCAGACCGAGTCGTCGGATCGTTCGGAAAAAGTCATGCCGCGCTCCCATATGGTCGCGCGGCTGATCGTGGCGGCGTATGTGGGCATTACCATCCTCGGCAGCCTGGCATTCTGGTGGGCCGGGATGGGGCTGTTCGACGCGATCAACCACGCCATGTCGGCGATTTCCACCGGCGGGTTTTCCACCTCCGATGAATCCCTGGCGCACTGGAAGCAACCGGCGGTGCATTGGGTGGCGGTGGTGGTGATGATCCTGGGCAGCCTGCCGTTTACCCTGTACGTGGCGACCTTGCGCGGCAACCGCCGCGCGCTGATCAAGGACCAGCAGGTGCAGGGTTTGCTCGGCCTGCTGGTGGTGACCTGGCTGGTGCTCGGCACCTGGTATTGGTGGACCACCAACCTGCACTGGCTGGACGCCCTGCGCCACGTGGCGCTTAACGTCACGTCGGTGGTGACCACCACCGGTTTTGCGCTGGGCGACTACAGCCTCTGGGGCAACTTCTCACTGATGCTGTTCTTCTACCTGGGCTTCATCGGCGGCTGTTCGGGCTCTACCGCCGGCGGGATCAAGATCTTCCGCTTCCAGGTCGCCTATATCCTGCTCAAGGCCAACCTGAACCAGTTGATTCACCCGCGCGCGGTGATCAAACAGAAATACAACGGTCATCGTCTCGACGAGGAAATCGTGCGCTCGATCCTGACCTTTTCGTTTTTCTTCGCCATCACCATTTGCGCCATCGCGCTGGCCCTGTCACTGCTGGGTCTGGACTGGATGACCGCATTGACCGGCGCGGCCAGCACCGTATCCGGCGTCGGCCCGGGCCTGGGTGAAACCATTGGCCCGGCCGGCAACTTCGCCAGCCTGCCGGATGCGGCCAAGTGGATTCTGTCGCTGGGCATGCTGTTGGGGCGGCTGGAAATTATTACGGTGTTTGTGCTCTGTATTCCGGCATTCTGGCGTCACTGACGGTCGACGTCTGCTGCAATCGCGCCCGGTATTCGCCGGGCGTGGCGTCGAACCAGCGGCGAAACGCGCGAAAGAAGTTGCTGGGGTCGGCGAACCCCAACAGGTAGGCGATTTCCAGCAAGGTCATGCTCGGCTGCGCCAGGTATTGCTCGGCCAGCTCACGGCGGGTGTCGTCGAGCAGGGTCTGGAAGCTGGTGCCTTCCTCCTGCAAACGCCGCTGCAAGGTACGCTGGGACAGATGCAACGTCTGCGCCACCACTTCGCGCTTGGGTTCGCCCTGGGGCAGCAGGCGGCACAGCACCTGCCGTGCCTTGTGGGTCACACGGCTTTCGGAAAAGCGCGCCAGGTACTCACCGGCAAAACGATCGTGCAGCTGCGCCATGGCCTCGTTGGCCGTGGGCAATGGCGCCTCCATGTCGGCCTGCTCGAAAATCAGCGCGTCATACGGCGCATTGAATTCCAGCGGCGCATGGAACACTTCGTTGTAGGGCGCCAGATCGGCCGGTTGATCGCCCTGCAGCAACACCTTATGCGGTTGCAGGGTACGCCCTGTGAGCCAGCCGCACAGCGCCAACGCGCTGGCCAACGAGGCCTCGGCGCTTTGCCGGGTGGGCGGCAGGTGATCGCCGTGCACGGTCAGGATCAACGCGTAGCCTTCGGGTAACAGGCGGAAACTCAAGTCGGCACTTTCGGCGATGATGCGCTGGTAACGCACCAGGCGCCTGAAACCTTCGGCCAGGGTGTTGCTGGACATCAAGGCATAACCGGCGACATGAAACGATGCGGGACGCACCACTTTGCCCATGTTCAGGCCAATGGCCGGGTTGCCCGATAACTCCACTGCGCGCTGCCATAAACGGGTCATGGCATCCTGCGCAAAACGCGCGTCGGGGTCACTGAGATCGGCATAGTCCAACCCCAGTTGTTTGAACAGGGCCCGGCAATCCAGGCCGTCCATTTCCAGGGCCTTGACTATCCCCATCGCCCAGCTTGCTGACGTTGTTCGTTCGCTCATGGCATCTTCTTGATAATGCAGGCTTGAACGGCAGCCAGGAGGCCAAGGATACTAAAGTGGCATCTATTGTCACTGGCTGTTACCACTGATCACTCTAGACTCAAATAAGCTCCCCGCCGAACACCTGTTGGGCGGCACTACAATCAGAGGGCTTGCCACCGTGGAAAACGTCAAGCGATTCAACAGCTTCGCCGAGTTTTACCCGTATTACCTGGCTGAGCACGGCAACAGCACCTGCCGGCGCCTGCATTTTATCGGCACCACGCTGGTGATCGGCATTCTGGCCTACGCCATCGGCCGAGGCTCGCTGGGCCTGTTGCTGGCCGTGCCGATCGCCGGCTACAGCTTTGCCTGGATCGGTCATTTCTTCTTCGAGAAGAACCGCCCGGCCACCTTTGAGCACCCGTTTTACAGCCTGCTCGGTGATTTTGTGATGTACCGCGACATGATTCTGGGCAAGGTGCCGTTCTAGTCGCGATCGATATAAAAGTCTATTTGTCATTTACAGTGCTGTATCCTGCCAAGGCTTTTTGAGAGCGCGCAATCACCTGCGATTGAAAACAGACCTTGCGAGGAGCGACGACGATGCACGAGATACCTAATCTCCCCTTCCCAAGCCTGCACCCTACAGAGCAGCCAGCACCGCAGCAGGCCAGCGACACGCGGCCCGAGGCCAAAGACGCACAACCAGTCGACAGCGAAAGCCAGGACTGACGCCGTACCAGACCGTGTGGAAAGCGCAGCTTTGAGCGCTTTCCACACTGCCTGAATCATCCGAGACCCCTGCAAAAATGACCGATACCCCTGATACCGCCGTACTCGACGCCGCCCTGCAGATGGTCGAGGTCTGGAACCGCCTCAGCGCGGACAAACAAGCCGTGTTGCTCAAGCGCTTCGGCACCCAGGAAAACGCCCTGGCCGCCCTGGTCACCACCCAATTGCTGGCCCCCGCGCAAGCCTGAAGTGTTCCTGAGCTGAGGTTTTTGCGCTTTAACGCCCTGCACGAACCAAACCACCGGTATCATTAGCAGCCTATCTTTACCTGCTGCGACAGTGGACCTCTCCCCATGCCAGATACCCAGCGCCCCATGGCGGTCACGCTGCAAGTTGTTTCCATCGTGCTGTTCACCTTTATCGGCTACCTGAATATCGGCATCCCCCTGGCCGTATTGCCAGGCTATGTCCACAGCGAACTGGGCTATGGCGCGGTGGTTGCCGGTCTGGTGATCAGCGTGCAGTACCTGGCCACCCTGCTGAGTCGCCCATACGCGGGCAAAGTCATCGATAACCTGGGCAGCAAGCGTGCGGTGCTGATCGGCTTGGCGGGGTGTGGCTTGAGCGGTGTGTTCATGCTGCTGGCGGCGTGGTTTTCAAGCCTGCCGGCCGTGAGCCTGGGCAGCCTGCTGATCGGTCGCCTGGTATTGGGCAGCGCTGAAAGCCTGGTGGGCTCGGGCGCCATTGGTTGGGGCATTGGCCGGGTCGGTGCGGCGAATACCGCCAAGGTCATCTCCTGGAATGGCATCGCCAGCTACGGCGCCCTGGCGATCGGTGCGCCGCTGGGCGTAGTACTGGTCAGACATTTCGGACTGTGGAGCATGGGGGTCAGCATTGTTCTGCTGGCGGCAGTCGGCCTGTTGCTGGCCTGGAACAAGGTCGCCGCGCCAATCGTCAGCGGCGTGCGTCTGCCGTTCATGAATGTGCTGGGCCGGGTATTGCCCCATGGCTGCGCGCTGGCGTTGGGTTCCATCGGCTTTGGCACCATCGCGACCTTTATCACGCTGTATTACACCACCCAGCACTGGGACAACGCGGTGTGGGCCTTGAGCTTGTTTGGTGCCAGCTTTATCGGTGCGCGCCTGCTGTTCGGCAACCTGATCAACCGTATCGGCGGGTTTCGCGTGGCGATTGCCTGCCTGTCGGTGGAGATCCTCGGGCTGCTGTTGCTGTGGCTTGCGCCGGACGCCAACCTGGCCCTGGCGGGCGCGGCGTTGAGCGGGTTTGGCTTTTCCCTGGTATTTCCGGCGCTGGGGGTGGAAGCGGTCAACCTGGTGCCTGCCTCCAGCCGCGGTGCGGCGGTGGGGGCCTATTCGCTGTTTATCGATTTATCCCTGGGTATCACCGGACCATTGGCCGGGGCCGTGGCGGCAGGCTTCGGCTTTGGTTCGATCTTCCTGTTCGCCGCCCTCGCCGCCCTGGGTGGTTTGCTGCTCAGTGTGTACCTGTATCGCCAGGCGCCCAAGGCCCGCGAAGCACGCCAGGACTAAAAGTCGACCTTGCCGCGCCCGGCCTTGATGCTGCCACGCTTGGTCTTGGATTCGAGACGACGCTTTTTCGAGCCCAGGGTCGGCTTGGTCGGCCGGCGCTTCTTCTCCACCTTGGTGGCGCTGAGGATCAACTCCACCAGGCGCTCGAGCGCATCGGCGCGATTCTGTTCCTGGGTGCGATATTGCTGGGCCTTGAGCACCAGTACGCCATCACTGGTGATACGGCTGTCGCGTAATGCCAACAGCCGCTCCTTGTAGAATGGCGGCAATGACGACGCCGGAATATCAAATCGCAGGTGCACCGCACTCGATACCTTGTTGACGTTCTGCCCACCGGCGCCCTGGGCGCGAATGGCGGTCAGCTCGATTTCAGCATCGGGCAAGTGGACGTTGTTGGAAATCACCAGCATGGAGAACGGGGGCCTTGGCAGAGTGGGCGTTCAAGGATACGCGCCTTTAAGTCGAACGCGTTCCAATTGTGGGAGTAAGCCCGCTCCCACAACTTGGCACTGGATGCGGCTTTTACTTTGCCGTCAAGGCCGCCGTCGTCAAGCAATGCTGCGCCTTGCGCTTGTTCTTGATCCAGTAGCACACCGCCATGAACGCTACCCACACCGGAATCGCATACACCGACAGCTGAATTCCCGGAATCATCAGCATGATCACCAGGATAAACACCACGAACGCCAGGCAGATGCAGTTCCCATAGGGGTACCACAACGCCTTGAACAGCGGCACCTGGCCGGTACGGTTCATGTGCTGGCGAAACTTGAAGTGGGAGAAGCTGATCATCGCCCAGTTGATCACCAGCGTGGCCACCACCAGCGACATCAGCAATTGCAGCGCATGCTGCGGGATGAAGTAGTTCATCAACACCGCTACCAGCGTGACCACCGCCGACGCCAGGATCGCACGCACCGGTACACCGCGCTTGTCGATGCTGGCCAGCGCCTTCGGTGCATCGCCCTGTTCGGCCATGCCCAACAGCATGCGGCTGTTGCAGTAGGTGCCGCTGTTGTACACCGACAGCGCCGCCGTCAACACCACGAAATTGAGGATATGCGCGGCGGTGTTGCTGCCCAGCATCGAGAACACCTGCACGAACGGGCTGCCGCTGTAGGCATCGCCGGAGGCGTTCAGGGTGGCCAGCAAGCTGTCCCACGGCGTCAACGACAACAGCACCACCAACGCGCCGATGTAGAAAATCAGGATGCGGTAGATCACCTGATTGATCGCCTTGGGGATCACGGTGCGGGGCTGATCGGCTTCGGCAGCGGTAAATCCGAGCATTTCCAGGCCGCCGAAGGAGAACATGATGATCGCCATGGCCATCACCAACCCACCCACGCCATGGGGGAAGAAGCCGCCGTGCTCCCACAGGTTGCTCACCGAAGCCTGCGGCCCGCCGCTGCCGCTGACCAGCAGATAGCTGCCCAGGGCGATCATGCCGACGATTGCCACCACCTTGATGATTGCGAACCAGAACTCGGCCTCACCAAAGACTTTGACGTTGGCCAGGTTGATCAGGTTGATCAGCACGAAGAACGCCGCCGCCGAGACCCAGGTCGGAATCTCCGGCCACCAGTAATGCACGTATTTACCAACGGCCGTCAGCTCCGACATGCCCACCAGGATGTACAGAATCCAGCAGTTCCAGCCCGACAGGAAACCGGCGAAACCGCCCCAGTACTTGTGGGCAAAATGGCTGAAGGAGCCGGCAACCGGTTCTTCGACGATCATTTCGCCGAGCTGGCGCATGATCATGAAGGCGATAAAGCCGCAGATGGCATAGCCCAGGATCATCGACGGGCCGGCGGATTTGAGTACCCCGGCCGAACCGAGGAACAGACCGGTGCCGATGGCGCCACCCAGGGCGATCAACTGGATATGCCGATTTTTCAGGCCGCGTTTCAGCTCGCCTGAAGAGCAATGGGGTTCACTCATGAAAAGGGTCTCACGCAAGGTTTGAAGAGGTTGAATGCAGGTTGCTGCCTTGAATTACCGACTCAAGCAGCGCCGCTCAAACCCCAGCGCAGGCACCAGGAGTACAGCGTCTTTCTAGCGGTCATGCGTCACCTGTTTGTTTTTATCTGTGACGAAATCGAACCCGTCCGGCTCGTGACCGGGCGGAGTGATCAGGGCGATTGAACCCCTGAGGTCTTGGCCTTTGCGTGGATACGCAAGGGGGTCACAGTAAAACGCGGCGCATTGTACACCGCTCGACGGGTTCGGCACGCACCACGAGCGCGCACTCGACAATCTGTCAGGTATTCCTTACAGCGATTTTCCGACCCGATTTACCCGGTCAACTGCGTAAACCTAGCGTTACACACCGGAAAACTGGCTTTACGGTCAGGCTAAAATGAGGGTCTACGTAAAATTGTCAGTCAGACCTGACCGAACCATCGGTTCAGCCAATCAACTGTTTTCTCTCAATAAAAAATAACCTCGAAAAAACCGAAGAAAAAATCCAAATGAAACCGTGTCAATAAATATTTTGCATTTTGAAACACTCTCTCCTAGGTTCTCTGCACTTGCCTGCGAAGCCCGTTGGCAAGCCGTTCTCAAACAACGTCCTCTAGGAGATACACCATGCAAGCACTGGAAAAAGACCTGGAAACCGAACTGCAACTCGACGATTGGTTTGAAGCGCCGACCCATGAGGCCGCCGTTGAAATGATGCAAGCCGATGCCGTTGTGCCATTTGGCACCGCGATGTGGCCGTTCTAACACCCGGCAGGCATCCGGCAGGTGCCGTGCACGGCACCTGCCCCCTTACCCAAGGCATCGAAGGACACCCGTCATGGACAAGGCCCGCGCCGTTGAACACTTTCTCTATTACCTTGCTCACCACCCGGCCCTCCAGGGTCTGAGCCGCCCTACCGTGCTGCTGGGCCATACCGAGCGCTACGACGCCATCGCCCAGGCAATTACCCAAGGCAGCGCCGCCCGTTTCAATTTCCAGGTGCAGCGCCTGGACCTGAGCGCCAGCCAATCCCTGGCCCAGGCCATCGAAGCCTGCGACCTGTACCTGTTTCTCTACGACTCCTCGACCCTGCCCAACCCACGTGCCGAAGGCCCGGATTTTATCCGCGCGCTGCAGGGCGTGATGGCCGAACATTGGAAGAAGTCGCTGTTGTTCAAGGATTATGGCGACTACTTCTACGACACTTTCAGCGTCGAACCGCAGCGCATTGCCGACCTCAACGCCACCTTGATCCGGCGCATGACCGAGGCCACCGTGCTGAGCTTCACCGACAAGCACGGCTCGCGCCTCGAAGCTCCGATGAGCAGCATCAAGAAGTGGACCAATATCAACGGCGTCGGCAACCACGACCTGGCGCCTGGCGAGATCGCCACCCACAGCGAAGCCATCAACGGGCAAGTCAGGTTTGTCGGCACCTTCCTCAGCACCATCCCCTTTGCGCGTAAATACGGCGTGCTGGAGTCCCCCCTGGAACTGTGGATCGAGAACTCCACCATTTGCAGCGTGGCCAGCGACGTACCGGGGCTGGTGGATGACTTCAACAAGTACCTGAATGCCAACCCGTCGAACCGCCGCGTGGAAGAGCTGGGGATTGGCACCAATGAAGGGGTGAAGGATTTGTATGCGCGCAATGCGGGCTTTGAAGAGCGCCATTGCGGGTTGCATCTGGGCTTGGGTGGCGGGCAGAAAGGCAGTCATCACCTGGACCTGATCTTTGCCAGCGGGGTGTTGGCGCTGGATGACAAGCCGGTGTTTGATGGGACGTTTGCGTTCTGAGCAAAGGACTCGAAAACACTGGAGATCCAACTGTGGGAGGGGGCTTGCCCCCGATAGCGGTGAATCAGTGACAGATACTGAGGCTGACACACTGCAATCGGGGGCAAGCCCCCTCCCACAGTTGATTGCATTTCAAATTCAGAGAAAAAAAAGCCAACCCTGGGGTTGGCTTTTTTATGCAGCGGCTACGGCATCACTGCGGCTTCTTGCGACCAAAACCCGGACGCTGACCGGAGCCGGCCGGGGCGCCACGGCGCTTGCCCGACGGCTCGTCAGCTACCAGTTTCGGGCCAGGGCGCTTGTTCGCCGAAGGCTTGGCCGGACGCTTGGTGCTGGCGTTGTCGGCCGGACGATCCGCTTCACCACGGTTGCTGCGACCACCCGACGGGGCCGGACGCGGTGCGCGTGGAGCACGCTCGCCTTCCTGGCGCGATGGCGAGGTGGGACGGCGCTCACCTTCGATCTGCGGCTCACGGGAGATACGGCCGCCGGTGGCCGGTGCATTCAACGCCGGGCGCAGGGTGCGGGCAACGCGCTCGGTACGCGGCACGGGACGCGACGATTTACGCTGCATACGCTCAAGCTTGTCTTTGCTCTTGGCGTTCATCTGCGGCATCGCGACCGGCGTCAGGCCGACTTCGGCGCTGAGGATGTCGACTTCGTACTGGCTCATTTCGCGCCAGCGACCCATCGGCAAGTCGGAGTTGAGGAACACCGGGCCGAAACGCACACGCTTCAGGCGGCTGACCACCAGGCCCTGGGACTCCCACAGGCGACGGACTTCACGGTTACGGCCTTCCATCACCACGCAGTGGTACCAGTGGTTGAAGCCTTCACCACCCGGCGCCTGCTTGATGTCGGTGAACTTGGCCGGGCCGTCTTCAAGGACCACACCGGCTTTCAAGCGCTCGATCATCTCGTCATCGACTTCGCCACGCACACGCACGGCGTATTCGCGGTCCATCTCGTAGGAGGGGTGCATCAGGCGGTTGGCCAGCTCACCGTCGGTGGTGAACATCAGCAAGCCGGTGGTATTGATGTCCAGACGACCGATGTTGATCCAGCGGCCTTCTTTCGGCTTGGGCATCTTGTCGAACACGGTCGGACGGCCTTCCGGGTCGTCACGGGTGCAGATCTCGCCGTCGGGCTTGTTGTACATGATCACGCGGCGGACCGATTCAGCGGCCTCTTCGCGCTTGATGACCTTGCCATCGATGGTGATTGCATCGTGCAGGTCGACGCGCTGGCCGAGGGTGGCCTCGACGCCGTTGACCTTGATGCGCTTCTGGGTGATCCAGGCTTCGACGTCGCGGCGCGAACCCACGCCGATACGCGCCAGCACCTTTTGCAGTTTTTCGCCTGCTGGGCCGATTTCCTGGCTGTCGTTCTGGTCTTTGTCGTTCATCTTAAGCACCTCCCGGTGGGTCGATTCAGGCGTGGCCTGAAGAGTGTTGAAAGCGGGGCTTTGACCGAATAGGTCGGCAAAGGGTCGCGAATCATACGCGCATGGCGCGTGTTGCGCATCAGAGAGTAGTCGATAACACCCAAGTCATTTGCTTTTCCGCCGACCGGTGGCGCCGAGGGCCAGCAAGCGCAGTTCGGCTTCGGCCAGCACCGTGCGCTTATCGACTTTGTCGAGCTTCTTCCAGGCGCGGATTTCGCGCTTGCTGCGCCCGCAGCCGACACAGATGTCGTCGCTGAACTTGCAGATGCTGATGCAGGGGTCTTTGGTCGAAGTCATATTTGCTCTCGGACAACGGCGATCAAAATGTGGGAGGGGGCTTGCCCCCGATTGCGGTGTATCAGTGATGGTTGTGCTGACTGACACACTGCTATCGGGGGCAAGCCCCTTCACATATTGGACGGTGTCAGTCTTCGAGTTGGCGGCGTTCGTTTTCGATCGCCTCGGCCAACGCCCGGGCTTCATCTTCTTCATCGCTCAGCGGTGGCTGTTCGAGGGCGGCGACGGCGGCCAGCAGTTTTTCGCGGGCATCGGCCACGCCCAGCACGTCTTCTTCGACGTCGGGCTCGGGCTCAACGTTCACCTGGGTTTGCGGCTGCGACACGCCATCACGCAGCAAATCATCAAAGTCGGTCTTGATCCCCTGCTCCATGTCATCCAGTTCCAGCAACAAGGTATGGAAACTGGTTTCGTCCTTGGGTTCCTCCGGCTCGGCACTGGCATCGGCCAGTTCCTGCAGGCTCTGCGGCACCGGCGCATCGTCGAAATCCAGCACCGGCTCGGCTTCCATCTCGCGCAGCTCGGCCAACGGCGGCAGGTCGTCGAGGTTTTTCAGGTTGAAGTGGTCGAGGAACACTTTGGTGGTGGCGAACATCGCCGGTTTGCCGGGCACGTCACGGTAGCCGACGATGCGGATCCACTCGCGTTCCAGCAGCGTCTTGACGATATGACTGTTGACCGCCACACCACGCACATCTTCGATCTCGCCCCGGGTGATCGGCTGGCGATAGGCAATCAACGCCATGGTCTCCAGCATCGCCCGCGAATAACGCTGCGGGCGTTCCTCCCACAAGCGTCCCACCCACGGGGAAAATTTCTCGCGGATCTGCAGGCGATAACCCGACGCCACTTCACGCAACTCAAAGGCGCGACCGTCGCAGGACTTGCGCAGGATCTCCAGCGCCTTCTTGAACACAGGCGGTTCGGGGCGTTCGGCCTCTTCAAAGAGTTCGAACAGGCGCTCCAGGGATTGCGGCTTGCCCGAGGCCAGGAGGAAAGCTTCCAGCAAGGGCGCCAGTTCGCGGGGTTCAGTCAGATTCATCGATTCAGCTCGTTATTCGGCTCGCGCCCGCACATGGATAGCCGCAAACGGCTCATTCTGGACCAGTTCGACCAAGGACTCCTTGACCAGCTCCAGGATCGCCATGAAGGTCACCACCACACCCAGGCGCCCTTCTTCTGCGGTGAACAGCTCGACAAACGGCACAAACCCGCCGCCCTTGAGGCGCTCCAGCACATCGCTCATACGCTCGCGGGTGGACAGGGCTTCGCGACTGACCTGGTGGCTTTCGAACATGTCGCCACGGCGCAGCACCTCGGCCATGGACATCAGCAGCTCCTCCAGGCTGACGTCAGGCAGCAGCTTGCGCGCGCGCGCTTCGGGCGCGTCCAGCTTGGGCACCACCACATCGCGGCCGACACGACTCAAACCGTCGATACCTTCGGCAGCTGCCTTGAAGCGTTCGTATTCCTGCAAGCGGCGGATCAGTTCGGCGCGCGGGTCATCTTCTTCAGCCTCGACCGTCTCCGAGCGCGGCAGCAACATGCGCGACTTGATCTCGGCGAGCATCGCGGCCATCACCAGGTACTCGGCGGCCAGTTCCAGGCGCACCGACTGCATCAGTTCGACATAGCCCATGTACTGCCGGGTGATTTCCGCCACGGGAATATCGAGGATGTTGATGTTCTGTTTGCGAATCAGGTACAGCAGCAAGTCCAGCGGGCCTTCGAAGGCCTCAAGGAAGACTTCCAGGGCGTCGGGCGGGATGTACAGGTCCAGCGGCATTTCCATGACCGCCTGGCCATACACCATGGCAAATGGCAGTTCCTGCTGGGCGCCCGCCTGGGGATCGACGGTTTCCACGACCGACATTCAGGCCTCGACCATAAACGGCGTAGGGTCGCCGCATCCCACACGGATCACTTCAGGTTCGCCGTCGGCCAGGTTGATCACGGTGGACGCCTTGCCGCCGCCGAAGCCGCCGTCGATGATCAGATCGACTTGCTTCTCCAGCAACTGGCGCATTTCGTACGGGTCTTCCAGCGGTTCGGTATCGCCCGGCATGATCAACGACACGCTCATCAGCGGCTCACCCAGCTCGGCCAGCAGCGCCAGGGCAATCGGGTGTTCCGGCACGCGCAGGCCGATGGTGCGCTTCTTCGGGTGCAGCAACAGACGCGGCACTTCGCGGGTGGCGTTGAGAATGAAGGTATACGGCCCTGGGGTGTGCGCCTTGAGCAAGCGGAAGGTGCCCGTGTCGACCTTGGCGAACAGCCCCAGCTGCGACAAGTCGCTGCAGATCAGCGCAAAGTTATGATTTTTGTCCAGGTCACGCAGGCGTCTGACCCGCTCGACCGCGCCTTTGTCGCCGATCTGGCAACCGATGGCGTAGGACGAATCTGTTGGATAGATCACCACGCCGCCGGCGCGAATGATCTCGACGGCCTGTTTGATCAGGCGCGCCTGGGGGTTTTCCGGATGAATCTGGAAGAATTGACTCACGTGTTCTACCTGTTCAGACGGTGGCAATAATGGGGTCATGCTTGAATCGTCCCCACAACAGCGGCAGATCATCCGGTACCTGGCGATACTCGCCGATCTCGGACCAGCCGCCCGGGCCATGAAAATCACTGCCGGCACTGACCAGCAGACCAAATTCGCGGGCCAGGATCGCCAGGCTGCCGACCTGCTCGGCAGGTTGATGCCCGTTGACCACTTCGATCGCGTGGCCGCCCGCTCCAATATAGTCGCCTATCAGCTTGCGGCGCTTGCTGCGGGTGAAATCGTAATGCCAGGGGTGCGCCAGGCTGACCCAGGCCCCGGAGGCCCGCAGGGTGCCGACGGTGTCTTCCAGGGTTGGCCAGTGTTGCTTCACATCACCCAGCTTGCCCGCGCCCAACCATTTACGGAAAGCTTCGGCGCGGTCCTTGACGAAACCTTCACGCACCATCCAGTCGGCAAAGTGCGGACGGGCCGGTGCATTGCCGCTGTCGCCCAGCTCCTGCTGGATGGCGCGGGCGCCGTCCAGGGCGCCAGGCATGCCTTTGAGGCTGAGCTTGCGGCTTATTTCTTCGGACCGCAGCCAGCGGCCATCGTGCAATTGGGCGATGGCCGCCACCAGGGCCGGGGCGTTTTGCTCGAAACCGTAGCCGAGCACATGAATGGTGGCGCCGCCCCAGGTGCAGGACAATTCCACGCCGTTGACCAGTTGCATACCCAATGCGTTAGCCGCCGCGCGGGCCTCATCGAGGCCTTCGAGGGTGTCGTGGTCGGTCAGCGACAGGACTCGCACGCCTTTTTCAAACGCACGCGCAACCAGTACCGCAGGCGCCAGGGCGCCGTCGGAGGCCGTGCTGTGGCAGTGCAAATCAACATTCACGGGAGTGTGTAACCTCAAGTCAGCTGGCGCTATCGCAACCAAGGATGTTTGTTATTATGCCGCCACATCCAGCTTCTGGCTCTTACTGTGAAACAATTCATCGACTTCATCCCGCTGTTGCTGTTTTTCATCGTTACCAAACTCGACCCCAGGGTCATCGATATCGTCGGTCACGAACTGTCGTTCGGCGGCATCTACAGCGCCACCGCCGTGCTGATCATCAGCTCCATCGTGGTGTACGGCGCCATCTTCATCTCCCAGCGCAAGCTGGAAAAAAGCCAGTGGCTGACCCTCATCGCCTGCCTGGTGTTCGGCGGCCTTACCCTGGCCTTCCACAGCGAAACCTTCCTCAAGTGGAAGGCCCCGGTGGTCAACTGGCTGTTCGCCCTGGTCTTCATCGGCAGCCACTTCATTGGTGATCGCCTGCTGATCAAGCGGATCATGGGCCACGCGCTGACTTTGCCGGAGCCGATCTGGGTACGCTTGAACGTGGCCTGGATCGTGTTTTTCATCTTCTGCGGTGCCGCCAACCTGTTCGTGGCGTTTACCTTTCAAGACTACTGGGTCGACTTCAAGGTATTCGGCAGCCTGGCCATGACCCTGCTGTTCCTGGTCGGCCAGGGTATCTACCTGTCGCGCCACCTGCATGACACTGCCACCACGCCGAAAACCGAGGACTGACATGCTCTACGCCATCATTGCCACCGATGTTGCCAATTCGCTGGAAAAACGCCTGAGCGTGCGCCCGGCCCATGTCGAACGCCTCAAGCAGCTGCAAACCGAAGGCCGCATCGTACTCGCTGGCCCGCACCCGGCCGTCGACAGCAACGACCCGGGCGACGCGGGTTTCACCGGCAGCCTGATCGTTGCCGAGTTCGCGTCCCTGGCCGATGCCCAGGCGTGGGCCAAGGCTGATCCTTATGTGGCGGCGGGCGTCTACGCTGATGTCGTGATCAAGCCGTTCAAGCAAGTCCTGCCTTGAGCCCGGTGGCGCCGAACCAAAACGCTTGGGCGCCAGCCTGATGGCTCATTATTCCCGCTAACCTGCCGACAACGTTCTGAATATTCGTGTGGAATCAGGAGTTCCGATGCGCTTACGTCAGTTGTGTCTGTTGGCAATGTTAATGATCGGGGCGACGGCCCATGCTGAAGAACTTTCGAATGGTGGCAGCTCCACGCCGCTGTCCTTGAGTGCCGGCAGCCAGATCACCGAATTGCAGCAACGCTTGAAAGAAAGCGAAGGGCTACGCGAAGCGCTGAGCAAGCAACTGCAAGGCGCGCAATCGAACCCGGAAAGCGCGCAACTGAGTCGTTTGCGCCAGGAGAACCAACGCCTGGTCCAGCAACTCAAAGAAACACAGGCCGGTGCCTTGACTCGATGGCTGACCGAGCAGCAGCAATGGTTTGTCATCGGCGCGGGCGTCGCACTGATCGCCTTGCTGTGCGGTATCTTTGCCAGCGGTGGGCACCGTCGTCGTCGACAATGGCTAAATTGAGTGAGTCATGAGCGAGCTGTTACTGATAGATGATGACCAGGAGCTCTGTGAGCTGCTGACCAGTTGGCTGAGCCAGGAAGGTTTCCAGGTGCGCGCCTGCCATGACGGCTCCAGCGCCCGCAAGGCCTTGGCCGAAGCCGCTCCAGCAGCGGTGGTGCTCGACGTGATGCTGCCCGACGGCAGTGGCCTGGAGTTGCTCAAGCAATTGCGCAACGACCACCCGGAGTTGCCGGTGCTGATGCTCTCGGCCCGCGGCGAACCCCTGGACCGCATCCTCGGCCTGGAACTGGGCGCCGACGATTACCTGGCCAAGCCCTGCGACCCGCGCGAACTCACCGCGCGCTTGCGCGCCGTGCTGCGCCGCAGTCATCCGGCTGCCGTGTCGTCCCAACTGGAGTTGGGCGACCTGTGCTTCAGCCCGGTGCGCGGGGTGGTCAGCATCGACGAACAGGAATTTACCCTGACGGTCTCCGAAAGCCGCCTGCTCGAAGCCTTGCTGCGCCAACCCGGCGAACCCCTGGATAAACAGGAACTGGCGCAGATCGCCCTGGGCCGCAAGTTGACCCTCTACGATCGCAGCCTGGACATGCACGTGAGCAACCTGCGCAAGAAGATCGGCCCGCACCCGGACGGCCGGCCACGGATCGTGGCGCTGCGTAGTCGTGGTTACTATTATAGTTTTTAGGGGGCAGCTATAAGCTGCAAGCTACAAGCTGCAAGTAAGAGCTGTTCACTTGTAGCTTGTAGCTTGCAGCTTGCCCCTTACAGCTTGCAGCTTGTAGCTTGCAGCTTGCAGCTTGCAGTTTGCCCCTTACCAAACCTTTACGCTCCGCTGACGGCGGCTGACCTTGCTCTGGGTAACCTACTCACATCCGGACTCACCGGAACAGAGACAGGAGAATCACCATGCGCAAGACCCTTATCGCTTTGATGTTCGCCGCTGCACTGCCTACCGTCGCCATGGCCGCCATGCCGGAAGGCCCCGGCCCGATGGGCGGCCCGGAAGGCCACATGATGGGTGGCCCGGGTCACGGTGAACACGGTCCGCGTGGTAAAGGCGGCCCGTTCAGCCAGCTGGATTTGAGCAAGGAACAACGCGAGCAGATCCGCAAGCTGATGGGTGACCAATGGCACGCTCGCAAAGAGCTGACCCAGAAGTACCTGGACAAACTGCCGGCCGCTGACCAGAAAGCCATGCAGGACGAAATCGCCGCCGGCAAGCAGAAAACCCAGGCCGGTATCCGCGCCATCCTCAAGCCCGATCAGCAGAAGCAGTTCGACGAGATCGTCAAGCAACAAGAGCAGCGTCGTGCCGAATGGAAGGAATTCCAGGCCTGGAAAGCGCAACAGCCGCAAAAAGCGCAATAATGCCCTAGCGTTAATGCTCCCAGCCCAGTGGCCCCCCGCCACTGGGCTTTTCCTGTTTGAGGGTTTCCCGTGCGTTCATTGTTCTGGCGCATCCTGGCGAGTTTCTGGTTGGCCATCGCCCTGGTTGCCGGGTTGTCGATCCTGCTTGGGCATATGCTGAACCAGGACGCCTGGATTCTCAGCCGCCATCCCGGCCTCAACAATCTGGCGCAAGAGTGGACGCAACTCTACGAAGCCCAGGGCGAAGAGGCTGCGCAGGAGTTGCTGCAGCAGCGCAAGCGCCAGTACCACATTGACGTGCAAGTGCTCAACGAGGGCGGCGAGCCGGTGGTACGCGGCACCTTCCCGCGCCGTGCCGCCGCCTTCGAAGCCCGGCAGAATGACAGCCAGGACGGCCATCTGCCCTGGCGGCGCCTGACCGCCGAATACACCAGCGAAAAAACCGGCGACACCTACCTGCTGATCTATCGCATTCCTCATCCGGAGCTGGATGCCTGGCACCGCAGCAGCCTGTTATGGCCGTTCAGCGCCCTGGCCATTGCCCTGGTGGTGCTGACGCTGTTCAGCCTGTTGGTGACCCTGTCCATCACCCGACCGCTCAGCCGACTGCGCGGCGCGGTGCACGACCTGGGCCAAGCCACATACCAGCAGAACAGCCTGGCGCAATTGGCCAATCGCCGCGATGAATTTGGCGTACTGGCCACCGACTTCAACCGCATGGGCGCCCGCCTGCAAAGCCTGATCGGCAGCCAGCGCCAACTGTTGCGCGACGTCTCCCACGAACTGCGCTCGCCCCTGGCCCGCTTGCGTATCGCCCTGGCCCTGGCCGAGCGCGCCAGCCCCGAAGAACGGGAAAAACTCTGGCCGCGCCTGACACGCGAATGCGACCGCCTGGAAGCCCTGATCAGTGAAATTCTGGTACTGGCCCGGGTAGATGCCGACAACGCCAGCGCCGAAGAGATCGACCTCAACCCGCTGCTCAAGACGCTACAAAAGGACGCCCAGCTCGGCGCGCCGGAGCAAGAGGTGCAACTGACGACTGAACCCGACCTGCGCCTCAAGGGCTGGCCGACCATGATCGAACGCGCCGTGGATAACCTGCTGCGCAATGCCCAGCGCTTCAACCCGGCCGGCCAACCCATCGAGTTGCACGCGCAGCGGCACGGCGACCGGATCCTGATCAGCGTGCGCGATCACGGCCCCGGTGTCGACACCGAGCACCTGAGCCAATTGGGCGAGCCGTTCTACCGCGCCCCCGGCCAGACCGCGCAAGGCCACGGCCTGGGCCTGGCGATTGCACGTCGCGCCGCCGAACGCCATGGCGGCCACCTGATCCTGGCCAATCACCCAGGCGGCGGCTTTGTCGCCAGTATCGAACTGCCATTGGCACCTGGGGTTGTCACACCGGCCGGATGATCTTCTATAGTGGCCCTTCTCTTTAAGGAGGGCCTTCGATGACTGACCTGCTGACATCCATCCAAGCCGCACTCGATCTACCGCACACCCCGCTGACCCTGAGCGAGCCCGGCGCCCTGCCCTCGGCCTTCGCCGTGACTGACCTGGCCGCCGCCAGCATCGGCGCCGCCGGCCAGGCCGTTGCCGAGCTTATCCGCCAACAGACCGCACGTTTGCCGAGCATCAGCGTAGACCGTCGCCTCGCCTCGTTCTGGTTTTCCTCATCGATTCGCCCGCTGGGTTGGCAAGTGCCGCCGCTGTGGGACCCGGTAGCCGGTGACTACGCCAGCGCCGACGGCTGGATTCGCTTGCACACCAACGCCCCTCATCACCGCGCCGCCGCTGAGCGGGTGCTGGGCAACGTGACTGAACACGCGCAAATGGCGCGTAACGTCGCCAAGTGGAACGCCGCCGAACTGGAACAGGCGGTGGTCGACGCGGGCGGTTGCGCGGCGCAGATGCGTACGTGGCAAGCCTGGCAGGGCCACGCCCAAGGCATGGCGGTGAATGCCGAGCCCCTGATACAGCGGCAGGCCTTCGCCACCGTCGGCAACAAACCCTGGCTCGGCACCATGGCCCGACCGCTGGCCGGTATCAAGGTGCTGGATTTGACCCGCGTCCTGGCCGGCCCGGTCGCCAGTCGTTTTCTCGCGGGTCTGGGCGCGGACGTATTGCGCATCGACTCGCCCACCTGGGACGAGCCCGGCGTGGTGCCGGAAATGACCCTGGGCAAGCGCTGCGCGCGGCTTGACCTGAAAAGCGTCGAAGGCCGGCAGGTCTTCGAAGCGTTACTCGGGGACGCCGACATTCTGTTCCACGGTTACCGCGCCGATGCGTTAGAGCAACTGGGCTACGCGGGCGACGACCTGCAACGCATCGCGCCGGGCCTGATCGACGTCAGCCTCAACGCCTATGGCTGGAGCGGCCCATGGCGCAATCGGCGCGGGTTTGACAGCCTGGTGCAGATGAGCAGCGGGATTGCCGAAGCCGGCATGACTTGGAAGCAGGCGGACAAACCGTTGCCCCTGCCGGTGCAGGCGCTGGACCACGCGACCGGGTATTTGATGGCAGCGAGCGCGATCCGGGCGTTGGGCGAACGCTTGAAGTCCGGGCGTTGTGGTTCGGCGCGGTTGTCGCTGGCGCGCACGGCGAAGTTACTGGTGGATGCGGGGCAGGTGCCGGAGCAACCGGCGTTGCGGGCCGAAGAAGCGGGTGATCAAGGTCTGGTGGTGGAACAGACCGCCTGGGGCCAGGCGCATCGATTGCTGGCGCCGCTGACGATCAGCGGTACGCCGTTGCAATGGGAGGTGCCGGCTGGGGAATTGGGGTCGCATCGGCCTCAGTGGTGACCTCAAAACCGCTATCGGGGGCAAGCCCCCCTCCCACTTTTGACTGGGTTCACAAATCAAATGTGGGAGGGGGCTTGCCCCCGATGAGGCCAGTACAGCCACTATCAATCCCCCGACCGCTCACAAGGACAACACCCCACTGTACAGCCCATAGGCCGCCACTGCGGCGCCCGCCATTACACACCCGAAAATGCCTTTCTCCACCGGGGTAAACAAGGCCTGGCCCTGCTCGCGCTTGGCCTGGGCGAACAGAATCACACCCGGGGCATACAACAGCGCCGACAGCAGCAGGTATTTCAGGCCGCCGGCATACAAAAGCCATACGGCGTAAGCCAGGGCAATCAGGCCCACCAGCAAGTCCTTCATGCGTCGATGCCGGGCGCCCTCATAGGTTTCCCCACGCCCGCTCAACAGCACCGCATAGGCCGCCGACCACAGGTACGGCACCAGAATCATCGACGATGCCAGGTAGATCAGGGTGGTGTAGGTACTGGCTGAAAACAGCGTAATCACCAGGAATGCCTGGATCATCACATTGGTCAGCCACAGCGCGTTGACCGGCACCTGGTTGGCGTTTTCCTTCTTCAGGAACGCCGGCATGGTCTTGTCCTGGGCGGTGGCGTAAAGGATTTCCGCACACAGCAACGCCCATGACAACAGCGCCCCGAGCAGCGAAACCGCCAGGCCGATGCTGATCAATATCGCTCCCCAGGGCCCGACGATATGTTCCAGCACCCCGGCCAGAGAGGGGTTTTGCAATTGCGCCAGTTCCGGCTGGCTCATGATCCCCAGGGACAGCACATTCACCAGCATCAATAGCGCCAGCACGCCGAGAAACCCAATTACGGTGGCCCGGCCCACGTCCGCGCGTTTCTCGGCCCGTGCCGAGTAGACGCTGGCGCCTTCAATACCGATGAACACAAACACCGTGACCAGCATCATGTGGCGCACCTGCTCCGTCACACTGCCCATCTGTGGGTTGCCCAGGCCCCAGATATCGCGGCTGAAGATGTCGGCCTTGAACGCCACCGCGGCAATCACGATAAACATCAGCAGCGGCACAATTTTCGCCACCGTGGTGATCTGGTTGATGAACGCCGCCTCCTTGATCCCGCGCAGCACCAGGAAGTGCACGGCCCACAGCAACACGGATGCACAGCCGATGGCCAGCGGCGTATTACCCTGGCCGAACACCGGAAAAAAGTAGCCGAGGGTGCTGAACAGCAAGACGAAGTAACCGACGTTGCCCATCCACGCACTGATCCAGTAACCCCAGGCGGACGAGAACCCCATGTAGTCGCCAAACCCCGCCTTGGCGTAGGCATACACGCCGGAATCGAGTTCCGGCTTGCGGTTGGCCAGGGTCTGGAACACGAAGGCCAGGGTCAGCATACCGACCGCCGTGATCGCCCAGCCGATCAGCACCGCGCCCACGCCCGCGCGCGCGGCCATGTTCTGTGGCAAGGAAAAGATCCCACCGCCGATCATCGAACCCACCACCAGGGCGATCAGGGCACTGAGCCGAAGTTTCTGTGCGGGGTGGGGCATGAAGATTCCTCGAAGTCAATTTTTCAGCTGACATCCACGCGCTCATCTAATTCACTTTAATCGTGTAGATCTTCATAACATAAGGGCATGTAAAGACAGGACATTTAGGCTTATTTAGAATTTAAATAAGTGCATGATAAATCGAGCGTCAAACTTTAATAAAAAAGTTTGCACATTGGCCAATGCAAACTAGCGTCATACATCCACGTCCCACCAAATAATTAATCAGGCTGTAAGAACCGCTGTGCAACGCGTCTCTTCGGGATTTTCATCATCCCACGTACTTCCATCCTAAGTCATTAATTCACAATGGAATGTGCCAATGAAGTGATCTGAGTCAGTTGTTTGATTAGCGCACGGAATTATTCTGTGATCTCTCTCTCCTGCATTGGAGTCACGCAATGTCTGATTCACCCGCAAAACTTAGGCTTGGTGCGCTGGTTGCCCTCGTCGTCGGCTCGATGATTGGCGGTGGGATCTTCTCATTGCCGCAAAATATGGCCGCCAGTGCCGACGTAGGCGCGGTGTTGATTGGCTGGGTAATTACCGCCATCGGCATGTTGACCCTCGCATTCGTGTTCCAGACCCTCGCCAACCGCAAGCCAAACCTGGACGGCGGTGTCTACGCCTACGCCAAGGCCGGGTTCGGCGACTACATGGGGTTCTCGTCCGCCTGGGGTTACTGGATCAGTGCCTGGCTGGGCAACGTCGGGTATTTCGTACTGCTGTTCAGCACCCTCGGTTACTTTTTCCCGATCTTTGGCGAAGGCAACACCCCGGCGGCCGTGATTGGCGCGTCGGTGTTGCTGTGGGCCGTGCATTTCCTGGTGCTGCGCGGGATCAAGGAAGCGGCGTTCATCAACCTGGTGACCACCGTCGCCAAAGTGGTGCCGTTGGTGCTGTTCGTGTTGATCGCACTGTTCGCGTTCAAACTGGACATCTTCACCGCTGACATCTGGGGCATGAAAAATCCGGACCTGGGCAGCGTGATGAACCAGGTGCGCAACATGATGCTGGTCACCGTGTGGGTGTTCATCGGTATCGAGGGCGCGAGCATCTTCTCGTCCCGTGCGGAGAAACGCAGCGACGTCGGCAAGGCCACCGTGATCGGTTTTATCACCGTGCTGCTGTTCCTGATGCTGGTGAACGTGCTGTCCCTGGGCATCATGACCCAGCCGGAACTGGCCAAGCTGCAGAACCCATCGATGGCCGCCGTGCTGGAGCATGTGGTGGGCCACTGGGGCGCGGTGCTGATCAGCGTCGGCTTGATCATTTCGCTGCTGGGCGCGTTGCTGTCGTGGGTGCTGCTGTGCGCGGAGATCATGTTCGCCGCCGCCAAGGACCACACCATGCCGGCGTTTCTGCGCCGCGAAAACGCCAACCACGTGCCGGTCAACGCCCTGTGGCTGACCAACGCGATGGTCCAGCTGTTCCTGGTCATCACGCTGTTTTCCGCCAGCACTTACCTGTCGCTGATCTACCTCGCCACCTCGATGATCCTGGTGCCTTACCTGTGGTCGGCAGCTTATGCGCTGTTGCTGGCGGTGCGCGGCGAGACTTATGAAAACGCTCTTAAGGAACGCAAGAAAGACCTGTTCATCGGCGCCATCGCCCTGATCTATGCGATCTGGCTGCTCTACGCCGGCGGCACCAAATACCTGCTGCTTTCCGCCCTGCTCTACGCCCCCGGCGCGATCCTGTTCGCCAAGGCCAAGCATGAACTGGGCAAACCGATATTCACCCACGTCGAGAAGCTGATTTTCGCCGCAGTGGTCATTGGCGCCCTGGTGGCGGCTTATGGGCTCTACGACGGCTTCCTGACTCTGTAACTGTAGGTTCACTGGAGGATCTGTAATGACCACGGAAAAAGTTAAGTACGGCGTACATTCCGAAGCCGGCAAACTGCGCAAAGTCATGGTGTGCTCCCCAGGCTTGGCCCACCAGCGGCTGACCCCCAACAACTGCGACGAGCTGCTGTTCGATGACGTGCTCTGGGTGGCCCAGGCCAAGCGCGACCATTTCGATTTCGTCACCAAGATGCGCGAGCGGGACATTGATGTGCTGGAAATGCACAACCTGCTGACCGACATCGTCGCCATCCCTGAGGCTCTGGACTGGATCCTTGAACGCAAGATCACCGCCAATACGGTTGGCCTGGGCCTGGTCGAAGAAGTCGGTTCCTGGCTGCGCAGCCTGGAGCCACGCAAGATCACCGAGTTCCTGATCGGTGGCGTGTCGGCCGATGACTTGCCGAGCAGCTTCGGCGGCAGGACCATCGAGATGTTCCGCGACTTCCTCGGCCACGCCAGTTTCATTCTGCCGCCGCTGCCCAATACCCAGTTCACCCGCGACACCACCTGCTGGATCTACGGCGGCGTGACGCTCAACCCGATGTACTGGCCGGCGCGACGCCAGGAAACCCTGCTGACCAGCGCCATCTATAAATTCCACCCCGAATTCACCCAGGCTGACTTCCAGATCTGGTACGGCGACCCCGACCAGGACCACGGCGCCGCCACGCTGGAAGGCGGTGACGTGATGCCGATCGGCAACGGCGTGGTGTTGATCGGCATGGGCGAACGTTCCTCCCATCAGGCCATCGGCCAACTGGCGCGCAATCTGTTCAAGAACAAGGCAGTGGAACGCGTGATCGTCGCCGGCCTGCCCAAATCCCGCGCGGCCATGCACCTGGACACCGTGTTCAGCTTCTGTGACCGCGACCTGGTCACCGTCTTCCCCGAAGTGGTCAACCAGATCGTGCCCTTCACCCTGCGCCCTGACGAGAGCAAGCCCCACGGTATCGATATCCAACGGGAGACCACCAACTTCCTCGATACCGTCGCCGCTGCCCTCAACCTCAAGGCGCTGCGTGTCGTCGAGACCGGCGGCAACAGCTTCGCCGCTGAACGCGAGCAGTGGGATGACGGCAACAACGTGGTGGCCGTGGAACCGGGCGTGGTGATCGGCTACGACCGCAACACCTACACCAACACCCTGCTGCGCAAGGCCGGGGTGGAAGTCATCACCATCAGCGCCGGTGAACTGGGCCGAGGCCGTGGCGGCGGCCACTGCATGACCTGCCCGATCATCCGCGACCCAATCGACTATTAAGGAGATCCATCATGGCTTTCAATATGCGCAACCGCAGCCTGCTGTCGCTGATGCACCACACCACCCGCGAGCTGAACTACCTGCTGGACCTGTCCCGCGACCTCAAGCGCGCCAAATACACCGGCACCGAGCGTCCGCACCTGCAGGGCAAAAACATCGCGTTGATCTTTGAAAAAACCTCGACCCGCACCCGCTGCGCGTTCGAAGTGGCGGCCCACGACCAGGGCGCCCACGTCACCTATATCGACCCGGTGTCGTCGCAGATCGGCCACAAGGAAAGCATGAAAGACACTGCCCGCGTACTCGGGCGCATGTTCGATGCCATCGAGTACCGTGGCTTTGCGCAGGAAATCGTCGAAGAACTGGCCAAGTTCGCCGGCGTGCCAGTGTTCAACGGCCTCACCGCCGAATTCCACCCGACGCAAATGATCGCCGACACCCTGACCATGCGCGAACACAGCGACAAGCCGCTGCATGACATCAGCTACGCCTACCTTGGGGACGCGCGCTACAACATGGGCAACTCGCTGCTGATGATCGGCGCCAAACTCGGCATGGACGTGCGCATCGGCGCGCCAAAAGCACTGTGGCCACACGACGATTTCATCAAGCAGTGCCAGGCCTTCGCTGAAGAAAGCGGCGCACGCATCACCATCACCGAAGACCCGGCCGAGGCGGTCAAGGGTGTGGACTTCATCCACACCGATATCTGGGTGTCCATGGGTGAGCCGGTGGAAGCCTGGGACGAGCGTATCGAGCAACTGCTGCCTTACCAGGTCAACGCCAAGATGATGAAGGCCTCGGGCAACCCACGGGTGAAGTTCATGCATTGCCTGCCGGCGTTTCACAACAGTGAAACCAAGGTCGGCAAGGACATCGCCGCGCGCTACCCGCACTTGGCCAATGGCGTGGAAGTGACCGAGGAAGTCTTCGAATCGCCGGCCAACATTGCCTTTGAACAGGCGGAAAACCGCATGCATACCATCAAGGCGATCCTGGTGTCGGCGTTGGCGGATATCTGATTTCTACACAGCTTCTACTGTAGGAATAGGGTCAACATGTGGGAGGGGGCTTGCCCCCGATGGCGGTGCCTCACGGGCAGATTTTTCGACTGACACACTGCTATCGGGGGCAAGCCCCCTCCCACACGTGTCCTGTGTTCACAACGATGGATTTCAGAAGGACATTCTTTATGCGCATCGTCGTAGCCCTGGGCGGCAACGCCCTCTTGCGCCGTGGTGAACCCATGACCGCGGACAACCAACGCGCCAATATCCGCATCGCCACCGAACAGATCGCCAAGATCCATGCCGGCAACGAGCTGGTGATCGCCCACGGCAACGGCCCGCAGGTCGGCCTGCTGTCGCTGCAGGCGGCGGCCTACACCAGCGTTTCGCCTTATCCGCTGGACGTGCTGGGCGCCGAAACCGAAGGCATGATCGGCTACATCATCGAACAGGAGCTGGGCAACCTGCTGGACTTCGAAGTGCCTTTCGCCACCCTGCTCACCCAGGTTGAGGTGGACGCCAACGACCCGGCCTTCCAGACCCCCACCAAACCCATCGGCCCGGTGTACGCCAAGGCCGAAGCGGAAAAGCTCGCCGCTGAAAAAGGCTGGGTCATTGCCCCGGATGGCGACAAATACCGCCGTGTCGTGGCCAGCCCACGCCCGAAACGCATCTTCGAAATCCGCCCGATCAAATGGCTGCTGGAGAAAAAGGCCATTGTGATCTGCGCCGGCGGCGGCGGTATCCCGACGATGTATGGCGAAGATGGCAAGCTCAAAGGCATTGAAGCGGTGATCGACAAAGACCTGTGTTCATCCTTGTTGGCCGCGCAGTTGGACGCCGACCTGCTGGTAATCGCCACCGACGTCAACGCGGCATTCGTCGACTTCGGCAAGCCCACCCAGAAGGCCATCGGCCAGGCCCATCCGGACGCCATGGAACAACTGGGCTTCGCCGCCGGTTCCATGGGGCCCAAGGTCCAAGCGGCCTGCGAGTTCGCCCGCCAGACTGGCAAAACCGCAGTGATCGGTTCACTCTCGGACATCGAAGCCATCGTCCAGGGCCACGCCGGCACGCGCATCAGCACGGCGACACCTGGCATCACGTATCTGTGAAGTAGAGGAGATTTGCCTATGGCTACCTTTGAACCGGGACACTTGCACGTCGAACGTCACGCACTCAACGAGCATGACTACAGCTACAACCTGTGCATCGACTATGAAGTCAGCCAGGACCCCAAGGAAGGCAAGGGCATGTTGTTCAAGCTGCACGGTTCGGTGCAGGGCAAGGACCTCAAGGAAGAATTCTTCCTGCCCAAGGACCAGGCATTCGACTTTGCCCGGCATGCGATGAACATCGCGCAAAAATACGGCATGCCGAAAATGGCCGTGCTGAACGGGTCGATGCACAAGCAGTACGACTTGATGTTCGAAGATGTGCGCCATCAACTGGATGTGAAATCCGGCGATCCGGTCAAGCCCGAACACCTGGAGTAACCCAACTGCACTGACACAACACTGTGCAAAATGTGGGAGGGGCTTGCCCCCGATGGCGGTGGATCAGCCAACGAATCTGTAGCTGACACACCGCATCGGGGGCAAGCCCCCTCCCACATTTGATCTCCATCAGGTGTCAGATTTCACCTGCGCCCCGCTCCAAGGCATACTTGCCGCCTCTGCTCTCCAGAATTGCCAATCGCCCCATGCGTATCCACGTCAGCTTCATCGACCGCGTCGGCATCACCCAGGAAGTCCTGGCCCTGCTGGGTGGGCGCAATCTCAACCTGGATGCGGTGGAGATGGTGCCGCCCAACGTCTACATCGACGCACCGACCTTGAGCGCCGAGGTGCTCGAGGAACTGCGCGATGCGCTGTTCAGCGTGCACGGTGTACAGGCGGTGACGGTGGTCGACATCCTCCCCGGCCAGCGCCGCCACTTGCAACTCGACGCGCTGCTGGCGGCCATGACCGACCCGGTGCTGGCCCTGGACAGCGCGGGCACGATCCTGTTGGCCAACCCGGCGTTGATCGCCCTGTACGGCCGCGAACCGGCCGGGGAAAGCATCGCCCAGCTGTTCAACGACCCTGGGCTGCTGGACACCTTGCTGGAACAAGGCTTTCGCCTGCCGCTGCGCGAGATCAGCGTCAACGGCCAGACCCTGTTGCTGGACGCCACGCCGATCACCGATGCCGGCGCCCTGCTCACTCTCTACCCGCCCAACCGCATCGGCGAGCAACTGTCGGCGCTGCACCACGACCATGCCGAAGGTTTCGACGCGCTGTTGGGCGAGTCCCCGGTCATCCGCACCTTGAAGGCGCGCGCGCAACGAGTGGCCGCGCTGGACGCCCCGCTGTTGATCCAGGGCGAAACCGGCACCGGCAAAGAGCTGGTCGCACGCGCTTGTCATGCGAACAGCGCCCGTCACAGTGCACCGTTCCTGGCGCTGAACTGTGCCGCACTGCCGGAGAATCTGGCCGAGAGTGAATTGTTCGGATACGCCCCCGGTGCTTTTACCGGCGCCCAGCGCGGCGGCAAGCCGGGGTTGATGGAACTGGCCAACCAGGGCACGGTGTTCCTCGATGAGATCGGCGAAATGTCGCCGTACCTGCAGGCCAAGTTGCTGCGTTTTCTCAACGACGGCAGCTTTCGCCGGGTGGGCGGCGACCGCGAAGTGAAAGTCAATGTGCGCATCCTCAGCGCCACCCACCGCGACCTGGAAAAGATGGTCAGCGAAGGCACCTTTCGCGAAGACCTGTTCTACCGCCTCAACGTACTCAACGTTGAAGTACCGCCGTTGCGCGCGCGTGGCCAGGACATCCTGTTGCTGGCGCGCTACTTCATGCAGCAGGCCTGCGCGCAGATCCAGCGCCCCGTCTGCCGCCTGGCGCCCGGTACTTACCCGGCGCTGCTGAGCAACCGTTGGCCGGGCAACGTGCGTCAGTTGCAAAACGTGATCTTCCGCGCCGCCGCCATCTGTGAGAGCAGCCTGGTGGACATCGGCGACCTGGACATCGCCGGCACGTCCGTCGCCCGCCAGAGCGATGGCGAAATCGACAGCCTGGAACAAGCGGTGGAAGACTTCGAACGCGACCTGCTGGAAAAGCTCTACACCAGCTACCCTTCGACCCGCCAACTGGCCAGCCGGCTGCAAACCTCCCATACCGCGATCGCCCATCGCCTGCGCAAGTACGGCATTCCCAACAAGCTCTAGCTCAATGTGAAATACAAAACCAATGTGGGAGGGGGCTTGCCCCCGATTGCGCTGTGTCAGCCAACTTATCCCTCACTGACCCACCGCTATCGGGGGCAAGCCCCCTCCCACATTTGAAATGCATTTCCAGGTTTTGGTCTGAGAACGACATCCTGTGTACTGAAAGCGCTACAGTGTAACGATATCGCTACAACCCTGCTTTTTGCGCGCCATGCAAGGCTTTGATCCACATAGCCTTTTTTTCCAACGCTCAACTGTAGCGAAATCGCTACAGCTGAAAGACCTGGCCCGCTCGATAATTTCAATAACCCATTGTTTTGTAACACTTTAATAACATTGGCCGCGATATTGCTAAGTAACTCCCCATTATTCCAATCCCGTCCACCAGACGAATCTGGCCCTGAGGAGTTTCCATGAGCGAGTTGCGTTTCACTGAAGATCACGAATGGCTGCGCGCCGAAGCCGATGGCAGCGTCACCGTGGGCATCACCGCTTTTGCGCAGAACGCGCTGGGTGATGTGGTTTTCGTGCAACTGCCTGAGCTGCAGGCCTACGACAAGGGCGCTGAAGCGTCCACCGTGGAGTCGGTCAAGGCCGCCAGCGGCGTGTACATGCCGTTGGACGGTGAAGTTCTCGAAGTCAACGACAAGCTCGATGGCAGCCCCGAACTGGTCAACGAAGACCCGATGGGCGACGGCTGGTTCTTCCGTTTCAAACCGACCGATGCCAGTGCAGTGGCTAAGCTGTTGGATCAGGATGCGTACGACCGCCTGATCAAAGCCAACGCTGAAGCCTGAGGAGCGCGCCATGACCGTTAATCTGACCACCGCCAACGAATTCATCGCCCGCCACATCGGCCCGCGCCAGGAAGACGAGCAGCACATGCTCGCCAGCCTGGGTTTTGATTCCCTCGAAGCCCTGAGCGCCAGCGTGATCCCGGAAAGCATCAAGGGCACCAGCGTGCTCGGCCTGGAAGACGGCCTGAGCGAAGCCCAGGCCCTGGCCAGGATCAAGGCCATTGCCGGCCGCAACCAATTGTTCAAAACCTATATCGGCCAGGGCTACTACAACTGCCATACGCCGTCGCCGATCCTGCGTAACCTCCTGGAAAACCCGGCCTGGTACACCGCCTACACCCCTTACCAGCCCGAGATTTCCCAGGGTCGCCTGGAAGCGCTGCTGAACTTCCAGACCCTGATCAGCGACCTCACCGGCCTGCCGATCGCCAACGCCTCCCTGCTCGACGAAGCCACCGCCGCCGCCGAAGCCATGACCTTCTGCAAGCGCCTGAGCAAGAACAAAGGCAGCAACGCGTTCTTCGCCTCGGTACACAGCCACCCGCAAACCCTCGACGTCCTGCGCACCCGCGCCGAGCCACTGGGCATCGATGTGGTAGTGGGCGATGAGCGCGAACTGAGCGACGTCAGCGCATTTTTCGGCGCCCTGCTGCAATACCCGGCGAGCAACGGTGACGTGTTCGATTATCGCGAGCTGACCGAACGCTTCCACGCTGCCCATGCGCTGGTTGCCGTGGCCGCCGACCTGCTGGCCCTGACCCTGCTGACCCCGCCGGGCGAATTCGGCGCCGACGTGGCCATCGGCAGTGCGCAGCGCTTCGGTGTGCCGCTGGGCTTTGGCGGCCCGCATGCGGCGTACTTCTCTACCAGGGATGCGTTCAAGCGCGACATGCCGGGCCGTCTGGTCGGGGTGTCGGTGGACCGTTTCGGCAAGCCGGCCCTGCGCCTCGCCATGCAGACCCGCGAGCAACATATCCGCCGCGAGAAAGCCACCAGCAACATCTGCACCGCCCAGGTGCTGCTGGCCAACATCGCCAGCATGTACGCCGTTTACCACGGCCCTGAAGGCCTGACCCGCATCGCCCAGCGCGTGCACCAGTTGACCGCGATCCTGGCCAAGGGCCTGACCGCCCTGGGCCTGAAAGTCGAGCAGGAAAACTTCTTCGACACGATCACCCTCAACACCGGTGCCAACACCGCCGCCCTGCACGACAAGGCCCGTGCCCAGCGCATCAACCTGCGCGTAGTGGACGCCGAACGTGTCGGCCTGTCGGTCGACGAGACCACCACCCAGGCCGATATCGAAGCCCTGTGGAACATCTTCGCCGACGGCAAGGCCCTGCCCGCCTTCGCCGCGACCGAAAGTACCCTGCCGACCGCCCTGTTGCGCCAGTCGCCGATCCTCAGCCACCCGGTGTTCAACCGTTATCATTCGGAAACCGAGCTGATGCGCTACCTGCGCAAACTGGCCGACAAGGACCTGGCGCTGGACCGCACCATGATCCCGCTGGGTTCATGCACCATGAAGCTCAACGCCGCCAGCGAAATGATCCCGGTGACCTGGGCCGAATTCGGTGCCCTGCACCCGTTCGCCCCGGCCGCACAAAGCGCCGGCTATCAGCAACTGACCACCGAACTGGAGGCCATGCTCTGCGCGGCCACCGGTTACGACGCCATTTCCCTGCAACCGAACGCCGGTTCCCAAGGTGAATACGCCGGCCTCCTGGCGATCCGCGCCTACCACCAGAGCCGTGGCGAAGCGCGTCGCGACATCTGCCTGATCCCGTCGTCGGCCCACGGCACCAACCCCGCGACCGCCAACATGGCCGGTATGCGCGTGGTGGTCACCGCCTGCGACGCACGTGGCAACGTCGACATCGAGGACCTGCGCGCCAAGGCCATCGAGCACCGCGAGCACCTCGCCGCGCTGATGATCACCTACCCGTCCACCCACGGTGTGTTCGAGGAAGGCATCCGCGACATCTGCGCGATCATCCACGACAACGGCGGCCAGGTGTACATCGACGGCGCCAACATGAACGCGATGGTGGGCCTGTGCGCACCGGGCAAGTTCGGCGGCGATGTCTCCCACCTGAACCTGCACAAAACCTTCTGCATCCCCCACGGCGGTGGCGGCCCGGGCGTTGGCCCGATTGGCGTCAAGTCGCACCTCACGCCATTCCTGCCAGGCCACGCGGCCATGGAGCGCAAGGAAGGCGCGGTCTGCGCCGCACCGTTCGGCAGCGCCAGCATTTTGCCGATCACCTGGATGTACATCAGCATGATGGGCGGCGCGGGCCTCAAGCGCGCTTCGCAATTGGCAATCCTGAATGCCAACTACATCTCCCGTCGCCTGGAAGAGCATTACCCGGTGCTGTACACCGGCAGCAACGGCCTGGTCGCGCACGAGTGCATCCTCGATCTGCGCCCGCTCAAGGACAGCAGCGGCATCAGCGTAGACGACGTGGCCAAGCGCCTGATCGACTTCGGCTTCCATGCGCCGACCATGTCGTTCCCGGTGGCAGGCACCTTGATGATCGAGCCGACCGAAAGTGAATCCAGGGAAGAACTGGACCGCTTCTGCGATGCCATGATCGCCATTCGCGAAGAGATTCGCGCCGTGGAAAACGGCACCCTGGACAAGGACGACAACCCGCTCAAGAACGCCCCGCATACCGCAGCGGAACTGGTGGGCGAATGGAGCCACCCTTACAGTCGCGAACAGGCGGTCTACCCGGTTGCTTCGCTGATCGAAGGCAAGTACTGGCCGCCGGTGGGCCGGGTCGACAACGTGTTTGGCGATCGCAACCTGGTGTGTGCGTGCCCGTCTATCGAGAGCTACGCGTAACCTGTCTGGCTGAACGCGGTCAAAAATGTGGGAGGGGGCTTGCCCCCGATAGCGGTGTGTCAGCCACTCTATCTATCAACTGACACTCCGTCATCGGGGGCAAGCCCCCTCCCACCTTTTGACCCCCTCAATAATAAGAAACCGGAGAACAACTCATGTCTTTAAGCGTGTTCGACCTGTTCAAAATCGGCATCGGCCCCTCCAGCTCCCACACCGTCGGCCCGATGCGTGCCGCCGCGCGCTTCGTCGAAGGCCTCAAGCGTGATGCGCTGCTCAATGCCACCCACCGCATCAAGGTGGAACTCTATGGCTCCCTCGGCGCCACCGGCAAAGGCCACGGCAGCGACAAGGCCGTGTTGCTGGGCCTGGAAGGCGAGCACCCGGACACCGTGAACACCGAAACCGTGGCCTCACGCCTGGCGCAGATGCGCAGCGACGGCCGCCTCAACCTGCTCGGCGAACACAGCATTGCGTTCAACGAGAAAGAACACCTGGCGATGATTCGCAAACCCCTCGCCTACCATCCCAACGGCATGATCTTTCGTGCCTTCGATACGGCCGGTATCCAGGTCCGCAGCCGCGAGTACTACTCGGTCGGCGGCGGCTTTGTAGTGGATGAAGATGCCGCCGGAGCCGACCGCATTGTCGAAGACGCCACGCCCCTGACCTTCCCGTTCAAACATGCCAAGGACTTGCTCGGCCATTGCAGCACTTACGGGCTGTCCATCAGCCAGGTGATGCTGACCAATGAAAGCGCCTGGCGCCCGGAAGCGCAAACCCGCGCCGGCCTGCTGAATATCTGGCAGGTCATGCAGGACTGCGTGGATGCGGGTTGTCGCAACGAAGGGATTTTGCCGGGCGGCTTGAAGGTCAAGCGTCGTGCCGCGGCCCTGCATCGTCAACTGTGCAAGCACCCGGAATCCGCGCTGCGCGACCCACTGTCGGTACTTGACTGGGTCAACCTGTATGCGCTGGCGGTCAACGAAGAAAACGCCAACGGCGGGCGTGTCGTCACCGCGCCCACCAACGGTGCGGCCGGGATCATTCCGGCCGTGCTGCATTACTACATGCGCTTTATCCCCGGCGCCAACGAAGACGGCGTGGTGCGCTTCCTGCTCACCGCCGCTGCCATTGGCATTCTGTACAAGGAAAACGCCTCGATCTCCGGCGCCGAAGTCGGTTGCCAGGGCGAGGTCGGCGTGGCCTGTTCCATGGCCGCCGGCGCACTCTGCGAAGTGTTGGGCGGCAGCGTGTCACAAGTGGAAAACGCCGCCGAGATCGGCATGGAACACAACCTTGGCCTGACCTGCGACCCCATCGGCGGGCTGGTGCAGGTGCCGTGCATCGAGCGCAATGCGATGGGCTCGGTCAAGGCGATCAACGCTGTGCGCATGGCCTTGCGCGGCGACGGGCAGCACTTTGTTTCCCTCGACAAAGTGATCCGCACCATGCGCCAGACCGGCGCCGACATGAAAAGCAAATACAAGGAAACCGCCCGTGGCGGTTTGGCAGTCAACATTATCGAGTGCTGACGCCTACAAGCGCGCCAGCACGTTTTTTCAGGAGCTGAACATGTCCACCGAAACCCTGTTGAAAACCCCGTTGCACGCCCTGCACCTTGAACTGGGCGCGCGCATGGTGCCCTTCGCCGGCTACGACATGCCGGTGCAATACCCGCTGGGCGTGATGAAAGAGCACCTGCACACCCGTGAACAGGCCGGCTTGTTCGATGTGTCGCACATGGGCCAGATCCGCCTGACCGGCGCCAATGCCGCCAAGGCCCTGGAAACCCTGGTGCCGGTCGACATTATTGACCTGCCGGTGGGCATGCAGCGCTACGCAATGTTCACCAACGAGCAGGGCGGTATCCTCGACGACCTGATGGTGGCCAACCTGGGCAACGACGAACTGTTCCTGGTGGTCAACGCCGCCTGCAAAGACCAGGACCTGGCGCACCTGCGTCAACACATCGGCGACCAGTGCAGCATCGAGCCGCTGTTCGAAGAACGCGCGCTGCTGGCCCTGCAAGGCCCGGCGGCGGTGAAGGTGCTGGCGCGCCTGGCACCGCACGTCACCAAAATGACCTTCATGCAGTTTGCCTCCCTGCGCTTGCTGGGTGTGGACTGCTACGTCAGCCGCTCCGGCTACACCGGTGAAGACGGCTTCGAAATTTCCGTACCGGCCGAAAATGCCGAGCGCCTGGCCCGCAGCCTGCTGGCCGAAGTCGAAGTGCAGGCGATCGGCCTGGGCGCTCGCGACTCCCTGCGCCTGGAAGCCGGCCTGTGCCTGTACGGTCATGACATGAATACCGAGACCACGCCAATCGAAGCCAGCTTGCTATGGGCGGTCTCCAAGGCGCGCCGTGCCGATGGCGCGCGTGCCGGCGGCTTCCCCGGTGCAGACCGGATCTTCACCCAGCAGCAAACCGGCGTGAGCCGCAAACGCGTAGGCTTGTTGCCCCAGGAACGCACTCCGGTGCGTGAAGGCGCGGAAATCGTCGACGCACAGGGTACGGTGATCGGCAGCGTGTGCAGCGGTGGTTTTGGTCCAACCTTGGGCGGACCGCTGGCGATGGGTTACCTGGACAGCGCATTTGCCGCACTGGATACCGAAGTGTCTGCGCTGGTGCGTGGGAAAAAGGTGCCATTACGTGTAAGTAAAATGCCATTTGTCCCGCAACGTTACTTCCGTGGCTGATGGAGCGTTTCCATAAGTAACGCGGTTGCGTTACGTGCACTAAACTGTAACGCAGCCGCCATATAACAGTGCACAAGCGATAGTCATTGTTATAGGGCGTGCCCTATAACAAGTGAGCACGCCTATCGAATAAGCTGGCGCCACTTTATTCACCCAATTGTCATCAACCCGAGCAAAATCGGGCTTTCTGGCAGGGCTTGTTTTTTTCATATTAGTTGGCGTAGAGTTTGCCCACTGTGTTTGCATGGGTCGCTTGGAACCTGGACCTGGGCAGTAGCTGAAGTAGTTGTGCTACAACCCGTTCGACGTCTCTTACTTTCCTGCAACCCAGCCCAGTACTCTTTCATGTGAAAGAGGCTGTCATTAATTTTTAGCGTCAAAGGAAAGAAGAAATGTCGACACGTCAGAGCGGTACCGTCAAGTGGTTCAATGACGAAAAAGGCTTTGGTTTTATCACTCCAGAAAGCGGTCCGGATCTGTTCGTGCATTTCCGCGCTATCCAGGGCAACGGCTTCAAAAGCCTGAAGGAAGGCCAAAAGGTTACCTTCGTCTCAGTGCAGGGCCAAAAAGGCCTGCAGGCTGACGAAGTCCAAGCAGAAGGCTGATCCTTCCTGCGACAAAAAGCCCCTGATATGACATCAGGGGCTTTTTTATGGGCGCCATTGCGTAAACTGCACGTTTTCAGCCGAGAGCCCTGCCATGTCCACCCCCCTGTTGCGCCCCCAAGGCGAGTTCCCCGCTGTTGGCCTGGGCCGCCGCCTGGCAGCGATGTTCTATGATTTCCTGTTGTGCACCGCGCTGCTGATCGTCACCGCGTTTATCTACAAGCTGGTGTGGATCGCCTTTGTGGGTGAGGCGAAGATGCGCACACTTACCGAATCCGGTGCACTGGACGGTGACCCGCTGCTGTCGACGATTCTGCTATTTGTGCTGTTCGGTTTCTTCGCCAAGTTCTGGACCCATTCCGGGCAAACCCTGGGCATGCAGGTATGGGGCGTGCGCGTGCAAAACGCCGACGGCACGCGTATCAGCCTGTGGCAGGCACTGCTGCGCTTTGTGGTGTCGATTGCGTCGTGGTTGTGCGTGGGGCTGGGGTTTATCTGGTCGCTGTTCGACAAGCAAAAGCGTAGTTGGCATGACATCTATTCGAACACGCAACTGGTGCGTATCCCCAAGCAAAAGAAGTAACCACAAGATAGCGCAGATCCAAATGTGGGAGGGGGCTTGCCCCCGATGGCGGTGTGCCAGTCACCCGATATATTGACTGATCCACCGCTATCGGGAGCAAGCCCCCTCCCACAGTTTTTACCCGGGCAGCCTTGAGTCAGGCGTTGCCGGCGAGCTTGAGGCGTGCAGCCTGGGTGAAGTCGAGCATGCGCTTGAGCGGCCGCACCGCCTGCGGGATCACCGAAGGCTCGACGAATACCTCGTTAGTGCCCTCGCGCAAGCACTGCAATGTACGCTCCAGCGTATTCATCGCCATCCACGGGCAATGCGCGCAGCTGCGGCACGCGGCACCGTTACCGGCGGTAGGTGCTTCGATGAAGACCTTGTCCGGGCACAGCTGCTGCATCTTGTAGAAGATGCCGCGGTCGGTGGCGACGATGAACGTCTTGTTCGGCAGGCGCTGCGCCGCCGCAATCAACTGGCTGGTGGAACCGACGGCGTCCGCCAGTTCGATCACCGAAGTCGGCGATTCCGGGTGGACCAGGATTGCGGCCTCCGGATACAGCGCCTTCATGTCTTCGAGCTGCTTGGATTTGAACTCTTCGTGGACGATGCAGGCACCGTCCCACAGCAGCATGTCGGCGCCGGTCTGACGCTGGATGTAAGTGCCCAGGTGTTTGTCCGGCCCCCAGATAATCGTCTCGCCGTTGTCCATCAGGCTTTCGACGATCTCCAGCGCGCAACTGGACGTCACCACCCAATCGGCACGGGCTTTGACTGCCGCCGAGGTATTGGCGTAGACCACCACCGTGCGCTCGGGGTGCTGGTCACAGAACGCGGAGAACTCATCCACCGGGCACCCCAGGTCCAGGGAGCAGGTGGCTTCCAGGGTCGGCATCAGGATACGTTTTTCGGGGGTAAGGATTTTCGCGGTTTCGCCCATGAACCGCACCCCGGCCACCAGCACGGTCCTGGCCGGATGAGCGGCGCCGAAGCGCGCCATTTCCAGGGAGTCGGACACACAGCCGCCGGTCTCTTCGGCCAGGGCCTGAATCACCGGGTCGCAGTAGAAGTGGGCGACCAGCACCGCGTCTTGCGCTTTGAGCTCGGCGGCAATGGCAGCCCGCAGGCTCGCCTCTTCATCGGCGCTGAGGGCCTTGGGCTGCTTGGCGTCCAGATGGGCTTGAACCAGTAGGCGTTCGGAAATATGGGTCATGTTCGCAAGACCTGCAGGCGCAGTAGCGCGAAAGTCGAGTGTACCACCGGCTCTGGAGCCCTTCGGGCGCCGCCGGACGAAGTGTGTGTTCATCAAGCACGGGTAAAGCTGAAGCTGCGCAAGGCTACAGAATATCGAATGGATTCAAAAGCCTAATCTGGCGCACGCAGGCCTGCCCGTCGGCTACAAACACACGTGAGCCTACGCCGGCCGCGTCACTTGCCTGACTCTATAGTTTCACTAGTGCCCACAGCCCGTTGATAGTATCTTCGCCGCGATGTTTCTAAACATTTCAAGGCTGCATGCAAGGCTGCATGAATGTCAGGTCAGATCTGCTTCATTCAGGCGCGGCTGAAAAAAATAAGGATGGGACGCCGCTCCCGGCACCTTCATCAGGTAACGCGGAGCCAGGCACAGTCCCTGAAACGTGACTTGCCGTTGAGGCAGAGAGACAAGGAGGTCTGATGAATACATGGAAAGGCGATATGTGGAACATTTTCGAGTTCGACATATGTGAACAAAGTATTTTCAAAAAAATTACCGCCACTGCGCAGCAACTCGGCTTTGACCACTGCGCTTATGGCCTGCAACTGCCTTTGCCACTGACCGCCCCCAAGGTCATTATTCTCGACAACTACCCTGATGCCTGGAGAGCCCGCTACAGCGCGGCTCACTACGTCAAGAGTGATCCTGCGGTCCTGCACGGGCGTCGCACGCAGGATCCACTGGTCTGGAGTGCGTCAAGTTTCAGTCTCGCCCCTGAACTGTGGGAGGAAGCAAATGCTCATGGCATTAAAGTAGGCTGGTCGCAGTCGCACATCGATCTTGTTGGCGCCGGCGGTATGCTCAGCGTGTCCAGGTGCGCACAGCCACTGAGCCCATCAGAACTGGCGGATATTCAAAGCAAACTTGTCTGGCTGGTGTCCATTGCTCATTCTTCGCTGTCGAGAGCCATCACCCATCGTCATCGAAAAGAACAAGACCCCAACCTGACGTTTCGTGAATTGGAAGTACTCAAATGGACCGCCGATGGAAAATCAGCAGGCGAGATTTCAGACATTCTTACCGTGTCTAAAAACACCATAGACTTTCATATTAAAAATGCCATTCTCAAGCTAAAAACCTGCAATAAAACCGCTGCCGTCGTGCGTGCGGCCATGCTCGGTTTACTTGTGTGAATGAGTGATCGAATACTCAGCGCGTCAATAATATAGCGCTGTCGAGTGCCAGAATCATGGCATGTACGAAACTAGCACGCGGTGCCCAGTCGGGCAACCTACGATTTATGGTAGGTGGCCCGCGACCCATTTTTATATCTAATTGCCCGGCAGACTCTCGCCAGGTGATAAAAAGTGCACTTCATTACCGGAACATCATCCACATTGCCGCCCGCTGTAATGACCGCGATAGGACACTATCGTCACAAAGTGTTCGTTGAACACCTGGGTTGGAAGCTGAATTGCACCGACGGTCTCGAATACGATCAATTCGATCGTGACGACACCGTCTATGTGGTTGCTCGGAATGACGATGATCACATCATCGGCACTGCCCGGTTACTCAGCACCACCCGCCCCTATTTATTGAGCGAAGTGTTTCCCGAGTTGTTAAGCGGCGAAACACCGCCGAATTCGGAAACTGTCCTGGAATTGTCGCGCTTCGCCGCAATGGATTTCGACGTGCGAAATAAAAAAGCGGCGTCTCAGTTTTCTTCCGATATCGCCATCGACTTGATGCGCGAAACCCTGGCGAGCGCCGCCGGCCAGGGCGCAAACAAGTTAATTACGGTGTCGCCCCTGGGCGTTGAACGGTTGCTGCGCAATGTCGGCATTCATGCCAGCCGTGCCGGAAAAGTCACGCACTCCGACGGAAAGAAGATTTTCGCATCGTGGATAACAGTCGCGTGATTCACCCCTTTTTTATTAGCTGACAGACACACCACCGTCGACCGCGACGCTGTTCGCGCCTCGTGTCTCAACCCCTGGAGGGCCGTCATGCCTGAATCTCAATTGCTCAATAAAATTACCGACACCTGGTACGCCAAGGCGACCGTACGTTCAACACCACGCATTCTCGTGCCCGACTACAGCAGCGAACAGCTTATTTATCCAGTGGCGCGCTGCTCTATCTGCGAGCACCCCTTGGTGCTGGAGCTGGGCCCGCAGGTACGCTCGTATATCTTGACCCAGGCGGCTTATCAGTTTTTGTACGGCGTCGGCTTACTGGAAACAAAATTCGTCATCCAGTGCTGTCTGGACATGCTTCATAACAATATTAAAGACATCAGTGATGCAGCCAAACTGCAGGCGCTGACGGTGATCGTTGACGAGGGCTACCATGCTCATGTTGCGCTTGACTACATCATTCAGATGAAGAAAAAGAGCGCCATTGACCCCCTGGAAGTGCCGCAAACCAATCGCAAACTTGATGCCACCGCGCGCGCCTATGCCAGCCTGCCGGAAAGTATGCGCATGGACTTCCAACTGTTGGCCGTGACACTCGCCGAGAACGTCTTGACCGATGAAGTTGCCAACTTGGGCCGTGAGCGGGAACTGGCCCAGTCGTTTACCACATTGATGATGGACCATGTACGCGATGAAGGCCGCCATTCTCGATTTTTCGCGGACTTGATGAAAGAGCGCTGGCCACAACTGCCTCGCGCAACACAAGAACACTTCGGTTTAATGCTACCGGCCTACCTGGATGATTTTCTCGGGGCCGATCTCAGCCGTGGTTTCGAACGCAAGATACTCGCTCATTGCGGTTTGACCGAGGCGCAGGCAGAACAAGTGATTCATGAATCCGATCCGCACTTCTCGACGGATCAGGCACGCATGAAAAAATCGATATTGCAACGTATCTACCGACTGCTCAACCAGATCGGCGTATTAGAACTGGACAGCGTTAAAGATGCTTTTTCAGATCGCAACTATGTCACGACTTGAGCGTTAAGAAACGAGAGCCGGCCCCATGTTCAAGACTTTGATCATCGATAACTTCGATTCTTTCACCTACAACCTCTATCAATATATGGGGCAAGTAACGGGGGAAGAACCTGATGTCTTTACCAATGATGCGTCGCCCCACGATATCGACTTGGGCCGCTACGACTGCATCATCGTATCTCCAGGCCCGGGCACACCCAAGCGCCGGCAAGACGTGGGGATCAGTGAAGACATGATCCGCGACGCGCATGTGCCTCTGCTGGGGGTTTGCCTCGGGCATCAGTGCATGGCGCACGTGCATGGCATGGATGTGGACCATGCGCCGGAACCCATGCACGGCAGGGTCAGGCATATACGCCACAACAATGAAGGCGTGTTCAAAGGCCTGCCCGTGGATATGCCGGTGGTTCGTTATCACTCCCTCGTGGTGAAGGCGCTCAAGGGGCCCTTCGAACTCAGCGCCTGGGATGAAAACGGCATGATCCACGGTATCCGCCATACCGAACGACCGCTCTACGGCATCCAGTTCCATCCCGAATCCATCTGTACCGACTCCGGGCTCGACCTGCTGCGCAACTTTCGAGACATCGCGCATCGGCACAAGCTCGAGCGTCTACCCCGCTAAACCTGCCGGATGCCGGCATCACAACTATCAGGAGTGGGCAATGACGACCTTTGATGTCGAAGTCAGAGCGCTTGATTACAACCCCGATCCATTGCGTGTATTTCGCAGCGAGTTTCTTGCTTCGCCGCGTCATTTCTTTCTCGAAAGCAGCGTGGTGAAACCAGGTTTTTCGCGTTTCTCCTTTATGGGCGATTCCCATGGCCGCCTTGCTGAAACGATCACCTACGACACCTCCTCCCGCAGCGTGCGCGTTGAGCGCAGCGACGGCGTTACCCGGGAGCCGACGTCGGACTTTCTTGAGTTGATGGCCGCGCGCCTCAACCATTTCCACTGCGAGCAGCCGCAGTGGCTGCCATTTGACTTCAACCTCGGGTACGTCGGCCTGCTGGGCTACGAACTCAAGTGCGAAACCCTCGGCGCTCAGGCTTACGCATCCCACTCACACGATGCAGCATTCATCCTGGCAACCCGGATGATTGCTTTCGACCACGCCGAGCAGCGCTGTTACCTGCTGTACCTGGTTGAACATGACGAAGACCGGCAGGATGCGGCGCAGTGGTTCGATCAGGTCCAGGCGCGACTGCGCGAGCAACCCCAGGTGGCGGAGCCTGTCAGTCGTCAACGCAAGCTGTCACTGCCTCAGGTTGAGGCGTGGATACAAGAGCACGCCTGCATACGGCACTCCAAGCAGCGCTATATCGACAAGATCAACGAGGCCCAGCGCGAGATCATTGACGGTGAGACCTATGAGGTCTGCCTGACCAACTTGATCGAGTTTGCGTTCGCCGACTCATCCTTCGACCTTTATTGCGTAATGCGCGAGCTGACGCCCGCTCCTCACGCCGGTTATTTTTCGATCCCCGACTTTCAGATCATCAGTTCGTCACCGGAACGCTTTCTGAAAATCGACCGTCACCACCAAGTGGAAGCCAAGCCGATCAAAGGCACCCGGCCGCGCGGGCGGTGCGCCGAGGAAGATCAGGAACTGATCGAACAGATGCGCGGTGACGAAAAAGACCGGGCAGAAAACCTGATGATCGTCGACCTGTTGCGCAACGACCTGGGGCAGGTCTGCACCATTGGTTCGGTAAGGGTGCCAGCGCTGTTTGCGGTCGAAACCTACTCCCACGTGCACCAACTGGTCTCGACCATCAGCGGGCAGCTCAAACCATCACTCAGCGCGGTTGACTGTGTACGGGCGACGTTTCCGGGTGGCTCGATGACCGGCGCGCCGAAGAAACGCACGATGGAAATCATCGACCGCCTCGAAGAGGGCCCACGTGGCGCCTATTCCGGCTCGCTCGGCTGGTTTGGCCTGGGCGGCGCCTGCGATCTCAACATCATGATTCGCTCCATCACCGTCGACGCCCAGGTCGCCCGCTTCGGCGTCGGCGGCGCAATTACCTCGCTCTCTGACCCGCTGGGCGAATACATCGAGACCATGGTCAAGGCCAGCGGTGTTGTCGAGGCCGTCACACAATTGAGGAGCACATCGGTATGAGCCTTTCCTCCCCGCATCGCCATGCCGTTGTCGTCGGCATACTCGGCTCAATCGGCCAGCTACTGGCCAATCAACTGAGCATTGCCGGGTACAGCGTCACCGGTATTGATATTGCCGTCGATGATCAATCGGCGCAGCCCCACACGGTTATCCAGGGCGATGTCTTGCGTCCCGGCAATGAAATGAAGCAGCGACTGGGTGATGCTCAAATCCTCGTGTTGGCGCTGGCCCAGAACGTCCTGAGCGAAGCGCTGCCGCAGCTGTTGCCCTCTTTACGCTCCGATTGCCTGATCGTCGACACCCTGTCGATCAAGAGCGAATTCGCCGACTTCGTCGCGACGCTGGATGTAGCGCAACCCATGGTCGGCATCAACCCGATGTTTTCCGGCGACCTGGATCCTGCCGGCAGGCCTGTGGCCGTGGTGACCTACCGCGATGGCGACGGCGACGCAGTGGCCCGGCTTGTCGAGTGGTTGCACAGCTGGCCAGCGAATGTTTTCCAGATGACCGCCAGCGAGCATGATCGGACGATGGCATACCTGCAGACCCTTGGCCACGCGTTGGTCATGGGAATGGGTTTGACGCTGGCGGAGTCCGCCGCCCCTCTGGAGAACTTGTTCGAACTGGCCCCGCCCCCCTTCAAGGTCATGCTCGCGCTGCTGGCGCGCATGACTAAAAACCATCCCGATGTGTACTGGGAAATCCAGTCGAACAACCCCTACTCCCAGGAAATACGCAGTCGCATGCTGGCGCAGCTGGGCAAGCTTGATGACAGGGTCAATAGCGGCTCACGCCTGGATTACCACGTGTCGATGGCGATGCTGAGGAACGCGCTGAAGCCACTGAATCCGGGGCTCGAAAATACCAGTCGCCACCTGTTTGAGCAGCTTGACCAGGCGCCCAAAGCGATTGAAGGGGCACCTGAAAGCCTGGCCGACTACCGCCAACGTATCGACCACATCGACGATCAACTGGTGGACTTGCTCGGCCAGCGCCTGAGCCTCATTCGAGAGGTAGCGCAAAGCAAAAAAGATCACCAGACCGCGGTCATGCAGCCCAACCGCGTGGTCCAGGTCGTCGAGCGTTGCAAGGCCAGGGGTCGCCGGCACCACATCCGCGAATCCCTGATCGAGCAACTCTACGGGCTGATCATCGATGAAGCCTGCCAGATCGAATACGACGTGATTGGCGGCCCCCGCGAGTCGCTTTACGAAGCCAGCCCATCCGCCTTCACCTCAAGCGCAGAGAAAACCCAATGAGCAATGTCAAACAACAAACCGCCCAGATCGTCGATTGGTTGAGCTCAACCCTGGGCAAGGACCACCAGTACCGTGAGGACAGCCTGAGCCTCACGGCGAACGAAAACTATCCCAGCGCCCTGGTGCGCCTGACATCCGGCTCTACAGCCGGTGCGTTCTACCATTGCTCGTTTCCCTTTGAAGTACCCGCAGGCGAGTGGCATTTCCCGGAACCGGGTCACATGAATGCCATCGCCGATCAAGTGCGTGACCTGGGTAAAACACTGATTGGCGCGCAGGCCTTCGACTGGCGCCCGAACGGCGGCTCGACAGCCGAGCAGGCTCTGATGCTCGCGGCGTGCAAACCGGGTGAAGGCTTTGTCCATTTTGCTCACCGCGACGGCGGCCACTTTGCGCTGGAGAGCCTGGCGCAGAAAATGGGGATCGAGATTTTCCACCTGCCGGTGAACCCGACCAGCCTGCTGATTGACGTCGCCAAACTCGATGAGATGGTCCGGCGCAACCCGCATATCCGTATCGTCATTCTCGATCAATCATTCAAGCTGCGCTGGCAGCCGCTGGCCGAGATCCGCAGCGTGCTGCCCGACTCCTGCACCCTGACGTATGACATGAGCCACGACGGCGGCCTGATCATGGGGGGCGTGTTCGATTCTCCCCTCAGTTGTGGCGCCGACATCGTCCATGGCAACACGCACAAGACGATCCCCGGCCCGCAAAAAGGCTATATCGGCTTCAAGTCGGCTCAGCATCCCCTGCTGGTAGACACCTCGCTATGGGTCTGCCCGCATTTGCAGAGCAACTGCCACGCCGAACAACTGCCGCCAATGTGGGTGGCATTCAAGGAGATGGAACTCTTCGGTCGGGACTATGCCGCGCAGATCGTCAGTAATGCCAAGACTCTGGCCCGTCACCTGCATGAGTTGGGGCTGGATGTGACCGGTGAGTCGTTCGGTTTCACCCAGACCCACCAAGTGCACTTTGCCGTGGGTGATCTGCAAAAAGCCCTGGACCTGTGCGTCAACAGCCTGCATGCCGGCGGCATTCGCTCCACCAATATCGAAATTCCCGGCAAACCGGGCGTGCATGGCATCCGCCTGGGTGTTCAGGCGATGACACGCCGTGGCATGAAAGAAAAAGATTTCGAAGTGGTCGCACGCTTCATCGCCGACCTGTACTTCAAGAAAACCGAACCGGCCAAGGTCGCGCAACAGATCAAGGAATTCCTCCAGGCCTTCCCCCTCGCGCCATTGGCCTACTCCTTCGATAACTACCTGGATGAGGAGTTACTGGCGGCGGTGTATCAGGGAGCCCAACGATGACCAACCTCCCCTCCACGCACATCAACCTGACCTCCGAGGAGGTCAGTCTGGGCGACCTGGTGGGTCGCGTGTTGGTAGAAAGCGGGATCGATGACCTGTTTTGCATTCCCGGTGACTTCACCATGCAGCTGTCGCGTGAGCTGTTGACCACGCCGGGGCTCGCACTCAGGACGATGTCCCATGAGTACGGCACCACACTGGCGGCGTTGGGTTATGCCGTCGGCAAAGGGGTGCCCGGCGCCGTGTGCTTCACCTACGGCGTCGGCGTGCTGAACGCTACCAACGCCATTGCCCAAGCCTATGTAGAGCGCGTGCCGTTGCTGGTGTTTTCCGGCTCTCCAGGTACCCGTGAGCGCCAGGCGCCGTTATTCCTGCACCACACGATCGTGGATCACCAGACCCAATATCGCATCATGAAGGAGATTACGGTGCACCAGGTCTGTGTGACGGACCCGCACCAGGTGCTGGAGCAACTGCGCGAAGCCGTGGCCTTGGCGGTGCTTCACTCCAGGCCGGTGTATATCGAAATCCCCCGAGACCTGTTCCAGGCGCGGGTGCGCTACAGCCCTGCCCGTCGGGTGCCGTTGGAACCCTCGACGCGCTATAGCCAGGCCGCTCGCCAGGCCGCGGAGCTGGCTTACGCGCTGGTGCGCAAAGCCCGGGATCCGGTGTTCGTGCCCGGCCTTGATCTCAAGCGGCGCGGGCTGACGGACCTGGCCATGCGCGTCTGCGAGCGCCTGGCCATGCCGTGGGTGGCCACGCCGATGTCCCGAGGCGGCATCCCCGTTTCGCACCCCAACTACCGCGGCATCTATGCCGGGCCTGCGTCACCCTCTCGGGTTACCCGTGAGCTGTTGGCCAAATGCGATGTACTGATGCTCATCGGCGAACCCAACTCAGACGTCAACATGGGCATCGCCAGTCATATCGCCAAAGGCCGCTTGATCCACGCCGATGACGGCAAGATCAGCGTCGGGCGTCAGCACTTCAACGCCTCCACCGCCGAGTTCCTGATTGCCTTCAGCGATGTGATCCACAACGCCAAGACACCGCTGGCACCACTGACTGAGACGCAAAAGGACTTCATCGTACCGACGCCGGCCAGCCTCTACCCCTCAGAAGAAAGCCCGTTGACGCCCTTCGACATCATCAACGAGCTCAACCGTCATTTCGTCACCCAACCGGATACCCAGCTGGTGGTCGACTGCGGCGACGTGTTCTTCATGTCCCTGGGCATGTTCCCTGCCGACGTTCTGACCTCGCCGCTGTACATGAGCATGGGGATCGCCGTGCCGGGCGCCATGGGCTACCAATTGGGTACAGGCAAGCGGCCTATCGTGCTGGTGGGCGATGGTGCGTTTCATATGACCGGCAACGAGCTGATGCGAGCCGCCAAATTCGGCCTGAGTCCTATCGTGATTGTGCTCAACAACCAACGCTGGGCCTCGCTTTCCTCGGATGCGGCAGATATCGCGCTGACCGAACAGATGCCCATGAGCTTCTCGGCAGCCGGGCAATTCCTGCAAGTCCAGGCGTTCACCGCCACCACGGGCCGCGAACTGCGCCAGCACCTGGAAGAAGCCTTGAACATGGACAGACCGGTACTGATCGACGCTCAAGTCGACCCGTCCAAGCGCAGCTATTTGTGCGAGCGTTTTTTCGACGCGGTGAAAGGCCAGCAGCACTTGCCCAAGGCATGACCTCTCTTGCATTTACCATTTCCGACCGGAGTTAAACTGGCATGTCAGCCTCATTCACCACTGCTTTGACATCTGCCCAACAGTCGATCTGGATGGGGCATCAATTCGATCCGCAAAGCCCTGCCTACAACGTTGCCAGCTATATCGAAATGAGCGGCGATATCGATCCCCAGCGACTTCAGCACGCCCTGCAGCGGGCGGTGGACGACATCGAAGCACTACGTGCGCGCTTTCATGAAGACGAGACTCAGGGCGGCGCGCTGACCCAGACCATCCTCGCCCAAGTGGCCGTCGAGCTCAACGTGCTTGCAGTGGATGCCGAGCAAGCGCGCAGCTGGATGGAGAGCGACCTGGCCCGTCCCACTGACCTGACGAGCGGCCCGATCTTCTCCAGCGCGCTGCTACAGGTGGCGCCCAACGTCAACTATTGGTACTTCAAAACCCACCATATCGTCATGGATGGCGTTGCGCTCTCCATGCTGTTCAAACGCGTTGCCGACCTCTACGGGCAAGCCCCGGACCTCTGCTCGCCATCGCCTTTCGGCAGTGTTCGGCAGGTGCTGGAGAACGAGCAGGCCTGGCGCGCATCGCCGGCCTTTGCACAGGACCGTGCATTCTGGCAGCAGCACTGCCAGGACATGGCCGAAGTGGCCAGCCTCAACAGTGATGTCGCTCAGCCGTCCTACCAGGCCATCCAACATCGCCGGGTGCTGGACGAATCCATCATGGCCAGCTTGCGCGAACGCGCCGAGGCCATGGATTCGCAATGGGTCAACGTGCTGTTGGCGGCCTTTGGCGCGTTTGTCGGGCGTAGCACGGGTTACCGACAGGTGACCGTTGGCGTACCCATGATGAACCGCTTCGCCACGGGCGCAATCAACGTGCCCTGCACCCTGGCCAATGTGCTGCCGCTGCGCCTGGACATCAAACCCGGCCAAAGCGTTGAGCAACTGGTCGCCAGCGTGCAGGCACAGTTGGACCGCATGCGCCCTCATCAGCGCTATCGGGCCGAAGACATCCGCCGCGATTGCAACCTGCTGGGGGACAACCGACGCCTGACCGGACCGCAAATCAACATCGATTTCTTCTCCGCAAAGCTGTCGTTCGATGGCGTTCCCGGCGAGGTCAATGTGCTCAGCGCAGGCCCGGCCGATGATCTCTCGCTGCTGATCCAAACCCCGGCCGACGATAAAACGCTGAACATCATTGCCATGGCCAACCCGGCGCTGTACAGCCGCGCTGCCCTTGAACGGCACGTGCAACGGTTCATCGACTTTGTCGAACGTTTCGCCGCGGCCAGCGACACGCCATTGGGGCAGTTGGACGCCTACGATGCAACAGACCCGGGCTACGCCCAAGGCAATGCCTGCTTCAGCCCGGTCAACCAGGCGCATACGCTGGCGCAGACCCTGGTCGAACGCTTTGAGCGCGCCGTCGACGCGACTCCGGACGCCATCGCCCTGACCTTCAACGGCGAACACCTCACCTATCAGGCGCTGAACCAACGCGCCAACCGTCTTGCCCATTTGATCCAGGACCAGACCGGGCAAACCAGCCCCCAACCGGTCGCGCTGCTATTGGCGCGCTCGGTCCAAACCTTTGTGTGCATCCTTGGCGTGTTGAAGGCCGGCGCGCATTACGTGCCACTGGACCCGGATGCACCCGCCGAACGCATCACCACCATCCTTGAGGACACCTGCCCGACACTGGTGATCTGCGACCAGTCCAGCCAGGCGCTGGTCTCGGGCAGCGACGTGAAGGTCATGGTGATCGACACCCCATCGTGCATGGATGCGGTGCAACAGCAATCGATCGACAACCTGCAATCGGGCCCTCGCGCCAACGACCTGGCCTACATCATCTACACCTCAGGTTCGACGGGCAAACCCAAAGGCGTGTGCATCACCCACCACAACGTCGTGCGTCTGTTCGAAAACACCCATCACTGGTTTGATTACCGCAGCAGCGACGTGTGGACGGCCTGTCACGGCTACATCTTCGACGCTTCCGTGTGGGAAATGTGGGGCGCATTCGCGCATGGCGGCCGCCTGGTGCTGGTACCGGTGGACACGACCCGCGACCCGGAAAAACTGCTGGAACTGGTGGTGCAGGAGCAGGTGACGGTATTCGGCCAGATCCCCTCTGCGTTCTACCGTTTCATGGAGGCCCAGGCCGATCAGCCAGCGCTGGCCGCTCGACTGAATCTGCGCTACCAGTGCTTTGGCGGCGAAGCGCTGGACTTGAGCCGGCTCAAACCCTGGTTCGAACACTACGGTCACAGCCGGACGCGCTTGCTTAACCTGTACGGCATCACCGAAACGACCATCAACGCGACGTACCAGTTCGTCACGCTGGAACAGGTGCAGACCAACCAGGGCAGCCTGATCGGCACGGTCTACGATGACCTGGACATCAAGGTTCTGGATGACGCGCTGCGTCCGGTACCCGTGGGCGGTTATGGCGAGATGTACGTACGGGGCGCAGGCCTCGCCCGTGGTTACCTCAATCGCCAGGACCTGGATGCCACGCGCTTTGTGGCCGACCCTTTCGGTGCCCCCGGTGAGCGCATGTACCGCAGCGGTGACGTGGCGGCATTGCAGGAGGGTGGCGTACTGGAATACATCGGGCGGGCCGACCAGCAGGTCAAGGTCCGCGGTTATCGCATTGAATTGGGCGAAATCGAAACCCAACTGCGTGGCCACCCGCTGTTGTCCGACGCCATTGCATTGGTGGTGACCGACGCCTCGGGCGATCCCAAGCTGGTGGCGCACGTCGTCCCCAAAGCCACCTGCCGTTGCGAGGATATCGACACCGCACAGGTGCGCGACTACCTGCGCGAGCGGTTACCGTCCTACATGGTACCCGGCGCCATCGGCGTGCAAGAGCGCCTGCCCGTCACCTTGAGCGGCAAGGTTGATCGCAAGGCCCTGCCGACCATTGCCCTGTCGGGCGCACGCCAGGTCGAAGCGCCACGCGATGAGTTGGACGAGCGAGTGCTGGCCGCCTGGAGTGAGCAACTGGAGATAGACACCCTCGGCATCGATGACAACTTCTTCGATATCGGCGGCGATTCAATCAAAGCCATTCGGATCTGCCGGGACCTGGGACTGCCGGTCACCGAACTGTTCGACCACCCCACCCCCCGGGCCAACGCTGACTACCTGCGCGATCATCAAGACAACGAGGCGCAAGGCGCGGTCAACTGGCTGCATGCGTTCGACAAGAGCGCAAAGAAAGAGCGCTTGAATCTGGTCTGCGTTCCATTTGCCGGCGGCAATGCGTTTGCCTACCGTAACCTGGTCAACCAGCTGTCGAGTGTCTTCAACTGTGTCTCGGTGAACTTGCCGGGGCACGACATCATGCGCCCGGACGAAGGCATGCAAGCGCTGGAAGTCGTCGCTGATGCCGCGACCCAGGAAATCCTCGCCACGTTGAGCGGGCCGATTATCGTCTACGGGCACTGCGCCGGTAACGCCACCGCCATCGAAATCGCACGCCGCCTCGAACAGGCCGGCGCCGACCTCAAGGCCCTGGTGATTGGCGGTATGCTGCTGGATCAGGACCCGGTCGACGTGCAGGCCAGGGTTGCCGACCAGAGCGGCGAAAACATTATTGATTTCCTGCAGCAGATCGGCGGATTCAAGGAAGTCCTCGACGATGCCAGCATGGCAAGCATCGCGCGCATGACCAAGCATGACGCTACCCAGACGGCGCGCTTCTTCGCCGAGGAAGCGCTGAACCGGCAAACGCTGCAAGCCCCCATTCATGTAATCGTCGGCGACATGGACCCGCTCACGCCCGACTATGAGGAGCGCTACACGGATTGGCAGATGTACTCCTCGGACGTCACGCTGTCAGTGATCGAAGGCGGCGGGCATTATTTCGTGACCGATCTTGCCGAACCGTTGGCGCAGGTGTTGCTGGCGAACTATAAGCACCTCAACCCGGTTGTACCCGTGCGTGCGCCCCGTGCCCTGCGCGCGTTTCATAACCCGTTCGATGATGTCGAGGGCCGTTTCAGCCTGCTCGCCAACGATGCCCGCCAGCTTTCCTTGTGGCCTGAGTTTGCGCCCACGCCGGCAGGCTGGACTGCCCTGTTCGGCCCGGCCAGTCACAGCGAATGCCTGGCCCGCACACAAGCCCACGACCATGAGGCGCTCATCAGTCCTCCTGCACCGACCGAAGGGCTCGATGCACCTTACTGGCCCGAAGCGTTCGAGTCTCGCTACCGCGCCAGTGGCTGGTGGACCGGGGAAACCCTCGGCGCCATCCTCACCCGCCACGCACTGCTCGCCCCGCAGCGGGTAGCCGTTACCGACGGCGATCGGAACCTGAGCTATTCGCAACTGGACAGCAATGCCGACCGCATTGCCGACGGCTTCGCCACCCTCGGTGTGAAGGCCGGTGACCGAGTGGTTGTGCAATTGCCGAACTCCCTGGAGTTCATCGAAACCATCTTCGGCCTGTTTCGCCTTGGCGCGATTCCGGTGTTTGCGTTGCCCTCGGATCGCCTGAACGAAATCACGCACATCTTTGAGATTTCAGGTGCGATCGCCTACGTGATCAAGGACCAGGCGCTGGGTTTCGATTACCGGCGTATCGCAACCGAGCTCACGCAGCAGATTGCGTCGATCAAGCAGGTCATCGTGGTCGGTGATGCCGAAGGGTTCGTCCCGTTCGCCAACCTGTACGGACGCACCGCCGCCTGGCCGCAGCGCAGTTCGCGCGAGCCTGCGCTTATCACCTTGTCCGGCGGCAGCACGGCACTGCCCAAACTCATCCTGCGCCGCCATGACGACTACCTTTACAGCTTCAAGGCCAGCGCCCGGATCTGCCAACTGGACAGCGACAGCGTGTACCTGTGCGTGCTGCCTGCCGGGCACAACTTCACGCTCAGTTCGCCGGGCTTTCTCGGCGTGCTGTACGCCGGCGGGCGCGTCGTCATGACCTCGGACCCCAGCGGTTCAGCCGCCTTTGCCCTGATAGAGCGCGAGCGCGTGACACTGACGTCGGTGGTTCCAAGCCTGGCCCAGGCCTGGCTGCATGCCTCCCGCGACCATGACCTGTCCAGCCTGCAGTTGCTGCAGGTCGGAGGCGCGCGCCTGAGCGATGACGTCGCCGAGCGGCTTGCCACCTCGTTCGACTGCCAGCTGCAGCAGGTCTATGGCATGTCCGAAGGCCTGGTTTGCTACACGGCAGTGGGTGACACCGAGGAGCACGTGTTGCATACCCAGGGACGCCCGATCAGCAGTGGCGATGAAATCCTGATCGTCGACGAAAACGATGAGCCCGTGGCCAATGGGGTCGCCGGGCAATTGCTGGTACGCGGCCCCTACACCATCCGCGGCTACCTGAACGCGCCGGAACACAACGCCAGGGCCTTCACGCCAGATGGTTTCTACCGCACAGGGGATGTCGTGGTGTTCCGCGATGACGGCTACCTGGTGGTCACCGGCCGCATCAAGGACCAAGTGAACCGCGGCGGCGAAAAAATCGCCGCAGAAGAAATAGAAGGTTATCTGCTTGCTCATCCAGGCGTTCTGGAGGCCGGGATCATCGGGCTGCCGGACGAGTACCTGGGTGAGGTGTCGTGCGCCGTGGTCGTATTGGCGCCCGGCGCGCAGCTGACTGCCAGCGCCCTCAAGTCGTTCGTTCGCCAGCAAGGCATAGCGGCCTTCAAAGTGCCGGATCAGGTTCATCTGGTCCCGTCGTTGCCCAAGACCACGCTGGGCAAGATCGACAAGAAATTACTGCGAGTACAACTGGGCCAATAAACCCAAGGCTTAACTGGCACCTGAACCTACAAGGACTGAATAATGGCAATCCCGAAAATCATGGAATACCGCGCACCGAGCGAAGTGGCACTGCAACGCAAACCGTTGGACTGGACCGTCGAGCCGTCCCGTGCGGCGCTGTTGATCCACGATATGCAGAATTACTTCCTGGCGCCTTACGCCTCCAAGGCGTTCATCGATGGCGTGATACACCGTATCGCCGCCATCAAGGAGTGCTGCCATGCGCTGAATATTCCGGTGTATTACACCGCCCAGCCGGGCAACCAATCCAGTGACGACCGCGGCTTGCTGACGGACTTCTGGGGGCCGGGCATGCCCGAGGAAGGCAACGCCAAGGACATCGTCGCAGGGCTTGAACCCACCGCCGAACGCGACGAGGTGCTGGTCAAGCATCGCTACAGCGCCTTTGCCAAATCGCCTCTTCTCAAGAGTTTGCAGGAGGGCCGCCGCGACCAACTGATTATCTGTGGTGTGTATGCCCACATCGGTTGCCTGGTCACGGCGACCGAAGCATTCATGTGCGACATCCAGCCCTTCGTGGTGGCGGATGCCATGGGCGACTTCTCTCTGGACTTGCATGAAATGGCGATACGCCATATGGCCAGTTGCTCCAGCAAAATCATGTCCTGCGACGACATGCTGGCAGAACTGGGGAAGGCACGATGACCCAGGGCAAGCTGATCTACGACAAAGCGGATTTTTATGCCGAGATTGCCGCGATACTGCGCATCCCCACGGAGGAGCTTGCCGAACTCGAGTCGCCTCAAGAGGCTGGAGTCGACTCGGTTCGCCTGCTGACGCTCAGTGAGAAATGGCGCAAGCGCGGCATTGACGTGAGCTTCATGGAGCTTGCCGAACGGCCCGGGTTTACCGCCTGGTGGGAACTGCTCAGCGCGCGGATGCCTGTGACGGAGTGCGAGCAGCCATGAACCGTTTCGAACATCAGTCGATTGTCGTTACCGGCGCGGCCCAGGGTATCGGTGCCGCCATCACCCGCCTGCTGCTCCAGGAAGGCGCCGATGTGTTTGCCCTGGACAACAACGCCCAGGCATTGGCAGCGCTGGCAGACGAACAACGCTCACCCAGGCTGCATCCGAAGGTGGTCGATATCACCCGGCCCCACGAAGTGGAACTGGCCATTGCCGCCATTGACAACCAGTACCCGCTGACCGGGCTGGTCAACAATGCCGGTGTGCTGGTCGCCAAGAGCATTGCCACTACGTCAGCCGAAGAATGGCAAACGACCTTTGAGGTGAATGTCCACGGTACCTTCTTCGTCTCCAGGGCCGTGGCCACTCGTATGGCCGAACGGGGTCAAGGCGCAATCGTTACGGTTGCCTCCAATGCCGGCAGCACGCCGCGCATCAACATGGGCGCTTACTGTTCGTCCAAGGCCGCGGCAGCCATGCTCACCCGGTGCATAGGCCTGGAGTTCGCCGCTCAGGGAATTCGTTGCAATGTCGTATCGCCCGGCTCGACCCGCACCTCCATGCTGGCAACCATTGCCGGTGAAGGACCGCAGACCGAGCAGCGCATCATAGCGGGCGACCCCGGGCAATATCGACTCGGGATTCCGCTGCAAAAAATCGCCGAGCCGCAGGATATTGCTGCGGTAGTGGCCTTTCTGCTGTCTGGCGATGCGAACCACATAACCCTGCAAAACCTGGTCGTTGACGGTGGGGCCACCTTTGAGTGAGTCGCCTATCGCCATTGATGTCGAGTACTGCCTGGAGGCTTGAAGTGTTGAATCTCGATTCGGTATACGCGTCGCAATCCTGGCGACCGGGAAGCTGGCGCGATAAAGAGCGCCGGCACATGCCTAACTATCAAGGCAAGCAGCTGCCCGCCGTGCTCAAGCAACTGTCACGGCTGCCCGGGCTGGTCAGTGAAGACGACATTGTCCGGCTGCGACGGGCACTCGTGCACGCAGCGCAAGGGCACACGTTCGTGCAGCTGATGGGCCAACGTGAACAAAGCCTGAACGATGTTACCCACGCCACGTTCGATCAACGCTTCAAGACGGTTGAATCGTTGAGCCGCTACCTCGCATTGATGCTGGGCCTGCCAGTACTGGCAATCGGCTCGGTCGCCGGCAGTTATGCGCACACCCAACCTGACGCCACAGAACTCGTCGACGGCATCACGCTGGATCGCTACTTTGGCGACATGGTCAACTGCCAGGCGCCAACGCCGTGGGCCCGGCGCCCGGACGCCAATCGCCTGCTGTGGGCTTACGAGGCCACTGAAGCGGCAATGCAGCGGTTGCGCGCCAAGGCATCGGCGATCCATACCAGCCATGAGTGCGCGCATCTGGACTATGAAGAAGCCCTGGTACGTCGCACCCGTCACTCGGGTTTCTATGCCTCCAGTGCATCGTTACTGTGGATCGAGGCGTGCAACCTGTTCAGCGACAGTTGCTACGTGGAATTTGCCCGTGGCCTGGACAACCCCATCGCCCTTCGCCTCGGGGGGCCATTGGATACGCACACGCTGGTCAACATCGTGGAGCGCCTCAACCCTGAGCGTCAAACGGGCAAAATCCTCCTGATTGCCAATACCGCAGATGGCACCCAAGCAGTGGGCGAAGCGATCCGCGCCCTGCAGACACAACGATCGCCCGTAATCTGGTTATGTGACCCACTCAATAGGCACACCGCGCACCCAGCGACCTGCAGCCTGACCCAAAGCGTCGCCCAGCAATGGGATCAGACCCTGAATCTGCACAGGACCCTCGACAGCCGGTTGAGTGGCATCGCCCTGGAAGTTCGCAGCCACGCCTCCAGTCTTGCGGCCCCTGAGCGCCATGAAGACGCAGTGCCCTTCTTCGATTTTCAAAAAACCTTGCAGCTATGCAGTCATCTGGCCCATGCCTATCGGGAGTCTCGATGAATACCCCTAAACAGTCGAGCTACGCCAACCCTTATCCAAACCTGAACGCACACGAACTGGGCGCCGCGTTGTTACCGGTATTGGAGCGGCGTTTTCCGAAGCTGGCCGGTGAATTCATGGGCTTGTTCAGCCAGCATACCGACGGCGTGCGAACGTCGATGGTCGGCCTGGGCAGTGAGTTTCGCGTAGTGGTCACCCATGATGGGGCGCACCTGAACCTGCAGTTGCAGCACGAGCAGGCGGTGTGTCTGGCGCAGACGCTGGCACTGGACGCTTCGCGATTGTTCCATGAACAGTTGTTTGATGCGGTGGCCCGCTTTGTGGAGCAGCTATGCCCATGGTTGATGCAAAAGCATGGCTTGCCCGCTTCTGCGACTTTCCTCGGAGGCTGGCGTTGCGCAACCCATCCCGAACACTTGAGTGAACCACTGGTCTTCACCCTGCCCCGGCTATTCTGCCGGATCAGCGACGAGCAGCTGACGTTCAGCTGTCTGCACGACGATATCTGGTACGCCATCGACGAGCGCCTCATCGCCTCTGCGGCAGACTTCACGCCAACGGCCAACCCGCGCATCACCCAACGCGAAGACATTCCTGCGTGTGCCGACTACGTCAACGATCTGGTCGGTTTGTTGAACGAGCTTGCCTGCACCGATGCAGACAAAGTGGTCATTGGCCGTGAAGTCAAACTGACCCTCGAACGGCCAATTTCACCCGCACTGCTGCTGCGCCTGGTGGCACCGCGCCCCAACCCGCATTACGAGTTCGTCTTCCGATGGGCCGACCAGGTGGCCTGGGTCGGTATTTCACCCGAGACGCTGCTGCGCAAGGACAACGACCTGCTGGTTGTCGAGCCCTTGGCGGGAACCCGCAAAGGCTCGAGCGAGGGTGAAAAAAACGCCCGCTATCGGCACGAACTCACCAGCGACCTGAAGGAACTCGAGGAGCATGAAACCGCAGCCGGTCTCTTTCTTGAACAGCTGGCCACGGTCTGCGAGAACGGCTCATTGGACTTGCGCGAGTCGCGCAGCGTAATCGACCTGGGTTATGTGCAACACCTCAAGAGCTTGATCAGTGGCACGGTAAAAGCAGGGCTGAACGTATTCGATGCCTTGGCGGCGGTCTATCCACCCGCCACGATCTGGGGGAAACCCTTGGCCGTCTGCGGCGAACGTATTCGTCGCTATGAACAAATCGACCGCGGCTTTTTTACCGGTGGGCTTGGTTACTTCACCCTGGGAGATGATGCCAACTTCGCGCTGGCCATTCGCACGGTCAAGCTCACCGAATCGCACATTCATGTCTACGCCGGCAGCGGCATCGTCAAAGCCAGTGACCCCTACCGGGAATGGTTGGAAACCACTAACAAAATGAAACCCTATCTCGCCAATGAATATGTATGGAACATATCGTGATATGGTTGCACACCGCAGTTCCAGACGCTCAGGCAGCATACACAGGATGTGTTGCTTATAAGCTCATGTGCCTATACACGATGCATTCACCCGTTAGAAACTATTAATATTCGAGCACCCTTACATATGGTCACTATCGCTCTACCGGACGGCAGTCGCAGAGATTTTCCAGAAGCTTTGACTGTGCAACAGCTGGCTCAATCCATTGGCGCAGGCCTCGCTGCCGCGACGATTGGCGGCAAGGTCGACGGCACGCTGGTCGATGCCAGCTACCTCCTGGAAACAGACGCTACCGTAGAGATTGTCACGACCAAAAGCCCGCAAGCGCTGGAGCTGATACGCCATTCGACGGCCCACTTGATGGCACAGGCGGTTCAGCGCCTGTACCCCGGCACGCAAGTAACGATAGGCCCCGTTATTGATAATGGCTTCTATTACGACTTCGTGGCACCTCGTCCTTTCACAATGGACGATCTTCCGCTCATCGAAGCCGAAATGACCAGGATCGTCAAAGAACAACTACCGGTTACCCGTACGCAATTACCACGGGATGAAGCACTGGCGTTTTTTGAACAACTGGGCGAAAGCTACAAGACGCAAATCATCGACGCCATACCCGCCGGGGAAACGCTCTCACTTTATACCCAGGGCGAGTTCACCGACCTGTGCCGTGGGCCGCATGTGCCCAACACAGCGAAGCTTGGCGCCTTCAAACTGATGAAAGTGGCTGGTGCCTACTGGCGCGGCGACTCCAACAACATCATGCTCAGCCGTATCTACGGCACTGCCTGGGGCAACGAAAAAGAGCTCAAGGCCTACTTGAACCAACTTCAAGAAGCTGAAAAGCGTGATCACCGCAAACTGGCAAAACAGTTCGACTTGTTTCACCAACAAGAAGAAGCGCCAGGCATGGTCTTTTGGCACCCCAAGGGCTGGTCGTTGTGGCAGACGGTCGAACAGTACATGCGCCGGGTTTACCGCGATGGCGGCTACCGTGAAGTCAAGTCGCCGCAAGTACTCGACAGCACCTTGTGGAAGAAATCAGGGCACTGGGACAACTACAAAGAAAACATGTTTGTCACTGAGTCCGAAAACCGCCAGTACGCACTCAAGCCGATGAACTGCCCCGGCCACATCCAAATCTTCAAGCATGGCCTGCGCAGCCACCGTGAACTGCCGATCCGTTACGGCGAGTTCGGCGGCTGCCACCGCAACGAGCCTTCGGGCGCTTTGCACGGCATTATGCGGGTGCGCGCATTTACCCAGGATGACGGGCACATTTTCTGCACCGAAGAGCAAATCGCGGCCGAGATCAAGGCGTTCCATTACCAGGCAGTCAAGGTTTATGCCGACTTCGGCTTCACTGACATTGCGGTAAAAATCGCACTGCGTCCTGAGCCAGGCAAACGCCTGGGCAGCGACGAAGTGTGGGACAAGGCCGAAAACCTGTTGCGTGAAGCCCTGTCCGAGTGTGATGTGGAGTGGGAAGAACTGCCGGGCGAAGGCGCGTTCTACAGCCCCAAGATCGAGTACCACCTGCGTGACGCCATCGGGCGTGAATGGCAGGTAGGCACGATGCAGGTCGACTATCACATGCCGGATCGCCTGGGCGCCGAATACGTCGATGAGCATTCGCAACGACGCAAGCCGGTCATGCTGCACCGCGCAATCGTGGGCTCCCTGGAGCGGTTCCTTGGCATTCTCATCGAACACCATGCCGGTCAGTTCCCGCTCTGGCTTGCGCCGGTGCAGGCCATCGTCGTGACGGTCACTGATGCACAGAACGATTATGCCGACCAGACACGCAATGACCTGGTCCAGCTTGGGTTCAGGGTGGAAGCTGATCTGCGCAATGAGAAAATCGGCTACAAGATTCGTGAAAGCACTCTTCAACGCGTGCCTTACTTGCTCGTGGTCGGTGAGCGCGAAAAAGAAAACGGTACTGTCACCGTGCGCTCGCGCGCAGGCGAAGACTTGGGAAGCATGACGATGGAAGCGCTGCACGCCTTCCTGTTGAACGAGCAATCAGCAGGCGGCTGATTATCGGTTCGCAACAAAAAAAGGCCATTCTCGCGAATGGCCTTTTGCGTTTCTACCGTTCACCCGACAGTGCCGGCACGGTGGGCGCCCCGGCACTTGTTGCTCATCCGTTGAAGAGCGCCTGCACGTTCTTCATCGCATCGTCGGCAAAACCCTGCAGGAACGCCTCGAATGCCGGCACGTCCTCCTTGCTGCCAGTGTGCGGCTGACCAATGATGGTCCAGGTCGCCTGGCTCTGGTTGTCACCGTCAGGCACAACCTGCATCACCGCCCAGAGGTTGCCGATGTTCAGCGAGGTGTAGAGCAGTGACCAGGTCATGGCCATCGCTTGATCGTCATGGGTATTGAGTTGCTCAATCACCACATTGCCGTCCTTGAACAGTTTCTTGCGCACCGAACGCACGCCCTCGCCCGTCATTTCGATATGCGCCAGCGCAGGGATAAACGTTGCGAAACCGGCGAAATCCCCAACGACATTCCACACGCTGCGCGCATCGCTCTTCACCGTGACACTCGCGACGACAGGATTGCCCACTGGATTGCGGACCAAAGTATCGGGTTCAAACTGTTGCACAAGAAAGTTCCTCTGCTGTTCAGATAAGTCGATTTGCTTAAGATAGACGTACCCCTTTGCAGTGCGCTGTTCCTGACCGGTTAATCGCCACCCATGGTCCGAGACGTGAATCGCGATAAACCGTGCAAGGAAGGCCACCGGCATCCGGTCGAAATCGAGCGCCCGTTCGGGTACCTGCTTAAGTTGCAGCGAATCCTTGAGCATTGACATAAGACGGTTCTGATGCAGCCGGCACACATCGGCACGCGTATTGAGCGCAATGTTCCCCAGCGTTCTGCCGTTCAGGAATGTGTATGGGCTAACCAGCGAGATGAACCGATCACGGCGCAATGCGTGTCGATTTGGCGATGCGGAATGACAGGCAAAAAAAAACCCGGAAATCCTCACTTGCGTGGGCCTTCCGGATTTTCTAAACCGCCAAAAATGGTGGGTCGTGTGGGATTCGAACCTACGACCAATTGGTTAAAAGCCAACTGCTCTACCAACTGAGCTAACGACCCGCTGTGTGGTGGCGCGTATAATACTGATTTCTAAGGATTATTCAACACCTTATTTGAAAAAAATCAGAAATAACGCATTGAAGCTAAAAATGGCGCGGTTTGAAGGCCTTCCACAGCCTTCTCATCAGCCGCATCAGCGACCTGGTTCGTCGTTCCACAGGTATTTGTGCAACTGCAATTGCAGACGCACCGGCAGGTTATCCGCCACTACCCAGTCCGCAAGCTCGCGCGCGTTGAGGTCGTGATGACTCGGGGAGAACAGCACCTCCCCTGCTCGACGTTCAAGCCCATACTGGATCAGCTTGGAAGTCGCCCAGTCATAATCATTACGAGAGCAGATGACGAACTTGACCTGATCGTTAGCCGTCAGCAAGTCCATGTTCTCGTAGCGATTGCGGTGGGCTTCCTTGGAGTCAGGGGTCTTTAGATCGACCACTCGGCTGACACGCGGATCTACCGCAGAGATATCCAAGGCGCCGCTGGTTTCCAGCGACACCTCGTAGCCTGCGTCACACAGCTGTTTAAGCAAGGGGATGGCATTGGGTTGCGCCAATGGCTCGCCGCCCGTCACACAGACGTAGCGCGGCCGGTAACCGGCAACCTGCTCCAGGATGTCATCCAGGGTGCGTAGGGTGCCGCCGCTGAAGGCATAGGCGCTGTCACAGTATTGACAACGCAAGGGGCAGCCAGTGAGTCGTACGAATACGGTAGGCAGGCCGGCAGTGCGCGTTTCACCCTGCAACGAGTAAAAAACTTCGGTAATACGTAATGTGTCTTGCATAGTCGCCACGGGCGTAACAGCTAAACAGGCTGTCCGCCTCCGTCAGGCACTTCAAGGGATCGCGCCAACGCGTCAACCCCAGGAAGCGTGTGTCATAAAAGGGCGTGGATTCTAACGAAAAAACCCGCGCCAGGCGCGGGTTTCTTCTAAACGGGCTGCATTGCTTACAAGCGTTGCAGGTCCCGCTGGGCCAGCTGCGCGGCGGAGGAGCCCGGATACTGGGCAACCACCTGCTGCAGAATGCCTTTGACCTTGTCGGTATGACCCAGGCGGCGTTCTACGTCAGCCAGTTTATACAGCGAGTCCGGCACCTTGGAATGCTTGGGGTACAGCTGGCTGACCTTGGCAAACGCCTGGCCCGCCCCCTGCAAATCACCTTTTGTCAGGTTGACCTCACCCAACCAGTACTGGGCATTGCCCGCGTACTGGCTATTGGGGTACTTGCGCAGGAACGCGGTAAAGGCCTGGCTGGCCTTATCGAAGTCCTTGGCCTTGATCAGGTCGAAGGCTGCATCGTAATACAGTTTTTCCTTCGCCGGATCGCCCGGTTCGCTGCTCGCGGCAGGGGCAGCCGCTGCGGCCCCCGCTACTGCGCCACCGGCAGCAGCACCACCGGCAGCGGCACTGGGCGCGCCACCGGCAGAAGAATTATCAGGAGTAGCGGCAGGTGCAACACCGGCTCCAATACGTCGATCAAGATCCTGGTAACGTTCCAGGCCTTCTTGCTTGAGTTGATTCACTTGATTCTGCAGAACTTCAATGGCGCCTTGTTGCTGGGCCAATTGATCCTGCATGCGTTGCAGCTGGTTGAACAGCTCGCCCTGTGCCGAGGGCGCGGCCGTAGCCGCCCCCCCAGCATAGGCGCCGTTCGTGCCATAACCCGCTGGCGGATAACTGCTGCCGCTATTGTTATAGCCAGAGTTGCTATCCGTTACAGGAACCGCAGCCCACACCGCAAGCGGTGCGAGGCTGAGAGCCAATACAGTCAGAGCACGACGGCACGTTCGCATGACGAATTACTTACGCAGTTCGACGCGACGGTTCTGAGCCCACGACTGCTCGTCGTTGCCAGTTGCAACTGGACGCTCTTTACCGTAGGAAACCAGTTCCAGTTGGCCTGGAGCAACACCTTGCAATACCAGGTAGCGCTGAACGGCTTTCGCACGACGCTCGCCCAGAGCCATGTTGTACTCACGAGTACCACGGGCGTCAGTGTTACCTTCCAGAACAACGCGAGCGCCGTTAGCTTTCAGGTCCTTGGCGTGAACGTCCAGAGCGCGCATGGCTTCTGGCTTCAGGTCCGAACTGTCGTATTCGAAGTAGAAAGTGGTGATCGCGCGCAGAGCAGCTTCTTCGCTCAGGGAGCCGTCGACTGCACCAGTGTTAGCGCCGTAACCAGCGTTTGGATCAACAGCTGCGCCTTCACCGGCATTGTCGCCGCCTTTAGAGGAGCAACCAACGGCTACGGACAGAGCCAGAGCCAGAGCAGCAAACTTACCAAACTTCAGCATTTCCATCGTGAAACTCCTAATGAACCCCAGTGTGTTAAGTACTTCTTTTTGTAGCGCCGCGTCAGTTCAGGTAAGGGGACCAGGATGGTTCTCTGACTTCGCCTTGTGCGGTAGGAAGCGGGAGCCTTACGCGTCCGTTGATGGACACGAGCATCAAGACTCCCCGGCCCTGCTGGCGGGTGGCGTAGATTACCATGGTGCCGTTGGGCGCAACAGTGGCTGACTCATCAAGGTTGGTATCTGTAAGGATTTTCACGGTTCCGCGCTGCAAATCCTGGGCCGCAACCCGGAAATTAGTGAAACCATCCTGACGGTGAATCATTACCAACGTCTTTTCATCGGCCGAAAGCTTGGGATTGGCGTTGTAGTTACCGATAAAGGTCACACGTTCCGCGCCGCCACCGTTCACATTTGCCTTGTAGACCTGAGGCTTGCCGCCACGGTCAGAGGTGAAATAGATGGTCGAACCATCTTTACCCCAGAACGGTTCGGTGTTGATACCTGGGCCGCTGGTCACACGCGAGAGCTGACGCGAGGCCATGTTCATCACGTAGATATCCGGGTTGCCGTCCTTGGACAGCACGAATGCCAGGCGCGAACCATCCGGCGACCAGGCCGGTGCACCGTTGAGGCCTTCGAAGTTGGTGATCTGCTCACGACGGCCGGTATCGATGTGCTGGACGAAGATACGTGGACGCTTCTGTTCGAACGATACGTAGGCAATACGCTTGCCGTCCGGCGCGAAGCGCGGCGACAGGATCGGCTCACGCGACTGCAACAAGGTCACTGCACGCGCACCGTCGTAGTCCGAACGCTGCAGGGTGTAGCGAGTGTTGTCTACAGAGAAACGCTCAGCCGTCACATACAACAGGCGCGTCGAGAACGCCCCTTTGATACCGGTGAGTTTTTCAAACGACTGGTCCGAAATGTAGTGGGCCATGTCACGCAGTTGTTCAGCGGTGCCGGAGACGTTGCCGGTCAGGACCTGCTGCTCGGTGGCCACGTTGAACAAGGTGTAGGTGATTTGCAGGCGACCGCCGGCCGGCGTGATGTTGCCGACCATCAGGTACTGCGCGCCCACCGCTTTCCAGTCACGGAACACGACTTCGCTGGCCTGGTTGGGCTGGCTGATCATGTTGCCCTTTGGAATCGGTGCGTAGTAGCCGGAATTGCGCAGGTCGTCGCTGACGATCTGGGCCATGTCATCCGGCAGCACGCTGCCGCCCTGCCAGCCGAACGGTACTACCGCGATCGGGGTGGCCCGATCGCTGCCGCTGGTAACCAGGATGTTCTTTTCATCCGCCGCCGCTATCCCTGCCATACAGCAAATAACGACAAGCATTCCTCGAAGAAGGTTTCTCACAAGGCTAGATCCTCAGGTGTGAATGTCATCTTGAATGAACGATAGGGAGCGAAGTCGCTTGGTTTCATTCCCTGCATCTCGGTCAACCGGCCAATATTCTTGACTGCGGCAACCGCCGAACTGTCGAACGAACCGTCACCACTGGACTTGGCCACGCTGACCGAAGTCACCGTACCGTCCGGCAACATGCCGATCTGCAGCACTACTGTCATGCCTTTACGTGCCGAAGGTGGACGTGTCCAGCCTTCCGCTGCCCGCGCCCGGATCAGGTCGTCAAAACTGCCCGCGACTTCATCGCCACGTTCATCGGCCAAGGCTTGCTGACGCTGCGGCGTGTCGGAAAGCAAATCTGCCAGGGCCTGGGCCTTTTTCTCTTCGGCGGATTTACGGGCTGCTTCCTGGGCCTTTTTCTTGGAGGCGTCGGCGGCAGCTTTCTTCTTCGCGTCGTCGGCGACTTTCTTCTTCGCCTCGTCTGCTTCAGCTTTTTTCTTGGCGTCTTCGGCGGCTTTCTTCTTCGCGTCTTCGACGATCTTTTTCTTGGCTTCCTCAGCGGCCTTTTTCTTGGCCTCTTCTTCGGCAGCTTTCTTGGCTTCTTCTTCGGACTTCTTCTTGGCTATATCAGCCAATTGTTTCTCTTCGGCCTTTTTGGCTTCGGCGGCTTTCTCGGCTTTCTTGGCTTCATCAGCCTTTTTCGCTTCGTCGGCTTTCTTGGCTTCGTCAGCTTTTTTCGATTCCTCGGCCTTTTGAGCCGCCTCTTCTTTCTTTTGTTCCGCAGCAGCCTTCACCGCTTCCTGCTCGACCTTCTTCTGTTCCATCTGCTCGACTTCGGTCTGGCGCGCAGCCGACTTCTGGGCCTCACCCGCAATCTTCTGATTGGTCTGGGTGGTGGCCTGACTTTTCGATTTCAGCTGATACAGGGTCGCCTGCACGATCGGCTTGGCTGGCGGCAGGTCCGGGGTCATGGCAAAGCTGACGAACAGCATGCCGAACACCAGCACGTGCAGGGCAATTGCCCACACGCCAGGCCAGAAGTAGCTTTCCGAGGCGGACGGCTCTCGCTGTTGCTGCATCAGGGTGCCTCGGTAATCAAGCCAACGTTACCCACGCCGGCCTTCTGCAGCCCGCCCATGGCGCCCATGACGGAACCGTAGTCGACCGACTTGTCACCGCGGATGAACACCTGGGTGTGCTTGCCGCCTTCGTTGCCGGAGCGAATGATCTTGGTCACGGCATCCGTCATCGCCGGCAAGGTCAAGGCCTTGTCCTGCTGCTTCTGCGTGTCGACTTCGCTGCCAAGGTTCCAGTAGTAGGTCTTGTCAGCCTTGATCGAAATGGTCAGGACCTGAGTGTTGTTGTCCTGCGGCAAGGCTTCACTGGAAACCTTGGGCAGATCAACCTTCACGCCCTGGTTGAGCATCGGCGCGGTCACCATGAAGATGACCAGCAGCACCAGCATCACGTCGATGTAGGGCACTACGTTCATCTCGGCGACCGGCTTGCGCTTTTTGCGAGCTCGAGCGATTAAAGCCATTGGGAATTACCTGCTTATTCTTCGCTGGTGTGCACTTTACGGTGCAGGATCGCCTGGAATTCATCGGCGAAGGTGTAGTAACGGCCGATCAAGGTTTCGCTGGTGGCGGCAAAACGGTTGTAGGCGATTACTGCGGGGATAGCGGCGAACAGGCCGATCGCGGTGGCGATCAGGGCTTCGGCAATGCCCGGGGCCACGGTGGCCAGGGTCGCCTGCTGGGCCTGGGCCAGACCGCGGAAGGAGTTCATGATGCCCCATACGGTACCGAACAGGCCGATGTACGGACTGACGGAGCCGACGGTCGCCAGGAACGGCAGGCTTTGCTCCAGCTTCTCTTCTTCGCGGGAGATGGCCACGCGCATGGCGCGGGCCACGCCTTCCATCACGGCTTCCGGATCAACGCCCGGCTGCTGGCGCAGGCGCGAGAACTCCTTGAAGCCGGCGCGGAAGATTTGCTCGACGCCCGAATCCGGGTCCGGATTGCTGCCGGCCTGGCGATACAGCTTGGACAGGTCGATACCCGACCAGAAGCGCTCCTCGAAGCTCTCCAGGGCGCGTCGACCGGCACGCAGCAAGTTGCTGCGCTGAAAAATCATGACCCAAGAGGTAACCGATGCGGCCACCAGGGTCAGCATGACCAGTTGCACCACGACACTGGCATTACTGACCAGGCTCCACATCGAGGAATGGTCGACGACGGTAGGTTCCACGCTAAATCTCCTGCTTTGATTGTTTACCCGCGCCGCTCACGGCAGCAAAGGCCGCACGTAGAGTTTCGGGAATGGCCCGAGGTTTCAAACTGTTGGTGCGTACACACGCCACCAGGAACTGCCCCTCACAGAGCAGCGTTGCATCCGTAGCCCGCCTGACCTGCTGCTTGAATCGCAGGCTGGCACGGTTCAATTCGACGACTTCAGCGCTGACCAGCAACTCATCGTCCAGTCGCGCCGGTGCGTGGTAACGCGCCTCGCTGGAATGCACGACGAATAACAGGTCCTCCCCTGCCAGCGTGGATTGGGCAAAGCCCAGCTCCCTGAGCCGCTCGGTTCGAGCCCGTTCCATGAATTTCAGGTAATTGACGTAATAAACGATGCCGCCGGCATCAGTGTCCTCGTAATAAACGCGACAGCGATGTGCGAACGACTGATCCCCGTTTTGCGCGCGCATACTCTAGTGCTTACTCCTCAGGTTGCCAATCCGGCTGGACAACTGTTTTTTCATTCCTGAAACTTTCTTCAGTGACTCAAATGACGACACCAGACACTGGGACAGCACAAAGCTCGGATAAATCACCCCACATGGCAAATACCCTGTAGGGGCGAGCTTGCTCGCGAAGGACCTGAGGCCGCCGCGTATAACCAGACACACTGCGTTATCGTTGGCGTTTTTCGCGAGCAAGCTCGCTCCTACAAATTTTTTAATCGTCCACTGCATCGAGAAATTCGTCTACCACAGGCATGTCTCCCAATCGTGACGGGATGTTTAGCCCAAAGTGCAGATAGGCATGCCGCGTCACCACCCTGCCCCGCGGCGTGCGCATGATGTAGCCCTGCTGGATCAGGTAGGGCTCCAGCACATCCTCGATGGTGTGACGCTCTTCACTGATGGCGGCAGCGAGGCTGTCCACGCCCACCGGGCCGCCGTCGAACTTCTCGATCATGGTCAGGAGCAGACGCCGGTCCTGATGATCGAAGCCATGTTCGTCCACATCCAGCAGATTCAAGGCCAGGTCCGCGACCGCCTTGGTGATATGCCCCTTGGCGCGCACCTCGGCAAAATCGCGCACACGGCGCAGCAAGCGGTTGGCGATCCGTGGTGTACCGCGGGCGCGCCGGGCGATTTCGAACGCGCCTTCCGGGTCCAGCGGCAGGCCAAGGATGCTCGCCGAACGGCTGACGATGGTCGCAAGGTCTGCCGTGCTATAGAACTCAAGACGTTGAACGATGCCGAAACGGTCTCGCAGCGGGTTGGTCAACATGCCCGCGCGGGTCGTGGCACCCACCAATGTGAACGGCGGCAGGTCGAGCTTGATTGAACGGGCCGCCGGGCCTTCACCGATCATGATGTCGAGCTGGAAGTCCTCCATCGCCGGGTACAGCACTTCCTCGACGATCGGCGACAGCCGGTGGATCTCATCGATGAACAGGACATCGTGAGGCTCCAGATTGGTCAGCAAAGCGGCCAGGTCGCCAGGGCGCTCCAGGACCGGGCCGGACGTGGACTTGATCGACACGCCCATTTCCTGGGCGATGATGTTGGCCAGGGTGGTCTTACCCAGGCCCGGCGGGCCGAAGATCAGCGTGTGATCCAGCGACTCACTGCGCCCGCGTGCGGCCTGGATGAACAGCTCCATCTGCTCGCGCACGGTGGGCTGGCCGATGTAGTCGGCCAGGCTCAGGGGGCGGATGGCGCGGTCCTGGACTTCTTCACGGTCGCGCGGACCGGTGGCCGCGATCAGACGATCAGCTTCTATCACTTAAATCATTCCCTTCAGGGCTCGGCGGATCATGTCTTCACTGCTCAGGTTCTTGTCCTTGATGGCCGATACCGCCTTGCTGGCCTCCTGCGGCTTGTAGCCCAGGGAGATCAACGCACTGACCGCATCGCTTTCGGCACTGGCGACCTGGCCTGCCGGCATATCCGGCTGGTTCGGTACCAGGGCGAACATGCTCGGCACCACTTCCCAGGCCTTGAAACGGTCCTTGAGTTCCACCAGCAGGCGCTCGGCGGTTTTCTTGCCCACACCCGGCACCTTGGTCAGGGCCGAGGTGTCCTGGGCTGAAACGGCACGTACCAGTTCATCCACTTCCAGGCTCGACATCAATGCCAGGGCCAATTTCGGCCCGACGCCGTTAAGCCGAATCAGCTCGCGGAAGAAGTCGCGGTCGCGCTTGCCGATGAAACCATAGAGCAGTTGCGCGTCTTCGCGCACGACTAAATGCGTGTGCAAGGTTATCGGCTCGCCGACCGAAGGCAAGCGGTACAAGGTGGTCATGGGCACTTCAAGCTCATAACCCAATCCATTCACATCCAGAATCAGGTGCGGCGGCTGTTTCTCAGCCAGGGTACCGCGCAAGCGTCCAATCACGGTTCAGATCCTTAAAGCTTGGGGTCAGAGCAGGCCTGACCGGAAATAACGATTGCGCTGATGCTATCAGAGACGCAGGCGTCCGCCACGACTGCGTGCCGCGCCCAAACCATGGGGCAGCAGGCTGGAGCGGGTGTGGGCGTGGCAAATGGCGATGGCCAGGGCGTCGGAGGCGTCGATCTGGGGTTTTGAGGTGAGTTTGAGCATGTGCATGACCATCATCTGCACCTGCTCTTTATTCGCCCCACCCGTACCCACGACGGCCTGCTTGACCTGGGTCGCGGTGTATTCGGCGATTTCCATGCCCTCCTCGGCCCCCGCCACGATGGCCGCACCACGCGCCTGGCCAAGCTTCAACGCCGAATCGGCATTCTTGGCCATAAAGACTTTTTCGATGCCCATGGTCACCGGACCGTAGGTCTGGATGACTTCCCGCACCCCGCGATAGACGATCTGCAGGCGTTCGGCCAATTCCCCCGCGCCGGTGCGGATGCAGCCCGAGGCGACATACACGCAGCCGCGCGGAGTCTGTTGCACCACGCCAAAACCGGTGATGCGCGAACCGGGGTCGATACCTAGGATTAAAGTCATAACGCCTGCGGATTAAATAAACATATTTTTTGATACACCGAGAACCCAATGTGGGAGGGGGCTTGCCCCCGATGGCGGTGGGTCAGTCACAAATGTGCCTACTGACACTCCCTCATCGGGGGCAAGCCCCCTCCCACATTTTGAACGACATTTTTCTCAGCCTAGCTGTTCAGCCACGGATTCCGGGATGTCGGCATTCGAATACACATTCTGCACATCATCCAGGTCTTCGAGCATATCCAGCAGCTTCAACACCTTCTGCGCACCGTCCAGGTCAAGTTCGGCGCTGGTGGTCGGCAGCATCACGATTTCCGCATCGGTGCCCTTGAAGCCTGCGGCTTCCAGGGTATTGCGCACTGAGTAGAAGCTGGCGAACGAGGTGAATACGTCAATAGAGCCATCTTCGTGGGTGACGACGTCGTCGGCGTCCGCCTCCATCGCCGCTTCCATCAGCGCGTCTTCATCCGTGCCCGGTGCAAAGGTAATCTGCCCCTTGCGCTCGAACAGGTAGGCCACCGAACCGTCGGTCCCCAGGTTGCCGCCGCACTTGCTGAAGGCATGGCGCACCGCTGCAGCGGTACGGTTGCGGTTGTCGGTCATGCATTCGACCATCACCGCCACGCCGCCCGGGCCGTAGCCTTCATAGGTCAATTCGACCATGTCGTCGGTATCGGCCGCACCGGCACCACGGGCCACGGCGCGGTCGATGATGTCGCGGCTCATGTTGGCGCCCAGCGCCTTGTCCAGCGCCAGGCGCAGGCGCGGGTTGGAACCCGGGTCACCCCCACCCTGGCGGGCGGCGACGGTCAGTTCGCGAATCCACTTGGTGAAGATCTTGCCTTTCTTGGCATCCTGACGCTCTTTGCGGTGCTTGATGTTCGCCCACTTGGAATGGCCAGCCATAACACAACTCCGAAATTCTCTAGAAACCTATCAATCCCGCCGCCGGCGAGATTTCCCTCTTTCAAACGCAAAGGCGCATCCGAAGATGCGCCTTTTTGACTGCTTACAACCTTATCGCGCTTTCACGCAGCAGCCTTACTCAGCCTTCGGCGTCTCGCGCAGACGGATGTGCAGTTCGCGCAGTGCCTTGGCATCCACCACACCCGGGGCCTGGGTCATGACGTCCGCGGCGCTCTGGGTTTTCGGGAACGCAATCACTTCACGGATCGACTGGGCGCCGGTCATCAGCATCACCAGGCGGTCCAGGCCGAACGCCAGGCCACCATGGGGCGGCGCACCGTATTTGAGCGCGTCGAGCAGGAAGCCGAACTTCTCTTCCTGTTCCGCTTCGTTGATGCCCAGCAGACGGAACACCGCTTGCTGCATCTCTTTGCGGTGGATACGGATCGAACCGCCACCCAACTCGGTGCCGTTGAGCACCATGTCGTAGGCACGGGACAGCGCGCCGGCGGGGTTGGCTTCCAGCTCGGCCGGGGAGCACTTCGGCGCGGTGAACGGATGGTGCAAGGCGCTGAAGCTGCCGTCGTCGTTTTCTTCGAACATCGGGAAGTCGACAACCCACATCGGCGCCCATTCGCAGGTCAGCAGGCTCAGGTCGTGACCGAGCTTGATGCGCAGCGCGCCCAGGGCCTCGCTGACGATCTTGGCTTTGTCGGCACCGAAGAACACGATGTCGCCATCGACTGCACCGACGCGATCGAGGATCGCGTTGAGGTTGTCCAGCGGAATGTTTTTAACGATCGGCGATTGCAGGCCGTCAACGCCGTTGGCGCGCTCGTTGACCTTGATGTACGCCAGGCCCTTGGCACCGTAGATGCCGACGAACTTGGTGTAGTCGTCAATCTGCTTGCGCGGCATGCTCGCGCCGCCCGGCACGCGCAGGGCGGCAATGCGGCACTTAGGGTCATTGGCCGGGCCGCTGAACACCTTGAAGTCGACTTCTTTCAGCTGGTCGGCCACGTCCACCAGTTCCAGCGGGTTGCGCAGGTCCGGCTTGTCGGAACCGTAGCGGCGCATGGCTTCTTCGAAGGTCATGTGCGGGAAGTCACCGAATTCCAGGTCCAGCACTTCCTTGAACAGGTTGCGGATCATCTGTTCGGTGAGGCCCATGATCTCTTTTTCATCGAGGAAGCTGGTCTCAATGTCGATCTGGGTGAATTCAGGCTGGCGGTCGGCGCGCAGGTCTTCGTCACGGAAGCATTTGGCGATCTGGTAGTAACGGTCGAAGCCGGCCACCATCAGCAGTTGCTTGAACAATTGCGGCGATTGCGGCAGGGCGAAGAAACTGCCTGGGTGGGTACGGCTAGGCACCAGGTAGTCACGCGCGCCTTCCGGGGTGGCGCGGGTCAGGATCGGGGTTTCGACGTCGAGGAAGCCGTTCTCGTCGAGGAAGCGGCGGATGCTGGTGGTCATGCGCGAGCGCAGACGCAGCTTCTCGGCCATTTCCGGGCGACGCAGGTCCAGGAAGCGATAGCGCAGGCGAGTTTCCTCGCCAACGTCGGAATATTCGTTGAGTGGGAACGGCGGGGTTTCCGACTCGTTCAGCACTTCCAGCTCATAGCCCAGCACTTCAATGCCGCCGGACGCCATGTTCTTGTTCACCGCACCGGCCGGGCGCAGGCGCACCTTGCCGGTAATCTTCACGACGTATTCGCTGCGCACGCGGTCGGCGGCAGCGAAGCTCTCGGCGCGGTCGGGATCGAACACCACCTGGGCCAGACCATCACGATCACGGATATCGAGGAAGATCACCCCGCCGTGGTCGCGGCGACGGTGAACCCATCCGCAAAGGGTGATTTCCTGACCTTCCAGGGTCTCGTTCAATTGGCCGCAATAGTGGCTGCGCATCATGGTAGTGGTTTCACTTCTCGTAATTCGAAATTCGGTGGCAGGCCTGCCGCGCCACCGTACATTAAAGCAGGGGACGGATAATGCAGGAGCCTGCGCGTAGAGTTCAACTCAGTCTGCTTTGTCGCCGCCCGCCAGGTTCTTCTTGGCGCCGGTCTTGAAATCGGTCTCGTACCAGCCGCTGCCGCTCAGGCGGAAGCCCGGCATGGACAACATTTTTTTCAACTCAGGTGCCTGACAGGCTGGGCAATCGACCAACGGCGCGGCGCTGATCTTCTGAATGACTTCCAACTGATGACCACAGGAAGCACATTGATAGTCGTACATGGGCATGGAGATGTCTCGGCGATCAGATCGTGACTGCGCCACGCCCTGCCGTTGTGCATATAGCCCGGCATGCGCAGCAAAGCGCGGGATTATATCTGGTAAATCGAGGCAGCGCAGCCGGCTTTCTGCCCGAGGCCCGGCCCGCCAGAAGGACGGGCCGGGCCCTGGAGCCATCCAGTCACACTGCCCCGGAGGCGCCAAGGCGATCTTTCAACAGGTGAACGACGCACACCACCCGCACCAGCCCGCTGAAGTTCTTCACACCGCCATAACGCAGATGCACTTCGCGGTCGACGTAGGACAACAACGCGCTGACCGAGCAGGTATTGATCCTGGCTATTTCCGTCAGGATATTCCAATAGATCTGTTCAAGCCGCAGGCACGTGGAAAACCCATTGAGGCGCACCGACCGCGATAAGGGTTTGGCGAGCCCCATGTCGAACCCTTTAGCGAAGGGATCGACCTTTATCTTGTGAAAACCACCGGTTTCCACGCCCTTACCCACTCCACATGACATACACCTGACACTCCCTTGCCAAACAGCAGTCCATGGGTTTGTCCCATTGGACGGTAGGCCTATAAAACCGCAGGAACACAAGAGCGGCCAGAAGACGCGGGAGCTGGGAGTCGTAGGACAACGCCAGGAAGTGCAGGGAAACCAGTGAGTGGCGCCCTGCAGACGCCACCCGGTTCGACGATTACTGGTTTTCGAGCAGCGAGCGCAGCATCCAGGCAGTTTTTTCGTGCACTTGCATACGCTGGGTCAACAGGTCCGCCGTCGGTTCATCGCTGACTTTGTCGAGCAACGGGAAAATGCCACGTGCGGTGCGAGTGACGGCCTCTTGGCCGGCCACCAGCTGCTTGATCATCTCTTCGGCGCTCGGCACACCCTCTTCTTCCTTGATCGAAGACAGGCGGGCATAGATCGAGTAGGCACCCGGCGCCGGGAAGCCCAGGGCACGGATCCGCTCGGCAATGGAATCCACCGCCAGCGCCAGTTCGTTGTACTGCTCCTCGAACATCAGGTGCAGCGTACGAAACATGGGACCCGTGACGTTCCAGTGGAAGTTGTGGGTCTTCAGATACAGTACATAGGTATCGGACAGCAACCGCGAAAGTCCGTCGACGATGGATTTACGGTCTTCTTCACTGATACCAATATCGATTGCCATGTTTTTCCCCTTCAATTGATGAGCATTCATTGATCAGGTGCAGGACCACTCTAGCAAGAGTGCGGGCCTCGTGCAGCCCGGCACGTCCAGGCGATGTGCGGCAAATCGCCCCGCATCGCTTGCGAGGCAGCGGCCGGCGAGCCTGTTGTCCTGTAGGAAAACGCTCGAAAGGCCGCTCAAATTACCTGCACCCGTCTAGGACAAGCCTTCGGCGCAAAAATGCCGCCGCGATTGCAACACCCCGAAATGCTTGATTTGAGTAGGCACAGCCTTTGCTGTTAAATAGGCGCCGTGTGGCTGCCGTTCATTTCTGCGGCACGCCTCATAGGCTGATACCCGCGCACGTGCTCAACGCCTCCCATTGTTCAGAAGCGAACCGTGCCAGTCAGCTCTTCCTTGTGATCCGTCTTAACGTGAGTTAATCAAAATGTTGAAAATCGTCCACCTGCTAACGGGCGTTGCAGCTTTGCTGCTGTCCTTTATCCCGAGCCTGCAGCCTGAAAGCCTGCCCTACCTGCAACAACACGACGCTCTATACCTGGCCTTGTTCGGCCTTCTCAACCTGACACTGGCACCGGTAATTCCTTACTGGAACAAAGGCACGCGTCATCAACTGCAAAACCTGGTCAGCGCGCTGCTGGTACTGACCGTTGTCGTTCAAACCCTCACCCTGCTGGCACCCATGCCTGAAGTGGGCGGCCACCCGGCCATCCTGCTCAGCCTGGTGATTGCGGTGGTCGCCATCGTTCTTCACCTGGCCATCAGCTTCTACCGTTCGTCCCCAGCGGCCGCGTCGCAAAACTACGACATGACCAACCGGGATACCGGGACCGTCAAGTGGTTCAATACCTCCAAAGGCTTCGGCTTCATTTCGCGCGACTCGGGCGACGATATCTTCGTCCACTTCCGGGCTATCCGCGGTGAAGGCCACCGCGTCCTGGTCGAAGGCCAGCGCGTGGAGTTCTCGGTGATGAACCGCGACAAAGGCCTGCAAGCTGAAGATGTAATCGCTGCCCTGCCGCGTCGCTGATTCCAGCCTGCGCTGCAAAAAAAACCGCGATCCGGCGTTGGCTGGATCGCGGTTTTTTATTGCGCGCTCATTCAATAGTGCGGCGGCGGTGCTTCTTCTTCCGAGGTTTCAAACTGGCCGCCCATCTCTTCCTGGCGCTTGAGCAACGCGATCATCTGCAATTGCAGGCGCTCCACGGCTTGCTGTTGGGCGACCAGGATGTCATTGAGGGTTTCGATGGTGTCGTCCTGGAAGGCCAGGCGGCTTTCCAGATCGGTGACGCGTTGTTGCAGGTCCATGGTTCAGTCCTGGGTAAAAATGAAGTCGGCGGGCAGTAATTCACGCAATCGACTGCGGATCGCCACCACTTGCTCCGCGCTGTAGGGACGGGCCGGATGCTTGCCCCACACCGGCGCCGGCCAGGCTGCGTCATCGCGCTTGCGCACGATCACATGCACATGCAACTGGCTGACGACGTTGCCCAGCGCGCCGATGTTCATCTTGTCGGCGGCCAGGCCTTCGTTCAGCAGCTGTGCGAGGCTCGTCGTTTCCTGCCACAACGTCTGTTGATCGGCGACATCCAGCTGAAACACTTCGCTGATACCGTTGACACGCGGTACCAGGATGAACCAGGGGTAATTCGCATCATTGGAGAGCAGCAGGCGGCAAAGCGGAAAGTCCCCGATGGCCAATGTGTCTTGTTGCAGGCGTTGATCTAAAGCGAACACGTAGGCACTCCGTTCGGCAGGTCAATTCAGGCGCCCAGCATAACGCCGAATGCTCACGGCTTCACGGTGAATGCGCAGGAAGCCTTGAGGCAAATGGATCGCCTGCACGCACCCTTTCGAGGCAGCGGGACACTTGAACCACCCTAACTCGGGCTTCGAAGGGATGCACCAAAATGACCCAGCCGTGCCTCAAAGAGGTCCAGCACCTACCCACTTGGAGGGTCAATAGGTAACGTTTTGCTCAGGTGCGGGTTTGGTGGTCCACCAAAAGGGGGTAACACCCGCGCGCCAAGCGAGAACCAAACGGTTTAAAAAGCCCGTGCTTATGCGGTTTTTACATTCCCGTAACGTTTTTCACGAAAAAATGACATTCGGTCAGTGCTTTGTGCACGCTTGTTGCATTCACCTCACTATCGTCGGCAACGACACTGGGTGGATGCCAGGGTTTCGCGATAGGAAACAATAGCGTTTCAATGTGTACCAGGGATGAGTTTCAAACTTTTAACCCGTTTGAAGAGAACATTGAAGTTGTCAGCCGGGTGATAGCCGGGCTGTGATTTGCGACACGGAGCTAGCAATTTACGACAGCCTCGTAAAGAAGCTGAAAGGATAGTTGAGTCAGTATCGTCAATAGAGCCGGCGTGAGATAACTTTGCGCCGACACAAATAAAGAAAGAGCCGCCCAGATAAAAATACAGGTGGGACGGCAGTACTCTTCCTAAAACCAAAGGAGCAAATCACGATGCGCGTGATGAAGTGGAGCATGATCGCCCTGGCTGTTTCAGCAGGCACCTCGCAGTTCGCAATGGCGTCCGCCCAGGACGATTCCAAGGGCTTTGTTGAAGACAGCACTTTCAGCATCAATACTCGCGCTCTGTACTTCAGCCGCGACTTCCGTAACAACCCGTCGGGCCCGGGCTCCAAGAGCCGTGCCGAAGAAACCGGCCTGGGCTTCAACGCCTTGTACGAATCGGGCTTCACCCAGGGCACCGTGGGTGTCGGTGTCGACGTGATCGGCCTGATGGGCCTCAAGCTCGACAGCGGCAAGGGCCGCGCCGGCACCGGCCTGTTCCCCACCGGTTCCGACGGTCGCTCGCAAGACGAATATTCCAAAGGCGGCGGCGCGGTCAAGTTCCGTATCTCCAATACCGTGCTGAAAATCGGTGACCAGTACACTACGGCACCGGTCTTCGCCTCCGATGACAGCCGTCTGCTGCCCGAGCTGCCACAGGGCATCTCGATCACCAGCAACGAAATCAAGGGCCTGAAGCTCGAAGGCGGTCACTTCACTTCCAGCGTCGCGCAGAGCCAGACCTACCACGACAGCCTGGGCCTGACGAAGACCGACTTTGTCGGCGGCGTCTATGCCTTCACGCCTGAAGTCACCGGTAGCCTGTACTACGCGAAAACCGAAGATTACTTCCGCAAGTACTACAGCAACCTGAACTGGACCCACGCCCTGAGCGATGACCAGTCGTTCGCGCTGGACTTCAACATCTACGACACCAAGAGCGATGGTGCCGGCCTGCAGCGCGCCGAGAAAGATGGCGTGACCAAGCTCGACAACCGCGCATTCAGCTTGCAGGGCGCGTACACCATCGGCGCTCACACCTTTACCCTGGCTGCGCAGAAGGTTACCGGCGACGGCGACTACGGCTATGGCGTAGATGGCGGCGGCACCGTGTTCCTGGCCAACTCCATCGCCCGTTCCGACTTCAACGCCGAAGGCGAGAAGTCCTACCAGGCGCGTTACGACATCAACATGGCGACCTTCGGCATTCCCGGCCTGAGCTTCATGACCCGTTACGTCACCGGTAGCGGCGCCAACACGGCCACCACCAGCAACGGTAAAGAGTGGGAACGTGACATCGAAGCCAAGTACGTGATCCAGAGCGGCCCGGCTAAAAACCTCAGCCTGCGTCTGCGTCAAGCAACCTATCGTTCCGGTGACGGCGTTTACTACGGTTCGCCTTCGATCGACGAACTGCGTCTGATCGCGAACTACCCGCTGAACATCCTGTAATCGCGCAAGCCGTTGCAACGATGACTTAAGGTTTCGACCTTGAATAAAAAGCCGCTCCCCTATTACAAGGGAGCGGCTTTTTTATGGCAGTTATATTTCAACGGACAAGTAACTAGCAAGCTAAGTAACTATTCAGTCAAGCCATCCAATAACGCTATTCCCCTGTTGCGTTTAAGCTGACCCATCGGCCAACTTAAATGCGGCACTGCTTATCACTTCGCCGGGGCTTCCTGCATCACGCGAATAACGCGCTGCGGGAACGGAATATCAATGTTCGCCGCTTTCAAACGGTCGCGCGCCAGTTCATTGAGCATGAACACAACATCCCAGTAATCCGCAGTTTTGGTCCAGCAACGCAGCGAAACGGTGATGGAGCTATCGCCCAGGGTCGATACCACTGCCGCGGGGGCCGGGTCGGCCAGTACGCGCGGGTCTTTGGCCAGTTCCAGCAACACTTCACGGGCTTTCTGCAGGTCAGCCTCGTAGTCAACGCCTACATCGAACACCACCTTGCGAGTCGGCTGGCGGTTGGTGTTGGTGATGATGCCGTTGGACAGGATGCCGTTCGGCACGATTACGGTCTTGTTGTCGCCGGTACGCAGCACCGTGTGGAAAATCTGGATACTGTCGACGGTCCCCGAGGTGCCCTGGGCTTCGATCCAGTCACCGATGCGAAACGGGCGGAACAGCAGAATCAGCACGCCGCCGGCGAAGTTGGCCAGGCTGCCTTGCAATGCCAGGCCGATCGCCAGGGTAGCCGCGCCGATGGCGGCGACGAACGAGGTGGTTGCCACGCCGATCATCGACGCCACACTGACAATCAGCATGACTTTCAGCGCTATGTTCGCAAGGCTGGTGATGAAGTGCTGCAGCGCCAGGTCGGCGTTACGCAGCGCCAGCAGGCGCCCTACGCGGTGGGTAAACACGTTGATCAGCCACCAACCGATGGCCAGGGTGATAACGGCCAGCAGTACCCGGCTGCCATATTCCATGATCATCGGGATCCAGGACTGCGAGGTCTTGATCAAGTGATCCACTTCTGCGTTTAAATCCATGTAGCTTCTCCTGTCTTAGCGGATATGCGGCTTGATTGACTGCCTGAAAACGCAATTGAGCCCCGTAGGGCTCAATTGTAGGCGCCGATTCTGCGCCGTGGGACGTCAAAAACGCCCACAGGTTCCCCAAACTGCCATCAGTCGCGGAAGTTATTGAACTGCAGCGGCATGTCGAAGGTCTTGGCGCGCAGGGCCGCAATGGCCTCTTGCAGGTCATCACGCTTCTTGCCGGTGACACGCACCTGCTCGCCCTGGATGGCAGCCTGGACCTTCAGCTTGGCATCCTTGATGTGGGCGACGATCTTCTTCGCCAGTTCCTTGTCGATGCCTTCCTTGAGCACGGCTTCCTGCTTCATCAGCTTGCCGGAAGCGTAAGCGTCCTTGACTTCAAGGCACTGCACGTCGATCTTGCGCTTGACCAGGGCCAGCTTGAGGATTTCGATCATCGCTTCCAGCTGGAAATCGGCTTCAGCGGTCAGGTTGACGGTCAGTTCCTTTTCCTTGAATTCGAAGCTGCCCTTGCCTTTCAAGTCATAGCGACGGTCCAGTTCCTTGACGGCGTTTTCGACGGCGTTGGTGACTTCGTGTTTGTCCAGTTCGGATACCACGTCGAACGAAGGCATGTCATTTCTCCAATATAAGGGGCGGGCTCAGTAGAGATGGAGCGCGCCCGAGCTAAAATGCCGGGGCATTATAGCGGTTCTTTCGCCGCGTTCACCGCTGGCGACCCTAAGGAGCACACACTGATGGCGACCACCTGGCATATTCTCGGCGCCGGTAGCCTGGGCACCCTCTGGGCCACGCGGTTGGCGCGGGCGGGTGTGCCGGTGCGGCTGATCCTGCGCGATCAGGCGCGCCTGGCCAGCTATGCGTCGGGGGCGGGCCTGACCCTGGTTGAACAAGGCATTGCGCACACCTACCGGGTCACCGGCGAAACGCCCGACAGTCCCGAACCAATCCATCGCCTGCTGGTGGCGTGCAAAGCCTACGATGCCCAAAGCGCCGTCGCACAGGTGCAACATCGCCTGGTGCCCGACGCGGAACTGATCCTGCTGCAAAACGGCCTCGGCAGCCAGGATGCGGTGGCCGCGCAGTTGCCGCAGGCGCGTTGCATCTTTGCCTCCAGCACCGAAGGCGCGTTCCGCGATGGCGAGTGGCGCGTGGTATTTGCCGGCCACGGCTACACCTGGCTGGGGGACACGGCGCACCCCACCGCGCCGCAGTGGCTGGCGGACTTGCAGGCCGCTGCCATTCCCCATGAATGGAGCGCCGATATCCTTACGCGACTGTGGCGCAAGCTGGCGCTCAATTGCGCGATCAACCCGCTGACCGTGCTTTACCAGTGCCGCAACGGAGGCCTGCAGGCTCATCAATGCGAAGTCGCCACCTTGTGCGCCGAATTGACCGAACTGCTGGAGTGGTGCGGCCAGCCTGCGGCTGCGCAGGATTTGCACAGTGAAGTGCAGCGGGTGATCCAGGCCACTGCGGCCAACTACTCGTCCATGTACCAGGACGTGGCCAACGCACGGCGTACCGAAATCAGCTACTTACTGGGCTACGCCTGCCAGGCGGCCGCCCGCCATCGACGGGTGCTGCCGCATCTGCAGCAGGTGCAGGCGCGTTTGATCGAGCACTTGGTTGCACGCCGATTGCCCCGCGACTGAGGCACGCGCTACCCTGCCTTATGTCTATTGCCTGCGAAAAACCTGATGCCACTGCGCCAGCGTCTTGAAAACTTACCGGTAGGGCAGAAATTGCTGGCCGCCCTGCTGGTACTGCTGACCACCGTATTACTGGTGGCCAACCTGACCTTTATCAGCGCCGCCTACTGGATCTCCCAGGAAAGCATGGCGCCCCAGGCCTTGCAGGCCATCGGTCGACTGGTGTCCAACCCGGCACTCGCCGCCGAAGCCCTTCAATCCCCGGCCAAGGCCAACGCGCTGCTCAATGAACTGACCAGCTATTCACCGTTGCGCGCCGCCGCTCTGTACGACGGCGAGGGCAATCGTCTGGCGCAGATGCAGCACGGCGACCGCCTGCACCTGCCCGACAACTATCGGCATATCGAGACCTGGCGCATCACCGAGTTTCGTAGCAATCAGGTCATCAGCCTGCCCCGCGCCGGCCAGCCGTCAGGGCATTTGCTACTGGTGGCCAGCAGTGAGCTACCGGTGGCGTTCTATACCGGCACCCTGACCGCGAGCCTGGGCATCCTGATTTTCAGCGTCTTGCTGTGGCTGGTGATTGCCCGGCAGATCAAACGCCTGATCACCCGCCCCATCCATGAGCTCGAAGAACTGTCACGCCAGGTGACGCGCGAAGAGAACTACGCCCTGCGCGCAGGCCCCGGCAACCATGACGAAATCGGCAGCCTGGCGGAAGCGTTCAACACCATGCTGTCGCGCATCGAGGCCCGTGAACAACAGCTCAAACGTGCACGGGATGATTCCCAGGCCGCCTACGACCAGGCCCAGGGCCTGGCTGAAGAGACCCGCCATACCAACCGCAAGCTGGAACTGGAAGTCCAGGTGCGCAGCAAAATCGAGAAAAAGCTCACCGGTTTTCAGAATTACCTGAACAGCATTATCGACTCAATGCCTTCGGCGCTGATTGCCCTGGACGAACAGCTCTACGTCACTCAGTGGAATCAGGAAGCCACTGCGCTTTCCGGCACGCGCCTGGATGAAGCGCTCAATCAACCGATCTTCCTCGCATTCCAACCGCTCAAGCCGTACCTGCCGCAGATCAAGGCCACGGTGGAACAGCACACGGTGGAGCGGATCGAGCGGGTCACCTGGGTCAAGGACGACGAGCCAAAGCATTACGCCCTGACGTTCTACCCGTTGATGGGCGGTGCCGGGCGTGGCGTGGTGATCCGCATCGACGACATCACCCAGCGCCTGTCCCTGGAAGAAATGATGGTGCAATCGGAAAAAATGCTGTCGGTGGGCGGCCTGGCTGCCGGCATGGCCCATGAAATCAACAACCCGTTGGGCGCGATCCTGCACAACGTGCAAAACATCCGGCGCCGCCTGTCACCCGACCTGCCCAGGAACCTGGAACACGCCGAACAGGCAGGTATCGAACTGGAAACGGTCAACCGCTACCTGCAAGCGCGCGAAGTCCCGCAATTACTCGACGGCATTCAACAGGCGGGGGCGCGTGCAGCGAAAATCGTCACGCACATGCTCAGCTTCAGCCGGCGCAGCAATCGGCAAATGGCCCCCTGCGACCTGCCGGCCCTGATCGACCAGGCCGTGGAGATCGCCGGTAACGATTTCGACCTGGCCATCGGTTTTGACTTCAAGGGCCAGGCGATCATCCGCCAGTTCGACCCGCAACTGGGCCCGGTGCCCGGCACGGCCAACGAACTGGAGCAAGTGCTGCTCAACCTGCTGAAAAACGCCGCCCAGGCGATTCACTTGCGTGACGACGACAGCGAACCGGGGCGCATCATCCTGCGCACCCGCCTCAACCCGCCCTGGGCCGAGATCCAGGTGGAAGACAATGGCATCGGCATGAGCGAAAACGTGCGCAAACGCACCTTCGAGCCGTTCTTCACCACCAAGGAAATAGGCCAGGGCACCGGGCTTGGGCTGTCGGTGTCTTACTTCATCATTACCAATAACCACAAGGGCCAGATGGAAGTGCACTCAACCCTCGGCCAAGGCACGTGTTTCACCTTGCGCCTGCCGCTGGCCGGCAGCCAATTATCCCCTGCTGAACTCACCCAACTGGAGCAATGACCATGGGCTTTCGCCTGTCGAAGATTTACACCCGCACCGGCGACCAGGGCGAAACCGGCCTCGGCGACGGCCGCCGCGTGCCCAAGGATCACCCCAGGGTGGAGGCCATTGGCGAGGTGGATACGCTGAACAGTCAGCTGGGGTTGCTCTTGGCCAACCTGGAAGAACAGAGCGGCAAGCACCCCGAATTGAACGATGTCATTGAAGTGCTCACGCCCTGTCAGCATCGATTGTTCGACCTCGGCGGCGAACTGGCGATGCCGGTGTACAAAGCGTTGACTGCAGCGGAAGTGGATCGGCTGGAAGCGGCCATTGATCGGTGGAACGAAGAGGTGGGGCCGCTGGAGAACTTTATCCTGCCCGGCGGTTCAGCACTGATCGCCCAGGCACATGTGTGCCGCAGCCTGGCGCGCAGTGCCGAACGTCGCTGTCAGCATTTGAATGCGGTGGAACCGTTGGAGGGGGTGGGGTTGGCGTATATCAATCGGTTGTCGGACTTGCTGTTCGTGGCGGCCAGGGTGATTGCCAGGCGCCAGGGGGTTGCTGAAGTGTTGTGGCAGGCGGCGGCCAAGCCACACTGATATTTTCCGGTGTCTGGCAGGGCCTCATCGGGGGCAAGCCCCCTCCCACATTTTTAAAGTGTTCACAAATCAAGTGTGGGAGGGGGCTTGCCCCCGATAGCGCCCGTCAAAGCAACATCAATCCCCCGGCCAAAACGCCCGAATCCCCGCCACACCCTGCGCCCCAACCTCCCACGCCTGCTCCCGCTGCGCAGGCCCAACTCCGCCCAATAGAAACACCGGCTTGCTGAACCCACGGATCAGCTCGGCCGCCTGCTCCCAACCCAACGGCTGGGCCTCGGGATGGGTTTGAGTCGGCTGAACCGGTGACAGCGTGACGAAATCCACGTCCATCAATTCCGCCAGCGCCAGCTCCTGCGCATTGTGGCAAGAAGCCGCCAGCCAACGATCCTTAGGCAGCGGACGGCCCTTGCTCGCATATTTGCGTAATTGCGCCGAGGTCATGTGCCAGCCAGCTGCGGGAAAATCCCCCAGCCATTCGAACGGCCCCTTGATCATCAATTGCGCCTTGCCGGCACACAGGCCCACCGCATCCACCGCCAGATCACGGTATTTGGGGTCGTAGCCGTTGGGCGCGCGCAGTTGAATCAGCTTGATGCCACCTGCAACAGCCTTCTGGATGCCACGTAACAGGGTCGGGGTTTCCAGCTCGCCAGGGGTGATCAGGTATTCGGCGGGCAGGCGCGCAGCGGCGACAATCGGCGCATTCGCCGCCGGGAACGCATAGTTGACGAGGTCCCGTGGCGTCACCCATTCCAACGGCTGCCCTTCAGCGCCGTGGGGCTCGCCGGTGAAGGCCGAGACCTCCCAGACATCCAGCAGCACCTGCTTGTCCGGGTAGTCGTGTTGCACCTGGATCAACGGCCGCGCCGTGGTGACCTGGATGCCCAGTTCTTCCTGCAATTCGCGGGACAAGGCCGTGGCGACCGACTCATCAGCCTCCACCTTGCCGCCGGGAAACTCCCAGAGGCCGCCTTGATGCTGAGTATCGGCGCGGCGTGCCAGCAGGATCCTGCCATCGACACCGCGGATCACCGCTGCTGCTACATGCACTCGTTTCACCGCCACTGCTCCCTCTCGTTATAACCCTTGTAGGAGCGAGCTTGCTCGCGAAGAACGCCAACCATAACGCGTACAGCCTGGATAACGCGGTGGCGTTGAGTTTTTCGCGAGCAAGCTCGCTCCTACTTTCAGGTGCGATATTCCGCGTTGATCTTCACGTATTCGTGGGACAGGTCCGTGGTCCAGATGGTTTCGCTGCACTCGCCGCGACCCAGCTCGATGCGGATGGTGATTTCTTCCTGCTGCATCACTGCCGAGCCCTGGGCTTCGGTGTAGGTTTCGGCGCGGGCGCCACGGCTGGCAATGCACACGTCGCCGAGGAACACGTCGATCTTGCTCACATCCAGGTCAGGCACACCGGCACGACCAACGGCCGCGAGGATACGACCCCAGTTCGGGTCGGACGCGAACAAGGCGGTCTTGATCAGCGGCGAGTGCGCCACGGTGTAACCCACGTCCAGGCATTCCTGGTGATTGCCGCCGCCGTTGACTTCAACGGTCACGAACTTGGTCGCGCCCTCGCCGTCCCGCACGATGGCCTGGGCCACGTCCATGCACACTTCGAATACCGCCTGCTTCAACGCCGCAAACAGCGGGCCTTCGGTGGAGGTAATTTCAGGCAGGTTGGCCTGGCCGGTGGCGATCAGCATGCAGCAGTCGTTGGTGGAGGTGTCACCGTCGATGGTAATGCGGTTGAACGACTTGTTGGCGCCGTCCAGCATCAGGCGCTGCAACACCTCACGGGAAACTTTGGCATCGGTGGCGATATAACCGAGCATGGTGGCCATGTTCGGACGGATCATGCCCGCGCCCTTGCTGATACCGGTCACGGTCACGGTCACGCCGTCGTGCACGAACTGACGGCTCGCGCCTTTGGGCAAGGTGTCGGTGGTCATGATGCCGGTGGCCGCCGCCGCCCAGTTATCCACAGACAGGTCATCGAGCGCGGCTTGCAGGGCGCCTTCGATTTTCTCCACCGGCAGCGGCTCACCGATCACGCCGGTGGAATACGGCAGCACCTGGCTGGCGTCTACACCGGTCAACTGAGCCAGCTTGGCGCAGGTGCGCGCAGCAGCGACCAGGCCAGGCTCGCCGGTACCGGCATTGGCATTACCCGTGTTGGTCAGCAGGTAACGAATCGACCCGGCCACACGTTGCTTGGCCAGAATCACCGGCGCCGCGCAAAAGGCGTTGAGGGTGAACACACCGGCGACGGTCGAGCCTTCGGCACAACGCATCACCACCACATCCTTGCGCCCTGGACGCTTGATACCGGCCGAAGCGATACCGAGTTCAAAACCGGCGACCGGGTGCAATGTGGGCAAAGGACCAAGACCAACAGCCATGTATGCGCTCCTTGAGAGAGAGGATGTGTGTGCCGTCACTGTCGACGGGGAATTAATGGCAAAACGCCGCGACGGCTGATGCCGGTCGCGGCGCAGGATGTTGCAGCGTCAGGCGAAAATCTTATTCGATCTGGCCGTGGCAGTGTTTGAATTTCTTACCCGAACCGCAGTAGCACAACTCGTTGCGGCCCAGCTTCTGATCATTGCGTACCGGGGTTTGAGCCAGGGCCACATCGACCTCTTCGCCCAACACCTCAGGCGCATCCAGGCCTGGCGCTTCGTCATGCTGGAACTGCATGCGGGCCGCCAGTGCCTCGGCTTCCTGACGCAGACGTGCTTCTTCCTCGATCGGGTCTTCGCGACGCACCTGAACATGGGACAGCACGCGAATCGAATCGCGCTTGATCGAATCCAGCAGCTCGGAGAACAACGTGAACGACTCGCGCTTGTACTCCTGCTTCGGGTTCTTCTGGGCATAGCCACGCAAATGGATACCGTGGCGCAAGTGATCCATGGTCGACAGGTGGTCTTTCCACAGGTCGTCCAGCACGCGCAGAACGATTTGCTTCTCGAAGGTGCGCAGTGCTTCGGCACTCGCCTGCTCTTCTTTCTCGTTGTACGCGGCCAGCAGCTCGGTCATCAGCTTCTCGCGCAGCGTCTCTTCGTACAGGTGATCGTCTTCGTCCAGCCACTGCTGAACCGGCAGGTCGACCCCGAAGTCGCTCTTCAAGGCAGCTTCCAGACCGGCCACATCCCACTGCTCAGGCAGCGACTGCGGCGGGATATGCGCGCTGACGGTAGCGTTGAGCACGTCCTGGCGGAAGTCAGCGATGGTTTCGCCAATGTTGTCGGCGGCCAGCAACGTGTTACGCATGTGATAGATCACTTTACGTTGTTCGTTGTTGACGTCATCGAACTCAAGCAGTTGCTTGCGAATGTCGAAGTTGCGGCCTTCAACCTTGCGCTGGGCCTTCTCGATCGCGTTGGTCACCATGCGGTGTTCGATCGCTTCCCCGGACTGCATGCCCAGGGCCTTCATGAAGTTCTTCACCCGATCCGAGGCGAAGATACGCATCAGGCTGTCTTCCAGGGACAGGTAGAAACGGCTGGAACCGGCATCACCCTGGCGACCGGCACGACCACGCAACTGGTTGTCGATACGGCGCGATTCGTGACGCTCGGACGCGATCACCTGCAAACCGCCGGATTCCAGCACGGCCTGGTGGCGTTTCTGCCAGTCGGCCTTGATCTGGGCGATCTGCTCGGGGGTCGGGTTGTCGAGGGAGGCCACTTCCACTTCCCAGTTACCGCCCAACAGGATGTCGGTACCACGACCGGCCATGTTGGTGGCGATGGTCAGCGCGCCGGGGCGACCGGCCTGGGCGATGATCTCGGCTTCCTTCTCGTGGAATTTGGCGTTGAGGACCTTGTGCTCGATGCCTTCCTTGTTGAGCAGGTTGGACACGTGCTCGGACGTCTCGATGGTCGCGGTACCCACCAGGATCGGGCGGCCCTTGGCCATGCCGTCCTTGATGTCGTTGATGATCGCCGCGTATTTCTCTTCGGCGGTCAGGAACACCAGGTCGTTATAGTCTTTACGCGCCAGTGGCTTGTTCGGCGGGATGACCACCACCGACAGACCATAGATCTGGTGGAATTCGAACGCTTCAGTGTCGGCCGTACCGGTCATGCCGGACAGTTTGTTGTACAGACGGAAGTAGTTCTGGAAGGTGGTGGACGCCAACGTCTGGCTTTCGGCCTGGATGTTGAGCACTTCCTTGGCTTCGATGGCCTGGTGCAGGCCTTCGGACAAGCGACGACCGGGCATGGTCCGGCCGGTGTGTTCGTCGACCAGTACCACCTGACCGTCCTGGACGATGTATTCGACGTTGCGATGGAACAGCTTGTGGGCGCGCAGGCCGGCATACACGTGGGTCAGCAGGCCCAGGTTATGCGCCGAATACAGGCTCTCGCCTTCGGCCAGCAGGCCGATCTGGGTCAGCATGTCTTCGACGAACTGGTGACCGGCTTCGTTGAGTTCGACCTGACGGGTCTTCTCGTCAATGGTGAAGTGACCTTCTTTGGTCACCACGCCTTCGACTTCCTCGATGTGCTGCTCCAGACGCGGGATCAACTTGTTGATCTCGGTGTACAGGCGCGAGCTGTCTTCGGCCTGGCCGGAGATGATCAGCGGGGTACGGGCTTCGTCGATCAGGATGGAGTCGACTTCGTCGATCACGGCAAAATTGAGTTCGCGCTGGAATTTTTCTTCCATGCTGAACGCCATGTTGTCGCGCAGGTAGTCGAAACCGAATTCGTTGTTGGTGCCGTAGGTGATGTCGGCGGCGTAGGCGGCGCGCTTCTCTTCCGGCGGCTGGAACGGCGTTACCACGCCGACGGTCAGGCCGAGGAATTCATACAGCGGGCGCATCCAGTTGGCGTCGCGGCGAGCCAGGTAGTCGTTCACCGTCACAACGTGCACGCCCTTGCCGGACAATGCGTTGAGGTAAACACCCAGAGTTGCCACCAGGGTCTTGCCTTCACCGGTACGCATTTCGGCAATCATGCCTTCATGCAAGGTCATGCCGCCGATCAACTGGACGTCGAAGTGGCGCATGCCCATGACGCGCTTACCGGCTTCACGGGCAACCGCAAAGGCTTCGGGAAGCAGCTTGTCGAGGGTTTCACCTTTGGCTATGCGGGCCTTGAACTCTTGGGTCTTGGCGCGCAATTGCTCGTCCGACAGGGCAACCATCTGCTCTTCGAAGGCATTGACCAGCTGCACCGTCTTGAGCATGCGTTTGACTTCGCGCTCATTCTTGCTTCCAAAAAGTTTCTTTAACAAAGGCGCAAACATATCGGCAGGTTCTTCCACACATAGGGATGGAGGGCGCACCGTGAGTGGCCCGAGCAGCCCTCACGGCCGCATGCGAACGCGCATTCTACCCGGAATCGTGGGTGAGGAAAGTGGCGTTGTTCCCGGATGCGGGCACGGCGCTGTGAGAGGGCTTGTTTAAAATAAGGACTTTTGCTGGACTTTCAACCCATCAAGCGCTGAAGTTACTTATTGATTTCACGGGAAAAGCCCTGCCGATGCATGGGTTCGGGGCCCACAGGCGCTTTCTGTTAAGATGCTCGCTCTGTTACCTAAGGTGTCTAAACATGGCATTTCGCCCTCTTCCAGCCCGCGCTCCCGGCGTGTTGCTTCGCGAAGCCAAACCGTTGAGAGCCATCTTTGGCCACGCGCAGCGCCTGGGGCATTTGCAACGCCTGCTCGAAAGCCAGCTGCAGCCGGCCGCGCGCGAACACTGTCATGTGGCGTCCTGGCGTGAAGGCAATCTGCTGTTAATTGTCACTGACGGCCACTGGGCGACCCGTTTGCGTTATCAGCAAAAACGCCTGCTGCGCCAATTGATGGTGTTCGATGAGTTTGCCGGCCTGGTGCGTATCCAGTTCAAGGTCCAGCCGCCCACCGTGCTGCGCAGCACGGCGGGACATACAATGGACCTGTCGGACAATGCAGCCGAAACCCTCCAGGCCACGGCCGAAGGGATCAACGATCCGGGGCTGCGCGCGGCCCTGCAACGGCTGGCCGCCCATGCCAGGCCCAAACCCTGAGCCTCACTTGCGCTTGCTGCCGCCCAGCAACGAGCCCAGCAAGCCGCGCACCAACTGCCGCCCCATCTGATTGGCGGCCTGCTGCATGGCCGATTTCAGCGCCTTGCCTGCCGCGGTTCCCAGGAACGCGCCGGCCTTGTCGGTGAAGCTGGGCGCTTGAGCCGCAGGTTTGGCCTCCTCGCTCGGCCCCAAGTCCTTACGCGCCATCAGCACCTCGTAGGCTGATTCGCGGTCAATCGGCTTGTCGTAACGGCCCTGCAGCGGCGAACTGGCGATCAACGCCGCACGTTCAGCCTCGGTCAGCGGCCCGATCCGCGACTGTGGCGGCGCAACCAGCACCCGCTGGACCATTTCCGGCGTGCCCTTTTCCTGCAAGGTGCCCACCAGCGCCTCCCCGGTGCCCAACTCGGTCAGCACCGCCAGGGCATCGAAGGCCGGGTTGGGCCGGAAACCGTCCGCCACCGCCCGCAGGGATTTTTGCTCTTTGGTGGTGAATGCCCGCAGGCCATGCTGAATACGCAAGCCCAGTTGCGCCAGCACTGTGTCTGGCAAGTCGCCCGGCGATTGCGTGACGAAGTACACGCCCACGCCTTTGGAGCGAATCAACCGCACCACCTGCTCCAAACGGTCCTGCAACGCCTTGGGCGTGTCGGCGAACAACAGGTGCGCCTCATCGAAAAACAGCGCCAACAGCGGTTTTTCCGCATCACCGCGCTCGGGCAACTGCTCGAACAGTTCCGCCAGCAGCCACAACAGGAAGGTCGCATAGACCTTCGGCGCGTCATGCACCAGGCGGCTGGCGTCCAGCAGATGGATACGGCCGCGCCCGTCGCCGGCGGGCTGCAAAATATCCTCGAGCTGCAGGGCCGGCTCGCCGAACAGGGCTTCGGCGCCCTGCTGCTCCAGCACCGCGAGACGCCGCAACAACGCCTGGCTGGAACCGGTGGTCATCAGCGCCGCATCGTCGCCCAACAGTTCAGGGTGATAACGCAAGTGGTTGAGCAATGCCTTGAGGTCTTTCAGGTCCAGCAGCAACAGGCCTTCCCGGTCGGCCACCTTGAATGTCGCGTACAGCGCCGACTGCTGGCTGTCGGTGAGTTCCAGCAGGCTGCCGAGCAACAACGGGCCCATTTCACTGATGGTGGTGCGCAACGGATGACCGGACTGCCCGTGGATATCCCACAGCGTGACCGGATAAGCCTTCGGCGCGTAATTAAGGAAGGGCATCCCGGCGATGCGTTCGGCGACTTTGCCCTGGGGATTGGCCGCCGCGCCCAGGCCGCAAAGGTCGCCCTTGATGTCGGCGGCGAATACCGCCACGCCCGCATCACTGAAGGCTTCCGCCAGGCGCTGCAAGGTGACGGTCTTGCCAGTCCCCGTGGCACCGGCGATCAGCCCGTGACGGTTGGCCAGGCGCATGGGCTGGGCGATGGGCTGGCCATCTGGGCCGGCGCCGATAAGCAGTTGTGTGGAGTCAGGCATTTCGTCACCTATGGTTAATCTTTAATGCCGCGAGGTCGATATAGACGTATGTAAGCCCGACAAAGACTAAAAAACGGCCAGATAATTCCGACATGGACCAACGGAGCTATCACCAGAAATATCACACCTTTTTTAACGCTGCCATTTTGCGCCTCTTGTACAGGGCGCGCCCTGGATATCAAGACCTTAGCGGACCCTACAAGCCATGAATAAAAACCTGCGCTTCAGCCATAAAATTTTGCTTGCAGCCTCCCTTATCGTCATCGCCGCCTTTGCGTTGTTTACCCTCTATAACGACTACCTTCAGCGCAATGCGATTCGTGACGATCTCAATAGCTACCTGCATGAAATGGGCGACGTCACCGCAGGCAGTATTCAGACCTGGCTCACCGGGCGTATCGCGCTGGTCGAAAACGCCGCGCAGAATATCGCCCTCAATCCCGAACCGTCCGTGGTTGCCAGCCTGCTGGAACAGAAAGCCCTGACATCATCGTTCATGGCAACCTACGTCGGCGACAGCCAGGGCACGTTCACCATCCGCCCTGACACCAAGATGCCCGACGGTTTCGACCCGCGTGTGCGCCCTTGGTACAAGGGCGCCCAGGCCAGCAACGGCGCGACCCTGACCGAGCCTTATATCGACGCGGCCACGGGGCAGCTGATTATTTCCATCGCCACACCGAGTACCAAGGCCGGCCAGAGCATCGGCGTGGTGGGCGGCGATCTGAGCCTGCAAACCCTGGTGGACAACGTTGGCGCGCTGGACTTGGGCGGCATGGGTTACGCGTTTCTGGTCAGCGCTGATGGCAAAGTGCTAGTTCACCCGGACAAGGCCCTGGTCATGAAGACCCTGGCTGACGTGTACCCCAAGGACACGCCGAAGATCAGCGCTGATTTCAGCGAAGTGCAGGCCAATGGCAAGACCAATATCGTCACGTTTACCCCGATCAAGGGCCTGCCATCGGTAAACTGGTACCTGGGCATTTCGGTGGATAAAGCCAAATCGTTCGCCATGCTCACCGAGTTCCGCACGTCGGCGGTCATCGCCACCCTCATCGCCGTGGTGATCATCATCGCGTTGCTGGGCATGCTGATCCGCGTGTTGCTGCAACCGCTGCACGTGATGACCCGCGCCATGCAGGATATTGCCGACGGCGAAGGCGACCTGACCCGGCGCCTGACCATCCAGAACCACGACGAGTTCGGCACCCTGGGCACCGCGTTCAACCGTTTCGTCGAACGCATTCACACCTCGATCCGCGAAGTGTCGTCGGCCACCGAGCAGGTCAATGAAGTGGCATTGCGGGTGGTCAGCGCGTCCAACTCGTCGATGGTCAACTCAGACGAACAGGCCAACCGCACCAACAGCGTCGCTGCTGCGATCAATCAACTGGGCGCTGCCGCCCAGGAAATCGCGCGTAACGCGGCGCAGGCATCCAGTCAGGCCAGTGATGCGCGGCATTTGGCCGAAGACGGCCAGCAGGTGGTAGACCGCAATATCAAGGCCATGACCCAGCTGTCGAACATGATCAGCGCCTCCAGCAGCAATATCGAAGCACTGAACAGCAAGACGGTGAACATCGGCCAGATCCTTGAAGTGATCACCAGTATTTCCCAGCAAACCAACTTGCTCGCACTCAACGCCGCCATCGAGGCCGCGCGTGCCGGTGAAGCCGGTCGCGGCTTCGCGGTGGTGGCCGATGAAGTGCGCAACCTGGCGCATCGCACCCAGGAATCGGCGCAACAAGTGCAGAAGATGATCGAGGAACTGCAAGTCGGCGCCCGCGACTCGGTGAGCACCATGAGTGAAAGTCAGCGACACAGCCAGGACAGCGTGGAAATCGCCAACCTGGCCGGCGAGCGCTTGAACAGCGTGACCCAGCGTATTGGCGAGATCGACGGGATGAACCAGTCCGTGGCCACCGCCACCGAGGAGCAGACCTCCGTCGTGGAGTCGATCAATATGGACATTACTGAAATCAACACCCTCAACCAGGAAGGCGTGGAAAACCTGCAATCGACGCTGCGCGCCTGCACCGACCTTGAACGGCAAGCCGCCCGCCTGAAGCAATTGGTGGGCAGCTTCCGCATCTGATACACAGAGGAGCTTGGCGGTACTCGGTAAAAATGTGGGAGGGGGCTTGCCCCCGATGGCGGCCTCTGGGCCGGCCAGGATAATGGATCAGACCGAGTACATATCCGTTTCTGCGGTAACGGCTGCTAACGGTTCCGCTTTTACAGCGGCTCACTTCGCATCGTGGTTACGGTTAGGTGCTACGGAGGTGTGTAGATACCTATGCCCCGATGAGGGAGATGACACACCGCCATCGGGAACAAGCCCTGATACCAGTCAGCTAAGGCTTTTTGTAGGAGCGAGCTTGCTCGCGAAAAACTCACAGGCACTGCGTTCATTCAGGAAGCACGCGTTATCGTTGACGTTTTTCGCGAGCTTGCTCGCTCCTACAGAGGGCGGTGTTCGCTTAACTGACTGGTATCAGGGCAAGCCCCCTCCCCCATCATTTCAAGCTCGAACACGCAGCACGACACCAATCCCGATCGAACATCTATCCTTACCTCAGGTCCACGTTAAGGAGAGCAATGGATCGGAGGGATGTTCATCGTGCATATCGCTGACATAACCATGTTCTACGCCCCGGCCAGCGGTGGCGTGCGTACTTATCTGGACGCCAAGCACCGGCGCCTGGCGCTCAAGCCCGGCATTCGCCACAGCCTATTGGTGCCGGGAGCCCATTTGAGTGAGCGCGATGGTATTTTCGAGGTGCCGGCGCCGCCGCTGCCCTTCGGCAAAGGCTACCGCTTTCCGCTGCGCCTGGCGCCTTGGCGAAATGTCCTGCACGATTTGCAGCCTGATCTGATCGAGGTCGGCGATCCCTACCTGACCGCCTGGGCGGCCCTGGACGCCCGGCGCCAGCTGGATGTGCCCGTCATCGGCTTTTATCACTCCGATCTCCCCCTGCTGGTGCGTAACCGCATGGGCGCCTGGTTTACCCCCAACGTCGAAGCTTATGTCAGCAAACTCTATGGGAATTTTGACCGGGTACTGGCTCCCAGCCAGGTGATGGCCGACAAACTCATCGGGCTTGGGGTGAAAAATGTCTTCGTGCAACCCCTGGGCGTCGACCTGCAAATCTTTACCCCCGCCGTGCGCGACCCCGGCCTGCGCGCCGAACTGGGGATCGATGAAGACACCCGGCTGCTGATTTTCGCCGGGCGTGGCTCCAAGGAGAAAAACCTGCCGGTGCTGCTCAACTGCATGAAGCGCCTGGGCGAGGGCTATCACTTATTGTTGGTGGGTTCCGGCATGCCGGCCAATGTGCCGGACAATGTCACCGTAGTCGATGGCTTCCGCCCGGCCGATCATGTTGCCCGCCTGATGGCCAGTGCCGATGCGTTGCTGCATGGCGGTGACCAGGAAACCTTCGGCCTGGTCATTCTGGAAGCCATGGCCTGCGGCATTCCGGTGGTCGCCGTGGCGGCGGGGGCCTTCACTGAGATTGTCGACGAGCGCTGCGGCCTGCTCTGCGCGCCCAACAACCCCAAGGCGATGGCCGATGCGGTATGCGAACTGTTTGGCGCCGACAGCCGCCGTCTGGGAGAACAGGCCCGGCGCCATGTCGAACAGCATTACGCGTGGGATGCGGTGGTGGACAGCCTGCTGGGGCATTACCACGCCGTGCTCGGCACACAAAAACCGATGCTCGCCCATGGTTGAACGATCGGTCATGCTGGTGCTGCACGACGTGGCGCCGAGCACGTGGGCCGATTACCGGCCCTTTGTCGAGGCTGTCGATGCCCTCGGCAATGTCCCTGTCACCTGGCTGGTCGTTCCGGACTTTCATCATCACAACGCCCTGGCCGCCCATGCAGACTTCCGCCGCCTGCTCGACAACCGTGTAGCCAAAGGCGATGAACTCACCTTGCACGGGTATTACCACTGCGACGACCAACCCCGGCCGCGTACGCCACGGCAATGGTTCATGCGGCGCATCTATACGCATGAGGGCGAGTTCTACCAGTTGTCCGAGGCCGAGGCCTTGCGGCGCTTGACCGACGGCATCGAGGTATTCCAGCGCAATGACTGGCCCCTGCAAGGGTTTGTCGCTCCCGCCTGGTTGATGAGCCAGGGCACGCGGCTGGCGTTGCGCCAACTACCGCTGAGTTACACCAGCGACCCGCAGCACCTGTATCGCCTGCCTGACTTCACGCCCATCCACGCCCCGGGCCTGGTGTGGAGCGCGCGCAGTGCGTGGCGCCGAGGCATGTCCAGGGTCTTGAGCGATCGACGCGAACAGCGCTGGCAGTGCGCACCGGTGATCCGATTAGGGTTGCACCCCGTCGATATGCGTCACGCATTTTCCCGTGATTACTGGCTGCAAACCCTGGAGCGCCTGCTTGACGATGGACGCACGCCACAGACCAAATCCGCGTGGCTGTCGACGCTGCCATGCGCCGGCTGATCTGGCTGGTGTTGGCGCTGATGGTCGCACTGGTGATCCCGGTGTGGCTGGGTGGCGGCGAAACCGTTGCGCGCCTGCGCCAGTTCCCCCTGTCCCAGTTACTGGGGATGTTTGCCATGATCATCGGCTGCTGGTTGATCAACAGCCTGCGCCTGCGCTTGTTGCTTGGCCAGCAGCGCAGTCGGTTGGGATGGCGCAAAAGCCTGGGCGTGGTGATATCGACCGAATTCGCCACGTGCGCGACCCCAGGCGGCAGCGGCGGACCACTGACGCTGATGGGACTGCTGGCACGCAACGGCATACGGCCCGCCCATGGCAGCGCGGTGTTTGCCATGGACCAGTTGAGTGACTTGCTGTTCTTTTTCTGCGCACTGGCGGGCATCGTGCTGTATGCGCTGTTCCATACCCTCAGCCCACGCCTGGAAGGGCTGCTGGGGCTCAGTGCCGTGTCGATGGTCGGTGGAATCGTCGGCTGCGTGTTGGTGGTGCGCTTTCATCGCCGCCTGATTCGCCTGGCCGGACGGGCACTCAAGGCCATGAAGGTGCGCTTCGGCACCCGCCGGCGCTGGGCCCGCCGGTTGCTGCGCTTTCTTGCGGCATTCACCCAAACGCTGAAATTGCCCTGGAGCACTCTGCTCGGGGTGTTCGCGCTGACCAGCCTGCATTGGTTATTACGCTACAGCGTGTTGTACCTGGCGCTGCGTGGCCTGGGTGGGCAGGTGCAGTGGGCCTGGAGCTTCCTGATCCAGATGCTGTCATTGACCGCCGGGCAATTCAGCCTGCTGCCAGGCGGGGCCGGGGCGGCGGAGTTGACGTCGGCGGCATTGCTCGCGCCGATGGTGGGCAACGCCACGGCGGCGGCGGCCATCCTGATCTGGCGGGCAGTGACCTACTACTTCTACCTGCTGGCCGGTGCGCCAGTGTTTCTGTTGATGGTGGGCAAGCCGCTGCTCAAGCGTCTTTTTCGGGAGCAGCGGGCGGCTTCTCATCCTGCAACTGTTCCCACAACTGGGCAGCACCGGGAAAGTCAGTACCATCCTGCGCATCCAGCGCGTCCGGGTCGTAGCGACTCAGACAGCCCTCGCCCACGGTAGCGGGTGGCCTGGAAGTCGCCTTGTCGAGTGGGTCGGTCATGGCCGCCTCCTGAAAATGAAAAGGGCCCGGAGAGTTTTACTCCCGGGCCCCTGCTTGTTCAATCAAAACGCGTCGGTCAGAACACCACGGTCTTGTTGCCGTGCACCAATACGCGATCTTCCAAGTGATAACGCAAGCCACGGGCCAACACCATCTTCTCGACGTCGCGGCCGAAACGCACCATGTCTTCGATGCTGTCGCTATGACTGACGCGCACCACGTCCTGCTCGATGATCGGACCGGCGTCCAGCTCTTCGGTGACGTAGTGACAGGTCGCGCCGATCAGCTTCACACCGCGCAGGGACGCCTGGTGATAAGGCTTGGCCCCCACGAACGACGGCAGGAAGCTGTGGTGAATGTTGATCACCTTGCCGGCGTATTCGCGGCACAGTTCCGGCGGCAGGATCTGCATGTAGCGCGCCAGCACCACCACGTCGGCATCGTGCTGCTTGACCAGGCGCGATACCTCGGCGAATGCGGGCTCCTTGTCCTGCGGGTTGACCGGCACATGGTAATAGGGGATGCCATGCCACTCGACCATGCTGCGCAGGTCGTCATGGTTGGAGATTACACAGGCGATCTCGCAATCGAGTTCATCGCTGTGCCAGCGGTGCAGCAGGTCCGCCAGGCAGTGGGATTCACGGCTGGCCATCAGCACGACGCGTTTCTTCTGTTCTGTGTCGGTGATGTGCCAGGTCATCGAAAACTCTTCGGCGATCGGCGCAAACGCCTCACGAAAAGCTTCCAGACCAAAAGGCAAGGTATCGGCACGAATTTCGTGACGCATGAAAAACCAACCGCTGAGATCATCCGAGTGATGGCTCGCCTCGGTGATCCAACCGTTATGAGAAGCCAGAAAGTTACTGACCTTGGCAACGATGCCAACCCGGTCCGGGCAAGCAATCACCAGCCGAAAAGTGCGCATTAGGGGGAAACTCCAGAACTTCGCAAAGGCCGCCATTCTAGCGATTGCGCAGAAAAACTGCAGTACTCCTTGTGCCTTATTCTGATCCCCGGCGCTGGCAACACCCCTTAATAGCGTAAGGTTTTACCACCGTTATATGGCCTTACACACGCACGCTCGGCACTTAGCAGAATTAAGCTGATTGTTTTTAGCCGCGCCCCCCACTAATTAACTCGACTGCACAGCGCTGCGAAAAACTTCACTCTAATTCACCCGAATAGCTGCTTAAATGTTTACTTGATGAAATTGCCTGACTATTATTAGGCCACTCACCCTGTCAATCAGCGTTCTACATAAGGTAGTCCACATGTCTCTGATCAACGAATACCGCGCCACCGAAGAAGCTATCAAAGAGCTGCAAGCCCGTTTGAAGAACCTGTCGCAAGACGACAAGCTGAAAACCGAGCTGGAATTTGAAGGCAAACTGCGCACCCTGATGGGCGAATACTCCAAATCCCTGCGTGACATCATCGCGCTGCTGGATCCGGAATCGAAAGTTAAAGCACCGCGCGGCGCTGTGAAAACTACCGGCACCAAACGTGCTCGCAAGGTCAAGCAGTACAAAAACCCGCACAACGGTGAAGTGATTGAAACCAAAGGTGGCAATCACAAGACGCTGAAAGAGTGGAAAGCCAAGTGGGGCGGTGACGTGGTAGAAGGTTGGGCTACCCTGCTGGGCTAAGCCTGGTCGGAACCCCATCCGATACGCGACACATTAAAAACGCCAGCTTGCTGGCGTTTTTTATTGTCTGGATGTTTGCAGTTGCTCGGCTACAGATTCAGGCGGGCCGCTAAAGAGTCGGCATAGTCTTGCCATTCACCCAGTACCTGGCACTGAAACGCTGTCGCACTGTTTTTCAACTCCTTATGGGCCAGCTTAAATGCCGCCAGGGTATTGGGTGCGCCCCATACCGGGTCTGACAACCGTTGCTGACAGAAAAGTCTCCAGCGCTCTTGCTCCTCATTGTTCAAGGTTTCAGGAAAGTTACGCGCGCGATAGCGGAATAATAATTCAGGCAATCGATGATCATCGAACGGCCATTGCTGGCGTCCCAGTTGTACCGGCTCTGCCAGGCGAACTTGTTCACATAAGCGCCGATCACGGTCGCCGATAAAACCCTCATAGAGCTGCTGCTCCGGATCGGCATTCGGTGCATATTCCTCCTCGGCGTAAACGCTCGCCAACTTGTCACGCCAAACTTCCTGTGCGTCAGTTAGTCGCAGCGCCCGCGCCTGGTAAACCTCCCTATCCAATTGCAGCCGCTCGTGATCTTGCGCGCGCAGCACTTTCAAGGGCGCGATGACCGGGCAGCGGTTGATGTGCAGCAACTTGAGCGGCACCGGCAGTTCACCCTCCGCCAGCTCGTCGCGCCGCGTATAGAGGCGCTCGCGCAACGTCTCGGCATCCAGTTCGAGCAGGGCCTGCGGATCGAGCCCCAGGTCACACACAATCAGTGCATTGCGATTGCGTGGATGCCAAGCCAACGGCAAGACCACCCCCAGATAATGCCGCTCGGCGCTGAAGCGTCCAGAAATGTGCACCAGCGGCTGCAACAAGCGCACCTGGTCCATCACCCGTTGCTTGCTACGCAACTGGAACAGCCACTCATACAGCTTGGGTTGTTTTTCCCGCACCAATCGCGCCAGGGCGATGGTCGCGCGCACGTCAGACAACGCATCGTGGGCCTGGCCATGATCGATGCCGTTGGCTTGCGTCAGGCGTTCAAGCTTGAGCGTCACGCGCCCGTCCTGCTCGGGCCACACAATCCCGTCCGGGCGCAGGGCATACGCGGTACGCATCACATCGATCAAGTCCCAGCGGCTGTTACCGCCCTGCCACTCGCGCGCATAAGGGTCGAAAAAGTTGCGGTACAGGCTGTAGCGCGTCATTTCATCGTCAAAGCGCAGGGTGTTATAACCCGCGCCGCAGGTACCGGGGGCCGCGAGTTCGGCATGCACCCGCGTCATGAAATCCGCCTCGGCAAGGCCTTTCTGCGCCAGGACCTGCGGCGTTATACCGGTGATCGCACACGCTGCCGGATGGGGCAGGATATCGTCGCTGGGCTGGCAATACAGATTGATCGGCGGGCCGACCTCGTTGAGCTCGAGGTCGGTACGAATGCCGGCTACCTGCAGCGGGCGATCGCTGCGCGGGTTGATCCCGGTGGTTTCATAGTCGTACCAGAAAATGGAGGTCACGGGCTGTTCCTGTGCTGAAGACCGGCAAAGTCTAGGCGCTGCAAGGTGTCAGGGGCCAGCGATACCTTTACTGGACAAATATCCAGTAAAATCTTGAAGGGTTGCTTCCCGCCTCGACACTGCTAGCATCCGTGTCTCTCAGTTGCTTCGCGCTGCCAAGGATCGCAATGCCAACAGCTCCTTTGGATACCTGCTACCAGATCGAGACCCCCGAGGGTATCGACCTGCCCTTGCGCCCTGCCGGCCTCGCGCCAAGGGCATTGGCCTACGCCTTCGATCTGCTCGCGCGTGGCGTGATCATGGGCATCCTGCTTGTGCCCCTGGCGCTGCTTGGCAACCTCGGGCTTGGCCTGGGCGCGCTGCTGCTGTTCCTGATCAGCTGGTGGTACATGGTGCTGTTCGAAGTGCTCAACCAGGGCTGTTCGCCTGGCAAGCAGGTCATGGGCCTGCGGGTGGTACAGGACGACGGCACCGCCATCGGCTGGTCGGCGTCACTGATCCGCAACCTCCTGCGTTTTGTCGACATGTTGCCCTTCGGCTACTTCTTCGGCGCCATCAGTTGCCTGCAACACCCGCACTTCAAGCGGCTCGGCGATCTGGCAGCGGGTACGCTGGTGGTTTATCGCGAACAGTCGCTGGCCCGCCCGCCCATACCTCAAGCAGCCCCCCTGCGCCTGCCCTTCGCGCTGGAACTGAGCGAACAGCGGGCCATCCTCGGTTTCGCCGAACGCCAGGCGGACCTGTCTGTCGAGCGGGTGCATGAACTGGCTGCAATCCTCGCGGCGCCCTTGCAGGTGTCTCCAGCCCGCGCCGTGGAGCAACTCAACGGTGTGGCCCATGGTTTGTTGGGGCCTACATGAAGCAGAGCCTTTTTGAAAGTCGGCACCAGCAGCAATGGCAGACGTTCGCCGAACAGCTGAACCAGCTGGAGCGAGGCAAAGCCACCGAGGTGGCCGACTTCCCTCATCAATATCGACGCCTGTGCCAACACCTGGCCCTGGCCCAGGAACGCGGCTACAGCAGCTACCTGGTGGACCGCCTGCAACAACTGGCGCTGCGCGGGCACCAACAACTGTATCGCCATCGCAGCCAAACGACAGCGAACGTGCTGGCTTTCATCCTCGCCGACTTCCCGCGCCTGGTGCGTGAACAATGGCGCTTCGTACTGATCGCCAGCCTGCTGTTCTTTGGCAGCCTGCTGGGCATAGCCCTGTTGGTCTACCTGTTCCCCGACCTGATCTACAGCATCGTCAGCCCGCAACAGGTGGCCGAGATGCAAAGCATGTACGACCCCGCCGCCAGTCGCCTGGGCCGCGCGGCCGAACGCGCCGCCAGCGAAGACTGGATGATGTTTGGCTACTACGTGATGCACAACATCGGCATCGCCTTCCAGACCTTTGCCGCCGGCTTGCTGTTCGGCCTGGGCAGCGTGTTCTTCCTGATATTCAACGGCTTGATCATCGGGGCCGTCTCCGGACACCTGAGTGAAATCGGCTACGGCCAGACCTTCTGGTCATTCGTGATCGGCCATGGTGCCTTCGAACTCAGCGCCATCGCACTGGCCGGTGCGGCAGGCCTGCAACTGGGCTGGTCACTGATCGCGCCAGGGCCCCTGGCACGTAGCGAATCCCTGCGCCTGACGGCCCGTAAAAGCGTGCAGATGCTCTGCGGGGTCATGGTGTTCCTGCTGATCGCAGCGTTCATCGAAGCCTACTGGTCATCCACCACGAGCATTGCGCCCTGGATCAAATACCTGGTGGGCAGCGCACTGTGGTTGCTGGTGGCCGCCTACCTGATCTTCGCTGGCCGGACTCGCCATGCGCCTGACTGACGCCAGCGTGGTGATCCGCCCGCGTACCTCCTGGGAAGCCATGGACCTCGGCGTACTGATGGCCCGGGAACATCGTGCAGTGCTGATGAGCAGTTGGGCCCTGGTCAGCCTGCCTGTGTTTATTCTGCTCACCGCATTGCTGTGGCAGTACCCGTCTTACGCCCTATTCCTGTTCTGGTGGCTGAAGCCCGCCTTCGAACGCTTACCCTTATACGTTCTTTCCAAGGCCTTGTTCGGTGAAACGCCGAGCCTGAAACAGGCCGTTCGCCAGTGGCCACGCCTGCTCAAGGGGCAACTGTTTGCCAGCCTGACCTGGCGCCGGCTGAGCCTGAGCCGCAGCTTCATGCTGCCGGTGAGCCAGCTCGAAGGCCTGGATGGGCCAGTGCGTCAACAGCGCCTGGGCGTACTGCAACAGCGCAATGCAGGTGCCCCGCGCTGGTTGACGATCATCGGGGTGCATTTGGAGATCGGCCTGTGGTTCGGGTGCATGGCGCTGTTCTACCTATTCATCCCGGAACAGGTCGAACTGGAGTGGGACTGGCAGCGGCTGGTACTGGCGACAGGCCCGCAGGGGCTATGGCTGGAACACCTGAGCAACGCTTTCTATGCGCTGGTGCTGGTGTTCTGGGAACCCATCTACGTCGCCTGCGGTTTCAGCCTGTATCTCAACCGTCGCACCGCCCTGGAGGCCTGGGACCTGGAACTGGTATTTCGCCGGTTGCGCCAACGCCTGAGCAGCGTCGTACCGCTGTTGCTGCTGGTCGTCGGTCTCACACTGGTGCAACTGAGCCCATCGGCGCTGGCCGATCAAACCGCTGATCCGAAGCCACTCAGTACCCAGGCGGCCAAGCAGTCGATCAAAGCATCACTGGAAAGCCCGCCGTTCAAGAATCAGGAAACCGTCACCCGTTATCGTTTTGGCGAGGAAAAACCCGCCACGGCCCGCAAAACCCACGGCGACGGTAAATTACCTGGCTGGCTCCAGCAATTGCTCGACAACTTCAACAGCGATGCCTTCAAGCACTTGGCCCAAGGCTTGGAGATACTGCTATGGAGCGTGGTGATTGGCGGGCTGGCCCTGGTGATGTGGCGCTACCGTGAATGGCTGCGCACGTTTGTCAGCCGCAGGCGGCGACCTCAACCCAAAACCGCAAAACCTGCGCCTGCCCAGTTGTTCGGCCTGGAAGTGGGGATCCAGACGTTGCCCGATGATATCGCCAGCGCCGCCGAACAGCTGTGGCCCACCCAACCGCGCGAAGCCCTTGGCTTGCTGTATCGCGGCCTGCTCAGCCGACTGCTGCACGAATTCAACCTGCCACTCAAAGGTGCCGACACCGAGGGCCAGGTGCTGGAGCGCATTGATCATTTGCAGCAACCGCAGTTGCTGGCATTCAGTCGCGAATTGACTGATCACTGGCAAAACCTCGCCTACGGCCATCGACTGCCTCCCGATACCGCCCGGCAAAAGCTGTGCAGCGATTGGCGCGCACTCTTCAGTAGCAGGGCCAGCCAATGAACCGGCCATTACTGTGGATAGCCGCGCTGCTGGCTTGCCTGTTGGGAGCGGGCGGCCTGTATGCCTGGCACAAGGCAATTCCTTATGAGGAGGTGGTGGACCGCGGCCCGTCGCCGGAGGCACTGGCCAATCCCTATTTGGCGGCCGAGCATTTCCTGGGGCAGCAAGGCTTGACGGTGGCGCATGCCAACGGGCTTGAGCGGCTTGCGGACTTGCCCGCCCCGGGCCATAGCCTGCTGTTGCTGGGGGAGCGTGGCAACATGAGCCCACGCCAGGTCGAACAACTGCTGGCGTGGGCAAAAGCCGGGGGGCACCTGCTGCTGGTGGCCGAGGCGATATGGGATGAAGAGACCGGCAAAAGCGGCGACCTGCTGCTCGATCGTCTCAATCTTCGCCAGACCTTCAGCGATGACTTCGACGAGCCGGCGCCACCGCGCAAAAAAATCGCGCCGGACCTCACCAAACTGTATGTCGACAATGAAACCGCGCCGGCGTATTTCAGTTTCGACACCGCCTTCAACCTGACGGACCCCAGGCACCTGGCGCAGTTTTCAGCCAACAGCGTCCAGTCCAGCCATCTGATGCAACTTGACCTCGGGTCAGGCCGCGTCACGGTGCTCACCGACAGCGACCTGTGGAAAACTCCAGATATCGGCAAACACGACAACGCCTGGTTGCTGTGGTACCTGAACCAGGGCACCGACGTCACCCTGCTGTTCAATAGCGATGCGGACAACCTGCTTACCCTGCTGGTCCGTTACTTCCCCCAGGCCCTCGTCGCGCTGGTCGCACTGATTGCCCTGGCACTCTGGCACGCCGGCATGCGCCAGGGCCCGATCCTGGCGCCGGCGCCCAAGGCGCGTCGACAGCTACAGGAGCATTTGCGCGCCAGCGCCGACTTCCTGCTACGCCGCAGCGGCCAGGGCGCCTTGCTGCAAGCCTTGCAGCAGGACCTGCTGCGCACCGCACGGCGCCGTCACCCCGGCTTTGAACACCTCGACACGGCAGACCAATGCCAGGTGCTGGAACACCTGACGCGACAACCCTCCCCTATCATCCGCCAGGCACTCGGCGCACCTGCGCTGAAACGGCTCTCCAGCGCCGATTTCAGCCGCCAGGTGGCGTGCCTGCAAAAACTCAGGAATGCCCTATGAGCGACTCTCCAACGGCCACAACCCTGACCGCAGAAAATACTATCCAAAACGCCAGCCAACAGGCCCAGGCCCTGCGCATTGAATTACGCAAGGCAGTCATTGGCCAGGACGCGGTGATCGATGACGTGCTCACTGCGTTGATTGCAGGTGGGCATGTGCTGCTAGAAGGTGTACCCGGCCTAGGCAAAACGTTGCTGGTGCGTGCGTTGGCCCGTTGCTTCGGCGGCGATTTCGCACGCATCCAGTTCACGCCGGACCTGATGCCCAGCGATGTCACCGGCCACGCGGTATACGACCTGCAGACCGAACAGTTCAAGCTGCGCAAGGGGCCGTTGTTCACCCACTTGCTGCTGGCCGACGAGATCAACCGCGCCCCGGCCAAGACCCAGGCCGCACTGCTCGAAGCCATGCAGGAGCGCCAGGTCACCCTGGAGGGCGAGGCCTTACCCATCGGCGCGCCGTTCATGGTGCTTGCCACCCAGAACCCGATCGAGCAGGAAGGCACCTACCCGCTGCCCGAAGCTGAGCTGGACCGCTTCATGCTCAAGGTGCGCATGGACTATCCCGACGCCCAACAGGAAGTGGACATGGTGCGCGAAGTGACCCGCTCGTCCAGGGCCGACATGCTCGATGTGCAACCTTTGCGTACCGTGCTGCAGGCCGTAGACGTGGTACAGATGCAGCAGATCGCCAGCGGCATGCCTCTGGATGAACAGGTGCTCGACTATGCCGTACGCCTGGCGCGGGCCACGCGCAGTTGGCCAGGCTTGACTATCGGCGCCGGCCCACGGGCCTCTATCGCCCTGATTCGTGGCGCCCGTGCCCGTGCGCTGTTGCGCGGCGGCGACTTCGTGACCCCGGATGACGTCAAGGGATGCGCCCTGGCAGTGCTGCGTCACCGCGTACGCCTCGCACCCGAACTGGACATCGATGGCCTGGAGGTGGACCAGGTGATCAAGCAGTTGCTCGACCAGATTGCGGCCCCCAGGCAGTAGCGCCGGCATGAAACCGACCCGTCTGTTCCTGACCTGGCTGGGTGTCCTGTTGGCCCTCAGTATCCTGCTGGGCGCGTCGATGGCTTTGCAGTTCAAGGTGCCTGATACCTTGCACGCAATCGCCTGGGGGCTGCTATTGGCCCTGCTGTTGCTGGCGATGCTCGATGCCATACGGTTACGCCGCCGCCCTTCGGCACGCGTGCACAGGACGCTGCCCGGTAGCCTCGCGTTGGGGCGCTGGGGAGAAGTGCGCCTGTCACTGGAACACGACTATCCACAGCCGCTGACCGTGCAGGTGTTCGATCACGTGCCCGACGGGCTGGTTGTGGATAACCTGCCGCAATCCATTTCGCTGCGCCCAGGCGAGCGTGGTGAGTTGGGCTATCGCGTGCGCCCCGTGCGACGTGGGCATTTCAGCTTCAGCCGCTGCGAAATCCATTTGCCCAGCCCCTTGGGGTTGTGGTCGGCGCGGCGCTGGCTAGAAGTCCCGGACGCCACTCGCGTGTACCCGGACTTCGCGCGGTTATCCGGTGCGCACTTGCAGGGGGTGGATAACTGGCTGAGCCAACTGGGTGTACGCCAGCATCAGCGACGTGGACCGGGCCTGGAGTTTCATCAATTACGCGAGTTCCGCGACGGTGACAGCCTGCGTCAGATTGACTGGAAAGCCACGGCACGACAACGCACGCCGATTGCCCGTGAATATGAGGATGAGCGTGATCAGCAGATTGTGTTCATGCTCGATTGCGGCCGGCGCATGCGCAGCCAGGACGACGAGTTGTCCCACTTCGACCACGCGCTGGATGCCTGCCTGTTACTGAGTTACGTCGCCCTGCGCCAAGGCGATGCCGTAGGGTTGTGTACCTTTGCCAGCGATCAGCCGCGTTACCTGGCGCCGGCCAAGGGCAGCGGCCAGTTGAACGTTTTGCTCAATGCGGTCTACGACTTGCAAAGCACACGCAGGACAGCTGACTACGAGGCCGCCGCCAGCCAATTGCTGGCTCGGCAAAAACGCCGCGCATTGGTAATCGTGGTCACCAACCTGCGCGATGAAGACGATGAAGCACTGGTGAGTGCGATCAAGCGCATCGGCCGGCACCATCGGGTGCTGATCGCGAGCTTGCGAGAGGACGTACTCGATCAACTGCGCCAGGCCCCGGTCCAAACCCTGCCCGAAGCATTGGCCTACAGCGGCGCAATTGACTACCTCAACACGCGCAACCAGCTGCATGACCGCCTGGGTGCCCATGGGCTACCAGTGTTGGATAGCCTGCCGTCAGCGTTGGGCGCCGCGCTGGTGACGCGTTACCTGCGCTGGAAAAAAGCCGGCGTGTTCTGAACGCAAGCGCACGGCCACGGTGGGCGCAGCCGCCATAGCCGACAGCACCTGCTGTTCAGACGGATGCCTGTAGCGGATCGAAGCTGAAGTAATGCAACAAGGCGCTGATCAGCTGTGCGTATTCTTCGCATGCATTGAGCACGCGGAACCCTGAGTCGTAATGCTGCGGGTTGACGTCTTCACGGCTCCACAGACAGGTCGCGGTAAGATCGACGGTCTGTAACTCGCCGTGCGGCCCGGGAATCTTCAAGCGCAGCTCGAAGTCGGCGCCGATCATCATCGGTAACTGGCTGATCAGCATCAGCCCGGCTTCGGAAACGTCGCCCAGAAAACCGATTGGCTTGTCCGTAAGCCGATTGAACACCTGCAAGAAATAAGGCAACTGATGCCGTTCGATCCGTCGTTCGATAAACATGGTGAGGTCGCCATCCCATAAAGCCAGTGATTCGAAACGAGCCGTTGTCACCAGACCGCTGCCGAATCCGGACGTTGCATTCTTTTGAATAGAAAGTTGTACAAACAGACATTCAAAGAATAGCCCAAGACTGGCACCAGGCCAGTTATCAAACGCCAAATATCACTACAGCGACGACGGCTGTGGTTGCGCCACACTTGCGCCGGAGTAATGCCCCAACTGGCGCAGGGTATCGAGCCGTGCACGGGCGCGGTAAGCGTACTCGCTGGACGGGTATTGGCTGATGATGAATTGATAGGTTTGCGCGGCATCGACGAACAGCTTCTGCCGTTCCAGGCACTGCCCGCGCAGCATCGACACCTCGGGTTGCACATAACGGCGGGTGCGGCTCTCGCGGTCGACCTGGGACAACTCCAGCGTGACCCGCGCACAATCACCCACCCCATAGGCGCGGTAAGCGTTGTTCAAATGGTGGTCCATTGACCAGCGGGTGCAGCCGACAACACTGACGGCCAGGGCAGCAACGAGCAAAATTCGCATGGGGTTCTCCTGTCTTGTGCAGTGTATCGACCCCGCGTCGAAAATCTTCAAGGGCGTTCGTCTTTTCAACCGCAGCAAAAACAAGCCGATCGTCAATAAGTAGTGCAAACGAACAATGACTACAACGAAAGAGCATAGTAGCCTTCCCCAGCGCTTGAACTCAGGAGTCTGTGCATGTCCGTCCGTCGTACCAAAATCGTCGCCACCCTTGGCCCGGCCAGCAACTCGCCGGAAGTCCTCGAACAGCTGATTCTGGCTGGTTTGGACGTTGCCCGTCTGAACTTCTCCCACGGCACCCCGGACGAGCACAAGGCTCGCGCCAAGCTGGTGCGTGACCTGGCCGCCAAACACGGCCGCTTCGTGGCGCTGCTGGGTGACCTGCAAGGCCCGAAGATCCGTATCGCCAAATTCGCCAACAAGCGGATCGAGCTGAAGATTGGTGACAAATTCACCTTCTCCACCAGCCATCCGCTGACGGAAGGCACCCAGGACATCGTCGGCATCGACTACCCGGACCTGGTCAAGGACTGCGGCGTCGGCGACGAACTGCTGCTCGATGACGGCCGCGTGGTCATGCGCGTCGACACCGCGACCCCGACCGAACTGCATTGCACCGTGATCATCGGCGGCCCGCTGTCCGACCACAAAGGCATCAACCGTCGCGGCGGTGGCTTGACCGCACCGGCCCTGACTGAAAAAGACAAGGCCGACATCAAACTCGCCGCCGAGATGGAAGTGGACTACCTCGCCGTGTCCTTCCCGCGCGACGCCGCCGACATGGAATACGCCCGTAAACTACGCGACGAAGCCGGTGGTACCGCCTGGCTGGTGGCGAAGATCGAACGCGCCGAAGCCGTGGCCGATGACGAAACCCTCGATGGCCTGATCAAGGCGTCGGACGCCGTGATGGTCGCCCGTGGCGACCTGGGCGTGGAAATCGGCGACGCCGAGCTGATCGGTATCCAGAAGAAAATCATCCTGCACGCACGCCGCCACAACAAAGCGGTGATCGTTGCGACCCAGATGATGGAGTCGATGATCCAGAACCCGATGCCGACCCGCGCCGAAGTGTCCGACGTGGCCAACGCCGTGCTCGACTACACCGACGCCGTGATGCTCTCGGCTGAAAGCGCCGCCGGCCCGTACCCACTGGAGGCCGTGCAGGCCATGGCGCGCATCTGCGTCGGCGCTGAAAAGCACCCCACCAGCAAGACCTCCAGCCACCGCATCGGCAAGGTTTTCGAAAGCTGCGACCAGAGCATCGCCCTGGCGGCCATGTACACCGCCAACCACTTCCCGGGCGTCAAGGCAATCATCGCCTTGACCGAAAGTGGCTATACGCCGTTGATCATGTCGCGCATCCGTTCCTCGGTGCCGATCTACGCGTTCACCCCACACCGCGAAGCCCAGGCCCGCGCGGCGATGTTCCGCGGCGTGTACACCATTCCTTTCGATCCAGCATCGCTGGCACCGAACGAAGTCAGCCAGAAAGCCATCGACGAGCTGGTCAAACGCGGCGTCGTAGAGAAAGGCGACTGGGTCATCCTGACCAAGGGCGACAGCTACCACACCACCGGTGGCACCAATGGCATGAAGATCCTGCATGTGGGCGACCCGCAGTACTGAGTGACACGCTGAAAAAACAAAAGCCCCGCCATGAGAATGGCGGGGCTTTTTGCATTTTAAGGCGTCATCGCTGCGCATTTACCTACACAACTGCAGTTCGCAGCCCCCTACGGTAACCACAATGCGAAGCGAGCCGCTCTTGATCTTGATCTTGATCTTGATCTTGATCTTGATCTGCTTTTGATCTTAGGCGCCCCGTCAAACCACGCTGGCCGTAATCCGCCATGGATTTGGGGGGTAAACCGGCAGGGATGCCGGTTTAGCCGCCCCGCGCCATGGATGGCGCGTGGCGGCGGCCCCCCAAATCCATGGCGGATTGCGGGCACACCGAGCCTAAGCGAGGTGCCGAGTGGTGGGGCATGTACGGGTCAACCACATGGGTTACAAAAAAGTGCACTCACATAGGTGACACT
>NZ_QGAJ01000012.1:0-167893 GCF_005233615.1 Pseudomonas sp. CFBP13528
TACCTATGTGCGTGAACTGATTTGTAACCCATGTGGGTGAGTCATACCGGCAAGAGCGTTTTGCTTACTTTTGCGCTTTTCAAAAGTGAGCCGCTGTAAAAGCGGAACCCATTGCAGCCGTTACCGCAGAAACGGATATGTACTCGGTCCAATCCAACATCCTGGTCGGCCCTGAGGCCGCCATCGGGGGCAAGCCCCCTCCCACATTTGGACCTCGGAGCGTCAGGTAGATACGCGTTGGCTGTTCGGCCGTCACGAGGGCAAGCCCCCTCACGCCACCATAATAATCTTCGACACCAACTCCACCACCGTCTTGGCCTGCAACTTCCTCATCAACCGCGCCCGATGCACTTCCACCGTGCGGTGGGAAATCCCCAGGCGCAGGGCGATTTCCTTGGATTTGAGCCCGTTCACGATGTGCATGGCAATCTCCCGCTCCCGCGGCGTCAGGTCTCCGGTGCCCTGGTGACAGCGGTCCAGGCGTTCGAAGTGCCAGATCATCAGCTTGAACGGGTCCCTGGGCGTGAGGGTGTAGCCATGGGATTTGGCCCAGAACACCTCGCCGTTGCGATGCTGCATGAAGCGCTCGTCGGAATAAAAACCGTTGTCGCTGTCGAGCAACCAGTCATGGCTGCGCTTGCCGATGGCGTGGTAGTCGGCCTGGGACGGGTAGATCAGCAAGGTCAACTGATTGACCAACGTCTCGCGGGCATAGCCGAACAGTTTCAGGAAGGCGTCGTTGCAGTCGAGTATTACGCGGTTGCTGGTCACCAACTGCGGAGCGGGGGACAGTTTGAACGCCAGGCGTTCGAGGTCTTGCAATGGCTGGGTAAACACGGTCATGGGCATCCTGCCTCGTTGTTCAACTCACTGGCGAATACTTATCCATGTAAAACTACTTATCCATGTAAGTAGTTACACGAATTGGCGTGCGGCCAGAGCTGGGTCATTGTAAGGAAAGTCCGGTTGAAGAACAGAAGAAATTGATTATGCCTGTTGATTGCGTGTCTATCGTTGCCGCTGGTCATTCGCGTTTTGGTCGTCTGGAAGGCACCACGCTGGAGGATCTGATTGTTCAGGTCACGCGTGAGGCCCTCAGCGATGCCGACCTCGAGGCGTCGCAAATCGACGCGCTGTTCCTCGGCCACTTCAATGCCGGGCTGGTGCCCGACGGCTTTGCCGCGTCATTGCTGCTGCAGGCCGACCCCGGGCTGCGCTTCAAGCCGGCCACGCGCTGTGAAAACGCTTGTGCTTCCGGTTCGGCGGCGATTCAGGCCGGGGTCAATGCGATTCTTTCCGGCAGCGCGGAGTTGGTGCTGGTGGTGGGCGCCGAAAAAATGACCCACACCTCCACGGCCGCCGTCACCCAGGCGCTGGCCGGTGCCGGTTACCAGAACGATGCCGCCGAAGCCGGCCTGAGTTTCCCGCAGCTGTTCGGCCGCGCCGCGCGTCAATACGCCGAGCGCTACCACAGCCCGCTGGGCTCGATGGCGGCGATTGCCACCAAGAACCACTCCAATGCCATGGCCAACCCGTTGGCGCAGATGCACCGGGAGATGAATTTCGAGCACTGCAACAACGTGTCCCAGAGCAACCCGTTCGTGGCCGAGTCGCTGCGCCTCACCGACTGCTCGCTGATCAGCGACGGTGCTGCGGCGATCATCCTCGCTTCACCCAAGCGGGCGCGGGCGTTTCGCCGCGATGTGCAGATTCGCGCGATGACCCAGGTCAACGACACCTTGCCCATTGCCCAGCGCGACATCCTTGCGTTTGAAGGCCCGCAGCGGGCGATTCATGCGGCGCTGCGCGGGGCGAATGTGACCCTGGCCGATCTGAGTTTCGCCGAGGTGCATGATTGCTTCACCATCGCCGAACTGCTGATCTACGAAGCCATGGGCCTGGCGCCCAAAGGCGAGGGGCACCGTGTGCTTGACAGCGGTGTGGTGCGTGCGGGCGGGCGCTTGCCGGTGAACCTTTCCGGTGGGCTCAAGGCCAAGGGCCATCCCGTCGGCGCGACCGGTGTCTCGATGCATGCCCTGGCGTTCCGGCAATTGACCGGCGAGCCAATCGGCCTGGCGGTGCCCAATGCGGAGTTCGGGCTGGTGTTCAACATGGGTGGAATGGCGGTGGCCAACTACGCCTCGGTCCTGCACGCGCGCCGGTATTGAGCCATGAACATTGCCAACTGGTTGCACGACACCCAGCGTCGCAACCCGCAACGTCCGGCGTTGTTCGACGGCTCCCGGCAAGTGGCCGACTACGCCACCTTCGCCGCCCATGTGCGCCAGCGCGCCGCGCACCTGGTAGACCAGCACGGTGTGCAGCCAGGGGATGCGGTGGCGGTGCTGATGAAAAACAGCTGCGACTACCTGGAGCTGCTCTATGCCATCTGGTGGATGGGGGCGGTGGCGGTGCCGATCAATGCCAAGCTGCACCCGACCGAGGCGGCGTGGATCGCCGATAACGCCCAGGCCCGCTTGATCTTTACCGATGGCGGCCGGGTGTTTTCGTCGCATGACCTGCCCCTGTGCTGCGCAGAGCTCGATGGCCATGCGCTGGCGCCGGACCGGGGCTGGCCAACCCTGGAGCAACCGGTGCCGCGCCAGGCCGACGACCTCGCCTGGCTGTTCTACACCTCAGGCACCACCGGGCGTTCCAAGGGGGTGATGCTGTCCCATGGCAACCTGATCGCCATGTCGTTGTGTTACGCCACCGATGTCGACCCGGTGAGCGCCGACGATGCGGCGCTGTATGCCGCACCGATGTCGCATGGTGCCGGGCTCTATAACTTTATTCACGTACGCTGCGGCGCGCGGCATGTGGTGCCGGCGTCCAACGGGTTTGACGCCGCCGAGCTGTTTGGCCTGGCGGCCGAGCTGGGCAGTGTTTCGCTGTTTGCCGCGCCGACCATGGTCAAGCGCATGGTCGAGCAGGCGCGGCGCCAGGGTTACAGTGGCGAAGGCATCAAGACCATGGTCTACGGCGGTGGCCCGATGTACCTGGCCGACTTGCGCGACGCCGTCGACACCTTCGGCGCCCGCCTGGTGCAGATCTACGGCCAGGGCGAGAGCCCGATGACCATCAGCGTGCTGCCCCGTGGGCTGATTGCCGACCGCCAGCGCCCCGACTGGGCGACTCTGGCCGCGTCCGTTGGCCATGCGCAAGCCTGCGTGGAAATCCGTATTCTCGATACCGAGCACCAATCGCTGCCCACGGGAACGCGCGGCGAAATTGCCGTACGTGGCGCCACGGTGATGCAGGGCTATTGGCGTAACCCCGAGGCCACGCGCCAGGCCTTGGTCGATGGCTGGTTGCTGACCGGAGATATCGGTTTTCTCGACCCCGCCGGCTACCTGACCCTCACGGATCGCTCCAAGGACGTGATCATCAGCGGCGGCAGCAATGTATACCCGCGCGAAGTCGAGGAAGTGCTGGCCCAGCATCCCGAGGTGTTTGAAGTGTGCGTGGTGGGCGAGCCGGACCCGCAATGGGGCGAGTCGGTGGTGGCATTTGTGGTGACGCGCAGTGGCCAGTCCCTCGACGAAGCCGAACTGACGGCATGGTTCCTGGCGCGCATGGCATCGTTCAAGAAACCAAAAAAATATGTGTGGCGCAGCGAATTGCCCAAAAACAGCTACGGCAAAATCCTCAAGACCGACTTGCGACAATGGCTCAAAGCGGCGAGTATCGCCGCGCTCTAGCACGGATCGATAAACAGACAAGGAGTCCCCTCGATGGGCAATCATGCGCAAGACACTGTCCGCAAACGCCGCCGCGCGTTTCTCGGTGCCACCTCCGGCCACTTGATCGAGTGGTACGACTACGGCGTCTACGGCTTTCTTGCCGTCTATATCGGCCAGGCGTTCTTCGTCTCCGACGACCCTACCACCAGCCTGCTGGCCAGCTTCGCCGCGTTTGCCCTGAGCTTCTTCATCCGGCCCCTGGGCGGGCTGTTCTTCGGCCCGCTGGCGGACAAGATCGGCCGGCGTAAAACCCTGATCATGGCGCTGGTGATGATGACCGGCTCCACGGTGATGCTCGGTTTGCTGCCCACTTACGCGACCCTGGGCATTGTCGCCCCGATTCTGTTGATCCTGGTGCGCTGCGTGCAAGGCTTCTCCGCGGGCGGTGAGATCGGCACGGTTACCAGTTTCATTTCCGAATACGCCGGCCCCGGCCGACGCGGCTTTGCCACCTGCTGGTTGATGGTTACCGCCGTGCTTGGCCTGTTGCTGGGCGGCGCCGTGGCCAACGGCATGACCTGGGTGCTGGGCGCCGACACGATGCAGGAATGGGCCTGGCGCGTGCCGTTCCTGATCGCCGCGCCCCTGGGCTTCATTTCCATGTACATCCGCCTCAAGCTCGAAGACAGCCCCGAGTTCCTTGCCCTGCAACGCGCCGGGCAAACTTCTCGCGCACCCCTGCGCGAAGTCTGGCAATGGAAACGCGCGGTTGCCCTGGTGTTCTTCATCATCACCCTGCACAGCTCGATATTTTATCTGGTGCTGACCTTTGCCTCGACTTACATGGCCAAGATCCTCAAGTTCGACAGCGGCACCACGTTGCTCTATGTGTTCGTCGCCAGTTTTTCTGCGGCGTTCGTCATGCCGTTCGGCGGCGCCTTCACCGACAAATATGGGCGTAAGCCGTTCCTGATGGTGATCGGCACGCTGGCGACCCTCGCGATGTTCTGGCTGTTCAAGATGGCACCGACCGCCACGCCGGCAACCTTCTTCGCGCCGTTGATGGCGGTGGCGATTCTGTTCGGCCTGTATGCCTCGTCCACCTATGCGCTGATGAGCGAACTGCTGCCCACGCGCATCCGCTCCACTGGCATCGCCGTGGCGTACAACGTGCCGGTTGCGGTGTTTGGCGGCAGCGCGCCGTTGATTTCCACCTGGCTGATCAAGGTGACCGGCGACATTACCTCGCCCTGGTACTTTTATGTGGCGACCGGGGTGGTGTCGTTGATTGCGCTGGTGCTGCTGCGCAAAGAAGACTTCGTGGCCAGCGGCAGCCCGGTGACAGCGCCCGCCGGGGCGGCATTGGCCTGATTGGTACGGTGGTCGGGCGTTGCATCGACGCGTTAACTGCGCCAGGCTTGGCAGCCTCATCCCGGCGGAGTGTATTGCGTGCAGGCTACCCGTTTGACCCTGATCTGCCATGCGGCCACGGCGGCGCAGAAACAGGCATGCTTTGCCGATGACGAGTCGCTGCTCATGGACTGGCAAGGCGCGGAACGCTCTTTGGCAGGTCGTTACCCCAAGGATGCGCGCCTGGTGTGCGGGCCGGAGGCGCGTACCCGGCAGACGGCGGCGTTGTTCGGCGCGCAGCCGAACATCGAACAGGCCCTGCGCGACCTGGACCTTGGGCACTGGAAAGGCCAGGCTGTGCGCCACCTGAACAGCGATGAATTCAACGCCTGGCTCACCGACGGCGCCCGTGCACCGCATGGCGGCGAGTCGGTGGATCAGCTGTGCGCGCGGGTCGGGCAATGGATCAAGTCCCTCGAGAGCCAACCCGGTCACGTGCTGGCCATCACCCATCCGTTCGTTATCCGCGCCGCGCTGCTGTACGTCATGCGGTGTCCGTTCTCGATGTTCTATCTGATCGACGTTGAGCCGCTGTCTTGTACCGAGTTGCGCTTCAATGCGCGCTGGCGCCTGCGCCTGGAAACTCACGCCTGAGGCCCAGGTCATGGCAAAATCCACGCCCCGCAATGAGAGCAACCCATGAAACGCATCCTGATCATCGGCATCGGCGCCGGCAACCCCGACTACATCACGATGCAGGCCGTAAAGGCGCTGAACCGCACCGACGTGTTTTTCCTGATGGACAAGGGTCAGAGCAAGGACAAGCTGATCGACCTGCGGCGTGAAATCTGCGAGACCTACATCACCGAGCCCGGCTATCGCTTCGTCGAGGCTCAATGCCCTGAGCGCACGCGCGGTGATATCGATTACACCACCGCCGTGCGGGACCTCAACCGCGACAAGCAGCACACCTTCGAGCGTATGATCAACGAGGAAATGGCCGACGGCGAAGTGGGCGCGTTTCTGGCCTGGGGTGACCCGGCGTTGTACGACAGCACCATTCGCATCCTGCAGGCGATCCTGGCCGACGGCCGCTGTGAGTTTGAGTTCGAGGTGATCCCCGGCATTACCAGCGTGCAGGCCTTGGCGGCACGGCATAAAGTGCCGTTGAACCGGATCGGCAAGTCCGTCGAAATCACCACCGGGCGGCGCCTGGCGGCGGGGCAGGCGAGTGATGCCGACACCCTGGTGGTGATGCTCGATGCCGAAGATTCCTACCGCAGCGTGGCCGATCAGGACCTGGATATCTACTGGGGCGCCTACCTGGGCACGCCGGACGAAATCCTGATCAGCGGCAAAGTGGCTGACGTGGCGCAAGACATCCAACGGGTGCGCAAGGCTGCGCGGCTCGCCAATGGCTGGATCATGGACACCTATTTGTTGCGCAAACCCTGAGGGACCGTTCCTATGCTCAAATTGCTCGCTCTCACCCTGACCTTGCTGGCCGGTGTCGCCCAGGCGGATTCTGAACTGCACACCGACTTGCCGCTGTCGTACCTGGAGCAAACCCAGGGCGATGCACGCAACCAACCGCTGGTGATTTTCCTGCATGGCTTTGGCAGCAACGAGGAAGACCTGTTCGGCATCAAGGATGCGCTGCCTTCCACCTGGACCTACCTGTCGGTGCGTGCGCCGATGCCGGTGGAGCCACGTGGCTATCGCTGGTTCACCAAGACCCCCGGTGACGGGGATTACGATGGAGTGACGGCCGATCTGCACAGCAGCGCCAGGCTGATTGAAGACTTTGTGGTCAAGGCCACCGCCAAGTACCACACCATGAGTGATCGTGTGTTCCTGGTCGGGTTCAGCCAGGGGGCGATCATGTCCTATGAGGTGGGTTTGCGCAGGCCCGAGTTGATGCGTGGCATCGCGGCCCTGAGCGGCAGTGTGTTGCCGGTACTCAAGGCCGAGCTAAAGCCGGATGCGGCGTTGGGCAAGCTGGCCATCTTTATCGGCCATGGCACATTGGACCAGGCACTGCCTTATGCCTCGGGAACGCGGGCGAATGAGGTGCTCGAGGGGTTGGGATTGAAGCCGGAATTTCATGGGTATCCGGGGATGAACCATACGATCAGCGAGGCCGAAGTCCAGGACCTGAAAGCCTGGCTAGAGAAAAGTATGCAGTGAAACGCAGTTGAAAATGTGGGAGGGGGCTTGCCCCCGATGGCGGTATTTCAGTCACGGATGTATCGACTGATTCACCGCTATCGGGGGCAAGCCCCCTCCCACATTGGTGTTGGGTTGCTTGGGAAATTGGCTTACTTGCCGCCGGTAATCTGCTTCACCAGCGCGGCATGCCCCTTCACATCATCCGCCCGCGAAATCGCCTGGATCACCAGCAACTGATTGCCCGAACCGCCGAGAAAGGTGGAGTTCAACGTCTTGCCGCCGCCCTGGGTGGCGGTGCTGTCGACCTGCCGCAGGCCGAGGCCCTTGTAGGTGAGTTTTTTCTCGTTTTGCTTCTTGAAGTCGGGCAGGGCGGCGCTCTGGTTCTTGACGAAGTCGGCCACGGCGCCATCGAGGAACTGCGGGTCGTTATCCTTGATGGCTACCCCATCGTTACGCACGGTTTCGGCGACGATCACCACACTTTTCGTGGTGGCGTTGGCATACAGGGTGCCCTGGGTATCGGCGGTGCCATCATCGGCTTTACCAGCGGGCAGGGCGTCGGCGGTGTAGGCCTTGGGCAGGTTGAAGGTGAACTTGCCGCCCAGGGTGGAGATGGTTTGCGTGGTCGCCTTGGAGGCAGCCCATACGCTGCCAGCGGTAAGCGCGAGGGCCAGCAGCAGTGCGGTCTTGGTGAACGTGGCCATGAAGCGCTCCAGAGATGAACGAAATTGCGGCGTATTCTGTCAGAAAAATCGCAAGATCGTTCACCTGCAGCCTCACACCTTGTCGGACTCTTCTTGCAGCCTGTCCATCTCAAACAGGCGCGCCAGTTCGGTACGCGCTTCCTGGGCGGTCTGCATGACTTTGGCCGCATCGTCGTACACCGCATGCTGTGCGGCGAGGACCTGCTGGTCATGGGCCCTGAAACGGTCGATGCGTGCATCGGCCTGGGCCTGGCTCAAACCGAGGCCCACCAGGGTGCGGCGGCTCATCTCCAGGCTGGAGTAAAAGGTTTCACGCACCGGTGAGGCGTCCAGATCCACCAGGCGGTGTACGTGCTGGCGGTTACGCGCGCGGGCGATGATCTTCATGTGCGGGTAGAGGTTGCGCACCAGTTCGGCGGTCTTGATGTTGATCTCCGGGTCATCCATGGCGATCACGAAGAACTCCGCCTGGTCGACCTTGGCCGCATGCAGGATTTCCGGGCGCTGCGGGTCGCCGTAGAACACCGGCATGCCGCCGAAGCTGCGGGTCAGTTCGATGGTTTCCACCGAGGTGTCCAGGGCGATGAACGAGACGTTCTGCGCACGCAGGATGCGCGCGACGATCTGGCCCATCCGGCCCATGCCGGCAATCACGACGCGCGGTGCATCGCCTTCGATGGCGCGGTATTCCTCGGGTACGTCCACCGGCTTGACCTTGGGCCTGAACAGCTTTGGGCACACCAACAGCAGCAGCGGGGTCACGGCCATGGACAGGGTGATGGTGAGCACCAGCACGTCATACAGGTGCGGCTCGAACAGGCCCTGGTCGCGACCAATCTTGAACACCACGAAGGCAAACTCACCACCGGCCGCCAGCACCACACCCAGGCGCAGGGCGCTTTCACGATTGAGCTCACCCGCCATGCGCCCTACAGCGTACAGCAGCGGCAGTTTCAGCCCGATCAACAGCAAGGTCAGCCCGATCACCACCAGCGGTGTGCTGAGCAGCAGGCTGAGGTTGGCGCCCATGCCCACGCTGATAAAAAACAGACCCAGCAGCAGGCCCTTGAAGGGTTCGATCTGGGATTCCAGTTCGTGACGGTATTCGGAGTCCGCCAGCAGCAGCCCGGCGAGAAAAGCGCCGAGGGCCATCGACACCCCCACCAGCTCCATCAACCAGGCGGTGCCGATCACCACCAGCAGCGCGGTGGCGGTGGACACTTCGCGCAGGCCGGTCTTGGCAACAATGCGAAACACCGGGCGCAACAAGTAGCGCCCGCCGATGATCACCACGGCAATGCTGCCCAGAATCTGCAAGACGTGCTGCACGCCTTGGGCTTCGCTGGCCGGATGATCGCTGCCGGCCAGCAGCGGCACCATGGCGATCAAGGGGATTGCCGCGATGTCCTGGAACAACAGGATCGCAAAGGCCAGGCGCCCATGGGGTTGGTTGAGTTCCTTGCGCTCGGCCAGGCTTTGCAGGCCGAACGCGGTGGAGGACAGTGCCAGGCCCAGACCCAGCACAATCGCGCTGTTCCATGACTGGCCAAACAGCCACAGCGCCACTACGCCCATGACCAGCCCGGTGAGCAGCACCTGGGCCAGGCCGACACCGAATACCGCCTTGCGCATCACCCATAAGCGTTTGGGCGAAAGCTCCAGGCCGATGATGAACAGCAGCAGCACCACGCCCAATTCGGAGAACTGCGCCACGCTTTGCGGGTTGCCGATCAGGCCCAATACCGAGGGGCCGATGATCACGCCGGCGAATAGGTAGCCCAGCACCGCGCCCAGTTGCAGGCGCTTGGCCAATGGCACGGCCAGCACGGCGGCGAACAGGAACACCACGGCTGCTTGTAACAGGTTGCCTTCATGGGGCATTGCGAACTCCATTGTCTACTTGAATCAACTGCTGACGCCTTGATAGGCGAGGGCGCTATTAGAACGCGTTTTTACATTTTGAAACTTGTATTTTTGATGCGAAGGTCAACGTATGCCTGGGCTGCCCGGTTTAACAGGGCGCTGATAACTTCGCGTGCTGAACAAAATCTGCATGGCGATGCACGGTGTTTTCATCTCGGCTTGATGTGCGCTTTGTTACCATGGCCGCCCCTTGCCACCAGGAGTCACCGGCCCATGCAGCACCAGTGGGATGAAATGCACCGCACCCGCAAGCCTACGTTCGTCCTCTGCGGCGAGCCTCAGGGGGATGTGCTCAATCTCTATGTTCACGGTTATTCGGCATTTTTCAGCCAGCAACAGTTGGCTGGCTTCAAGGCGCAACTGGCGGGCATTGAAGGCTCGACCAACCTGATGTTGTTCTGGCCGGCCGGGCACTTTCTGGAAAACCTGTTTGCACCCTTCAGGGAGGTGATCGCCTCGATGCTTGGCGGGGGTGGCCTGGGCGCGGCGACGGTGGGGGTGGGCAAGGCGATTGCTTACTTTCTCGACCATTACAAAAGTGTCGAGGCGCGTGTCGATGAAGTGGCCAGGACCTTGTTGCCCGAGCTGGCGAGGTACCTGCATGCCGAATCGCTGCAGGTGCGGCAAATCAATCTTATCGGTCACTCCCTGGGGGCGCGGATCGTGGTCAAGAGCATGCTGGCCAGCCCTGAAGTCGCGCATGAACTGCCGTTGAACAATCTGTTGCTGATGGGCGGGGCGATCTGTACGTCCAGCCCTTGGGAGGCGGTGACGGCACCGCTCAAGGGGCGGGTGATCAATTGCCATTCCAGTAAGGACTGGGCACTGGCAATGAAGCCGGACACCGAGCGTTGCATCGGCCGCTATGCCATTGCAGTGACGCCGGCCCTGAAAGCCAAGGTCACCAATGTTCACTTGGCCAGCTTCGACCATGCCGCCTACTGGCCGCAATTGAAAACAGTGGTGCAGTACACCGACCTGCTGCAGGAGCGCCGGGGCCTGATCCGCGCCGACCTGCGCAGCCGTGAAGTGCGCTTTGCCGAAGACGACGCGGACTTGTTTCCGATCCTGGCGCAGGCGCGGCCGGATGAGTTGAAGTTTCTCGCGCAGTTGATGGCACAAAAGCACAGCGCCTCGATTGATGCCAGTGTGCGCGAACCGCGCAAGCTCGCCATCGAGTTGCAGCGCATGGGCGGCGACAGTTTTATGAACCTGGGCCGTGGTCACGGCGTGGCCTATCGCCAGATCGCCGAAGCGGTGGCGCAACGCTTGGGCATCAAGTTCGACGATGCCATTGCCAGAGTTGCCCTTGCGGATATCGAAGCGCAGGTTGCGCAAACACTGATCGAGCAGTACCAGGGCAAACTCAACGCCGCCGACCGCCAGGCGTTCGACGCCGAACTCCAGGCCGCGATGCAGAAAGAGAAAGGCCTGTTCACGCGGTTCAACGTTGGCGGTTCGGCCACCGCCGCCTTGAGTGGCACGGCATTGGCCGGGCTTACCGGGTTTATTGTGCGACGCGGTGCCGCCTCGGCAATTCCGGTGGTGGGCCAGGCGGTGGCGGCCGCGATGTTGCTGGTCAGCGGCGTACGGGCATTCTCCGGGCCGGCTTATTCGATCACAACCCTGGCGGTGCTGGTGGTCGGCGTAATTCGCCAGCGTCTGGAACGTGAGGCGTTGAATCAGGAGCTGGACCTGGTGGTGCAAGTGGTTGAAACGTTTGACTTGCCCCGGGAGACGGTGATGCGCACGGTCGCATCGGACTGCTAAGCTGGCGTCCTGACTTGTGTGTTTGCCTGGGATACCGCGTGAAATTCAGCCTGCCGAAAATTGCTACCGCCCCCTTCTGCCCGCCGGAAGTGGCCGGCTCCGTTGCCGTCGACCCCAAGGCGTCGTTTTTCAAGCGCGTGCTGATGTTCGCCGGCCCCGGCCTGTTGATCTCCATCGGCTACATGGACCCCGGCAACTGGGCCACCGCCATCGAAGCCGGGTCGCGCTATGGCTACAGCCTGTTATTTGTAGTGTTGCTGGCGAGCCTGGCGGGGATGGCGGTGCAGTGCCTGTGCTCGCGGCTGGGTATCGCGACCGGCAAGGACCTGGCGCAACTGTGCCGCGAGCGCTACAGCAAGCGCTCGGCGCGCACCCAGTGGGCGTTGGCGGAAATCTCCATCATCGCCACCGACCTCGCCGAAGTGCTCGGCTGCGCCCTGGCGTTTCACCTGCTGCTCGGTGTGTCGCTGACCACCGGTATCGTCATCACCGCCTTTGATACGCTGTTGATCCTGGCCCTGCAGAACCGTGGTTTCCGCCGCCTGGAAGCAATCATGCTGGCGCTGGTTGCAACCATCGGCGTGTGTTTTTTCATCGAACTGGTGTTGATCAAACCCTACTGGCCGGACGTGTTCAGTGGATTCACCCCATCCCTGTCCGCCATCAGCGATGCCGCGCCGCTGTACCTGGCCATCGGCATCCTCGGTGCGACCGTGATGCCGCACAACCTCTACCTGCACACTTCCATTGTGCAGACCCGCCTGATCGGCAAGGACCTGGCCAGCAAACAGGATGCGGTCAAGCTGGCCCGCATCGACACCATTGGCTCGCTGGCCCTGGCCCTGCTGGTCAACGCGGCCATCCTGGTGCTGGCGGCTGCAGCGTTCTACAAGACCGGCCATACCGACGTGGTGGAGATCCAGGACGCCTATCATCTGCTCGACCCGCTGGTGGGCGGCGCGTTTGCCAGCATCCTGTTCGGCATCGCCTTGCTGGCCTCGGGCCAAAGCTCGACCTTTACCGGCACGATCGCCGGGCAGGTGATCATGGAGGGTTACCTGAACCTGCGCATCCCGTGCTGGCAACGTCGCCTGATCACCCGTGGGCTGGCGCTGATCCCGGCATTTCTCGGGGTGTGGCTGATGGGCGACGACGCCATCGGCAAGCTGCTGATTCTGAGCCAGGTGGTCCTCAGCCTGCAGTTGCCCTTCGCGCTATACCCGCTGATCCGCATGACCGGCGACAAGCAACTGATGGGGCCGTTCGTAAACCGCCTGCCCACACGGATGCTGGCGTGGTTTTTATTTGCGGTAATCAGCGGGGCGAATGCGTGGTTGATTGGGCAGTGGGTGTTCTGAGTGACCTGTGTGCTGCTGGGCCATGACCTAGACCAGAATGTCGCCGCGCTCACATAAACATCGGCGGCATTTCATCGCGCCGATTCGCCGCGCTTTGGACTTACCGATGGGAACAAGCTACGCCATTGCGCGCCCGTGCTTTGGCCAAATATAGCCAAAACTACGTGAGCTGTTAAAAACGGCTGAACCACGTGCTGAAGCCGCTCGTTCACTCACCGATCCCAATACGGCACCGTCCCGAAACACTCCACAAAATAATCGATCACCGTCCGCACCTTGAGCGACAGCCTGCGGCTGCCCGGCCATAACGCTGCGATTTGCTGGGGCTCCAGGGTGGTTGCCACCTCGTATTCCGTCAGCACCGCCTGCAAGGTGCCGGCGCGCAGGCCTTCGCCGATCAGCCAGGACGGAAACACCACCAGCCCCAGGCCCTGTTCGGCGGCGTGGGTCAGGGTGTCGGCGTGGTTGCCGGTGATCGGGCCTTTGACGCTGTAGGCGTTCCAGTCGCCCTGGTCGCGACGGAAGAACCAGCGCTCCTGGCCTTTGATGCCCTTGTAGGCCAGGCATTGGTGATTGGCCAGTTCGTCGGGATGACGCGGCGTACCGTGCCGCGCCAGGTAGGCGGGGCTGGCGGCGAGGCGAAAGCGTTGCGGTGCGAAGATCCGCGCCTGCATGCTGGAATCGTTGAGTACGCCGATGCGAAACAGCAGGTCGGTGCCGTCCTGCAGCGGGTCGACGAAGGTGTCGGTTTGCTGGATGTCCAGTTGCAGCTTCGGATAGCGCCGGCACAGTTCTCCCAGCCACGGCGAAAGGTGACGCTGGCCGAACACCATGGGCGCATTGATGCGCACCAGGCCGCTGGGCTCGCTGTCCTGCTCCTGCAGGGCCTGGCTCGCCGTCTCCAGTTGTTCGAGCACCAGCCTGGCGTGGCGCCCGAGCAGGCGTCCGGCTTCGGTGGGGCTGACGGCGCGGGTGTGGCGGTACAGCAACTGCTGGCCGAGGGCATGCTCCATGAGCTGGATCTGCCGGGAGATGGACGAGGGCGCGAGGCCTTCGCGGCGGGCCACCTCAGAAAAGCTGCCATGGTCCAATACCGCGACGAACAGGCGCAGCGCCTTGAAACTCAACTCGTTCAAACCCTGCATCGTGGCTCCATGCTGTGCGTTATTCGCAAAGGTGTTGTCTGCATGCTGCCATTTATCGCACAGCTCGACCACCGGATAATGCGCCCCTGTTTTCTTCTTCAAGCGCGGGTGATGTATGCAGGCAAGTTCCATCGCAGATACGGCACAGTCCAGGCCGAAGCGGAACATTCTTCGGTTGCTATTGCTGCCGTTGGTCATCCTGGCAGGCATGGGCCTGTCGGTGGAGGCCGGTTTGCTCGGGCCGTTGGGGGTGCAGGTCGGGCATTTGTGGGCCACGTTGAGCATCTTTGGCGTCGGTTCGGCGATCCTGTTTCTGCTGTTGCTGTTCAGCGGCCCGCAAAAGGGCCCGGGGTTCACGCAACTGCCGCGCTGGCAGTTGATCGGCGGTTTCCTGGGGCCGATGTACGTGGTGGTGCTGACCCTGGCCACGCCTCATATCGGCGTGGCCATGACGATGATTGCGATCCTGTCCGGACAGGTGGGCAAGAGCGTGCTGATCGACCATTTCGGCTGGTTCGGCACGGCGCGCAAGCGAGTCAATGTGGAACGCTGGATAGCCTTGGCGTTGATTGTGGCGGCACTTGTTCTGATTGCACGAGGGTAAGGCGATGAATCTGATTCTGTTGTTGGTCGTAGTGGTCGCCGCGGGTGCGGTATTGAGTGTGCAGGCTGCCATCAACGGCCGTCTTGGCCAGACCGTCGGGGTGTTGCGCAGCAGCCTGCTGACCTTTGCGGTTGGTGCGCTCACCACTGCGCTGCTGATTTTTTTCTTCGAGCCCGCCCAGGCGGTCAGCCTGCTGGAGGTGCCGAAGTGGCAGTTGACCGGCGCCCTGTTTGGCGTGGTGTACATGATGGTGATGGTCGGTGCGGTGCCTGTGGTCGGTACGGCGGTTGCCACGGTGGCGGTGATCGTGGGGCAATTGGGCATGGGCATGCTGATCGACAATTTCGGCTGGCTGGGCAACCCTGCGATCGAATTGTCCGGCAGCCGGATCGTGGCGATGCTGTGCCTGGCCCTGGCCCTGGTGTTCATGTATCGCAGCAATACACGCCAGGCTGACTGACGGCGCTGAACCTTGGCGCCGCACCTGGAGTCACTGTTTAAGGTGTGGCATTCGCCGCGCCGTGACGACCATGAAGAAGGAGTCTGACCATGCCGGATCAAACCTGTGCCTGCCCACACTGCAAATGCGTACTGGGCGTCGACGCGGTAATGAAGGACGGTAAGGGCTATTGCTGCCAGGGCTGCGCCGAGCATCATGCGCACGGTGAGCCTTGCGCGGCGGCGACGGGTTGCGAATGCGCCAAATCGTCTGCCAACGCCTGAGCTGATTGATCAGCAGGCCCGTGCCCCCCGATAGCGGTGATCAGCCAACCACGTACTGACTGATGCACCGCTATCGGGAGCAAGCCTCCTCCCACATTTTGAGCTGTATCAGGCCTCTGGAACGCCTTTTTCCCAAGCCGACCAGTTGTTCAGGATCGCCTGTACCAGCGGATTCCCCGTGCGGTACAGGTTCTCCAGCGCCGGTACAAACCCACCCTGATCGGCGTACTTGAGCAGGTTGTCCACTTCGCTGTAGCCCGGGTACGGGCGGTCAAAGTCGGAGCCTGCGCGCACCACCGCCAGGCGCTGGATATCCACCAGCCCTTCGCGACTGGCGCGCAACAGCGCTTCGTAGGTGGAGTTGTCTTCCTGCTGCGTGGTGCAGTATTCGCCCTTGTTGTCCGTGAGCAGTTTGGTCCACACCTCGGCGCGTTCGCTCAGGCGGGTGCCGGAGAACCAGGTGTTGCCCGCCAGGGTGTCGCAGCGTGTGACCTGGGGCGGTTGATTGGCCGGGGCGGCGGGGTAGTGCTTGCGCCAGGCGGCGGACTCTTTGCTTTCAGTCAACTCGACCTTGTGCGACAAGGCAAACGCCTTGGCCTGAAGCTTTGGGTTGAGCTCGAAGACTTCGGTCTTGTAGTCCAGCGGCGGTTTTTCATTGGGCCCCTTGGTGTTGATGCCGATATAACCCGTCGGCCAATCCTTGGGCGCATCCCGCGAATCCAGCTCCCATTGTGTCCCGAATTCCACCAGGTAATGCGCCCAGGCGGCCGTGCCGATCGTGCCGTGCCGGGGGCTGATACCGGCAATCCCGGCGATCAGGAAATAACTCTGGCGCAGGTCGAATTTGGGCGACAGGGCCAGGGCCAGGGTGGAGGCGGCGGCGTTGGTCTGGCCCATGCCGGTCACCAGCAGGCACACGTCCTGGGTGTTGCAGCGAATCGCCGGGTACTCGGCGGACAAGCCGGGCACGCGTACCTCCTGTTTGAGTTCCAGGCGATCGATCCAGGTTTGCGCTTCGGGGGCGAACATGGTGATCAGCATCACCTTGGGTTTGATCGGCGCAGCGCTGTCCGCCAGCACCACGTGGGGCAGCAGGGCGAGGCCTGCGGCCATCGAGAGGCGGGTAAAAGTCTTCATCTGCAACTCCTTGATCAGAATTGGTAGCCCACGCCGGCGTAGTAACCCCAGCCGTCGGAACGGGCGCGAAAGTTGCCTTCGCCGAAATTCAACTCGCTGCCGTCCTCCCAGTTGCCGCCGTTGTGAAAGTAACGGCCGACCAGGGTGAAGCGCAGGTGGGTGAATGAGTAGAGCAATACGTTGGTTGCCACCAGGGAATTGGCGGTGCGCGCCGGGTTGTCCTTTTGCAGGTCCGAGCCGAAATCATAGTTGGTGAAGCCGATGTAGGTCAGCGAGGCACCGTTGTCGAACTTGCCGATGGGCACGATGTATTTCATCTGCGCGCGATAGCCGTCCCAGGAATACTCGTTACTGGCGCCGTAGTTTTCCCACTGGTAGCGCCCGTAGAAGTTGGCCGACAGGTTGACCCGCGAGTGGGTGTCGATGTCGGTGCCAAGGCCGCTGTACAGGGTGTTGGCGCGATTCTCTTTGTTGCTGCCGTGGTCGTAGATCCAGTCGAACGCCACATACCATTCCTTGAACGGCCCGATCGCCAGGCTGCGACCGGCCAGGTAGTCGATGGAGATACGTGGCTCGTGTTCCATGAACACGGGCGAGCCATGGTCCCACGCGCCTTTGTCGTTACTGTTACCGATGCCGAGGATCTTTGGCACGTCGATGTAGCCGTACAGCTCGAACGGCCCCTTGCGACCGAAATACTCGTATTCCAGGTAGACGTCGTCCTGGGGCTTGGGGCCGAAGCTGATGTCCTTGCTGCCGATCAGCGTCAGGTCCTGGTTGAACCATTCGGACAGGTAAGCGCCTTTTTTCGCCGGCGGGCTGGCCTCGGGGCTGAGGGTTTCGCCCTGTGCCGAGTCATCCGAAGGTTGGTCGTGCGCCAAAATGGGTGCACTGAGTAGTCCCGTAACGGCGGCCAGTAGCAAGGAAACACCGAAGCAAGCGCGAGGCGTTGAGGTGGGGTGCATTGAAAATCCCTATTCGTACGCGGTTTGAACCCGATTGCTCGGGCGAGGTGAACCTGGTGGCCAAGTTCGTTCCGCAAACGTTTGCACAGGCTGTACCAACTTTAGTCAATCGCCTGAATCGGCTGGAAAAAGGCCGAAATAACCGTCCTTATGATCAGATAATGCCTGGGTGTCATTTATTTGAGGTGGCTGACCAAGTGGCGCCGGTGTCGCGCCGATATTCACTCGGCGTCTGGTTCATCTCGATCCGAAAATGCCGGTTGAAATTGGACAGGTTGGCGTAACCCACTTCAAAACAGATGTCCGCCACCGACCTGTCGCTTTGCAGCAATAACCGGCAGGCGCGCTGTACGCGAAATTTGCGCATCAGCTCGATAAAACCATGGCCGGTATTGCGTTTGAAAAAGCGCGAGAAGCCCGGTTCGCTCATTTCCAGTTGCCGGGCGATGTCCGACAGGCGCACATCGCCGCTCAGTTCACGCATGAGGTAGTCGAAGGCCTGATTGATGCGGTCGGCGCTGCGCGGGTCCAGGGTCGGGGCGTAGCGCGGGCTGGCCAGGACCTTGATCTGTCGGGGCGGGGCGTTCTTGAGGGTGTCGAGCAGTTGCAGGAACAGCACCAGGCGTTGCAGGCCCTGGGCGTTGCCGATGGCTTCCATCAGCCGCGCCGCCTGCGCCGCTGTTTCGTGCTTGAACTCAAGGCCGCGTCGCGCCTGTTCAAACAGCGGCTGCAGGTCGCCGAGTTCCGGCAGGGCCTCGCGCAGGGCAAGAAGGGCGGCGCCGTCAAATTGCAGCACCACGTCACGACCGCGCTGGCACTCGCCGGGTGCCAGGTCGCCAATCCAGTCGTGGGGCAGGTCGGGACCGATCAACGCGACATGCCCGGCACCGAATGCACCAATATAGTCGCCGGCCACCAGCTTGCCGCTGCCGTGGCGGATCAGGTGGATTTCGAATTCGGGGTGGTGATTCCAGCGCGCCAACTCCATCGGATAGTCATGCTCGAACCAGCGAAAGCAGTGCTGCGGCTCTGGCAGGATCACTTCACGTTCGGCGCGGCGTTGCTCGAACAGGGGAGCGCGGAGGGGCATGTGGCTGCGTCTTGTATGTTGGATAACCGCCAAAATACGCGCCTTGGCAGGCTCGGCGCTACCCACGGTGCTATCTGGCACTGATACTTTTTTGCACGCTTGAGGTCGGTTAAAAAAGTACCGGTCGGGCGTGTGCGGTGCGTTTGTGAGAGGTCGGCTCCAACTGCTGTAATCGTCCCGGCAGGAATCCGACATGATTGCAGAGGACATCGCCATGAAACGACTTGAAGGTAAAAGCGCACTGATCACTGGATCGGCGCGCGGCATTGGTCGCGCGTTTGCCCAGGCCTATATCCGGGAAGGCGCGACCGTCGCCATTGCCGATATCAACCTGCAGCGCGCCGAGCAGACGGCTGGCGAACTGGGCCCCCAGGCTTACGCGGTGGCAATGGACGTCACCGACCAGGCCTCCATCGAGGCGGCGATCGGCGCCGTGGTCGCCCGTGCCGGCAAGCTGGATATTCTGATCAATAACGCAGCACTCTTCGACCTGGCACCCATCGTCGACATCACTCGCGACAGCTATGAACGGCTGTTTTCGATCAACGTCGCCGGTACGCTGTTTACCTTGCAGGCCGCCGCGCGGCAGATGATCCGCCAGGGCCACGGCGGCAAGATCATCAACATGGCCAGCCAGGCCGGACGACGCGGCGAGGCGTTGGTGGCGGTGTATTGCGCGACCAAGGCGGCGGTGATCAGCCTGACGCAATCGGCGGGGTTGAACCTGATCAGGCAGGGCATCAATGTCAATGCCATCGCCCCGGGGGTGGTGGACGGTGAGCACTGGGATGGGGTGGATGCACTGTTCGCCAGGCATGAAGGCCTGGCGCCGGGCGAGAAGAAGAAACGGGTAGGGGACGAGGTGCCTTACGGGCGCATGGGCACGGCGGAAGACCTGACCGGCATGGCGATCTTTTTGGCGTCGAAAGAAGCTGACTATGTCGTCGCACAGACCTACAACGTCGATGGCGGCAATTGGATGAACTAGCGGCGTGCACCCATCAACACGGTGGGCGCGGACAAGCAGCCCCACCGTAGATATGCGTTGTTCAGGTCATTCGGCAAAGCTGCGATCAAAGAAGTAGATCTCTCCTGGCTTCAACATGTCCACCGTCGCCTGGGGCCGGCCGCCTTCACCCTGCTTTTTGCGCCCGGTTTCACGCAGATACCCGGCCTCGGTCAGTTTCAGCAAGCGCTGGCGGATACTGGTCTTGAGCACCGGCCGGGCGAGCACCAAAGAAAAAATCGTAGTCGCCTCCGGTGCGCTGAATTCACGCCCCAGGAACATCAACGGCAGGCTGCTGTACAGCGATTTGGAAAACAATCGCTCCTGCACGGCCGCCACAAGGCTGTTGTGATCAAACGGTAACTTGATACTGCCATCGGCTACCGCATTCAACGAATACCAGGCCTGATGGCCGCCCAGCGCGACTTCTTCGGCCACGATCCCCAAGTAGTAAGTGGACGATGACCAGCAGCGCGGGTCGCGAAATGCATCGCCCACGGTGCCCACCTGTTCGTTCCAGACCAGATCGAGGCCGACCTTGTCACTGGAGCGAAGCCGCTCCACCGCATCCTGCAGGCTCAGGTCCTGCACATCGCCATTGACCACCACACCCGGCAATGCCCAGTGTCCGGCAAAGGGCTCGGCATCGCGCTTGTTGAGCAACAGCTTCAATTCCCCGCAGGCTCGGGAGTAACACACGACGCACAAGTCGACGGTGTGCAGGTAGGGGCTCAATGGCATGTGACGTCCTTCTTACAACGTAGGCACCTAGTCTAACGCTTCGGACAGATATGTCATGTACTCGAACTGAGGCAGTCGTGAAAATACTTGTTGTCATGAAAGTACATGACGTGTACTTTTGTTTCCAGGCCACCGGAGAATCACCATGACCCTCGCGAAAACCGCCATTGCTTCATTCGATGTGGATGCCCAGAAGAGTTTCACGCCGTTGTGCCCCGACGAATTGCCCGTCGCCGGCGGCCATCTGATCGGCACCGAACTCAACTACATGGCCAGCCTCGCCGAGCGACGCATCGGCAGCAAGGACGCCCACACGCCGCAGGCGCCCTGGGTGGTCGCGCAGCACAGCCAGATGCTGCAACCCACCGGCCTGGCTCACGCCGATGTCACCTGGGTCAGCCACTGCGTGCCGGGAACCGAGGGCTTCACCTTGCTGGCTGAACTGCCCAGCCCCTATGACTACGACTACTTCGTCTGGAAGGGCGTCGAGCCCGACCTGCACCCCTACGGCGCCTGCTACCACGATCTGCACGACAAACTGTCGACCGGCGTCATTGAATACCTCAAGGCCCAGGGTATCGTCCGCGTGCTTGTCGGTGGCCTGGCCCTGGACTATTGCGTCAAGACCACCGCCTTGCAACTGCTCAAGGCCGGGCTGCAGGTGGTGCTGCACCTGCCGGCGTGTCGAGGCATCACTGAGGAGGGCGGTGCACAGGCCGTCAATGAGTTGCTCAAGGCCGGTGCTGCCATCAGCCGCACCCGCGAAGAACTGGCCGCGATGGCCACGCGTTAAGGAGATCCACCATGGAAAGCGCCTATGACAACGAGTCCCCGGTGATCCAGGGCTTGCTCGACACCGATTACTACACCTTCACCATGATGCAGGCGGTGCTGCACCAGCACCCGAATGTGGATGTGGAATACAACTTCATCGTCCGCTCCAGGGAAAAACTCGGCCATCTGATCCCGTCGTTGCGAGCCGAGCTGGAAAAGCTTGCCGGCCTGCAGATGCGTGAAGGCGAGCTGCGCTTCCTGTTCAACCCGCGTTTTCGCGAATACCTCACGCCGGATTACGAGCGCTTCCTCGGGCTGTTTCGCTTCAACCTGCGTTATATCCACGTCAGTGAAGTGGACGGGCAATTGAACATCCGGGTGATCGGCCCGATGCTGCACTGCATCATGTTCGAGCAACCGGTACTGGCGCTGGTCAGCGAGCTGCGCAACCGCGACAAGTACCCCGACGTCACCCTCGAAGACGTCACCCGCAAGCTCTACCAGAAGTTCGACTGGCTGGAGAAAAACCTCAGCCGTGATGAGCTCGCCGACCTGCGCGTCTCCGACTTTTCCACGCGCCGGCGCCTGTCATTCAAGGCCCAGCGCGAAGTGGTGGACATCATGCGCCGCGACTTCCCCGGCCAGTTCCTCGGTACCAGCAACGCACACCTGGCCTATGAATTCGACTTGCCGCTGATCGGCACCATGGCCCACCAATGGCTGATGGTGCACCAGCAACTGGGGCGTTTGCGCGAAAGCCAGAACGCCGCACTGGAAAACTGGGTGCGTGAGTACCGTGGCCGGCTCGGTATGGCCCTGACCGATTGCATCAGCACCGATTTCTTCCTCAAGGATTTCGACCTGTACTTCGCCAAGCTCTACGACGGTCTGCGCCAGGACTCCGGCGACCCCATCGTGTGGGCCGACAAGGTCCTGGCCAGATATAAGGAACTCGGTATCGACCCCATGACCAAAGACCTTATGTTCTCCGATGGTCTGAATTTCGAAAAATGCCTGCCGATCCTGCGGCATATCCGCGGCAAGGCCCGGTTCGGCTTTGGCATGGGCACCAGCCTTGCCTGTGATGTGGACGGTGTGGAGCCACTGAGCATCGTGATGAAGCTGGTGCGGGTACACGGTGAGCCGGTCGTGAAATTTTCCGATGACCCGGTCAAGAACGTCTGCGAAGACCCGTCGTTTTTGCATTACGCGGCACAGGTATTCAACGTTGGTAGCGTGGAGGTATGACATGCACACTCAAGAACGGATCGCCCGTGAGCTGAACGTCGACCGCTCGCTGGTCACAGGTGGCGAGCCTCGGGAAATTCAACGGCGCATCGATTTTATCAAGCGTTCGTTGCGCGCTTCTGGCTGCAAGGCGCTGGTGCTGGGTATCAGCGGCGGTGTCGACTCCTTGCTCGCAGGCCGCCTGTGCCAGCTGGCGGTGCAGCAACTGCGCGACGAAGGCTACGCCGCACGCTTTATCGCCATGCGCCTGCCCTATAAAACCCAGGGCGACGAACAGGATGCCCAGGCCTCCCTGGATTTTATCCTGCCGGACCATATCGACACATTGGACATTGCCGCCAGTGTCGACGGCCTGATGGCCAGCCTGGCCGCGCCACGAGCCAGTGCCGCACAACGCGATTTCATCAAGGGCAATGTCAAGGCCCGCGCGCGCATGGTCGCGCAGTATGCGCTTGCCAACCTGCACAATGGCCTGGTGGTCGGCACCGACCAGGCGGCCGAAGCGCTGATGGGTTTCTTCACTAAATTCGGCGACGGCGCCTGCGACCTGGCACCGTTGTCCGGCCTGACCAAATCCCAGGTGCGCTTGCTTGCCAGTGCCCTCGGCGCGCCGGCGAACCTGGTGCAAAAACCGCCGACTGCGGATCTTGAAGAACTGGCACCGGGGAAACTCGATGAAGATGCCTATGGATGCTCGTACGCAGAGATCGACGCGTACCTGATGGGCGAGCCGGTGAGCGAGCGGGTGAGGGCGATTATCGAGGCGGCGTACGGCCAGACAGCGCATAAACGCGCGCTGCCGATTGCCCCGCAGTAGGCGCGGGCTGGAAGCCATATCAGGAAGTGTCCCGCCGTGAAATGGAATTTTCCCTACATTCCTTAAGGATAGGGATTCTTTACGCTCTGAACTTTCATTGAGTTCAGGATCAAGGGAATGGCTTCCAGCGTACTGAAAGCGCGTGATTCAATCGCCAGCGTGTTGCGCCGCTACCTGGCAGTGGTTGTCGGCACAACGGCCATGGCGATTGTGTCAGGCATCCTGGTGACGGTATTGGATGATTCGACCTGTCTGCGCAGGCTCGACCCGTCGCTCAAAGCGCAGATGTCAGGGTGGAGTCTGGCCGCGTTGGCGACTGTTGCAGTGTTTTCCAATGTCATGATGGTATGCGGGCGGCATTGGGCGGGCATTGTCCTGGCAGGCTATTTTGTGATGTGTCTGATGCTGGTGGTACCGACCCTTCAGTACCATCCCCATACCTTGGCCTATTCGCTGGGTATCGTATGTCCGCTGTGCGGATTGCTTCTGCTCAATACCGAACGCCACCGCGAGATGCGCCAGACGCTGTTAGAGCTGCGTGTTCAGCGCAACGGCGGTGGCGATCGGGCCGCAGATCAATCCGTTTGATCCTGCACGTCGCCGGCCCTAGCAGGGGGGGATGAGTAGTCCAATTCTGATGCGAGAAAACCCTATGTCTGTTTGGAACTGCACTGTTTTCAGTTGCCACCAAAAGGCAGCTGAACCGAGCGCTTGTTGGTTTGGTCAGGCCGTTGTCACGTCCAAGACATGAGGTGTTGCCATGATGAATACTTACTTGAACCAACCGTTCTATTCGCCTCCGCCCGCGCAGAACTACGATTTCTCGTCAGCGGGGAATGGGCGCAATGCGATGGAGAACATGCCCGGCGCAATGACCAGCAATTTTTCCCATTCGGCCGTTGCAGATTTGCTGCGTCAAAACTTCGAGTATTTCACATCGCCTGGAACTTCTTTCGCGTCGCGAGACTCGCTGGCTGATGTGGCCAATCGTCCATTGGGAAACGGCGGTTATGATGACCAGATGACGTTGCTTGCCAGGGATATATTGGGTCGGCCCGGTCTCGCAAGCCTGTTTGATGGTGTTCAAAATGGCGCTCAGGAAGATGGCCTGATTAACCGCGAGGATATGCAGCTCGCTATCGGTCAGTTGTCTCAGCAAGAGGCAAGTGGGTATTCCCCAATGTCAGGCAATCGGTTCGCTGTGGGGAATAACGGCGCGATGCAACAGCCGGGCAACGGGTTTTCAGGGAATTACAACGGCGCGATGCAACAGCCCGGCAATGGGTTTTCAGGGCGTTACAACGGCGCAATGCAACAGCAAAGAATAAATCAGCAATTTTCTCCCCAGTTTAACGCGCAACCTGCATCCGGTGGGCCGCGAGGCATGGAAGGCTGGCAGTCGCAGCAGCCCCAGATGCGCGCGTATGCATCGCAACCGCCGTCTTATATGGGCGCGCAAGGTAACCAGCAATGGAGCCCGTTGATGGCCGGTGGTCGACCCTATGCCAATGACAGTGACGAATCGTTCTCGGCCAAGGTGCTTTCTCATTTCGGCGCCCTGCAAGACCCCGTGTCGGGGGGAATCACTGACGCGTCACTGAGCGCTGCGGCTTCGGGGTATACCCAGGGCGGGCGGCCTGTCAGTCAGGCGGATATGTTGGTTGCTCAGGAGTTGATGGAACGAGGTGATTTGTTCAAGACCCTGGACCAGGGGCGCAGTGGCAAGCTCGACGGCGCTATCTCTCGGCAGGATCTGGGTGATGCATCGAGTCAGTACCGCACTGTCAGCGACGAAGGACTTCTTCAGGCGGTGAAGGACAATTTCAGACAGTTTACCGCCGGTGGGGATGACAATTACAGTAACGTCAACGAGCTCAAAGAGGCGGCAGGTCTCGTCCCGTCCGACCGAACATTCAGCCCGCAAGCACGTGAAGTGGCGTTTGAGTTGCTCAACCGCCCGGGACTGCTGCGAGAGCTGGATATCGGCACCAACAGTAAAGGGGGCGTCGGTTACGAAGACCAGCGTTTTGATATGGCTAATATCGACTATATGCTCCAGAAAAAGTCGTTCGTGTGATTCAATTCTTGCGCTGACGCGTTTGCTGGTAATCTTTGCGCCTCTGCGGGCGAGTAGCGTCGACTGATCGCTGAAGGCTGTTTCCTGTCAGTCAGGAGGCAGCCATCGGCGCCGGCGCCAATACACTCAAGCAGTTGACGAAAACTACCGGCATTCAAGGCCCCGGATCATCATGCAAGTCACCCAGCAACGACCGTTGTGGCAGGTTTATTTATTCTTTCTGGCACCGATGGTGCTCTCCAACTTCCTGCAAAGCTTCTCCGGTACGCTCAACGGCATCTACGTTGGGCAGATGCTCGGTACCCACGCGCTGGCGGCGGTGTCGGGCATGTTCCCCGTCGTGTTTTTCTTCATTGCCCTGGTGATTGGCTTGGGTGCCGGCGCCTCGGTGTTGATCGGCCAGGCCTGGGGCGCCCGGGAGACGGGACTGGTCAAGGTGATCACCGGCGCCACGCTGACCCTTGGCGCACTGATAGGCGTGCTCGCGGCCGTACTGGGGGGGCTGTTTGCGCGCCCTGCGTTGCAGGCCTTGGGAACCCCCGTCGATGTGCTGGACGATGCGGTGGATTATGCCCAGGTGATGATGCTGATCATGCCGCTGCTGCTGGTGTTTATCCTTTATACCCAGCTGCTGCGCGGCGTCAGCGACACGGTTTCGCCGTTGTTGGCGCTGATGGTGTCGACGCTGGTGGGCTTGTTGCTGACGCCGGCGCTGATCCGCGGTTGGATCGGCCTGCCGCCCATGGGCATCCAGAGTGCGGCGTACGCCGGGCTGGCGGGGAATGCCCTGGCGATGCTGTTCCTGATGCTGCGCCTGCGCCACAAGCACCACGTGATGGCGCCGGATCGCGACATGCTCGCGGCCCTGCGCCTGGACCGGGCGATCCTTGGCAAGGTCCTGCGCATCGGTTTGCCTACCGGCTTGCAGATGGTGGTGCTGTCGTTGTCCGAATTGGTCATCCTGGCGCTGGTCAACGGCCATGGTTCCCAGGCAACGGCGGCGTACGGCGCGGTGACGCAGATCGTCAATTACGTGCAGTTTCCGGCGCTGTCGATTGCCATCACCGCCTCGATCCTGGGGGCGCAGGCCATTGGTGCCGGGCGCCTGGAGCGCATCGGGCCGATCCTGCGCACCGGGCTGTTGATCAACACCGTTCTCACCGGTGGCCTGATCGTGCTCGGCTATGGGTTGTCGCATTGGCTGCTGGGTCTGTTCATCACCGACGCCGCCGCGCGCGTCAACGCCGAGCACCTGTTGCACATCATGCTGTGGAGCATCCTGGTGTTTGGCTTCCAGGCCGTGATCGGCGGCATCATGCGCGCCAGCGGCGTGGTGTTGATGCCGGTCGCCATCTCGATTTTCTGTGTGCTGTGCGTGGAATTGCCGGTGGCGTACCTGTTCAATGCGCACTTTGGCCTGGAAGGGGTGTGGATGGCGTTTCCGGTGACTTACCTGGCGATGCTGGTGTTGCAGACGGCCTATTACCGGTTGGTATGGCGGCATAAGCAGATCAAGCGGCTGGTGTGATACAAGGTTGCCCCACCCAAGGAGAGAAGGCGCTTCATCAATGGCAAATCCCTACGCCGCATTGTTCCAGGTGCCTGGCGCTCGCGCGTTTGTGCTGGCGGGCATGCTGGCACGCATGCCGATCTCCATGACGGGTATCGGCCTGATCACCATGCTCTCGCAGGTGCATGGCGGTTATGGCCTGGCGGGCGCGGTGGCGGCGGTATTCGCGTTGGCCACGGCACTTTGTGCACCGCAGGTATCACGTCTGGTGGATCGATACGGTCAGGGCAGGGTGCTGCCCATCGCCGCGCTGATCGGTGGTGGCGCGTTGTTGATGGTACTGCTGTGCACGCGTTTGCAGGCGCCGAACTGGACGTTGTTCCTGTTCGCCGCGCTGGCCGGCTGCATGCCCAACATGTCGGCCATGGTGCGGGCGCGCTGGACCGAGTTGTACCGCGGTCAGCCCAGGCTGCAAACCGCTTTCGCCCTGGAGTCGGTGCTCGATGAGGTGTGCTTTATCATCGGCCCGCCCATTTCGGTCGGTCTGAGCGTGGTGCTGTTTGCCGAGGCCGGGCCTTTGGTGGCGGCGCTGTTGCTGGCGGTGGGCGTGACCACTTTCGTGCTGCAGCGCGAGACCGAACCGCCGGTGCATCCACACCACGACCACCATGGGCGCTGGCTGATTGCCTCGCCTTCGGTGCTGATCCTGATGACCCTGTTGCTGGCCATGGGGGTGATTGTCGGTGTGGTGGATGTGGTCAGCGTTGCCTTTGCCCAGCATCAGGGCCAACCCGCAGCGGCGAGTATCGTGCTATCGGTGTACGCCATCGGCTCCTGTCTGGCCGGCCTGGCTTTCGGCACGCTCAAGCTCAAGGCCTCGTTGCCCCGACAGTTTCTGTTCTGCGGCGTGGCCACGGCGTTGACGACATTGCCGTTGCTGTGGGTGACCGATATTCCGGGTCTGGCCGTAGCGATCTTTATCTCCGGTCTGTTCTTCGCCCCAACCCTGATCGTGTCCATGGCGCTGGTGGAGCAGGTGGTCCCACCGAGCCGCCTCACCGAAGGCATGACCTGGCTGATCACCGGTCTGAGCATTGGCGTGGCCATTGGCGCCGCAAGCTCGGGCTGGATGATTGACCACGCTGGCGCCGCCAGCGGGTTCTGGGTGGCGCTGGCGGCGGGGCTGGTGGTGTTGGCTTCGGCTGTGCTGGGGTATCGGCGGTTGGGTAGTCAGCCAATCGCCGGGCAATGATGTTGTAGAAACTCATTCAGCGCTTGGCGTGTCAGGTCGTTCAACGTCACTTTCTTACGGTTCGCCGCCAAGGCTGCAGCCAAGTGCAGGTCATGGCCGACGCGTACGTTGAAGGAGCCCTTGCAAGGCTTTTCCGGTGTTTGCCCCAGGGCCTGGCAGGTTGCGAGGTAATCGTCCACCGCCTCTCTGAAGGCTGCGTCCAATTCGGCGACGGTTTTGCCTTCGTAGCTCACCAATGCCTTGATGAACAGGATTTTGCCGAACAGGCAGTTGTCTTCGAGGCTGGCTTCGATGGAGCCGATGTAGCCTTTGTGTTTCAGCTGGTTGTTCACTGAATCAGTTCTCCTGATTTCAATTGTTCGATGATTTGGCGCCGAATGTAGTGTTTCAGTTCGTTGCCGGGGTGAGGCTTGTGCAGGGTGATCAGTGCACTGGGGTCGCCGATATCGAATTTGACCCGGCTTCCAGCCCCTTCAATCTGTGTGTAGCCCAGTCGGCGTAACAGCGTTACGAGTTCAGACCAGGTGAATGCCATGTGCTCGTTGAGCAGTTTGGCCAGCAGCTTTTCATTTTTGGACACGGCGTTCCCTGCGTGTAACTAAATGTAGTTGCAAAAAGTGGTGTGCGTCAATGCTAGCTCGGTCTGGTGGGTCTTTCTTGAGATTGATGTAACCCTTGATGACACCTCGCCTTCAGCCCCTCACTCCTCGCTAATTTTTCCCTTTGCGGTTCGTTTTATAGGGACGACGTGCCTTTGTGCTTCCTGCCTATTGCTCCGGACTCCAACAAATGAATGCTGAAGACTCCTTGAAACTTGCTCGCCGGTTTATCGGGTTGCCCCTGGAAAAACGCCAAGTGTTCCTGCAGGCCCTGCAGAAAGAAGGCGTGGATTTTTCCCGGTTTCCGATTCCGGCGGGGGTGGAGGCAGAGGATCGCCAGGCGCTGTCCTATGCGCAGCAACGCATGTGGTTTCTCTGGCAGTTGGACCCGCAAAGCGGCGCCTATAACTTGCCCGGCGCCGTACGCTTGAAGGGGGCGCTGAGCCTGGACGCCCTGGATCAGGCGTTCGCCAGCCTGGTGGCGCGCCACGAAACCTTGCGCACGGTGTTTCAGCGGCAGGCGGATGAGCGTCTGGTCCAGGTCTCCATCGAACCGTCACGGGTAGTGGAGCACCTGGACCTCAGCACCTTGGCACCTGGTGACCGTGAGCAGGCAGTCAACGCGGCAGCAACGCGTCAGTCGCTGTTGCCGTTCGACCTGGAACACGGCCCGCTGCTGCGCGTGCAGCTACTCAGGCTCGATGCACACGAGCACGTGTTGCTGCTGACCTTGCACCACATCGTCTCCGACGGCTGGTCGATGAATGTGTTGATTGACGAGTTCATCCGTTTTTACGATGCCCATGAACGCAACGAGGCGCCGCAACTGCCTGCACTGGCGATCCAGTACAGCGACTACGCCCTCTGGCAGCGCCGCTGGCTGGAAGCCGGCGAGCAGGCGCGCCAGCTGCAATACTGGCAGGCGCGCCTGGGCGATGAACACCCGGTGCTGGAGCTGCCGACTGACCGTCCACGACCGGCCATGCCCAGTTATCAGGGCGCGCGACACACTTTCGAGGTCGACCCGGCGCTGGCCACGCAACTGCGCACGTGCGCGCAAAAGCACAACGTCACCTTGTTCATGCTGCTGCTCGGCGCGTTCAATGTGCTGCTGCATCGCTACACGGGGCAGGGCGATATTCGCGTCGGCGTGCCCATCGCCAACCGCAATCGCACTGAAGTCGAAGGGCTGATCGGTTTCTTCGTCAATACCCAGGTGCTGCGCACCGAGCTGACCGGGCAAACCCGTGTCGCCGAACTGCTGGAAGGCATCAAGGAACACGCCCTAGGTGCCCAGGCTCATCAGGAGTTGCCCTTCGAGCGCTTGGTGGAAGCCTTGAAAGTCGAGCGTAGCCTGAGCCATACGCCGCTGTTCCAGGTGATGTACAACCATCAGCCGCTGGTGGCGGATATCGCCTCCGTCAGCACCGCCTCCGGCCTGGAACTGGCCCTGGTGGAATGGCAAGGTCGCACCACGCAGTTCGACCTTACCCTCGACACCTATGAAAAATCAGGCACCTTGCATGCCGCGCTGACGTACGCCAACGACCTGTTCGACGCGCCTTCCATCCAGCGCATGGCCCGCCACTGGATCAGCTTGTTGCAGGCGATGGTGGCGGACGGTGAACAGCGCATCGGCGAGCTGCCGATGCTGGGCGCTCAAGAGCAGCAGGGGCTGGTCAAGGCCTGGAACCAGACATCCCGGCCGTACACAACCGAACGCGCGATCCATCACCTGATTGAAGACCAGGCCCAACGCACGCCGGATGCGCCAGCGCTGGTATTCGGTGAGGTCGCCCTGACCTATGCCCAGCTTGACGCGCGCGCCAACCAATTGGCCCATGCATTACGCGAGCGAGGCGTCGGCCCGGACGGGCTGGTGGGTATCTGTGCCGAGCGTTCCATCGACATGGTCGTGGGCCTGTTGGCCATCCTCAAGGCAGGCGGCGCCTACGTCCCGCTGGACCCGGAATACCCTGGGGAACGCCTGGCCTACATGATCGACGACAGCGGCATCACGCTGCTGCTCAGCCAGCAAAACCTGTTGGCGCGACTGCCGACCGCAGGGATCCAGATGATTGCCCTGGATCAGCCGGCCGACTGGCTCGACGCCTACAGCACCGCGTCCCCGAACGTCACCCTCCATGGGTTGAACCTGGCCTATGTGATCTACACCTCCGGCTCCACCGGCAAGCCCAAGGGCGCCGGTAACAGCCATCGTGCGCTGGTCAACCGTCTGTGCTGGATGCAGCAGGCCTATGCACTCGATGGCAGCGACGCGGTGCTGCAGAAAACGCCGTTCAGCTTCGACGTTTCGGTGTGGGAGTTTTTCTGGCCGCTGATGACCGGCGCGCGCCTGGTGGTCGCCGCGCCGGGGGAGCACCGTGAGCCGGCACGTCTGATCGAGACCATCGAGCGGCACGCCATCACCACCGTGCACTTCGTGCCGTCCATGTTGCAGGCGTTCATCCATGAGCCAGGCGTAGACGCTTGCGCCAGCCTCAAGCGCATTGTCTGCAGCGGCGAAGCGTTGCCGTTGGACGCGCAGCGCCAGGTGTTCGCCAAGCTGGCGAATGCGGCCTTGTACAACCTCTACGGCCCGACCGAAGCCGCCATCGATGTGACCCACTGGACCTGCATCGACGAGGGCGCCGACAGCGTGCCCATTGGCCGGCCGATTGCCAACCTCGGCACCTACGTGCTCGATGCCCAGCTCAATCCGGTACCGGCCGGTGTCTCGGGCGAGCTGTACCTGGGCGGCACCGGGCTGGCGCGCAGTTACCATCGCCGCCCGGCGCTGACCGCCGAGCGCTTCGTGCCGAGCCCATTCGTGGCCGGCGAGCGCCTGTACCGGACCGGTGACCGTGTGCGTCAGCGCGCCGACGGGGTGATCGAATACCTCGGCCGCCTCGACCACCAGGTCAAGCTGCGCGGTTTGCGCATCGAACTGGGCGAGATCGAAACGCGCCTGATGCAGCACCCGCAGGTGCGCGAAGCCGTCGTCCTGGTACACGGCGGCAAGCAGTTGGTGGCTTATCTGGTCCTTGAAGGCGATGCCCCTGGCGACCTCAAGGCATGGCTGCTCGGCAGCCTGCCGGAATACATGGTGCCGACCCATTTCATCACGCTGGCCAAGCTGCCGGTGACCGCCAACGGCAAGCTCGACCGCAAGGCGCTGCCGCTGCCGGACGCTGCGCCGCAGCAGGCGTTCGCCGCTCCGCAAAACGCCCTGCAACAAGCCTTGGCCGCGATCTGGAGCAGCGTGTTAGGCACCGAGGCCGTCGGCCTGGATGACAACTTTTTCGAACTGGGCGGCGATTCGATCATTTCCATCCAGGTGGTCAGCCGTGCCCGCCAGGCCGGTATCCGCCTCAGCCCGCGCGACCTGTTCCAGTACCAGAGCATCCGCAGCCTGGCGATGGTGGCGAGCTTCGATCAACTGAGCGCTATCGATCAAGGCCCGGTCAGCGGTGAGGTCATCCTGACGCCGGTGCAGCAGGGCTTTTTCGCTCAGGCGATCCCGGCGCGCCAGCATTGGAACCAGTCATTGCTATTGACCCCGCGTGACACCCTGGAGTCCGCCCGGCTCGACGCGGCGGTGATGCAATTGATCCAGCATCACGATGCCCTGCGCCTGCGCTTCGTGGCGCAGGCCGAGGGTTGGCAGCAGCATCACGCCGCGCAGGTCGGCGCATCAGTGTTGTGGCAGGCGCATGCCGGCAGCGACGCCGACTTGGCCGCGCTGTGCGATGAGGCCCAGCGCAGCCTCGATCTGGAGCAGGGCCCGCTGCTGCGCGCGGTTCTGGTCGACATGGCCGACGGTACCCAGCGTTTGCTGTTGGTGGTGCACCATCTGGTGGTGGACGGGGTGTCCTGGCGCATCCTGCTGGAAGACCTGCAACAGGCTTATCGCGAACAGACGTTGCCGGCAAAGACCAGTGCCTACCAGCACTGGGCGCAGCGGCTGCAAGCCCATGCGCAGGCCCTCGATCACCAACTGTCGTACTGGCAGGCGCAATCGATCGATGCCGAGTTGCCGTGCGATCACCCGGAGGGCGGCCTGCAAAATCGCCTGGGGGCCAAGCTGGAAACGCGCCTCGATGCCGAGCACACGCGCCAGTTGCTGCAAGAGGCGCCGGCGGCCTATCGCACCCAGGTCAACGACCTGTTGCTCACCGCCCTGGCGCGGGTGGTCAGTCGTTGGAGCGGTCAACCCGCCGCGCTGATCGAATTGGAGGGGCATGGTCGCGAAGACCTGTTCGATGGCATCGACCTGACCCGCACCGTCGGCTGGTTCACCAGCCTGTTTCCGCTGCGCCTGCAAGCCGATGGCGAGCTGTCCGGCGCAATCAAGGCGGTCAAGGAGCAACTGCGCGCCGTCCCCGACAAGGGCCTGGGCTATGGCCTGCTGCGCTACCTCGGCGCGCCGCAAGTCCGCGAATCCCTGGCCGGGCTGGCCGCACCACGCATTACCTTCAATTACCTGGGCCAGTTCGACCGCCAGTTCGATGAGTCGGCGCTGTTCGTGCCGGCCGGCGAGGGCAGTGGCCAGGCTCAGGACCCTGATGCGCCGCTGGCCAACTGGCTGACGGTGGAAGGGCAGGTGTATGGCGGTGAGTTGGCCTTGCAGTGGGGCTTCAGTCGCGAAATGTTCGACACCTCGACCATCCAGCGCCTGGCGGATGAATACACCGCTGAACTCAAGGCCCTGATCGAACATTGCTGTGCCACGCCGGCCGGGCAGGTCACGCCAGCGGATTTCCCCCTGGCACGCGTCACCCAAGCGCAACTGGATGCATTGCCGGTGGCCGGGCCGGCCATCGCGGATGTTTACCCGCTGTCGCCGATGCAGCAGGGCATGCTGTTCCACACGCTCTTGGAGCCCGAGGCCCAGGCCTATATCAACCAGCTGCGGCTGGACATCGACGGTCTCGATCTGCTCGCGTTCGGGCGCGCCTGGCAGGCCGCGCTGGACCGCCACGACATCCTGCGCAGCAGCTTCCATTGGCTGGGCCTGGACAGCGCGCATCAGGTGATCCAGCGCCAGGTCGACCTGCAACTGCAAGTGATTGAAGACCCCCATGCCGATTTCGATGCCCTGGCCAACGCCGAGCGTGAGCGCGGCTTCGAACTCAACGCCGCGCCGCTGTTTCGCTTGAGGCTGGTGCGTGGTGCGGGAACGACCTGGCACCTGATTTTCACCAGCCACCACATCCTCATGGATGGCTGGAGCAACGCTCAATTGCTCGGCGAAGTGCTTGCTCATTATGCGGGCCAGACCGTGCCTGCACCGCTCGGGCAATTTCGCGATTACCTGGGCTGGCTGCAACAGCAAGGCAACGGCGAAGCATTCTGGAAAGCCGAGCTGGCGCCATTGCAGGCGCCGACGCGATTGGCCCAAGCGCTGCGCGCGCCGGTTGAAGGTTCGGGTACTGCGGAGCATCACGTCGTGTTGGGCAGTCACTTCACCCATAACCTCGGTGAGTTCGCCCGCCAGCACAAGGTGACCCTCAATACCCTGTTGCAGGGTGCCTGGAGCCTGCTGCTGCAACGCTACACCGGGCAGGCTTGCGTGGCCTTCGGCGCCACCGTGGCCGGGCGTTCCGCGCCGTTGCCGGGGATCGAGCAGCAGTTGGGCCTGTTCATCAATACCTTGCCGATCATCAGCGCCGCCTCGCCGGCGCAGTCGGCCGCCAGTTGGCTCAGCCAGTTGCAGGCGCAGAACCTCAGCCTGCGTGATCACGAGCATGTGCCGCTCTACGACATCCAAGGCTGGGCCGGCCAGCAAGGCGCCGCGCTGTTCGATACCCTGCTGGTGTTTGAAAACTTCCCGGTGGCCGAAGCCCTGAAACAAGGCGCGCCGGCCGGCCTGACCTTCGGGCCGCTGCATAACCATGAGCGCACCCATTACCCATTGACCCTTGGTATCGAACTGGGCACCGGCCTGCGCCTGGAGTTCAGCTACGACCGTGCGCAGTTCAGCGCGTCTCAGGTCACGCGGCTGGGGGACAACCTGCAGCATCTGCTGGCGCAACTGCTGGCCGACGCTCACATCCCCCTGGGCAATCTGCGCCTGCTTGATGCCACCGCACAGCGCGATGTGCTTGCCCTCAGCCAGTTGCCCGCCACCGCCCGACGTGATCAACACGCCCATGAGCGCATTGCTGCCCAGGCCCAGGCCACGCCGGACGCCCTGGCAGTGCAGGCCGGCAGCGAACGCTTGAGCTACGGCCAACTCAACGCACGAGCCAACCGCCTGGCCCACCGCCTGCTGGAACTGGGCGTCGGCCCCGGCCAGCGCGTGGGCCTGGCGTCGCGGCGCGGTCCGCAACTGATCGTCAGCCTGCTGGCGGTGCTCAAGAGCGGCGCGGCCTATGTGCCGCTGGACCCGAAATACCCGACCGAGCGCCTGGCCTACATGCTCGCGGACAGTCGCCTGGACCTGCTGCTCAGCGAAACCGGCTTGCTGACCGATGTGCCGTTGCCGGCCGGGCTGACCCGTGTCGACTTCAGCGCCACAGGTGTTGAGTTGGCCGACTGCCCGGCAACCAATCCGCCCAATCACGCGGCGGCTGCGGACCTGGCGTACGTGATCTACACCTCCGGCTCCACTGGCCAGCCCAAAGGCGTGGCCATCGACCATGCCGCCCTCGGCCAGTTCTGCGACAGCGCCGTGGTGTACAGCCAGTTGAGCGCACAGGACCGCGTGCTGCAGTTCGCGACCTTCAGCTTCGACGGCTTTGTCGAACAGTGCTACCCGCCGCTGTGCGTGGGCGCGGCGCTGATCATGCGTGGCGATGACCTGTGGGACGCCGGGCAACTGGCGCGGGAGATCGTCGAACAGGGCGTGACCCTGGCCGACTTGCCCGCCGCTTACTGGTACCTGCTGGCCAAGGAATGCGCCATGGACCGTCGCGCCCTGGGCCAGTTGCGCCAGGTGCATGTGGGCGGTGAAGCGATGTCCGTCGAAGGCCTGCGCGCCTGGCATGCCGCCGGATTGGGCGCTGTGCGGCTGGTCAACACGTATGGGCCGACCGAGGCAACAGTGGTGTCCAGCGTGCACGCGTGCCAACTGGATGATGCCAGCGACGCGTTCGGTGTGCCGATCGGGCAGGCGATTGAAGGGCGTTCGCTCTACGTGCTCGACAGCAGTTTCCAATTGCTGGCGACCGATGGCGTGGGCGAATTGTGCATCGGCGCCGAAGCCGGCCTGGCCCAGCGCTATTTCGACCGCCCGGCGCTGACCGCCGAGCGCTTCCTGCCCGACCCGTTTTCCGCCGTCCCCGGTGCGCGGCTCTACCGCAGTGGCGACCTGGCCCGTTACAACGAGGCGGGGGCGCTGGAGTACGTCGGGCGTATCGACCATCAGGTGAAGATTCGCGGCTTGCGTATCGAAATCGGCGAAATCGAGGCCGGCCTGCAAGCCTTGCCGCAGGTGCGTGAAGCGGCAGTATTGGCGCTGCCGAGCGCAACGGGTACGCAGTTGGTGGCGTACGTGGTGCCCGCTGAGGGCATCGCCTTGGACACACAGGCCCTGGCGGCCCGTTTGCGTCAGTCGCTGCCGGAGTACATGGTGCCCGGGCAGTGGGTGGTGCTCGATGCCTTGCCGTTGAACAACAACGGCAAGCTTGACCGCCGCGCACTGCCGGCGCCGGACCTGAACCCGTACACCCAGGCCTACGTGGCGCCACAAACCGCGCTGCAGAGCCAGTTGGCGGCGATCTGGCAGGCGGTGTTGCAGGTTGAGCAGGTCGGCCTGGAGGATCACTTCTTCGAGCGCGGCGGCCACTCGTTGCTGGCCACCCAGGTGATCTCCCGGGTACGGCATGCGCTCAACCTGGAAGTGCCATTGCGTACGCTGTTCGAACAGCCGACCCTGCACGCGTTTGCCGACGCCTGTGCGGCGTTGCAGATGAGCACGGCGCAGCCGTTGGTGGCTATTGAACGCGGCGGGCCGCTGGCGTTGTCCTTCGCCCAGGAACGCCAATGGTTCCTCTGGCAACTGGACCCCGCCAGCGCGGCCTATCACGTTCCCACCGCCCTGCACCTGCGCGGTCAGCTGGACATCGCCGCGCTGGAGCACGCGTTCCAGGCCCTGGTACACCGCCATGAGCCGCTGCGCACCACCTTTGTGGAACAGGGCGAGCAGACCTTGCAAGTCATCCATCCCGCCCTGGCAGTGACCATCGAGCGCCAGCGCGTCGAGGTGGCGGCGATTGAACAGGCGGTGGCCGAGGAAATCCAGCGCCCCTTCGATCTGCGCAGTGGCCCGCTGATGCGCGTCAAATTGCTGGAAGTTGCGGCGCAGCATCATGTGCTGGTGGTCACTCAGCATCACATCATCTCCGACGGTTGGTCGATGCAGGTGATGGTCGATGAGCTGGTGGCGCTCTACCAGGGCGACAGTCCATTGCCGGCGTTGCCGATCCAGTACGCCGACTATGCCCAATGGCAGCGTGACTGGATGGCGGCCGGGGAAAAACAGCGCCAGCTCGATTACTGGTGCGCGCGCCTGGGCAGCGCACACCCGGTGCTGGAGTTGCCACTGGACCATCCGCGCCCGGCAGTGCAAAGCCATCGGGGCGCGCGTCGGCAGATCCATCTGGACAGCCCGCTGGTGGCCGAACTCAAGGCGTTGGCCCAGCGTCAGGACGTGACCTTGTTCATGCTGTTGCTGGCCTCGTTCCAGACCTTGCTGCATCGCTACAGCGGTCAGTCCGAGATCCGTGTCGGCGTGCCGATCGCCAACCGCACGCGCCTGGAAACCGAACGGCTGGTGGGTTTCTTCGTCAATACCCAGGTCATGCAGGCCGAGCTGCACGGGCAAATGCCCTTTGCGCAGTTGCTGGCCCAGGTCAAGCAGCGCGCCCTCGAGGCCCAGGCGCATCAGGACTTGCCATTCGAGCAACTGGTGGAAGCCTTGCAGCCCGAGCGCAGCCTGAGCCATAACCCGCTGTTCCAGGTGATGTTCAACCATCAGGACAGCCTGCGCGCTGGCCCCGTGCACGTGCAGGGCCTGGCATTGCAGGCGCTGGATTGGGCCGCCCACACCACTCAGTTCGACCTGAACCTGGAAACCGAAGAGTCCGAAGATGGCCTGTGGGCGTCGCTGACGTACGCCACCGACCTGTTCGAGCCGGCGACCGTGGAACGCCTGGCCGGGCATTGGCATAACCTGCTGCGCGCCGTGGTGCGCGATGAGTCACAGGCGCTCGACGAGCTGGCGATGCTCAGTGCGCCGCAGTGGCAGCAGATGGTGGAGGCGTGGAACCACACGCCAGCCGATTACCCGCGCGAACAGTGCGTGCACCAGGTGTTCGAGGCGCAAGCGCTCGCCCGCCCGGATGCCATCGCACTGCGCTTCAATGACGTCAGCCTGAGCTACGCCGAACTCAACCGCCGGGCCAATCGCCTGGCGCACCGGTTGATCGCGGCGGGCGTCGGCCCCGATGTGCTGGTGGCGGTGCATGTGGAGCGCTCCCTGGACATGGTGGTCGGCCTGCTGGCGACCCTCAAGGCCGGCGGCGCCTATGTGCCGCTTGATCCGCAGTTCCCGGCGGACCGCCTGGCGTTCATGCTCGAAGACAGCGATGCCCGGGTGCTGCTGACCCAGGCGCATCTGCGCGATCGTCTCCTGCAGCCCCAAGACCTGCAGGTGTTGCTGACCGACGACTGCGACGGTGACGCACACAATCCGCAGGTAGACATTACGCCGCAGCACCTGGCCTACGTCATCTACACCTCCGGCTCCACCGGCACGCCCAAAGGCGTGATGGTGCGGCACCAGGCGTTGTGCAGCTTTACCTGCGGCATGGCCGATACCTTGTCCATTGGCGGCGATGCGCGCCTGTTGTCGTTGACCACGTTCTCATTCGACATCTTCGCCCTGGAGCTTTATGTGCCGCTGAGTGTCGGCGCGACGGTGCTGTTGAGCGAGCAGGCCATGGCCTCCGACCCGGAAGCCATCCTCGACCTCGCCCACGGCCAGGCGGCCAGCGTGCTGCAGGCCACGCCGTCGACCTGGCGCATGCTGCTCGACAGCCCGCGTGCGCACCTGCTGCGCGGTATCCAGTGCCTGTGCGGCGGCGAAGCGCTGCCGGCTGACCTGGCCCAGCGCCTGCTCGATCTGCAAGGCCCGGTGTGGAACCTCTACGGGCCGACGGAAACCACCATCTGGTCGGCGGCCCATCGCTTGCACGAGGCGCAGCCTTTTGTCGGACGGCCCATCGCCAATACCTCGCTGTTCATCCTCAATGCCGGGCTTACCCCCTGCCCGCAGGGCGCGGCCGGCGAGCTGCTGATCGGCGGGGTCGGCCTGGCGCGTGGTTATCACGCGCGGCCGGCGCTCACCGCCGAGCGTTTTGTACCGGACCCGTTTGGCGCGCCTGGCGCACGCCTGTACCGCACCGGCGACCTGGCGCGTTACCGCGCAGACGGCGTGGTCGAGTACATCGGCCGCGTCGACCATCAGGTCAAGGTGCGCGGCTTCCGTATCGAGCTGGGTGAAATCGAAGCCTGCCTGCGTGAGTACGCAGGTGTGCGTGAAGCCGTGGTGCTGGCGGACAACGACCGCTTGATCGCCTACCTGGTGACCACCACGACGGTGGATTCACAGGCCTGCAAAGCCGCGCTGCGCGAGCGGCTGCCGGATTACATGGTGCCGTCGCACTTGCTGGTCCTCGAGCGCCTGCCGCTGACTCCCAACGGCAAGCTTGACCGCAAGGCCTTGCCCAAGGTCGATGCCGGGCAGTTGCACGAGGGGCATCTGGCGCCCGTGACCGCGCGCGAACAACAGGTCGCGGCGATCTGGGCCGAGGTGCTGGAGGTGCCGCAGGTCGGCCTCGACGATCATTTCTTCGAGCTGGGTGGGCACTCCCTGCTGGCCACGCGGGTGGTGTCGCGGGTGCGTCAGGCGCTGGCGCTGGAAGTCGCGCTCAAGACCCTGTTCGAGCAGCCCTTGCTCGGCGATTTTGTGCGCGCTCTGGGCGAGGAGGGCAGCACCGCACCGGCGCTGCTCAAGGCTGACCGTACGCACCCCTTGCCGTTGTCCTATGCCCAGGAGCGTCAATGGTTCCTCTGGCAACTGGACCCGCACAGCGCCGCTTACCACATCCCCAGTGCCTTGCGTTTACACGGCCCACTGGACCAGGTCGCACTGCAGCGCAGTTTCGACACCTTGTTGGCCCGCCATGAAAGCCTGCGCACTCACCTGCGCCAGGAGGCCACGGGCGCGGTGCAGGTCATCGAAGCGGTCGGCCGGATCGAGATCGACCGGGGCGCCTGCGAGTATGCCGACCTCAAGGCCACCGTCGCCGCCGAGGTCGCACGCCCCTTCGATTTACTGCGCGGGCCGCTGTTGCGGGTCACGTTGTTGCGCCTGGCCGAGGACGACCACGTGCTGGTGCTGGTGCAGCACCACATCGTCTCCGATGGCTGGTCGATGCAATTGATGGTCGAAGAACTGGTGCAGCTGTACGCCGCGTTCAGCCAGGGTCACACCCCCGATCTGCCGGCGTTGCCGATCCAGTACGCCGACTATGCCGTATGGCAGCGCAACTGGATGGAGGCCGGCGAGCAAACGCGTCAACTGGCCTATTGGCGTGAACAGTTGGGCGGCGAGCAGCCGGTGCTGGAGCTGCCGTTCGACTTCCCGCGCCCGGCGTTGCCAAGCCATCGCGGTGCGCGCCTGGGCATCGACTTGGCGCCAGGTCTGCTGGAAGGCCTGCGCACCCTGGCCCGCAACGCCGGCGTCACCTTGCCGATGGTGTTGTTGGCGTCCTACCAGGCGCTGTTGCATCGCTACAGTGGCCAGGAAGACGTGCGCGTCGGCGTGCCGGTTGCCAACCGCAACCGCCTGGAAACCGAGGGTCTGATTGGTTTCTTCGTCAACACCCAAGTGCTCAAGGCCGACCTTCACGGGCAGATGAGCGTCGAGCAACTGCTGCGCCAGGTGCGCCAGCGCTCCCTGGACGCCCAGGCCCATCAGGACCTGCCGTTCGAACAGTTGGTGCAAGCGCTGCATCCGGAACGCAGCCTCAGCCTGAGCCCGTTGTTCCAGGTGCTGTTCAACCACCGCGTAACGTCCGCCGAGCGTCAGTTGCAGCAACTGACCGACCTGCACATCGAGGTCCTGGGCTGGGATGACGGCGTGGCCCAGTTCGACCTGGCGCTGGACGTGGAGGAAAGCCCGACGGCGCTGCATGCCTCCCTGAGCTATGCCACCGACCTGTTTGCGCCCGCCACCATCGCGCGCATGGCCGGGCATTGGCAGAACCTGTTGCAGGCGATGGTGGCCGATCAGACTCAAGCCATCGGCCAGTTGCGCGTGTTGGATCAGGACGAGCAGCAGCACATCCTGCAACTGTGGAACTGTACCGATGCCGGCTACCCGTCCCAACGGCTGGTGCATGAGTTGGTCGCCGACCGTGCCCGGGAGACTCCGGATGCGGTGGCGGTGAAGTTCGATGCGCAAACCCTCAGTTACGCTGAGCTCGACACCCAGGCCAACCGCCTGGCCCACGCACTGATTGCCCGTGGCGTCGGCCCGGAAGTGCGCGTGGCGATTGCCATGCCGCGCAGTGCCGAGATCATGGTGGCGTTCCTCGCGGTGCTGAAGGCCGGTGGCGTGTACGTGCCGCTGGACATTGAATACCCGCGTGATCGCCTGCTGTACATGATGCAGGACAGCCGAGCGCAACTGCTGCTCAGCCATACCCGCGCCCTGGCGCAACTGCCGGTTCCCGATGGGCTGGAGACCCTGGCCATTGATCGTACCGAGCAATGGGCGCACTTGAGCAACAGCGCGCCGAACGTCGCGCTGGACGGTGACAACCTCGCCTACGTGATCTACACCTCCGGTTCCACCGGCATGCCCAAGGGCGTGGCGGTGTCCCACGGGCCACTGGTGGCGCACATCATCGCCACCGGCGAGCGCTATGAAACNGCTCACGAAGGCTGGATGCACCCGTTGATAAACGGCGCCAGCGTACTGATCCGTGACGACAGCCTGTGGCTGCCCGAATACACCTATGAGCAAATGCACCGCCACAACGTGACCATGGCGGTGTTCCCGCCGGTGTACCTGCAACAACTGGCCGAACACGCCGAGCGCGACGGCAACCCTCCGGCGGTGCGCGTGTACTGCTTCGGCGGTGATGCGGTGGCCCAGGCCAGCTATGACCTGGCCTGGCGTGCGCTGAAACCGACCTACCTGTTCAACGGCTACGGCCCGACGGAAACCGTGGTCACACCGTTGCTGTGGAAGGCGCGCAAAGGCGACCCGTGCGGCGCCGTCTACGCGCCCATCGGCACCTTGCTCGGCAACCGCAGCGGCTATGTGCTGGACGCGCAGCTCAACCTGCAACCCATCGGCGTGGCCGGCGAGTTGTACCTGGGCGGCGAGGGCGTGGCGCGGGGTTACCTGGAGCGTCCGGCGTTGACCGCCGAACGCTTTGTGCCGGACCCGTTCGGCAAACCCGGCAGCCGCCTGTATCGCAGCGGCGACCTGACCCGTGGGCGTCCGGATGGTGTGGTGGATTACCTGGGGCGCGTCGACCATCAAGTGAAAATCCGTGGCTTCCGTATCGAGCTGGGCGAAATCGAAGCGCGCCTGCGTGAACAGGACAGCGTCGGCGAAACCGTGGTGGTGGCCCAGGAAGGCCCGACCGGCAAGCAGTTGGTGGCCTACGTGGTGCCGGCCGATGCGACCCTGGCCGACCAGGCCGAATTCCGTGACACCCTGCGTCGCGCCCTGAAAAGCGGCCTGCCGGACTACATGGTGCCGGCGCATTTCGTGTTCCTCGCGCACATGCCGCTGACCCCCAACGGCAAGCTCGACCGCAAGGGCCTGCCGTTGCCGGATGCCAGCCAGATGCAGCAGCAGTACGTGGCGCCGCAAACCGAACTGGAGCAGCAGATCGCCGCGATCTGGGCCGACGTGCTGCACCTGGCGCAAGTGGGCCTGAACGACAACTTCTTCGAAGTGGGCGGGCATTCCCTGCTGGCCATCCAGATCACCTCGCGGGTGCAGGCCGAGCTGGGCCTGGACGTACCGCTGATGGAACTGTTCCAGACCGAATCACTGCGTGCCTACGTGCAGGCCGCAGCCACTTTCCGCGCCGGCAGCGTGGAAGATTTTGATGATCTTCGTGACTTTTTGAGCGAACTAGAGGCGATTTGAACCATGCTTTCCAACCCTAACATCGACCTGGTGTCGCGCTTTCTTCGCTTGCCTCTGGAACAGCGCCAGCAGTTTTATCAGCGTCTGCAAAGCCGGGGCATGAGTTTCGCTCAACTGCCGATTGCTTCAATCCGTGAGGACGGCCAACGCCTGCCGCTGTCCTACGCCCAGGAGCGCCAGTGGTTTCTCTGGCAACTGGACCCCGGCAGCGCCACTTACCACATCCCCGGCGCCTTGCGTTTGCACGGGCGCTTGGACCTGGCGGCATTGCAGCGCAGCTTCGACAGCCTGCTGGCCCGTCACGAGAGTTTGCGCACCCATCTGGTCGAGGAGGGCGAGCACTTGTGGCAGGCTGTGCTGCCCCAGGCACGGGTCGAGATTCAGCGGGCGCAGATCGATGAAGCGCAGTTGATGGCGCGAGTGGAAGCGGAGGTGGCGCAGCCGTTCGATTTGCACCAGGCGCCGCTGCTGCGCGTGACCTTGCTGCAACTGGCTGAAGATGACCATGTGCTGGTGATGGTGCAGCACCACATCGTCTCCGACGGCTGGTCAATGCAGGTGATGGTTCAGGAACTGGTGCAGCTGTATGCCGCCGGCAGCCAGGGCCAGGACCTGCAACTGCCGCAGTTGCCGATCCAGTACGCCGACTACGCCCTGTGGCAGCGCGGCTGGATGGAAGCGGGGGAGCGGGCGCGGCAACTGGCCTATTGGCAGGCGCTGCTGGGCGGTGAACAGCCGGTGCTGGAACTGCCGCTGGACCGTCCGCGCCCGGCGCAGCAAAGTCATCGCGGCGCGAGCTTGCAGGTGCACCTGCAGCCCGAACTGGTCGCCGGCCTCAAGCGCCTGGCGCAACAAGAGGGCGTCACCGCGTTCATGCTGCTGCTCGCGTCCTTCCAGACCTTGTTGTACCGCTACAGCGGGCAATCGGATATCCGCATCGGCGTGCCGATTGCCAACCGCAACCGCGTCGAAACCGAGGGGCTGATCGGGTTTTTCGTCAACACCCAAGTGCTCAAGGCTGACCTGGACGGGCAGATGAGCTTTGTCGAGTTGCTGCAACAGACCAAGCGCCGCGCCCTGGAAGCCCAGGCCCACCAGGACCTGCCGTTCGAGCAACTGGTGATGGCGCTTTCGCCTGAACGCAGCCTGAGCCACAACCCGTTGTTCCAAGTGATGTTCAACCATCAGACCGATGCCCAGGGCGGGCGCGACGGCCAGCAATTGCCGGGCCTGCGCGTGGTGGAGCTGGATTGGGACAGCCAGACCACGCATTTCGACCTGAGCCTGGATACCCACGAGTCGGCCGAAGGGCTTTGGGCGGCGTTGAACTACGCCACCGATTTGTTCGACGCAGCGACCATCGAACGCCTGGCGCAGCACTGGCAGCAGTTGCTGCAGGCGGTCGTCAGCGCCCCGCGCAGCCGTCTGGCCGAGCTTTCGCTGCTGGATGCCGCCGAGCAGCAACGCATGCTCCAGGACTGGAACGCCCCGGCCTGCGCCCGTCAATTGCACGGCGTGCACCGACTGTTCGAAGACCAGGCCGCCGCGCAGCCCGAACGCCAGGCGCTGGCCCTGGACGATCAGGCCCTCAGCTACGGTGAACTGAACCGCCAGGCCAACCGCCTGGCGCACTACCTGATCGCCCGAGGCATCGGCCCGCAAGCCTTGGTCGGGATCGCCGTGGAGCGCTCCTTTGCCATGGTGGTCAGCTTGCTGGCGGTGCTCAAGACCGGCGCGGCCTATGTGCCGTTGGACCCGGAGTACCCTCGCGAGCGTCTGGTGCACATGCTCGAGGACAGCGATGTGCGCCTGGTGCTGACCCAGTCGCACCTGCGCGATCGCCTGCCATTGCCGGCGCACGTGGCAGCCGTGGAAATCGACCTCGCCCAGGCGCAGTTGGCGGTGTGTGATGAACACAATCCACCAGCGGTTTTCGAACCGCACAGCCTGGCCTATGTGATCTACACCTCGGGCTCCACCGGCAAACCCAAGGGCGTTGCCATCAGCCATGGTGCGCTGAGTGAGTTCGCCGGGATTGCCGCCGACTATTCGCAACTGGTCGCGCAAGACCGGGTACTGCAGTTCGCCACCCTGAATTTTGACGGCTTCGTCGAGCAGTTGTACCCGGCCCTGACCCTCGGTGCCACGGTGGTGCTGCGTGGCCCGCAACTGTGGGACGGTGCCGAGCTGTATCGGCAGATCATCGAGCAGGGCATCACCCTGGCCGACTTGCCGACCGCCTACTGGAAGCTGTTTTTGCAGGATTGCCTGGCGGCGGGCGCACGGCCTTACGGGGCTTTGCGCCAGATGCATATTGGCGGCGAAGCCATGCCCCTCGACGGTCCGTTGTCGTGGCAACGGGCCGGCCTGGGCCATGTGCGGCTGCTCAATACCTACGGGCCGACCGAGGCCACCGTGGTCTCCAGCGTGCTGGACTGCACGGACCCCGACGTGATCAGCGGCGTCACCGCCAGCCCCATCGGCCGCGCGCTGCCCGGACGTGGGTTGTATGTGCTGGATCGCGACCTGAACCTGCTACCCGCCGGTGCCGTGGGCGAACTCTACATCGCCAGCGCCAGCGGCCTGGCCAGCGCTTATCTGCGGCGCCCGAGCCTGACCGCCGAGCGCTTTGTCGCCAACCCGTTCAGTGCCTGCGGCGAGCGGCTTTATCGCAGCGGCGACCTGGCGCGTTATCGCGCCGATGGGGTGGTGGAGTATGTCGGCCGGGTCGACCATCAAGTGAAGGTGCGCGGTTTCCGCATCGAACTGGGCGAGATCGAAACCGTGCTGCTGGCCCAGGATGGCGTGCGTGAAGCGCTGGTGCTGGCTGTCGACAACCAGCTGCTGGCCTACCTGGTGCCCGCGCAACCGTCGAGTGAAGCCGAACGGTTGATGAGCACCCTGCGCGAACAGCTGCCGGACTACATGGTGCCGGCGCACCTGATCTTCCTCGAGCGCATGCCGCTCAACCCCAACGGCAAGCTGGACCGCCAGGCACTGCCCAAACCGGACGCCAGCACGGTACATCAGGACTGGCAGGCACCGGTGACTGCGTTGCAACAGCAGATCGCCGCGATCTGGGCCGATATTCTCGGCGCCGACAACGTCGGTTTGAACCAGCACTTCTTTGAACTGGGCGGGCATTCGCTGCTGGCGATGCAAGTGGTGTCGCGCATTCGCCAGACGCTGCAGCGCGAGGTGCCGCTCAAGGCGTTGTTCGAACACCCGCGGCTGGATGCATTTGTCGCGGCGATGCAGGCCCAGGACAGCCTGGCGCCCAGCGCACCGCCGTTGCTGCCGGTCGGGCGCGAGCAGGCCTTGGCGCTGTCCTATGCCCAGGAGCGCCAGTGGTTTCTCTGGCAATTGGAGCCGCACAGCGCCGCCTACCACATCCCCAGTGCGTTGCGCTTGAAAGGGCAACTGGACCTGGACGCGTTGCAGCGCAGTTTCGATGCGTTGCTGGCCCGGCATGAAAGCCTGCGCACCTGCCTGCGCCAGGAGCATGCACGTGCAGTGCAAGTGATCGCGCCGTCGGTATCGCTGCAGATCGCCCACGCCGATGTCGACGAAGCTGAACTCCAGGCGCAGGTCGAGGCGCAGATCGCGCAGCCGTTCAACCTGGAACACGGCCCGTTGCTGCGTGTGTCGCTGCTGCGCCTGGCTGAGGACGAGCATGTGCTGGTGCTGGTGCAGCACCACATCGTCTCCGATGGCTGGTCGATGCAGGTGATGGTCGAAGAACTGGTGCAGCTCTATGCGGGCTACAGCCAGGGCGAGGAAGTGCAACTGCCGGCGTTGCCGATCCAGTACGCCGACTATGCCGTGTGGCAGCGCAATTGGATGGAAGCGGGTGAGAAGGCCCGTCAGCTGGCGTACTGGCGCGAAATGCTCGGTGGCGAGCAAAGTGTGCTGGAGTTGCCGTTCGACCACCCGCGTCCTGCCGTGCAAAGCCATCGCGGCGCACGCCTGGCCTTCGAGCTCGACCCCGAACTGAGCCAACAGCTCAAGGCCCTGGCCCGGCAACAGGGCGTGACCCTGTTCATGTTGCTGCTGGCGTCGTTCCAGACCCTGCTGCATCGCTACAGCGGCCAGGAAGAAATCCGCGTCGGCGTGCCCATTGCCAACCGCAACCGCAGCGAAACCGAGCGGTTGATCGGCTTCTTCGTCAATACCCAGGTGCTCAAGGCGGACCTGCATGGCCAGATGAGCGTCGAGCAGTTGCTGCAACAAACGAGGCAACGCGCGCTCGAGGCTCAGGCCCATCAGGACCTGCCGTTCGAACAGTTGGTGGAAGCCCTGCAACCGCAACGCAGCCTGAGCCACAACCCGTTGTTCCAGGTGATGTTCAACCACCAGACCGACGTCGGCCAGGCCCAGGTCCAGCAGCACCTGCCGCACCTTCTGGTCCAAGGGCTGGAATGGCAAAGCAAGACCGCGCATTTCGACCTGGACCTGGACATCCAGGAGTCCACCGAAGGTATCTGGGCCACCCTGGGTTATGCCCAGGACCTGTTCGAAGCCGACACCGTGCAACGCATGGCGCGCCACTGGCAGAACCTGTTGCAGGGCATGGTCGCCAACCCTCGGCAACCGCTCGGCCAGTTGAACCTGCTGGACGCTGCCGAGCAGCAGCACATCCTGCAGCTGTGGAACTGCGCCGATGCCGGCTACCCGTCCCAGCGGCTGGTGCATGAGTTGGTCGCCGACCGCGCCCGGGAAACCCCGGATGCGGTGGCGGTAAAGTTCGCCGACGAGCAACTCACTTACGGCCAGCTGGATCGCCAGGCCAACCGCCTGGCCCACGCGCTGATCGCCCGTGGCGTCGGCCCGGAAGTGCGCGTGGCGATTGCCATGCCGCGCAGTGCCGAGATCATGGTGGCGTTCCTCGCGGTGCTGAAGGCCGGTGGCGTGTACGTGCCGCTGGACATCGAATACCCGCGTGATCGCCTGCTGTACATGATGCAGGACAGCCGCTCGCGGTTGCTGCTGACCCACTCGACGGTGCAACAGCGCCTGCCGATTCCGCAAGGCCTGCAAGCCCTGGCAGTGGATCAGCTACAGGACTGGTCCGATGACAACTACACGGCGCCGAACGTCGCCCTCGACGGCAACAACCTCGCCTACGTGATCTACACCTCCGGTTCCACCGGCATGCCCAAGGGCGTGGCGGTGTCCCACGGGCCACTGGTGGCGCACATCATCGCCACCGGCGAGCGCTATGAAACCCGCCCGGCCGATTGCGAACTGCACTTCATGTCGTTCGCCTTCGACGGTTCCCACGAAGGCTGGATGCACCCGTTGATCAATGGCGCCAGCGTACTGATCCGTGACGACAGCCTGTGGCTGCCCGAATACACCTATGAACAGATGCACCGGCACAACGTGACCATGGCGGTGTTCCCGCCGGTGTACCTGCAGCAACTGGCCGAACACGCCGAACGCGACGGCAACCCTCCAGCGGTGCGCGTGTATTGCTTTGGCGGGGATGCCGTGGCGCAGGCCAGCTATGACCTGGCCTGGCGCGCGCTGAAACCGACCTACCTGTTCAACGGTTACGGCCCGACGGAAACCGTGGTCACGCCGCTGCTGTGGAAGGCGCGCAAAGGCGACCCGTGCGGCGCCGTCTACGCGCCCATCGGCACCTTGCTCGGCAACCGTAGCGGCTACGTGCTGGACGCGCAACTCAACCTGCAACCCATCGGCGTGGCCGGCGAGTTGTACCTGGGTGGCGAGGGCGTGGCGCGGGGTTACCTGGAGCGTCCGGCGTTGACTGCCGAACGCTTTGTGCCGGACCCGTTCGGCAAACCCGGCAGCCGCGTGTATCGCAGCGGCGACCTGACCCGTGGGCGTCCGGACGGCGTGGTGGATTACCTGGGGCGCGTTGACCATCAGGTCAAGATCCGTGGCTTCCGTATCGAGCTGGGCGAAATCGAAGCGCGCCTGCGTGAACAGGACAGCGTCGGCGAAACCGTGGTGGTGGCCCAGGAAGGCCCGACCGGCAAGCAGTTGGTGGCCTACGTGGTGCCGCTTGACCCGGCCCTGCTCGACGATGGCGTCGCCCAGGCCAACGGCCGCGAAACCCTGCGCCGCGCCCTGAAAACCCGTTTGCCGGACTACATGGTGCCCACGCACCTGATGTTCCTCGAACGCATGCCGCTGACCCCCAACGGCAAGCTCGACCGCAAGGGCCTGCCGTTGCCGGATGTGAGCCTGATGCAGCAGGTGTATGTGGCGCCGCACAGCGAACTGGAGCGCAAGATCGCCGCGATCTGGTCCGACGTGCTGCGCCTGCCGCAAGTGGGCTTGCATGACAACTTCTTTGAGCTGGGCGGCGACTCGATCATGTCGATCCAGGTGGTCAGCCGCGCGCGTCAGGTCGGCGTGCGGTTTTCGCCCAAGGACTTGTTCCAGCACCAGACTGTGCAGAGCCTGGCGGCCGTCGCCCGGGAAGGCGAGGGCGCGGTGCTGCTGGATCAGTCGGCACTGAGCGGCGAGCTGCTGCTGTTGCCGGTGCAACAGGCGTTCTTTGCCGATGACATCCCCCAGCGCCACCACTGGAACCAATCGGTGGTGTTGCAACCGCACGAGCCATTACTGGTGCCGTTGCTGGTGGCCGCACTTGAAGCGCTGATCGTGCACCACGATGCCTTGCGCAGCACATTTGTGCAGGGGGCGGCGGGTTGGAGCGCGGCCTACCGTGGGCCGCACCTGCACCAGGCCGACCAGGTGCTGTGGCAGACCACCTTGAATACGGTCGAGGAACTTGAAGCCCTGGGCGAAGAAGCCCAGCGCAGCCTCGACCTGAATGCGGGGCCCTTGTTGCGCGCAGTGCTGGCGCAACTGGCCGACGGGTCGCAGCGTTTGTTGCTGGTCATCCATCACCTGGTGGTCGACGGCGTGTCCTGGCGCATCCTGCTCGAAGACCTGCAGAGCACCTACCAGCAACTGGCCCAGGGCGCCGCCGTGCAACTGCCGGCCAAGACCAGCGCCACCCGCGCCTGGGCTGAACGCCTGCAGACGTATGCACGCAGTGAGGCCCTGCAACACGAACTGGCCTGGTGGCAGGCGCAACTGCACGACAGTCCATCCGGCTTGCCCGGCGCTGACCCGCAGGCCAGCCTGAGCAACCACCTGGCGCTGAGTGTGAGTACGCATCTGGACCCGGTCTACACCCGTCGCTTGCTGCAGGACGCGCCGAGTGCCTATCGCACCCAGATCAATGACCTGTTGCTGACCGCCCTGGCCCGTGTGATCACGCGCTGGACCGGTGACGAGGCGATGTTGATCAGGCTCGAAGGCCACGGCCGCGAAGACCTGTTCGACGAGATCGACCTGACCCGCACCGTCGGTTGGTTCACCAGCCTTTACCCGTTGAAATTGCTGCCGGCCGTCACCCTGGCCGGCTCCCTCAAACAGATCAAGGAACAACTGCGCGCCGTCCCCGACAAAGGCCTGGGCTTTGGCGCATTGCGTTACCTGGGCGATGCCGAGGCCCAACAGGCATTGGCCGCGTTGCCACGCCCGCGCATCACGTTCAACTACCTGGGGCAGTTCGACGCCAGCTTCGACAGCGCCGAGCAGCCAGGGCTGTTTGCGCCTTCCGGCGACGCCAGCGGTGCCGAGCAAAGCCCGGAGGCGCCCTTGGGTAACTGGCTGGAAATCAACGGCCAGGTGTATGGCGGCGAGCTGAAGCTCAATTGGAGTTTCAGCCAGGCGATGTTCGCGCAAGCGACTGTCCAGCAACTGGCCGATGAGTACGCCGAGGAACTCAAGGCGCTGATCGACCATTGCTGTGAACCCGCCAACCGGGGCGTGACGCCCTCCGACTTCCCCCTGGCGAACCTGACCCAGCAGCAGCTTGATGACCTGGCGCTGGACGCCGCCGAGGTCGAAGACCTGTATCCGCTGTCGCCCATGCAGCAGGGCATGCTGTTCCAGTCGCTGTATGGCGAAGGCTCGGGTGACTACATCAACCAGATGCGCATTGACGTGCACGGCCTGGATGTACCGCGCTTCCACCAGGCGTGGCAGGCGGCGGTCGAGCGTCACGAGATCCTGCGCAGCGGTTTTGTCTGGCAGGCCGAGCTGGAGCAGCCCTTGCAGGTGGTCTACAAGCAGGTGCGCCTGCCGTTTGTCGAGCTGGATTGGCAGGCCCGCAGCGATGCCATCCAACGCCTCGACAGCCTGGCCGAATCGACACGAGCCCAGGGCTTTGTGCTGGAACAGGCGCCGCTGTTGAGCCTGACGGTGGTGCGCACCGGTGCGTCGAGCCATCACGTGATCTACACCAATCACCATATCCTGATGGACGGCTGGAGTGGTTCGCAGTTGTTTGGCGAAGTCCTGCAACACTATGCAGGCGAACCGTTGCCGGCGCCGACCGGGCGTTATCGCGATTACATCGCGTGGCTGCACGCCCAGGACAAGGCACTCAGCCAGGCGTTCTGGAAAGACCAGCTGATCAACTTGCAGGAACCCACGCGCCTGGCGCGTGGCGCACAGGTCCAGGACGACACGGCCCTGGCGGTTAACGGTGAGCATCGCCTGAGTCTTGACGCGCCGCAGACCGAGCGCCTCAAAGCGTTCGCCCAGCGCAACAAAGTCACCCTCAACACCTTGGTGCAAAGCGCCTGGCTGTTGCTGCTGCAGCACCATACCGGGCACGCCACCGTGGCGTTCGGTGCCACGGTGGCAGGGCGCCCGGCGCAATTGCGCGGGATTGAACAGCAGGTCGGCCTGTTCATCAACACCTTGCCGGTGGTGGCGACCCCGGATGCACAGATGTCGGTCAGTCAGTGGCTGCAGCAGGTCCAGCAGCAGAACCTGAGCTTGCGTGAGCAGGAACACACGCCGTTGTTCGAGATCCAGCGCTGGGCCGGGCTGGGCGGCGAAGCACTGTTCGACAGTATCCTGGTCTTCGAAAACTACCCGGTGTCCGAGGCCCTGGAGCAAGGCGCGCCGTCGGGGCTGCGCTTTGGCGCGGTGCAAAGCCTGGAGCAGACCCACTACCCATTGACGGTCCTGCTGGCGATAGGCGACAGCCTGGGCGTGGAGTTCAACTACGACCGCGAGGCCTTCAGCGCAGCGCACATCCAGCGCCTGGCCGAGCACTTCCAGCACTTACTCATGGCATTGGCAGACGATGCTGCCCAATGCCTCGGCGCATTGCCAAGCCTGGCCGCCGCCGAGCGCGCGACGCTGGTGCAGACATGGAACGCCACTGCCGTGGAATATCCGCTGGATCAAGCGGTGCATCAGTTGATCGAGGCGCAGGTGCAGCGCACGCCGCAGGCCCCGGCGCTGATGTTTGCCGGGCACACCTTGAGCTACGCCGAATTGAACGCCCGGGCCAACCGCCTGGCCCATCGCCTGATCGCTGCCGGCGTCGGCCCGGACGTACTGGTGGGGCTGGCGCTGGAGCGCTCGATCGAAATGGTCGTGGGCTTGTTGGCGGTGCTCAAGGCGGGCGGTGCCTATGTGCCGCTGGACCCGGAATACCCGCGTGAGCGACTGGCCTACATGCTGCAGGACAGCGCTGTGCAATTGTTGTTGACCCAGGCCCACCTGCAGGCGCAACTGCCGGTGCCAGCCGGCGTGCAATGCCTGGTGCTGCAAAGCGGCGACGCCTCGCCGGACGCCTTCAGCGCCCACAACCCGAACGTCGCCGTGCAGGGCGAAAACCTCGCCTATGTGATCTACACCTCCGGCTCCACCGGCCAGCCCAAGGGCGCCGGCAACCGCCATCGTGCGCTGACCAACCGGCTGTGCTGGATGCAGCAGGCGTATGGCCTCGAGGCCCGTGACAGCGTGCTGCAGAAAACGCCGTTCAGCTTTGACGTGTCGGTGTGGGAGTTCTTCTGGCCATTGATGACCGGCGCACGCTTGGTGGTGGCCGCTCCGGGCGACCATCGTGACCCGGCGCGGCTGGTCAGCCTGATCAACGCGCAACGCATCACCACGCTGCATTTTGTGCCGTCCATGCTGCAAGCCTTCCTGCAAGACGCAGATGTGGCCTCGTGCCAGAGCCTGCAACGCATTGTCTGCAGCGGCGAAGCGCTGCCCGCCGACGCCCAGCAGCAGGTCTTCGCCAAGCTGCCCGGCGCCGGGTTGTACAACTTGTATGGCCCGACCGAAGCGGCTATCGACGTGACCCACTGGACCTGCGTCGAAGAAGGCCGCGACGCCGTGCCGATTGGCCGGCCGATCGCCAACCTTACGTGCTATGTGCTGGACGCCAACCTGGAACCGGCGCCGGTCGGCGTGTTGGGTGAGTTGTATCTGGGCGGGATCGGGCTGGCGCGGGGTTATCACCGTCGCCCCGCGCTGACCGCCGAGCGCTTTGTCACCGATCCGTTCGGCAGCGGCGCGCGCTTGTATCGCACCGGCGACCTGGCACGTTATCGCGACGATGGCGTGATTGAATACGCCGGGCGCATCGACCACCAGGTCAAACTGCGCGGGCTGCGCATCGAACTGGGTGAGATCGAAGCGCGCCTGCTGGAACACAGCAGCATCCGTGAAGCGGCAGTGCTCGCGGTTGACGGCACCCACCTGGTGGGCTACCTGGTGCTGCAACAGCCGCAGGACGATTGGAAAGCCGCGCTGGTTGCGCACCTGGCCGCACAGTTGCCGGACTATATGGTGCCGGCGCAGTGGGTGGTAGTGGAGCAGATGCCGCTGAGTCCGAACGGCAAGCTGGATCGCAAGGCATTGCCCAAGCCGCACGCCCACGGCACCGGGCAGTACCAGGCACCCCGCAGCGAAATCGAGCAGCAGGTCGCGGCGATCTGGAGCGAGGTGCTCGACGTGGAACGCGTGGGGCTGCACGACAATTTCTTCGAACTGGGTGGCCATTCGTTGCGGGTACTGATGCTCAAGGAGCGCATCCGCAAGGTCAGCGGCGTGAACTTGTCGGTCAGCCAGCTGATGCTCAACCCGACCGTGGCGGGGCAGGTCCGCTGCTTGCAGGGCGATAACCGAGCGTCGTTGATCGTCAGGCTCAACCAGCAGACCGAAGGCACGCCGTTGTTCCTGTTCCACCCAAGCTTTGGCTCGGTGCATTGCTACACCGCGATTGCCCTGGCCCTGCGCGAGCAGCGCCCGGTATTGGGGGTGATGTGCCGAGCATTGGCCGAGGAGGGCGCGGCAGTGCCGCAGTGGCAAGTGATGGTCGAGGATTACACCGCACAATTGCTCATGGCCCAGCCCCAGGGGGCGTTCCGCCTGGCAGGTTGGTCGTTGGGCGGCAACCTGGCGATGGAAGTGGCGCACGGCCTGGAGCAGGCGGGGCGTGAGGTGGAGTGTGTGGGATGGATCGACGCCGCGCCGCCGCAGTGGGTCACGCCCTACTGGGATGCGGTGGACGTGGGGGAAGATCGTGAGGTTTCGGCCAACGAGCGCCGCGCCGCGTTATTGGGCGTGATGTTCCCTGAGTTCGCCGAGGCGATACAGCGTGCCTGGGAGCAATGCCAGCGCGATGCCGAGGATGAAATGGGTCAATGGCAAGGGTTCGTGAGCTGGGCTGAGCAGGCATTGGGCGAAACCTTTACGGCCATCAAGGAGCAACTGCTGCACGGCAACGAAGCGCAGATTGCCTGGGACGTCGACCGCGCGTTGAGCGAACGGATGGTCGCGGCCGACTTCAAGCCGATCAAGGCGCCAGTCAGTTGCTGGTGGGCGTCCATGAGCCGGGCAGGGCGCTTCAAGGCACTGATCGAGCAGCAGATGGCGAGCGTGATCGGCCAGGGGCGCATCGAGCGTTCGGTGATGATCGAGACTGACCACGACGGCATTATCGACAGTGCCGTGTTCATCAGCAGCCTGGAGGAGGCGATGCGCTGACGGGCAAGCCGACAGGCCTGCGGGAGAGGCGAGCCCCTCCCGCATTGCCGGTCAGCTCAGTCGGGCCTGGATGGAATCCGCCAGTCGCGTGAGTATCAGGCAGCACGACACGGCCCCCGCATCCAGGACCCCCAGCGAACGCTCACCCAGACGACTGGCCCGGCCGATCTTCGCTACCAGGTCCCTGGTCGAGTCGCGCCCCTGCGAAGCAGCGCTTTTCATTGCTTGCAGTGCATGGCTGAACGAAGCTCCATCAGCATGCGCCCGCTCGAAGGCCTCCACCGCCGGAATCAGCGTGTCCATCAGACACTTGTCACCCACTCCTGCCTCAGTGATGTCCTGCAACGAGGTCAGGCCACCGCGCAGCAGGCGGGCGAAGGTGGCGGCGTCGATGTCTTCACTGGCGCGTACCTCATCGGCCATGCCGATAAACAGGCTGCCATACAACGGCCCCATCGAACCGCCAATGCCTTCCATCAGGCTCAGGGTCAATTCATCCAGGGCTTCGGCCAGGGTCAGTTGGCGACCTTCGAGCGCCCGCCCGCAGTGGGCGAAGCCTTTGGCCATGTTGATGCCGTGATCGCCGTCGCCAATCGCGCCGTCGATTTCGCTGAGGTATTCACGGTTGGCCACGATCACGCTGACCAGGTCGGCGACGAGGGCGCCGCCGTCGTGGGTGGAAAAATGCTCGCTCATGGTTCACTCCGCCTGGGTCATGCCGATGGAACGGCAGGGTTGGTCGATCAGTGTTGTCAACTCGGCATCCAGGCCGAGCAGGGTCAGGGTCACACCCATCATTTCCAGGGAGGTGAAGTAGTTGCCGACATAGCAACGGTGAATCTTCAAGCCCTTGGCTTCGAGCTGGCGTTGCACCTCGGCGTAGAACACGTACAGCTCCATCACCGGCGTGGCGCCGAGGCCTGAGACCAGCACCACCACGCTGTCATCCTGGCTGAAATCGCGATCTTCGAGGATGGGGGCGAGCATGCGTTCGGCCATGGCTTGAGCGGACTCGATGGGAATCACTTCGATGCCCGGTTCGCCATGGTGGCCGATACCCAGCTCCATCTGGCCGTCGGGGATCTGAAAGTTCGGCTTGCCCACGGCGGCGATGGTGCACGGCGTGAGGCCGATGCCAATCGAGCGGCAGTTGTCGACGGCTTTCTGCGCGACGCGAATCACCCCGTCCAGGTCGTAATGCCGGGCCGCTGCGGCGCCGCCGATCTTCCACATGAAGATTTCCCCGGCCACGCCGCGCCGCTTGGCGATGTCTGCCCGGGGGGCGGAGGCGACGTCGTCATTGGCGACCACGGTGCGGACACGCATGTCTTTGCTGGCGGCCATTTTCATCGCCAGCTTCACATTCATGTTGTCGCCCGCATAGTTGCCGTACAGGCAGGCCACGCCCGCGCCATGGTCGGCGGCGCGCAAGGCGTCGAAAAAACTCTTGGCGGTGGGCGAGGAAAAAATCTCGCCGACCGCCACCGCATCCACCAGCCCCGGGCCGACGTAACCGAGGAAGGCCGGTTCATGGCCTGAGCCGCCGCCGGTGACGATCCCGACCCGGCCCTGCGCCGAGGGCTTGGCCTTGACGATGACCCGTGGGTTGGTTTCGTACTGACGCAGCTCGGGGTGCGCGACCAGGATGCCGCGCAGCATGTCTTCGACCACTTGGTCCGGATCGTTGATGACTCGATTCATAACGCGGGTTCCTGTTTTTTTATTGGTTCACCACACATCTAATGTGGGAGGGGGCAAGCCCCAATGGCCACTCATTCAAGGCTTTTTGGTAGGAGCGAGCTTGCTCGCGAAAAACGTCAACGATAACGCGTGCTTCCTGAATGAACGCGGTGCCTGTGAGTTTTTCGCGAGCAAGCTCGCTCCTACAATCAGGGCAAGCCCCTCGCGAATTTAAGGTTGCAGTACCACTTTGAGCGATTTATCACCGCGCTCCATCACCGCAAACGCTTCCTTGAAGTCAGCCAGGGCAAATGTATGGGTCACCACATCGCGCATGTCGATCTTGCGGTTGCCGATAAAGTCGATGGCGCGCGGGTACATGTACGGCCCCAGGTGCGAGCCGAGAATGTCGAGTTCCTTGCGGTCGCCGATGATCGACCAGTCCACCGTGGCTTCATCATTGAACACACTGAACTCAACGAAACGCCCCAATTTGCGCAGCATCGCCAGGCCCTGGTTCACCGCCTTGTGGTGCCCGGTGGCTTCGATATAGATGTCGCAGCCGTAGCCATCGGTGATCTCGCGGATGTTCGCCAGCACGTCGACCTCGCCCGGGTTCCACACTTCGTCGGCGCCCATGCGCAAGGCCAGGGCGGCGCGCTCGGGCTTCATGTCCAGCACGATGAGCTTTTTCGGGTTGCGCAACCGAACCGCGCCGATGATGCCCAGGCCCAGGGTGCCGGCGCCGGCGACTACCACAATGTCGTCGTGGTCGACATCGGCGCGTTCTGCCGCGTGCAGCGAGCACGCCAGGGGTTCGATCAGGATCGCTTCATCCGGTGCGATGGATTCCGGCACTTTATGGATGATGCCTTCCTTGGTGAAGATCATGTACTGGGCCATGGCACCCTGCACATTGTTCTGGAAACCATAGAGGTCGTGCTTCTGGCACATCCAGTATTGTCCGTGGTTACAGAACCGGCAGCCCCAGCACGGCACGATCTGCTCGGAAATCACCCGGTCACCGACCGCCACGCCGCGTTTTTCCGCGCCGGGGCCCAGGGCAACTACGCGGCACACGAACTCATGCCCGGGAATCATCGGCGGTTTCACGTAGCGCGGTTGCTCGGCATCGCCCCAGAACGACGGCGCGCCGCGATAGGTCTTGATGTCGCCCATGCAGATGCCGCACAGCTCGACCTTGGTGAGAATTTCATCCGGCCCCGGTGTGGGAACGTCGACGGTTTCCAGGCGATAGTCTTCCGGGCCATGGCACACCACGGCCTGCATGGTTTTCGGAATGACCGGGGCATGGTGTTCGGGGCTGCGTTCGGTAACGGTGGACATGACAAAACCTCACGACATCAAGATGAATTATTGAATGCTGTAGCCGCCGTCGATCACCATGTTCGCGCCGGTGATCATCTGTGCGGCATCGCTGAGCAGGTACAGCGCCAGTCCGGCGATTTCCTCGGGCTGGGCAAAGCGGCCTGCCGGGATTTGCCGTTTGGCCCGCTCACCCACCTCGCCGGCCCAGGCTTTCTTGCCCAGCGCGGTTTCGACGATGGTGGGGGAGATGGCATTGACGTTGATCTGCGGTGCCCACTCCATGGCGAGCACCTTGGTCATGCCGACAATGGCCGCCTTGCTCGCGCAGTACGCAACGTGGCGGTCCAGGCCGATGACGGCGGCCTGGGAGGCGAGGTTGACGATACGCCCGCTGCCCTGGGCCAGCATGTGGCGGGCGCAGGCCTGGGCGACGAAGAAGCTGGCCTTGAGGTTGATATCCAGGGTGGTGTCCCAGGCGCTTTCGCTGACCTCGATGGCCTTGTCCAGCAACACCACGCCGGCACTGTTGACCAGGTAATCCAGACGTTGAAAGTGTTCGAATACGTGGTCGATGGTAGGTTGTATGCGGTCGACCCGACCGAGGTCGACGGCAATGCCCAGGTGCCCGTCGCCGAGACGGGCGGCAACGTCAACCACTGCCGGATCGCGGTCGAGCAAGGCCACCCGGGCGCCGCGCTCCGCCAGCAGGGTGGCGCAGGCCAGGCCGATACCGGCGGCGCCACCAGTGATCACGGCGCAACGGCCGCTGAGGTCGAAGGCTTGGTTCCAGAAACCAGACATGAGTGACTCCTCTTTTCAAAGCGATGCAGATCCAGTGTGGGAGGGGGCTTGCCCCCGATGGCAGTGTGTCAGTCACCTGATCTATCACTGTTACACCGCTTTCGGGAGCAAGCCCCCTCCCACCGTTGACCGTATTTCAAGTCAGTGACTACTTGGCGCCGCTGACCTGCTTGTACAGCGCATCGGCATTCGCATGGGTCACCGGCACCCACGGCAGGATGTAGTTCTTGTCACTGCCATCCCCCCATTTCACGTCCTTGGCATAGCGTGCCCAGATCACCGACTGCGGCGTGTAGTCCTTGCCGGCCAATGCGCGCAACGCCACGTCCAACGCGCCCTGAGACTGGGCCTGGGCGTCCTGGAGGAAGGTGGTGACTTCATCTTTTTTCGCCGCCTGGATCGCATCCGGCATGCCGTCGATGGAGGTCACGGGCACGTCCCTGGACGTGAGGCCATGGGACTTCAGAGCCTGCACCGCGCCGAGGGCCATGTCGTCGTTCTGTGCGATCACGCCATTGATGCCCTTGGGATGAGCGTTCAGCCAATCCTCAGTCAGGGCCAGTGCCTGGGCGCGGTCCCAGTTGGCGGTTTTCTTCTCGATGATCTTGATGTCCGGGTGTTTGCCCAGCACTTCCAGTTCGCCTTTTTCACGGTCGATCTGTGCCGATTGGCCGATGGGGCCCTGGATGATCACCACATTGCCCTTGCCGTTGAGCTTGTCGACCATGGCCTGGGCCTGCAGGCGGCCGCCCTCCACATCGTCGTTACCCACATACGGCACGTTGGCGTCGGCAACTTTCGTGTTGGAGGCGATGACCACCACGTCGTTGCTCATGGCCGCCTTGACCGTGCCGACGCCGGCCTTGGTATCGATGGGCACGAACAGGATGGCGTCGTAGCGCTGGGTCACCATGTTTTCGATCTGGTTGTTCTGGGTCAGTGCGTCGTAGTTGCCGTCGAACACGGTCAATTGCACGGTGCCGTCCTTGACCGCAGGATGCTCCTTGAGCTCGCGGACCCAGTTCTGCATGAACTGGCCCTTGAGGCCGTAGACGGCGGCGCCGATCTTGTAGGTCTTGCCATCGGCGGCCAGGGCGATACTGCTGGCCAGCAGGGTGAGGGTCGCCGCAGCGGCCAAAGTGATACCCAGTTTCATAAGTCGAACTCCAGTTATTGTTATTGGTCGTTCTTCAGCGTTTTTTCTTGCGCCACACGTCAATCAGCACTGCGAACACGATGATCAGGCCCTTGGCGACCTGCTGGTAATAGGAGGACACGCCGAGCAGGTTCAGGCCGTTGTTGATCACGCCGATCAACAGCGCGCCAAACAGCGTGCCGACGATGCTGCCGGTGCCGCCCGACAAACTGGTGCCGCCGATCACCACGGCGGCAATCGCGTCCAGCTCATAGGAAACCCCGGCCTGGGGCAGGGCGGAGGTGGTACGCGCCGACAGCACCACGCCGGCCAGTCCGGCGAGCAGGCCGGAGACCACGTACACCGAGAACATCACCTTGCGCACGCCGATACCGGAGGTGCGTGCGCTCTTTTCATTGCCACCCACCGCGTACACATAGCGGCCGTAGGTGGTGTAGCGCAGCACCATCCAGAAGATCAGCGCGACCACCGCGAAGATGATGATCGGCACGCCTATCGGGCCGATCTTGCCGATGCCCAGCGCCAGGTAGGCGTCGGGCAGGTCGGTGATGGGGCTGCCGTCATTGAGAATGAAGGTCATGCCGCGCGCGATGCTGAGCATGCCCAGGGTGGCCACGAACGGCGGGATCGACAGGTTGGCGACCATGAAGCCGTTGACCACGCCGAGCATCGCGCCGGCGAACATTCCCGCACTGACCGCCGCCAGCAGGCCATAGCCCTGGGTCGCGACCATCGCGCTGCACAACCCGGCAAACGCGAGGATCGAGCCCACCGAGAGGTCGATACCCTTGGTCAGGATCACATAGGTCATGCCCACGGCCAGGATGCCGTTGATGGAGGTCTGGCGCAGGATGTCCATCCAGTTGCGCCAGGTCATGAAGTATTCACTGGAAAACGCCATCGCCACGCACAGCAGGATAAACACCAGCGGCAGGCCGAAGCGGTCGAGGGACAGGCGCAGTCGGCTGCGCGGCGCGGCGGTAACGGGCGCAACGATCGTTTTGGCATTCATGAGGCAAGACTCAACAAGGCTTCCTGGGAAAGGGCGGTGTCGCTGCTGACAGTGACCAGGCGGCCGCCCTTGAAGACGGCGATGCGATCGCTCAGGTGCAGCAGTTCCGGGGCTTCCGATGACACCACAATGGCAGCGCCCCCGGCGCGCACGAACTGATCGAGCAGGTGGTAGATCTCTTGCTTGGCGCCTTCGTCGATGCCCCGCCTGGGTTCATCGCAGAGCAGGCACACCGGTTGCGTGGACAGGCATTTGGCGAGCACGACTTTCTGCTGGTTGCCGCCGCTCATGGACGCCACCGGCAGGTCCAGGGAAGTGGTCTTGATCTGCAGGCGCTTGACCATGTCCTCAGCCAATTGGGTTTCCTTGCGCGCGTTGATCAGTGACCAGTTCGACAAGCGCTTGTAGGCCGACAGCGCAATGTTGGAAACAATGCTGCCAGTGAGTACCAGGCCACTGTCCTTGCGGTCTTCGGTGACCAACGACATGCCGGCGTTGATGGTCGCTTTGGGCAGCCCGATGGGCAGAGGCTTGCCGTGCAGGGTGACGCTGCCCGAGTGCGGCGTGGTCAGCCCATAGATGCAGTTGAGGAACTCACTGCGCCCCGACCCCATCAGGCCGTAGATGCCGAGGATTTCGCCCTGGCGCAGTTGCAGGCTGATGTCGTGGAACTCGCCGCTGCGGCTCAGGTTGTCGACTTGCAGGCAGGTGGTGGCGGTGCATTCACGGCCGACCTTGTGGTCGATGCGCGTCAGCTCCTGGCCGACGATGCCGCGCACCAGGTGGTTGCGGTCGATATCGGCCATGCGCCCGCTTTCCACAAAGGCGCCATCGCGAAAGATGCTGTAGTCATCGGCGATCTGCGCCAGTTCGCTCAGGCGGTGCGACACGTACACGATGCCCGCGCCACGCGCGGTGAGGCGGCGAATGGCCTTGAACAGGGTGTCTGCCTCACGCTCGCCGATGGCCGAGGTGGGTTCGTCCATGATCATCACCTGGCAGTCATGGCTGAACGCCTTGGCGATCTCCACCAGTTGGATCTGCGCCACGCTCAAGCGGTGCATGGGGCTGGTGGGGTCGACGTCGAATTCCAGGCCTTCGAGCAGCTCGCGGGTACGCCGGTTGAGGGTTTTGCTATCGACGATGCATCCAGCGCGGCGCGGTTCGCGGCCCAGCCAGATATTTTCGGCGACGGTCATGTAGGGAATGGGTTCCAGCTCCTGGGTGATCATCGCGATCCCCGCCGCCAGGGCCTCGCTCGGGCGGTTGAACTGCACCGCTGCGCCGTTGAGCAGAATGCTGCCGGCATCGCGCGGGGTGATGCCCATCAGGATGCTCAGAAATGTCGATTTGCCTGCGCCATTGCCGCCACACAGGGCGTGTACGCTGCCGGCCCGCAAGGAGAGGCGCCCGTCACGCAGGGCAGGTACCCCGGCGTAAGCCTTGGCGACGTGTTCAGCCTGGAGCAGTAATGGCGTGGCCATCGGCGTGTCCTCGTGCTGTGAATTCTTATTAGGTCGCACAGTCATGTTTCGCTGTGATCATATGTGTATCAAATGAAATTCTGATCAGTCAATCCCTTTCACTTAAAAGTGATGATTCTCATCTTGAGTGCTTTTATTCGCGCTTTATGGGGCTTTGACTGGGAGGTCAGTAAAAACTCGCTTGACAGAATCAGGCTTATGCACGAGAAATGTCTGAATTAAATTTCACTGAATGATCAAATGATCAGTCGTAACAGCAGTAACGGCAGCGGAGCCAGACGCCATGAACACACCTTTCCCGGTGGCTATCGGATGCGATGAAGCGGGTTTTGAGCTCAAGGAGCTGTTGAAGCGCCATATCGAGGCGCTGGGATACCCGCTGACCGATTTCGGCACGCATTCCACTGCACCCGTGCTTTACCCGGACATCGCCCTGGCCGTGGCCAGCGCCATCACCGCCGGGCAGCAGCGCCTCGGCGTGCTGGTCTGCGGCACCGGGATCGGCATGGCGATTTCGGCCAACAAAGTGCTCGGGATCCGGGCGGCCCAGGCTCACGACACTTACTCGGCGGAGCGCGCACGCAAGAGCAACGATGCGCAGATCCTGTCCATCGGTGCGCGGGTAATCGGCGCGGAACTGGCCAAAAGCATCGTCACCGCGTTCCTGGCGTCGGAGTTCGAGGTCGCGCGTTCGGGGGCCAAGGTCGAGCGCATCAATGCGATCGAGCGCGATGGGCATCAATAGTGGACGGCGCGGGGCAAGAGCCGGGAGAATGCGCCTTTGACGCCGAAACGGAAGCCCGTCCCCATGAGTGACAGTACCCAGCGCATGGCCAGTGATATCGATCAGATGACCGAAGTGGCGATGCTCTATTACCTTGAGAACGTCACTCAGGAGGCCATCGCCAAGCGCTTCGACCTGTCGCGGGCCAAGGTCAGCCGTTTGCTCAAGCGCGCGCGGGATGAAGGCATTGTCGAGGTGCGCGTGTTGCAGCACCCGGCGATGAACAACGAGCTGGAGCGGGCGCTGGTGGAGCGCTTCAAGCTCGACCGTGCCTTGATCGCCGTCGACCACAGCGACGCCGACACCCAGCGATCGGCCGTCGCCAGCCTGGTCGCCAATTACCTGAACAAAACCCTGGGCGACGGCATGATCGTCGCCGTGGGCATGGGGCGTAATGTCGGCGCAGTGGCCGATAACGTGTTTCTGCCGGTGACGCGCAACTGCACCTTTGTCTGCGCCATCGGCGGTTCGCTCAAGGCTGGCGAGTACATGAACCCCGACCACATCTGCCGGCGCCTGGCCCTGCGCTTTGGGGGTGAAAGTGAGAGCCTGTACGCCCCGGCGCTGGTGGCCAACCCGGAACTGCGCGGCGTCTTGATCAATAACGACACGGTGCGCTCGACCCTGGACCGTGCGCGCCGCGCCGACATTGCCTTGATCGGCATCGGTGACATGAGCGAGAACAGCAACATGGTGCGCATGGGCTGGTTTTCACCGCAGGAAATCGCCCAGGCCCGCTTGTCCGGCACGGTGGGCGACATGATGGGCTATGACTTTATCGATATTCACGGCCAGCCGGCGGTCAACGCCATCCAGGGGCGGGTGATCGGGTTGACGGTGCAGGAGCTGTTTCGCATCCCGGACGTGGTGGCGATTGCCAGTGAGAACACCAAGGCGGCGGCGACCCTGGGCGCGTTGCGCTCGGGGGTGATCAATACCCTGGCGACGACGGTGACCAATGCACATACCATCCTGGCATTGGACGACGCCACCCGAAAAGCCTGACTCAACACTCTTCCAGATGTGGACTGGAGACCAATCTGGAATGGGGACCAATGTGGGAGGGGGCTTGCCCCCGATAGCGGTGTGCCAGCCGGCTTATATGTTGACTGGCACACAGCCATCGGGGGCAAGCCCCCTCCCACATTGGTTTTATATAAGTCAGGGGACAGGTTTTGTAATAGTTTTGCCCTGTGGGAAATTTGTATTTGGGCTGTAGGATTCAAGCCCTTTCGTTATTTCAGGACTTGCATGAACAGCCTCTCGGAGCCCCCCAGTCGTCTTTCCCCAAGACACCCGCTGTCGTTGTTCTCGCTCATACACCCCGTATTTCGTCGACTAACCTTGTCCCGGTCCAATGACCGCGTTTTGCCGTGTCCGGCATTCTGAACCCCTTGAATACAGAGAACCCCTAGATGGAATGGTTAGCGGATCCAACGGCCTGGCTCGGCCTTGCGACCTTGATTGTGCTGGAACTGGTACTGGGCATCGACAACCTGGTGTTTATCGCGATCCTCGCGGACAAGTTGCCGCCTGAACAGCGCGACCGCGCGCGGTTGATCGGTTTGTCCCTGGCCCTGCTGATGCGCCTGGGCCTGCTGGCGAGTATTTCCTGGCTGGTGACGCTGACCCAGCCGCTGTTCGAGGTGTTCGACAAGAGTTTCTCCGGGCGTGACCTGATCATGCTGTTTGGCGGTGTGTTCCTGTTGTTCAAGGCCACCATGGAACTGCATGAACGCCTGGAAGGGCATGTCGCCCAGCACAAGGGCAACGTGACCTATGCGATGTTCTGGCCGATCGTGGCGCAGATCGTGGTGCTCGACGCGGTGTTCTCCCTGGATGCGGTGATTACCGCCGTGGGCATGGTCGATGAGCTGGCGGTGATGATGATCGCGGTGATCGTGTCCATCGGCCTGATGATCGTGGCGAGCAAGCCGCTGACCCGCTTCGTCAACGCCCACCCGACGGTGATCATGCTGTGCCTGGGCTTTTTGATGATGATCGGCTTCGCGCTGACTGCCGAAGGCCTGGGCTTTCATATTCCCAAAGGCTACCTGTACGCGGCGATCGGCTTCTCGATCCTGATTGAAGTGTTCAACCAGATCGCTCGCTCGCGGCGCAAGAAGTCGGCGCAAGGCGTATTACCGGTGCGTGAACGGACCGCCCACGCGGTGATGCGCCTGCTTGGCGGTCGCACCCTGGCGGTGGAAGAGGTCGGTGAGGAGGTGGCTGACCTGCTGGGCGAGCCGGATGCTGCGCAGGGCCCGTTGTTCGATCGACGCGAGCGCGTGATGATCAGCGGTGTGCTGCAACTGGCTGAACGACCGATCCGCACATTGATGACGCCACGGGCCAAGGTCGACTGTATCGATCTGGCGGACGATCCCGAGAGCATTCGCCTGAAACTGATGCACTCCTCCTACTCGCGGCTGCCGTTGATCCGTAACGGTGCGGTCGATGAGCCCCTGGGCTTCGTGCACAAAAAGGAATTGCTCAAGGAATACCTGGCCGGCAACGAGCCGAATCTGGAGCATTTGGCGCGTCGTGCGATCAACCTGCTGGAGCGCTTTTCGATCCTCAATGCACTGGAGCAAATGCGCCAGGAATCTACGCATATCGCCTTTGTGATCAACGAGTTCGGTGACTTCATGGGCGTGTTGAGCATGACCGATATCCTCGAGTCCATCGCGGGTGAGCTGCCGGACGCCAGCGAGATCGAAGGGCCGGATATCGTCGAGGACGGCGCGGGGTATCGTGCCGATGGCGCGTTGAACCTCGATCAGGTCCGCCGACGCACCGGCTTCAAGGCGGCCGCTACCGAGGATTACCAGACCCTGGCCGGGCTGGTCATGAGCCTGCTTGATCGCCTGCCTGTGGTAGGTGATCACCTGGAACATGAAGGTTGGCGGTTGACGGTGGCTGCGGTGCGTGAGCGCCGGGTGACGCAGGTATGCCTTGAGCCTCTTTCAGGGCATAGCGCCTGAATATGCCTTCAAGGGTTTGCTCCTGGGTTGCCTGGGGGCCAAACCCTTCGATGAATTCCTCGACCTTGCCATTGACGTGGGGGACAAGGGTGGGTGTCGCTCTCACCCCCGGCAATGTGGGGGTTTTTGCGATATCGACCACCAGGCATTTCACCGTCTTGTAACGCCGTGCAGCCGCTTCAAAGCGCTCGGCGGCGGGGCCGCATCCAGGGCAGGTCTCTGAAACAAACAGGATGAATACGATTGGAGCGGATCTGACGATCAACTGATACTGCTCGTTGGTTGCAATAGCGTCCTTTGCGATACCCATTTGACTTCCCTCTCGGCCAGCGTTTTTGCCAACGCTAGGCCGGTAGTGCATCGGTGTCTACTGTCAACCTTCACAGGTCCGGCTGACGCTCCAGGCGTTCCCGGGCCTTGCGCGCCTGGCTGGCGCACTTGCGGTATTCCTCATTGTCACGGGATGCCTTGGCCTCGCGGTAGGCATGGTGATTCTGGCTGGTGTAGTTGGTGTCGAAGGCTTCCTTGAGTTTGCGCAGTTGTTCCTTGCAGTCGCGGCGGTCGTTGCTGGCCAGGGCGTTGCCGGCCATCAGGTAACACAGCATTAACAGGCCAAGCTTCAATTTCATCTGGGGTCCCTCCGTGCAGGGGCTTGTTCGCTCTACAGGTTAGCCCAACCGTACAAGGTTGGTGCGCAGTAATACCGTTGTGGGGCATTGAGTAGCAGAGCGCTGGGGTGATGGCGCAACGCCGCCGTGCTCCTCAATAACTATCTTGCTGATCCTTAAGGATTTTCTCTCCGGCATATTTTTCCTTCAGTGGCTATGGCACACTTTCTGCTGTCTATTCCGTTGTTACATACCAAGTTCCGGTACAGCGGAATACACATCTCCTGGAGTGCTTGTCATGCATCACCGACCTTCCGTGTTCAAAGCGTGTGTTTTTCTCTTCGCCGCATCGGCGTGCGTTGCCAGCCTCGCGCAGGCGGCGGACAGCAAGCTCGACGATGTGCTCAAGCGCGGGCATCTGATCGTGGGTACAGGCAGTACCAATGCGCCGTGGCACTTCCAGGGAGCGGATGGCAAGTTGCAGGGGTTCGATATCGACATTGGCCGCATCGTGGCCAAGGGGTTGTTCAATGACCCGAGCAAGGTCGAGTTCGTGGTGCAGTCGTCCGACGCACGGATTCCCAATCTGCTGACCGACAAGGTCGACATGAGTTGCCAGTTCATCACCGTCACCGCCAGCCGTGCGCAGCAAGTGGCCTTCACCCTGCCGTATTACCGCGAAGGCGTCGGCCTGCTGCTGCCGAACACCAGCCAGTACAAGCAAATCGAGGACCTGCAGGCCGCGGGCGATGACGTCACCGTGGCCGTGCTGCAGAACGTGTATGCCGAGCAATTGGTGCATCAGGCGCTGCCCAAGGCCAAGGTCGACCAGTACGACAGCGTCGACCTGATGTACCAGGCCGTGAACTCCGGTCGCGCCGATGCCGCCGCCACCGACCAGTCCTCGGTCAAATACCTGATGGTGCAAAACCCTGGCCGCTACCGCAGCCCGACCTACGCCTGGAGCCCGCAGACCTACGCGTGCGCGGTCAAGCATGGCGACCAGGACTGGCTGAACTTCGTCAATACCGCGCTGCATGAAGCCATGACCGGCGTCGAATTCCCCACCTACAAGGCCTCGTTCAAGCAATGGTTCGGCGTTGACCTGCCCGAGCCGGCGATTGGTTTTCCTGTGGAATTCAAGTGATCCGCAACAATCGGGGCGCGCTTGACGGCGCCCCACTCAGGTACTGTCGACCATGAACTATCAGTTGAACTTTGCCGCCGTATGGCGTGATTTCGACACCTTGCTGGCGGGCCTCGGCCTGGGCCTGCAGTTGGCCTTGCTGTCGATCGCCATCGGCTGCGTGATCGGCCTGCTGATGGCGTTTGCCATGCTCTCCAGGCACCGCGCGTTGCGTATCTTTGCTTCGGTGTACGTGACGGTGGTGCGCAACACGCCGATCCTGGTGTTGATCCTGTTGATCTACTTCGCCTTGCCGTCGCTGGGGATTCGCCTGGATAAAATTCCGTCGTTCATCATTACCCTGTCGCTGTATGCCGGGGCCTATCTGACCGAGGTATTCCGCGCCGGGCTGTTGAACATTCCCAAGGGCCTGCGCGAAGCCGGCTTGGCGATTGGCCTGGGTGAGTGGCGTATCCGCGCCTATATCACCGTGCCGGTGATGCTGCGCAACGTGCTGCCGGCGCTGTCGAACAACTTTATCTCGCTGTTCAAGGACACGTCCCTGGCCGCTGCGATTGCGGTGCCGGAGCTGACCTATTACGCCCGCAAGATCAACGTCGAAAGCTACCGGGTGATTGAAACCTGGCTGGTCACGACCGCGCTCTACGTGGCTGCCTGTTACCTCATTGCCATGCTGCTCCGTTACCTGGAACAGCGTCTGGCGATTCGTCGTTAAGGAGGGTTTCCATGTACGAATCCCCCAGTTGGCTGCATGAATTGTGGATCGCCCGGGAGACGCTGTGGGCAGGGTTTCAGACCAGTATCTATTGCTCGGCGCTGGCAATCTTTTTCGGCACCCTGATCGGTATCTGCGCCGGGATGGTGCTCACTTACGGCACGTTCTGGATGCGTGCGCCGTTTCGTCTGTATGTCGACCTGATTCGCGGCACGCCGGTGTTTGTGCTGGTGTTGGCGTGCTTCTACATGCTGCCGGCGCTCGGTTGGCAGATCAGCGCGTTCCAGGCCGGCGCCGTCGGGCTCACGCTGTTTTGTGGCTCCCACGTCGCGGAAATCGTGCGCGGTGCGCTGCAGGCCATTCCCCGTGGGCAACTGGAAGCGGGCAAGGCGATTGGCCTGACGTTCTACCAGTCCCTGGGCTACGTGCTGTTGCCCCAGGCGTTGCGGCAGATCCTGCCGACCTGGGTCAATTCCTCCACGGAAATCGTCAAGGCCTCGACCCTGCTCTCGGTCATCGGCGTGGCCGAGTTGCTGCTGAGCACCCAGCAAGTCATCGCACGCACCTTCATGACCCTGGAGTTCTACCTGTTCGCAGGCTTTATGTTCTTTGTCATCAACTACGCCATTGAATTATTCGGGCGCTACATAGAAAAGCGGGTGGCCTTGCCATGAATCAACGTCAAACAACCGAACCACTGCTGAATATTCGTGGCCTGCGCAAGCAATACGGGGCAGTGGAAGTACTCAAGGGGGTCGACCTGAGCCTGCAGCGCGGCAACGTGGTGACCCTGATCGGCTCCAGCGGCTCGGGCAAGACCACGCTGTTGCGTTGCGTCAACCTGCTGGAAGAATTCCAGGGCGGGCAGATTACCCTGGACGGCGAGTCCATCGGTTACAGCGACGTGGCCGGCAAGCGCGTGCGTCATCCCGAGCGCGTGATCGCCCAACACCGCGCAATGACCGGCATGGCGTTCCAGCAGTTCAACCTGTTTCCGCATTTGACCGCCTTGCAGAACGTGACCCTGGGGTTGTTGAAAGTTAAGAAAATGCCTCAGGACGAGGCCGTGTCGCTTGCGGAAAAATGGCTCGACCGCGTGGGACTTCTGGAGCGTCGCAATCACTTTCCCGGTCAGTTGTCCGGCGGCCAGCAACAGCGCGTGGCGATTGCACGGGCGATTGCCATGAACCCCAGCCTGATGCTGTTCGACGAAGTGACCTCGGCCCTCGACCCGGAACTGGTAGGCGAAGTGCTCAACGTGATCAAGGGGCTGGCGGAGGAGGGCATGACCATGTTGCTGGTCACCCACGAAATGCGCTTTGCCTACGAAGTGTCGGACAAGATCGTTTTCATGAACCAGGGGCGCATTGAAGAGCAGGGCAGCGCCAAGGATATTTTCGAACGCCCGCAGTCGCCGCGCCTGGCGGAATTTCTCAAGAACATTCGTTTTTAATCAAGGAGCTATTTTATGAGCATTACTCGTTACGGTGCCGGTAGTACTGCCGGCGGCGGCCAGCCACGTCCCTTCGCCCGCGCAGTGGAAGCGGACGGCTGGTTGTACGTCTCAGGCCAGGTGCCTGCGGTGGACGGCGAAATCATCACTGGCGGCATCATCGAGCAAACCCGCCAAACCATGCGCAACGTGGTGGCGATCCTTGAAGAGGCCGGCTACGAATTGAAAGACGTGGTGCGTGTCGGCGTGTGGCTGGAAGACTCACGGGACTTCTGGAGTTTCAACAAGGTGTTCGGCGAATACTTCACGGCCGAACACGCCCCGGCGCGGGCGTGCGTGCAGGCGAACATGATGGTCGATTGCAAGGTCGAGATCGATTGCGTGGCCTACAAGAAAAAGGGCTAAATTGGCCCCACTCTCTACACCACAGCTGCTCCAATGTGGGAGGGGGCTTGCCCCCGATAGCGGTGTATCAGTAACAGCTGTATGGACTGACACACTGCAATCGGGGGCAAGCCCCCTCCCACAGGAGAACTTTGTCGCACACATCAACTTCGACCGGACCGGAACCGCCATGACCGAAGACACCATCAAACGCCGCGCCAAAGGCCTGGACCGTGCGTTCGATATTCTCGATTTTCTCAAGGAAATCGGCCAGCCGCTGCGCCCGAATGATATCGCCAGCGGCATCGGCAGCCCCAAGTCCACGGTCTATGAACTGGTCGCCTCGCTGCTCGAGCGCCGCATCCTGGAAACCGTGGGCAAGGACGGTCACGTCTACCTCGGGCGCCAGCTGTATTTCCTCGGCCAGGCGCACCTGCGCCACTTCGACCTGACGCGCGAGGCCGACCACGCCTTGCAGGAGATCGTCAGCAAGACCCACGAAACCGCGCAGATGTGCCTGCTCAACGGGCGCAAGTACACGGTAGCGCTGATGCGCGAAGGCCAGCGGCATTTCCGTATTTCGTCGGATATCGGTGAAAACGCGCCGATCCCCTGGACCGCTTCCGGGCGCCTGTTGCTGGGGCATTTGAGCGACCAGCAGATCATCGACCTGATCGACTCCGACGATTTCATCCTGCCCGATGGCCTGCGCCTGCCCCTGGAGACCTTCCTGGCACAGATCCGCCAGGCCACCCTCGACGGGTTCTTCTCCTTCGACAGCGTGGCCGACACCTTTACCCACTGCTTTGCCGCCCCGGTGCGCGACGCGCAGGGCACCAGCATTGCAACGCTGTGCATCGTTGCCCCCCGGGCTGATGCGAGCAAAAACTACCATGACTATCGCCGGGTGCTGATCGACAGCGCCAACAACCTGGCCCGGCGCATCACCGAATAGGAATTTCCCATGTCTGCCTTCAATGCCGTTGAAAAAGGCGCCGCCGCCATTGGCGCTCATCTGGTCCGCGACGTGAGCCTGCCGGCCCTGGTGCTGCACCGCGAGGCACTGGAACACAACATCCGCTGGATGCAGGCATTCGTCAGTGCCAGCGGCGCGCAGTTGGCGCCCCACGGCAAGACCAGCATGATGCCGGCATTGTTCCAGCGTCAGGTCGCTGCGGGTGCGTGGGGCATCACCCTGGCCAACGCCGTGCAGACCCGCGCTGCCTACGCCGGTGGCGTGCGTCGCGTGCTGATGGCCAACCAGTTGGTGGGGGCGCCGAACATGGCGTTGATTGCCGACCTGCTGGCCGATCAGGATTTTGACTTTCATTGCATGGTCGATCACCCGGACAACGTCGCTGACCTGGGCCTGTTCTTCGCCGCCCGTGGCCTGCGCCTGAACGTGATGATCGAGTACGGTGTAGTCGGTGGTCGCTGCGGCTGCCGCAGCGAGCAGCAAGTGCGCGAATTGGCCAAGGCGATCAAGGCTCAACCTGCGCTGGCCCTGACCGGTATCGAAGGCTACGAAGGGGTGATCCACGGCGAGCACGCCATCAGCGGCATCCGTGACTTCGCCGCCAGCCTCGTGCGACTGGCAGTGGACCTGCAGGACAACGGCTTTTTTGACCTGCCCAAACCCATCGTCACAGCCTCGGGTTCGGCCTGGTATGACCTGATCGCCGAATCCTTCGAGCAACAGAATGCCGCCGGGCGCTTCCTCAGCGTGCTGCGCCCAGGCAGCTACGTGGCCCACGACCATGGTATCTACAAGCAAGCGCAATGCTGTGTGCTTGACCGTCGCAGCGACCTCGACGAAGGCTTGCGCCCGGCGCTGGAAGTCTGGGCCCATGTGCAATCGTTGCCGGAACCGGGCTTTGCGGTGATCGCCCTGGGCAAGCGCGACGTGGCCTACGACGCCGGTCTGCCGGTACCGCTCAAGCGCTACAAGGCCGGGATCGTGCCGGCCGAGGGCGATGATGTGAGCGCGTGCCAGGTGACCGCCGTGATGGACCAGCATGCGTTCATGACCGTGGCGCCGGGGGTTGACCTGCGCATTGGCGACATCATTTCGTTTGGTACGTCCCACCCATGCCTGACCTTCGACAAGTGGCAGGTGGGTTGCCTGGTGGATGAGCAGTTGCGGGTGATCGAGTCCCTGCGTACGTGTTTCTAGACCGCGTCGTGCCTATCGGGCGGCAAGCCCCCTCCCACATTTGGAATGCGTTCCCCTGTGGGAAGGGGGCTTGCCCCCGATGAGGCCATCAGCCCCACCGAGACAGCAGCCATGACCACTAAACCGCGCATCGCCCTTATCGGCGAATGCATGATCGAACTGCAACACCGCGCCGACGGCAGCCTGCACCAGAGCTTCGGCGGTGACACCCTGAACACCGCGGTGTACCTGCGCCGCGAACTGGGTGATATCGGCAGCGTCGACTACGTCACTGCCCTGGGCGATGACAGTTTCAGCGATTCAATGTGCGCACAGTGGCAAGCCGAGGGCATCGGCCTGGGCATGGTCCAGCGCCTGCCCGGACGCCTGCCGGGTTTGTATTGCATCCAGACCGATGCCAATGGCGAGCGTAAGTTTCTCTACTGGCGCAACGAAGCGGCCGTACGCGATTGCTTCACCACGCCTGCGGCCGAACCGATCCTGGCGGCGTTGCCGGAGTATGACGTGGTGTATTTCAGCGGCATCACCCTTGCGGTGCTCGGTGCGGTTGGGCGCGAGCGCTTGCTGGACACCCTGGTAGAGACCCGCCGCCGGGGTGGCAAGGTGGTGTTCGATAACAACTACCGGCCACGCTTATGGGTCGATGTGGACACGGCTCGTGAGGCCTATCGCAAGGTGTTGGCTGAAGTGGACATCGCCTTGCTGACCGAGGATGACGAGCGCGCGTTGTTTGCTTATGAGGACAGCGAACAGGTATTTGCGGCCTATCCAGCGATTGCGCAGGTGGTGCTCAAGCGGGGCGCGGATGCGTGTTTGATTCGTTGCGCGGGGGAGCGCTATGCGGTGCCGGCGGTAACGGTGGAGAAGGTGGTGGACACCACGGCGGCGGGGGATTCGTTCAGTGCGGCGTATCTGGCCGGGCGGCTCAAGGGTGAGTCGCCGCAAGAGGCAGCGTTGGCGGGGCATCGGCTGGCGAGTCGGGTGATTCAGGTGCCGGGGGCGTTGATACCGAGGTGAGTGGCCGCCTGTGGCGGATCGGGGGCAAGCCCCCTCCCACATTTGGAATGCGTTCCCCTGTGGGAGGGGGCTTGCCCCCGATGGCGGTGTAAAGCCAACCCCCTCAGTCCCGGTAAAACACCTGCACCAGGTGATACCCAAACTTGCTCTTGATCGGCCCATGCACCACCTTCACCGGCTTCTTGAAGATCACCGCATCGATGGCCCCCACCATCTGCCCGGGCCGCACCTCACCCAGATCGCCGCCACGCTTGCCCGACGGGCAGGTGGAGTACTTCTTGGCGAGCACGTCAAAGGCTTCGCCCTTGGCAATGCGCTGCTTGAGTTGTTCGGCTTCTTCGCTGGTTTTCACCAGGATATGGCGGGCTTGGGCTTTCATTGATGTCTACCAGGTGTGCGACGGCGCGCGATTATGCCTGAACTCAGGCATCGACGCCGATCATGCTGCGGATTTTAGTGGCCAACAGGTCGATGGAAAATGGCTTGGCGACCATGTCCATGCCGTCCTCCAGGAAGCCCTGGCGTTCAGCGGCTTTCTCGGCATAACCGGTCATGAACAGCACGCGCAGGCCCGGGCGATGCTGGCGGGCGATTTCCGCCAGTTGCCTGCCGTTCATGCCCGGCAGGCCGACGTCGGTCACCAGCAAATCCACGCGCAAGTCCGATTCCAGCAGCGGCAGCGCGGCACGCGCATCCGCCGCCTGGTGAGCGGTATAGCCCAGTTCGTCGAGCAGATTGACCACCAGCATGCGCACCGCCGGGTCGTCCTCGACCACCACCACGGCTTCTCCGGCCAGGGCCACCGGGGCTTCGCTCAGGCTGGCGGGCAGGCTGCTTTCCAGCGCGGTGCCGTGCAGGCGCGGCAAGTACAGGCGCACGCACGTGCCCTGGCCCGGCTCGCTCTGGATAGTCACATGGCCACCGGACTGTTGGGCGAAGCCGTAGATCATCGACAAGCCCAGTCCGGTGCCTTGGCCGATGGGTTTGGTGGTAAAGAACGGGTCGAAGGCCTTGGCCAGGATCTTCGGCGCCATGCCGCTGCCGTTGTCGCGCACGCCGAGCATCACGTAGTCGCCGGCCTTGACCGGCTCCAGGGTGGTGATATCGGTGCCGTCCAGATAACTGTTGGCGGTTTCGATCAGCAGTTCGCCGCCGTCGGGCATGGCGTCGCGGGCATTGATCACCAGGTTGAGCAGGGCGTTTTCCAGTTGGCTGGCGTCGGTGTTCACCGGCCAGATGTCTTTGCCAAGCTGCACGTTGAGGGTGATATGCGCGCCCTTGGTGCGGCGGAAGAGGTCTTCCAGGGACGCCACCAGTTGGTTGGGATCGGTGGGTCGCCGGTCCAGCGATTGGCGCCGTGAGAACGCCAGCAGTCGGTGGGTAAGGGCGGCGGCGCGGTGGGCGGACGTCACGGCGGCATCGGCAAAGCGGCCTATGTCCTCACTGCGGCCGTCGGCAATGTAGCGTTGCATCAGGTCGAGGCTGCCGATGATACCGGTGAGCATATTGTTGAAGTCGTGGGCGATACCGCCCGTGAGCTGACCCACCGCTTCCATTTTCTGCGCGTGGCGCAAGGCATCTTCGGCCCGCTCGCGCTCGAACATCTCGTTCTGCAGGCGCTGGTTGGCCTCGGCCAGTGCCTGGGTGCGCTGGGCCACGCGTTCTTCAAGGTTCTCGTTGAGATGGCGCAGGGCTTCTTCGGTGAGTTTGCGTTCGGTCTCATCGATCACAAAGATGTAGAAACCGTTCACCGAGCCGTCGTTGCTGAAGCGCGGCAGGTACTTCATCAAGGCATGGCGCGCTCGCCCGTCGCGATGGGGCGAGACGGTCATGAAGCTGCACGCCTTGCCGTTGAGCGCGGCGGCGATCTTGTCTGCGCGCCCGGCGTACACCTCGTCGCCGATGACTTCGCGGATGGTCTTGCCGTACAGCTCCTGTGGCGTCTTGCCGTACCAGTCGAGGTAGGCGCTGTTGTTCAGGCGAAAGCGCTGCTCGTGGTCGACATAGCCGATCAACACCGGCATGGCGTTGATGATCAGTTGCAGCTCGGTCTGGCTTTGACGCAGCGCCTGCTCGGTGTGCTTGCGCTCGGTGAGGTCCAGCGCGGCGCCAAGGAACCGCGCCGGCCGTCCCTGCGGGTCCTTGTAGCAACGGCCACGGGCAAACACCCAGCGCACCTGGCCGTCGGCTTGCTGCAGGCGGTATTCCTCGGCGTATTCGGTGCCGTAGGTGATGCAGTGCTTGATGCTGCGCGTGACCGAGCCTCGGTCTTCGGGGTGCACGCCGAGCAGGTAGGCGCTGATGGGCAACAGGTCGGCGTCATTCGGGTCGACGCTATGCAAGTAAGCGAAATGCGCGTCGGCGATAAAGCGGTCTTCGCCGATGTCCCAGTCCCAGGTGCCTACCGCGTCGGTCGCCGCCAGTGCCAGCTGCAGACGCTGCTCGGTACTGTGCTGGGCCTTGAGGCTGTCTTCGGAGCGCTGCTGCAATTCGAGGGCTTTGCTGCGCCGCTCGTTGGTTTCGATGGCGGTGACCAGGATGCCGGCCACGCGGCCGCTTTCATCGCGCACCGGGCTGTAGGTCAGGTCGAGCCAGATCTCAGTGTCGCGATGGTTGCGCTGCAGCACAAAACACTGCTCGCTGAAGGTTCGCACCTGGCCGCTGAGCACCGCGTCATAGATCGGCGCAGCAAAGCTCTGCAGTTCCGGCCAGGTCGTGTGTACCGGCTGGCCCAGGGCGTCGGGGTGCTTGTTGCCGGCCAGCAGGGCGAAGCCATCGTTGTAGAGCTGGATGAGCTGCTCGCCCCAGAGCAGCAGCATCGGCATGGGCGAATGCACCACGATATCCACGGCGGTGCGCAGACTTTGCGGCCAGTCATTGGCCTCACCGAGGGGGCTTTGCGCCCAGTCCAGCCGCTCGATCAGTGCAGCGGCCTCGCTACCGGTGGATGTTCCATTCATAAACAAGCCTTGCGCTTCACGCTCTGAAAAAAAGACAACGCCCATTATCCCAAGAGACAACCACGGGTGGCTACCTCGAAAAATAGCATGCATTGCCGGTTTTTCTTCAAAACGCCGTATCAGCGCTGAAACCTTTCATCTGTCACGCCAGCTCAGGGCGGTCGCGAAATTGCTCGAGCGCCTGCGGATTGGCCAACGCATCGGTGTTTTTCACCGGTTCACCGTGTACGACGTTGCGCACTGCCAATTCGACGATCTTGCCGCTGATGGTGCGTGGGATATCCGTGACCGCGAGGATCTTCGCCGGAACATGGCGCGGTGTGGTATTGGCGCGGATCACCTGGCGAATCTGCTGCTCCAGCGCTTCATCCAGTTGCACACCATCGTCAAGGCGCACAAACAGCACCACGCGCACATCGTCCTGCCAGCGCTGGCCGATGGCGAGGCTTTCCAGCACCTGGGGGACTTTTTCCACCTGGCGATAGATCTCGGCGGTACCGATGCGCACGCCGCCAGGGTTGAGCACCGCGTCGGAGCGGCCGTGGATCAGCAGGCTGGCGTTGGGACGCTGCTCGGCATAGTCGCCCTGGGCCCATACGCCGGGGAACTGGCTGAAATACGAAGCGCGCAGTTTCTGCTGGTGTGGATCGTTCCACAGCCCGATGGGCATGGCCGGAAAATGCCGGGTACACACCAGTTCGCCTTTTTCGCCGACCAGCGGTTGGCCCTGGTCGTCCCATACTTCGATGGCCATCCCCAGGCTCTTGCACTGCATTTCGCCACGGCGCACCGGCAGCACCGGGTTGCCGATCACGAAGCAGGAGACGATATCGGTGCCGCCGGACATGGACGACAGGCACAGCTCGCCCTTGATCTCGCGGTACACATAGTCGTAACTCTGGGGCGACAACGGCGAACCGGTGGAAATCAGGCCCTTGAGGCTGCTCAGGTGGTGGCTCAGGCGTGGCTGCAGCCCGGCTTTTTCCAGGGTGACGAGGAACTTGGGGCTGGTGCCGAACACACTGATGTTTTCCGCATCGATCAGGTCGATCAAACGCTCGGGGCCGGGATGGAACGGCGAGCCGTCATACAGCACCGCCGTGGCGCCAATCGCCAGCACCGACACCAGCCAGTTCCACATCATCCAGCCGCAGGTGGTGTAGTAGAACAGGCAGTCCTCGCGAGACAGGTCGGCATGCAGGCCATGTTCCTTGAGATGGGTGAGCAGCACGCCGCCGGTGCCGTGAATGATGCATTTGGGCACGCCAGTGGTGCCGCTGGAATAGAGGATATACAGCGGGTGATCGAACGGCACCGCGACAAATTCAGGCTCGCCGCCGGCCTGGTAGACGTCGTCCCACAGCGTGACCCGGGCTTGTGTGCGGTAGTCGCCGACCTGCGCCTGCGGGCGGGCGTAAGGCACGATGATCAGTTGCTCCAGGGACGGCAGCCGCGCGAGGATTTCATTGAGCTTGGCGCTCTGGTCGAGGGTCTTGCCGGCATAGCGATAACCGGCGCAGGTGATCAGCACCTTGGGTTCGATCTGACCGAACCGGTCGATGACGCCCTGAGTGCCGAAATCCGGCGAGGAGCACGACCAGACTGCGCCGAGACTGGTGGTGGCGAGCATGCCGACCAGGGTTTGCCAGGTGTTGGGCATGCACGCGGCCACCCGGTCACCGAGGCCGACCCCGGCCGCGCGCAAGCTTTTTTGCAGGCCCGCCACGTGCGCGGCCAGCTCGGCGTAGGTCAGTTGTTCGCGCTGGCCGTCTTCGCTGATGGCAACCACGGCAGGGTGATCGTCGCGGCGGCGCAGCAAGTGCTCCGCGAAGTTCAATGTCGCGCCGGGAAACCATTGGGCGCTGGGCATTTCATTGCCTTCGACCAGCGTGGCGCTGGGCGGGCTGCGAAAATGCACGTCGAAGAACGCCACGATGGCCTGCCAGAAGTCCGCGCGCTGGTCGATGCTCCATTGGTGCAGGGCGGGATAGTCGTTGAGCTGCACATCGTGGCGAGCATTGATAAAACGTCGGAACTGGTCCATGCGCGTGTTGGCGATGCGTTCGGGGGAGGGTTGCCAGAGGATGTCGGACATAGCGATATCTCTTGTTCTTTTACTGGTGTTCCAAACAATAGAGTTCCAGTGTGGGAGGGGGCTTGCCCCCGATGGCGGTGGTTCAGTTACAAATTTTCACTCTGACACACTGCCATCGGGGGCAAGCCCCCTCCCACATTTGATCTCCACTGCCTGGGGTTATTGGGCCAGCCAGCCGCCATCGATGTTCCACGCCGCACCACGCACCTGGGCGCCGGCCTCGCTGCATAAGAACAGCACCAACTCACCCAACTGTGACGGCGTCACAAACTCCAGCGACGGCTGTTTTTCCGCGAGCAGATCCTGCTGCGCCTGCTGCGGCTCCACCCCACTGGCCACACGATCATCAATCTGCTTCTGCACCAGCGGCGTCAGTACCCAGCCTGGGCAAATGGCATTGCACGTTACGTTGCTGGTAGCGGTTTCCAGGCCCACGACTTTGGTCAGGCCGATTACCCCGTGCTTGGCCGCCACATAGGCTGCCTTGCCCACCGAACCGACCTGGCCATGCACCGAGGCGATATTGACGATGCGTCCCCAGCCCCTGGCCTTCATGCCCGGCAGGCTCAAGCGGGTGCTGTGGAACACCGATGACAGGTTGATGGCGATGATCGAGTCCCAACGCTCCACCGGAAAGTCTTCCACTGCCGCCACGTGCTGGATGCCGGCGTTATTGACCAGAATGTCGATGCCGCCGAACTCGTGCTCGGCGTAGGCGAGCATCTCGGCGATCTGTGCCGGGTCGCTGACGTCCGCCGGGTGATGCCCGACCTTGCCGCCCAATGCCTGCACCTGGGCGATCACCGCGCTGGCGTCGCCGAAGCCGTTGAGGATCAGGTTGGCGCCGGCCTTGGCCAGGCTCAGGGCAATGCCCAGGCCGATGCCGCTGGTGGAGCCGGTGACCAGAGCCGTCTTGCCGTTCAATCTCGTCATGAAAACCTCACACAATGCCGGTGGCGTAGAAAGTACCGATCACCACGAACACCGCAAGGGTCTTGATGATCGTGATGCCGAAAATGTCCTTGTAGGCTTCGCGGTGAGTCAGCCCGGTCACCGCCAACAGCGTGATGACCGCGCCGTTGTGGGGCAGGGTGTCCATGCCGCCGCTGGCCATGGCCGCGACCCGGTGCAGCACTTCAAGGGGGATATTGGCCGCATGGGCCGCTGAAATAAAGCTCTCGGACATGGCTGCCAGGGCGATGCTCATGCCGCCGGACGCGGAGCCGGTAATCCCCGCCAGCAGGGTCACGGTAATGGCTTCGTTGACCAGCGGGTTGGGGATGCCCTTGAGCCAGTCCGCCAGTACCAGAAAGCCCGGCAACGAGGCGATCACTGCACCGAAACCGTATTCAGAGGCAGTGTTCATCGCCGCCAGCAACGCGCCGCTGACTGCACTTTTACTGCCTTCGGCCAGCTTGCTCTTGATCGCCGAGAAGCCGCACACCAGCACCACGATAATCCCCACCAGCAACGCCGCCTGCACCGCCCAGATCGCAGTGAGTTTGGCAATTTCAGTGGTCACCGGGGCGCTCATGCCGGGCAGGCTGAGGCTGTGGGTCTTGCCGTACCACTGCGGGATCCAGTGGGTGAACAGCAGGTTCATCACCCCTACCAGAATCAGCGGCGACAGCGCGATCCAGGGGTTGGGCAGGGTCAGGTTCTCGGCGGTTTCCGGTTCGTTGCGCAGCTCGGTGCCATAGCCTTCGCCCGCGCGCTGGGCCTTGTTGCGTTGGCGCGCCAGGTACAGCATGCCCGCGCAGAATACGAAGATCGTACCGATCAGCCCCAGCCACGGCGCCGCCCAGGCCGTGGTGTTGAAGAAGGTGCTGGGGATGATGTTCTGAATCTGCGGCGTGCCGGGCAGGGCGTCCATGGTGAACGAGAACGCGCCAAGGGCGATGGTGGCCGGGATCAGGCGCTTGGGGATATTGCTCTGGCGGAACATCTCCGCCGCAAACGGGTACACCGCAAAGACCACCACAAACAGCGACACACCGCCGTAGGTGAGCAGGGCGCAGACCAGTACGATCACCAGCATCGCCTGGCGCGTACCAAGCACACGAATGGCGGCGGCGACAATCGAGCGCGAAAAGCCTGACAGCTCGATCAGCTTGCCGAACACCGCGCCGAGCAGGAACACCGGGAAATACAGCTTGATAAAGCCGACCATCTTTTCCATGAACACCCCGGTAAAGGCCGGAGCGACAGCGGACGGGTCGGTGAGCAGCACAGCGCCAAGGGCAGCGATTGGGGCAAACAGGATGACGCTGTAGCCACGGTAGGCAGCCAGCATCAGCAGCGCCAGCGCTGCCAGGGCAATGATCACACTCATGGTGTGTCTCCATCGGATTGTTATTGTTGTGGGGTGGGGCTTTGGGGGAGGTATAGCGAGATGTGTGCCAAGTATTTAAGTTATTGAAATAAAAGGTTATTTATAGGATTTTGCGTTGATTATTTTGGAGGCTATCTCAATAGTGAGACAAACACAGCTCCAATGTGGGAGGGGGCTTGCCCCCGATGGCGGTATATCAGGTGTATATGCTTAACCTGACACACTGCTATCGGGGGCAAGCCCCCTCCCACATTGGGTTGTCTTTATATTGAGAGTGCTGTCTCTTTAGGGAGACTGAGTTAGCCCAAGGGCGATCATTTTCTTGTACAGCGTCGACCGCCCCAGCCCCAACCGCTTGGCGGCCTCCACCACATTCCCCGCGCACGCCTGCAAAGCCTCATCGATCAACTGCCGATCAAACCGCGCCCGCGCCGCCGCAAACGTCTCACCCTCGACTGTGGCCACCGCACCGCTTGCCACCGGGCTGAACGTACCAATCGCCGCACGGATCTGTGCGGCGTTCAACAGCAGGTCATCACTCAACAACGCCGCCCGCTCAAGCACATTGCGCAGCTCGCGGATATTGCCCGGCCAGGCATGGTGGGCCAACAGTGTCAGCGCTTCGGGGCTCAACTCATGCCGGCTGCGCAGTTCTTCCAGAATCGCTTCGCTCAGCGCGGGAATATCCTCCAGCCGTTCACGCAACGGCGGCACCTGGATCGGCAGGACATTGAGGCGGTAATACAGGTCTGCGCGGAACTCGCCACGCTTGATCGCCGCTTCCAGGTCCATGGAGGTGGCGGCAATCACCCGCACATCGCTGTGCAGCATCTCGTTGGAACCCACCGGTTCGAATTCCTTTTCCTGCAGCACCCGCAATAACTTGCTTTGCAGGGGCAGCGGCATGTCACCGATCTCATCCAGAAACAGCGTGCCACCCTGGGCGATCTGGAATTTTCCCGGCCGGCCCTTGCGGTCGGCGCCGGTAAACGCACCCGGTGCGGTGCCGAAAAACTCAGCCTCGAGCAGGTCATGGGGAATCGCCGCGCTGTTGATGCTGACGAACGCCTTGTGGGCGCGTGGCGACGCGCCATGGATGGCCTGGGCAAGCAGCTCCTTGCCGGTGCCGGTTTCACCGAGCAGCAGCACCGGCGATTCGGCGTTCGCACTGCGCCGCGCGCGGCGCTTGACTTCAAGGCTGGCGGCGCTGGTGCCGATAAAGTGCGCGAAGTTGTATTTGCTTTGCCGCGAGCGCAACAGCGAACGGGTGGACGCCAGCTCCTGCTGCATGCTCAGGTAGCGTTCGATCAGCGGCGACAGGTTGCGCAACTCATCGAACAACGCAAACCCGATCGCACCGATCACCGCGCCCGCTTCGTCGTGGATCGGCAGGCGCATCACCACCAGCGGGCCCTTGGGCGTGTCCTGGATATCCAGCAGGATCGGCCGGTCATTGCGCACCACCTGGCGCAGCAGGCTATTGGAAATCACCTGCTCGCAGGGTTGGCCGATGGCCTGCTCGGCGCTTTGCAGGCCGAAACGCCTGGCGTAGCGTTCGTTCATCCAGACGATATTCGCGTCGCGATCGACAATCACCGTGCCTTCGCTGGACTGCTCAATGATCTCGAACAGCGACTGGATAGCCAGGCCACGAACCTGTTGGTAATCCTTGAGGCTGGTACTCATGGGTACAAAATCCTGTAGGCGCGAGCTTGCTCGCGAAGGTTATCAACGATAACGCGGCGCTTCTGGAGGAACTTGGAGTATTCAATTTCTTCGCGAGCAAGCTCGCTCCTACAGGGGAATATGCGCCGCTGCCAGAAGCTCCCGGGTGTAGGGGTGTTGCGGCGACTCAAATACGTCATGACTGGCGCCACGTTCCACTACCTTGCCGTCCTTGACCACGATCATATCGTGGGCCATCGCACGCACCACCGCCAGGTCATGGCTGATGAACAGGTACGTCAGGCCGTATTTCTCCTGCAGTTCGCGCAGCAGCGCCACCACTTGTTTTTGCACCGTACGGTCCAACGCCGAGGTGGGTTCATCCAGCAGCATCAGCGCCGGCCTGAGCACCAGCGCACGCGCAATGGCGATACGTTGCCGCTGGCCGCCGGAAAACTCATGGGGGTAGCGATGGCGGCTGGCGGGGTCCAGGCCCACATCCTTGAGGACTTGGATCACTTGCGCTTCGCGCGCGTCGAGGCTGCACGGGGCGTGCACTTGCAGGCCCTCGCTGATGATCTGCTGCACTGACATGCGTGGGCTGAGGCTGCCATAGGGGTCCTGGAACACGACCTGCATCTGCTTGCGCCACGGCCGCATCTGCTGATGAGTGAGCGGGTCGAGGGCCTGGCCCTGGAAGCGGATGCTGCCGCTGGAGTCCAGCAAGCGCAAAATCGCCTGGCCGAGGGTGGACTTGCCCGAGCCGGACTCGCCGACAATCCCCAGGGTCTTGCCCCGTTGCACGCTCAGGCTGATGCCGTCCACCGCGCGCAGGTAGGTCTTGGGCCGAAAAAGCCCGCCGCCGAGGCGAAACTGCACGGTCAGGTCATCGACCTGCAAGACCGTCTCGCGCTCGTCGCTGCACAGCGCATCGCCGGACGGTTCGGCGTCCAGCAGCAGGCGGCTGTAAGGGTGCTGGGGCGCCGTGAACAGCGTCTGGCAATCGGCCTGCTCGACGATCTCTCCGGCGCGCATCACGCACACCCGCTGGGCAATGCTGCGCACCAGGTTGAGGTCATGGCTGATCAGCAGCAGTGACATGCCCAGGCGTTGCTGCAGGGACTTGAGCAACAGCAGGATCTTGCGCTGCACGGTCACGTCCAGCGCGGTGGTGGGTTCGTCGGCAATCAGCAGCTCCGGCTCGCAGGCCAGGGCCATGGCGATCATCACCCGCTGGCGCTGGCCACCGGAGAGTTGATGGGGATAGGCCTTGAGCCGCTCCCGCGGCTTCTGGATGCCCACCAGGTCGAGCAGTTCGAGGATGCGCGCCTGCGCCGCCTTGCCGCCCAGGCCCTTGTGCAGCAGCAGGGTCTCGCCGATCTGCTTTTGGACCGTATGCAGCGGGTTCAGCGAGGTCATCGGCTCCTGAAAGATCATGGCAATGCGGTTGCCGCGCAGCTTTTGCAGGGCCGCAGGTGACGCACCCATCAACTCCTGGCCGCGGTACTTCACCGAGCCTGTGCTGTGCGCGCCGGCGTCGGGCAGCAATTGCAGGATCGAATGGGCGGTCACGGATTTGCCCGAGCCCGACTCGCCAACCAGCGCCAGGCATTCGCCTGGGCGTACGTCCAGGCTCACATTGTGCACCACGGTCTGGCCGCCGAACGCCACGCACAGGTCACGGATTTCAATCAGGTTCATACGCGGTCACTCATGAGCGAGGGTCGAAGGCATCACGCAACGCCTCGCCGATAAACACCAGCAGCGACAGGATCAGCGCCAGGGTGAAAAATGCCGTCAGGCCCAGCCACGGCGCTTGCAGGTTCTGCTTGCCCTGGGCGATCAACTCACCCAGCGAAGCACTGCCGGCCGGCATGCCGAAGCCGAGGAAGTCCAGGGCGCTCAAGGTCGAAATCGCCCCGGTCAGGATGAACGGTAAATAGCTCAAGGTCGCGGTCATGGCATTGGGCAGGATATGCCGGGCGATGATCTTGCCGTCGCCCAGTCCCAGGGCGCGTGCGGCCTTGACGTACTCCAGGTTGCGCCCGCGCAGGAACTCGGCACGCACCACATCCACCAGGGCCAGCCAGGAGAACAGCGCCATGATCCCCAGCAGCCACCAGAAATTCGGCTCGACGAACCCCGACAGAATAATCAGCAGGTACAGCACCGGCAGGCCCGACCATACCTCCAGGATGCGTTGGCCGAGCAAGTCCACCCAGCCGCCGTAGTAACCCTGCAATGCGCCAGCAGCGATGCCGATGGCCGCGCTGATCGCGGTCAACGCCAGGGCAAACAGGATCGACACCCGCGCGCCGAAAATCACCCGCGCCAGCACATCCCGCGACTGGTCATCGGTGCCCAGCCAGTTCACCGTCGACGGCGGGCTGGGGGCAGGGCGGGTCAATTCATAGTTGGGTGTGTCGTCGCTGAAGGGGATGGGGGGAAACAGCATCCAGCCGCCGTCCTGCCTTATCAGCTTTTGCACGTAGTCACTGCGGTAGTCGGCCTGGAACGGCAGTTGCCCGCCGAACTGCTGCTCGGTGTAGCGTTTGAATACCGGGAAATACAGCTCGTTCTTGAAACTGAGCACCAGGGGCTTGTCATTGGCGATCAGCTCGCCGCCCAGTGTCAGCATGAACAGGCCGATGAAGAGCCATAGGGACCACCAGCCACGACGGTTCTTCTTGAATCGCTCAAAACGCCGACGTGCCACGGGAGACAGATTGAGCATCAGGCGTTCCTCGCGGCAAAGTCGATACGCGGGTCCACCAGGGTGTAGCAGAGGTCACCGATGAGTTTGATCAAGAGGCCGAACAGGGTAAAGATAAACAGCGAACCAAACACCACCGGGTAATCCCGCGACACCGCAGCCTCATAGCTCATGCGGCCCAGGCCATCGAGAGAGAAGATCACCTCGATCAGCAGCGAGCCCGCGAAGAACACGCTGATGAACGCCTGGGGAATCCCGGAAATCACCAGCAGCATCGCGTTGCGAAACACATGGCCGTAGAGCACGCGACGCTCGCTCAAACCCTTGGCGCGCGCGGTCACCACGTACTGTCGGGTGATTTCGTTGAGGAACGAGTTCTTGGTGAGGATGGTCAGGGTGGCGAACCCGCCGATCACCAGCGCCGTGACCGGCAATACCAGGTGCCAGAAGTAGTCGGCGATCTTGCCCACGGTGCTCAGTGCTTCGAAATTCTCCGACACCAATCCGCGCACCGGGAACCAGTTCAGCGAAGTGCCGCCGGCAAATATTACGATCAGGAACATCGCGAACAGGAACGCCGGCATCGCATAGCCGATCACGATGGCGGTGCTGCTCCATACATCAAAGCTGCTGCCATGGCGCACCGCCTTGCGTATCCCCAGGGGGATCGACACCAGGTAAGTAATCAAGGTGGCCCACAGGCCGAGGGAAATGGTGACCGGCATCTTTTCCAGGATCAGGTCGATCACCGTCGCGCCGCGAAAGAAGCTGTTGCCGAAGTCCAGTCGGGCGTAGCTCTTGAGCATCAGCCACAGGCGTTCCGGCGCAGGCTTGTCGAAGCCGTATTGCTTTTCGATGTCCTTGATCAGTTTCGGGTCCAGGCCGCGGCTGGCCCGCGAGCCGCTGATGCCTTCGCCGGAAGCGCCTGCGACACCGCCCCCGCCGATGCCTTGCAGGTGGGCAATGGCTTGTTCGACCGGCCCGCCCGGCGCGGCCTGCACGATCACGAAATTGACCAGCAGGATGATCACCAGGGTCGGGATGATCAACAGCAGGCGCCGCACGATATAGGCAAACATCAGCGCTTAGCTCCACGTTGTTCCAGCTTGGCGCGCATCTGCTCGTCTGTCAGCGGCGTCGGGCTGACTTCCCACCAGGTTTCCAGCGCTTCATCGTTTTTCGCCTCGATGGCTGGGCGGCCGAAGCGATTCCACCACGCCGCGGAGGTGCCGGGTGGGTAGTAATTGGGAATCCACAGGTAGTTCCATTGCAGCACCCGATCCAGCGCGTGGGCGTAGGTGAGCATCTGCGCCTGGGTGTCGGCCTTGACCAGGCCCTTGACCAGGCTGTCGACGGCCGGATCCTGCAGCACCATATAGTTATTGGCGCCCGGATCGAACGCGGCGGCGGAACCGAAGAAATTGTACAGCTCCATGCCCGGCGATGCCGTGACCGGAAAGCCGGTGACAATCATGTCGTAATCCCGTGCCATCAAGCGGTTGACGTATTGGGAGGAGTCGATGCGGCGGATATTCAAGGTGATACCGATTTGCGCCAGGTTGCGCTTGTACGGCAGCAGCAGACGTTCCACACCCGCCTGGGCATTGAGGAAGGTGAATGCCAGCGGCTCGCCCTCGGCATTGACCAGCCTGTCGCCGTCAGGCTTCCAGCCCGCTTGCTCCAGCAGGGCCAGGGCCTGCAACTGCTTATCGCGGATCACGCCGCTGCCATCGGTGACAGGCGCCTTGAACACCTGGGTAAACACTTCATCGGGAATCTGCCCGCGCAAGGGTTCAAGGATCGCCAGTTCTTCCTGGCTCGGTAACTGGGTGGCGGCAAGCGGGCTATTGGAGAAATAGCTCTGCTGACGGATGTACAGGTTGCGCATCATCTGCCGGTTGGCCCATTCGAAATCCCATAGCATGGCCAGGGCCTGGCGCACGCGACGGTCCTTGAACATCGGCTTTTGCACATTGAACACATAGCCCTGAGCCGGCTGCGGCATCTCCTTGGCCAAATGCGCGCGCTGCAGGCGGCCATCGTCAAGGGCCGGGCCGTTATAGCCGATGGAGTAGCCGGTGGCGGAAAACTCCCGGTTGAAATCGTAGGCGCCGCCGCGCAGCACCTGGCGCGCCACTTCGGTGTCGCCGAAATACTCCAGGCTCAGGTGATCGAAGTTGTAGAGGCCACGGCTGACGGGCAAATCCTTGCCCCACCAATCGGGATCGCGGGTAAAGGTGATGGTGCTGCCGGAGTCGATCTTGCTCACTTTATACGGGCCACTGCCCAGAGGGGCTTCATAGCCGCCGCCATTGGCGAAGTCGCGGGTCTTCCACCAATGTTCGGGAAACACTGGCAGGGTGGCGATATCCAGGGGCAGGGTGCGGTTTTCATTGCTGGCAAAGTCGAAACGCACCTGGCGCTCGCCTTCGACTTCGACATGCTTGACGTCGGCAAACAGTGTGCGAAAACGCAGGCTGCCTTGGGTCATCAATAAATCGAAGCTGTAACGCACGTCTTCGGCGGTAATCGGTTTGCCATCGGCAAAACGCGCCTTGGGGTTGAGGTAGAAACGCAGCGACAGACCGTCGTCGGCGCGCTCCATTTTTTCGGCAACCAGGCCGTAGACCGTATAAGGCTCGTCCAGGGAGCGCTGGGCCAGCGGCGCATACAGCCAGCCATCCACCTGGGACACGCCGATGCCTTTGTCGATATACGGCAAGACATGGTCAAAGCGCCCGATCTCCAGGGCGGAGCGGCGCAGGCTGCCGCCTTTGGGCGCATCCGGGTTGGCATAGTCGAAATGGCTGAAGCCGTCGGGGTATTTGGCCGGCTCGCCGTACACCGTGAGGGAGGCTTGTGGCGCTGCTATCACGGCGGTGCCTGTCATGAACAGGACCAGGGTGATGCTCAACAGTTTTGGAAAAGCCAATCGCATTATCAGCCTTGAGCGCGGATGAACATAAATAGAGAGCGGTACGTTAACGACTTAAGCGTCGTCAGTCATCACATGCACAACGGCCCACCAAATGGCGGGCCGTTGTTTACAGCATCAGCACGGACCGATCAGTCCTGGCGGCTGGTGACTTCCAGCAGGTGATAACCGAACTGGGTTTTTACCGGGCCTTGTACGGTGTTGACCGGGGCGCTGAAGACGACGCTGTCGAATTCCTTGACCATCTGGCCTGGGCCGAACGAACCCAGGTCACCGCCTTGACGGCTGGACGGGCAGCTGGAGTTGGCTTTGGCGACTTCGGCGAAATCAGCGCCGCCTTCGATCTGGGTCTTGAGTTCGTTGCACTTTTCTTCAGTGGAAACGAGGATGTGGCGGGCGGTGGCTTTGGCCATGGAAAATAACTCCTTAAGTGAAAAACGGTGAGCCTACCGGATTCAGGCGGTTATTTCCCGGCAAAGTTCCACCGGCGTGCCTGACCGGCTGAGGAATGGCCTGGCGCGCGGGTTTCAGGCCAAAACGATGTAGTCGTTCTGCTGGACGATGGGGGCGTGCGGGCCCTTGACCAGATGGATATAGCGACCGTCCACCAGGTCGATGGGCAGACAATCGTCGATATCCATGACCGCGTCGGTGTGGGCCTGGGACCAGTGGCGCAACAGGTGCTGCTTGCCCTTGCTCATCGCTTCGCGTTTGTCGCGCGCGACCAGCAACAGGTAGTGATGGGCCTCGCCAAAGCTGTTGGCCTCATAGCCGCCCAGGTTGATGAAATACAAGTGAGGCGCCTCGCCGTGCGGCGCCAATTGGCTGAATCGGACCTTCCAGCCGTCGACACCATCGACCGCCATCCACGAATCGATGTGCACGCCCTTGGGGCTGCCAAACCAGGCGTCGCGCAATTGCGGGTAGGTGGCTTGCAGCGTATCCGCGACGGCAAACGCCACATCGTGTACTTCGATCCGGGCCCTGGGGTGCTTGCCTCCGAGCATGACAACAAACAGCATTGCGGGTGATTCCTGGCGATTGATCAAAGGCCAACCATACTGCGATTGAACCCTTTTGTCCGGTCAATGCCACACTGTTAATTCGCGAACTCATCAGGAGGTTGTCATGCGTACTATCGATCTGGCCGGCGTTCCCGTCCCTGTCATCGGCCAGGGAACCTGGCGCATGGGCGAAGACCCGAACCGGCGCCGCGCCGAAGTGGGCGCATTGCAACTGGGTATCGACGAGGGCCTGACCCTGATCGACACCGCTGAAATGTATGGCGAAGGCGGTGCGGAAAAGGTGGTCGGCGAGGCCATCCAGGGCAGGCGCGACCAGGTATTCCTGGTGAGCAAGGTGTACCCGCACAATGCCAGCCGCACGGGTGTGCCCCGCGCGTGCGAAGCGAGCCTTCAGCGCCTGGGCACCGACTACATCGATCTGTACCTGCTGCACTGGCGCGGCCAGTACCCTCTTGAAGAAGCCGTCGAAGCGTTCGAGCGTTTGCGCGAAGCAGGCAAGATCGGCCGTTGGGGGGTTTCCAATTTTGATGTAGCAGACCTGCAGGAACTGGCATCCCCTGTGTGCGCAACCAATCAGGTGCTCTACAACATTGAAGAGCGTGGTATTGAATTCGACCTGCTGCCGTGGTGGCAACAGCACCATTTGCCCCTGATGGCTTACTGTCCTGTCGCCCAGGGCGGTGCACTGTTGGCGAGCCCGACGCTCAAGCAGATCGCCCATCGCCATGAGGCGACCGCTGCGCAAGTCGCCCTCGCCTGGGTCTTGCGTCAGGAGGGCGTCATTGCCATCCCCAAGGCAGTGATGCCCGAACACATACGGCAAAACGCTGCCGCTGCGAAGCTGGTATTGGACGAGCATGACCTGGACGCCATTGATCGCGTGTTCGGCGCGCCCAAGCGCAAGCACCCGCTGGCCATGGTGTAGTCCCAGCAGGAACGGTGCCTTCCCTGGACCGTTCCCGCCTGCGCCGCGGTCAGCTGGCCACAGGATTGCGCCAGTCATCAGAGCCGGACGTGCCGGCTACTTCATGGGTCCAGACGATCTTGCGATAGCTGAAGTACACGTCCTCCAGGTGGGTGAAATGGGCGTTGTCCGGGTCCTGGCAATTGGGCATGCGCGACTGGATGTCCACAATCGTCGCGCCTTCCAGTTCGACGGTGAAGTAGTGCTCCTGGGTGCCTGCCGAAGAGGTACGAAACCATTCCAGCCGGCACGACACTTCTTCTCCCGAAGTCAGTGCACTGAATAGCAGGGGCGAGGACTTGTCGAAGACCTTGCTGATCATCAGCGGTTTGTGTGCACGCTGGCCGGTAGGCTGTCCCGATTGCGGATCCCGGGGAATGATCACCTGATGTGCAAACGCCTGCACCAGGATCTGATCTTCATGGCCTTCCTGATAAATGTTTCCTACCGAGTCCTGGGTAAATGTACCTGCGGTGATCAAACCTTGTTTGACACCGGTGATGGAGAGGTACGCGGGTGTTGGCATGACGGGTTTCCTTGTCTGATTGAGTAGGTACCCCCGAACAGCAAAGTTGCCGGGCGGTTAAATGCCTATAACAAAAAGCGTGCCGGAAAGTGCGTGGGTCAATGAAGTCAGGGTGATCTGGTTGGAAAAATTTAATAGCTCAATGCGTTGTGGGTTTTTGGCGGTTATTCAGTAATTGAAGTTGCGCATAAGTGCGCAGTTAATTGCTCGTGGTGGTGAGTGAGCGATTAAGCGCAGGTGCGGATAATTGAAGGATTTTTCAGTTGATTAAGTGCGCAAATCCTTGCGCAGGCCACGATTTTAGAGGGTTGTAGGAAATTCCTTAAGTCCTGCTCTGCAGCTTGCTGGTTGTTTTTAAGGTGGCTAAGGTTTGTTCACTTCGTAGCGTGTTGAACGCGGGGTTAGCGGCACTCAGATACGTGTTTCATGGTATCTGGTTTGCCTATTCAGCCTTCTTAGTTGTGTGCGGCCAAAAATGGTTCATTCAGAAAAGCTTTATGCTTATTATCAGGAACTTGCACGAACCCCCTGTTCGTCAGGGAATTTCGCTGGCAACGACGTGCGGTTTTCGAGTGAGTTTGAAACCATGGAAACCGAGGTCGCCAAAACACAATCGATACATGGTGGGAGCCTGCCGAATTGGCAACAGGTCTGCGACATCAGTGAGCGCATGCTGCGTGAGCAATCCAAGGATCTTCGCGCCGCTGTATGGCTGACCTGGGCGCTGCACCAGCGTGATTCATTTCCTGGGTTGCTGGCCGGTCTTGGTTTGCTGGTTTATCTCTGTGAGCATCACTGGGCACCGGTGTATCCCGCCAAGCCATGTACCCGCGTTGCCGCGTTGGGCTGGCTGGTGACGCGCCTCGACTCGCTCTTCTCGCATAACCTGTCTCTCGTCGACCAGTTGCCCTTGTTCCGGGCACTGCATGAACACCTCGTACGCCTTGACGAACTGTTGAACGAGCACCTGGGTAGCGACGCGCCGTTGTTGTTGCCGAGCCGACGACAACTGTCGGAGCGTCTGGCGCGTGCCACCCAAGGCGGTGTGGAGCCGGCGGGCATCGCGGGCGTCATTGCCCAGGTCAAGCAGGCGGGCACGCAACTGCTCAAGCCTGAATCGCCCATCAACAACGAGAAGGATGCCCACAAAGCGCTGCGCGCCTTACAGGAACAGGCCCGCACGTTATGTACCTGGTGGTTGCGCCAGAATGCCACCGACCTGCGCGCCTTGCGTCTGGGACGCACCTTGGCCTGGCTGAGCCTCGTCAACTATCCCGATGCCAACAGTGAGGGGGTGACGGCGTTGCGCCCGCTGGCTCCCGACAAGCTTAACCGTTACCAGGATCGTCTCAGTCACGGCCATCACGCCGAGCTGTTGCTTGAACTCGAGGCCAGCCTGGCGGGCGCATTGTTCTGGTTCGATGGCCTGCGCATGGTCTGGGAATGCCTTGAAGCCTTGCATGCGAGCCAGGCGATGACTGAGCTGGAAATGAGTTTCGCGCTGTTATTGCAACGTTTGCCGAACCTGCCTGAATTGCGCTTTGACGACGGTACCCCGTTTGCGGCCCCGGCGACCTGTGAGTGGATCACGCTCCATGTGATTCGCCACCTGCACAAACCCGAGTCTTTCAATGCTGTCGCCGATGTCGGCAGCGAACCCTGGGAAGCCGCCTTGCAGGCGGCCATGCCAAGCGTGCGCAAGGAGGGGCTCAAGACTGCAGTGAGCGTGCTCACGCAAGGTTTGAAGAGCGCGTGCAGTGAACGCGCGCGCTTTCATTGGCGGCTGGCGCTGGCCAGGTTATGCGTGCGGGCGGGCAAGCCTGACTTGGGCAGGATTCAACTGGAACAGCTGGACCTCGAATTACAGCGCGCGGGCCTGGACCGCTGGGAGCCGGAACTGGCCTTGCACGTCGGTCGGCTGCTGTACCGCTGCTATGACCTGTTGCCACAAAGCCACGCCGTGCGCGAAAGCAAGGACGCCACGCACCGCCGGTTGTGCCATTTCGATCTGGAAGCGGTACTCGAATAAAAAATCATCATAAGGAGAAACACCATGGCCAAAGACGGTTCGGTAGCACCCAAGGAACGTATCAATATCACCTTCAAACCCGCGGTTGGTGGTGCGCAGGAGGAAGTCGAGCTGCCGTTGAAACTGCTGGCGCTGGGGGATTTTTCACAACGCGAGGACCCGCGCAAGCTTGAGGACCGCAAGCCTATCGGAATCGACAGGAACAGCTTCGACGAGGTGTTGGCCAAACAGGCCCTGAACTTGACATTGAGCGTGCCCAATCGCCTCCAGGAAGACGCTGACGTCGAAGACCTGGCGATCCAGGTCCGGATCAACTCGATGAAGGATTTCAACCCCGCCAACCTGGTCGAGCAGATACCGCAGCTGCAAAAGCTGATGGTGCTGCGAGAGGCATTGGTGGCGCTCAAGGGGCCGCTGGGCAACACCCCGAGCTTTCGCAAAGCCATTGAGCAGGCACTGGCCGATGACGACTCCCGTGTTCGGGTACTGGCCGAGCTGGGGCTGAGCAACGCTGATGCCGAACCTATTCAGTAAAAGGACACTGACACCATGACGACTACCCAGCATGACCCGCAGCCCCTGCCAAACGCCGCCGACGCGTGCAGCATTCTCGACAACATCATTGCCCAGACGTTGCTGAGTGCCGATGACGAGGCGTACAGCATTGCCAAGCGCGGTGTGTCGGCGTTTATCGAAGAACTGGTCAAGCCCCACAACCGCGAAGAACCGGTCAAGAAACGTCTGGTCGATCGGATGATCGCCGAGATTGATGCCAAACTCAGCCGGCAAATGGATGAGATTCTGCACCACCCGGAGTTCCAGGCACTGGAGTCGGCCTGGCGAGGGCTGCAACTGCTGGTCGAGCGCACCAACTTCCGTGAGAACATCAAGATAGAACTGCTGAATGTCTCGCGGCAGGACCTGTTGGACGATTTCGAAGATTCCCCGGAAGTTACCCAGTCGGGGCTCTACAAGCACATCTACAGTGCCGAATACGGTCAGTTTGGCGGGCAGCCGGTAGGGGCGATCATCGCCAACTACTTCCTCTCGCCCAGCGCGCCTGATGTAAAACTCATGCAATACGTGGCGGGTGTTGCCGGTATGGCTCACGCCCCGTTCATCGCGGCCGCAGGGCCAGGTTTCTTCGGTCTGGAAAGCTTTACCGGCCTACCTGACCTCAAGGACCTCAGGGATCATTTCGAAGGCCCTCAGTTTGGCAAGTGGCAGAGCTTTCGCCAGAGCGAAGATGCTCGCTACATCGGCCTCACGGTACCGCGCTTTTTGCTGCGCACGCCGTACGACCCCCTTGAATGCCCGGTCAAAACCTTTGCCTACCGGGAAACTGTGGTCAACAGCCACGAACACTACCTGTGGGGCAATACGGCGTACGCCTTCGCTACGCGCCTGACCGACAGCTTCGCGCGCTTTCGCTGGTGCCCCAACATCATCGGGCCCCAGAGTGGGGGAGCGGTCGAGGACCTGCCGTTGCATCACTTCCAGAGCATGGGTGAGATTGAAACCAAGATTCCTACCGAGGTACTGGTTTCAGACCGGCGCGAATATGAGTTGGCGCAAGAAGGGTTCATCGCCCTGACCATGCGCAAGGGCAGTGACAATGCAGCCTTCTTTTCCGCCAGCTCTGTGCAGAAACCCAAGACGTTCGGCATCAGCGAAGAGGGCAAGGCAGCCGAACTGAACTACCGGCTGGGTACCCAGTTGCCTTACATGATGGTGGTCAATCGCCTGGCCCACTACCTCAAGGTTCTGCAACGTGAACAATTGGGCTCGTGGAAGGAACGGACCGACCTGGAGTTGGAACTCAACAAGTGGATTCGCCAATACGTAGCGGATCAGGAGAATCCCAGTGCAGAAGTGCGCGGGCGGCGTCCACTGCGTGCAGCGCGCATTGTCGTCAGCGATGTCGAGGGTGACCCGGGCTGGTACCGCGTCAGTTTGAGCGTACGGCCGCATTTCAAGTACATGGGGGCAGACTTCACCTTGTCCCTTGTCGGCAAGCTCGATAAAGAATGAGTCGAGGCCAGGGAATGCGCCACTACAGAAGCCTCTTCGAGCGCCTTGAGCCCGACGCGTCCGCCAGCGTGTGCCGCGTGACGTCCGTCGCCGCGCATTTGACGAAAATGCTCAGCACCCGTGCAGGCAGCGTCCAGACGCTGCCGGATTACGGCTTGCCTGATCTCAATGATATGCGGCTCAGCCTGCACGAATCCCTGACCCAGTCGCGGCTGCTGATCGAGCGCTTCATCCAGGCCTACGAACCACGGCTGGTGAATGTACGCGTCAGGGTGCTACCCCGCGTGCACGAAACGTTGGTATTGGCCTTTGCCATTGATGCCGGACTGCTTATTGACGGTGGCACCCAATCTGTTGTGTTCCATGCGCGCCTGGCGGATGCAGGGCAAGTGGAGGTCTGCGCCGATGGCCTTTAACCGTTATTTTCAAAGCGAACTCAGTGCCCTGCGGCAACTCGGGCGGCGCTTTTCCGAGCGCAACCCGGCCCTGGCACCGTTTCTCGCCGAGGCCGGTCAGGACCCGGATGTGGAGCGCTTGCTGGAGGGCTTTGCGTTTCTGACCGCGCGCCTGCGTCAGAAGCTGGATGACGAGCTGCCTGAGCTGACGCATTCGTTGATGCATCTGTTATGGCCCAACTACATGCGGCCGATGCCTGCTTTGAGCATCCTGCAATTTGACCCGTTGAAGTGCGCCGGCCCCAGTGTTCGAGTGGCACGGGATACCGCCGTGGAAAGCCTGCCCATCAAGGGCGAACGTTGCCGTTTCAAAACCTGCTATGCCACCGATGTCATGCCGTTGCAACTGCGTAGCCTGGATTACACCTGCCAGGGTGCAGTGGACTGGTTGGACCTGCGCCTGACCATGAGCGCAGAGGGTAATTTCAGTGCGTTGGCATTCGATTCGTTGCGCCTGCACCTGGCCGGAGACCGCTATATCAGCCAAGGCCTGTACCTTGGCCTGTTGCGCCATCTGGACAGCATTCAGGTGCAGCTATTGGACCAGAGCGGTTCGCCGGTCAACGGGGTCGACGATCAGCCGGCCACGCTGCGGCTCAGCGCCAGCCAGATCCGGCCGGTGGGTTTTGCACAGGAACACGCACTGATTCCCTACCCGCAAAACACCTTTTGTGGTTATCGCCACCTGCAGGAATATTTCACGTTTCCCGAGAAGTACCTGTTTGTCGATATCGAAGGGTTGGCTGCCCTCCATCGGTTTCCCCAGGAAATCCTCAAACAGGCACACGGCATGCTGTTGAGCTTCGAGCTGTGCGGCCAGGGCCGTGCGCTTGCACGCCCCACCCTGGACAACGTGAAGCTGTACTGCACGCCTATCGTCAACCTGTTCAATCACGATGCGATACCCATTCGGCTGGACGGAAAACAGGACGAATACCTCCTGTTGCCCGGGGAATACTCCCCTGGAAATGCCGGTGTGTTTTCGGTTGACCGTGTTACAGGATGGCGGCCCGGTGGCGTGGGGTATCAGACGTATGTGCCCTTTGAGTCCTTCGAGCATGACGGCGACCTGCAGACTGCGGGGGCGTCTCCCAGCTTCAGCATCCGTCAACGGCCTTCGGTACAGCATGACGGGCTGGCTACCTGGATAGGGTTTGACGGTCGTCGCGAGCAGGGCCCGGAAACCCTGTCGATCGAGCTGACGTGCACCAACGCAGGCCTGCCGCGACAGTTACGGGCCGGTGACATCAACCAGCCCGGCGAGCACACCCCCGAGTCGTTGACGTTTTGCAATATCACCGCGCCAACCGCGAGTTTTGCGCCGCCGCTGGACCAGGATTACCTCTGGAAGCTGATCAGCAACATGTCGCTCAACTATCTGTCGTTGACCGATATCAACGCGCTGAGGGTGATTCTCGAAACCTACGATCTGCCGCGCTATCACGATCGACAGGCGCTGAACATCAGCCGGAAAAAGTTGGGCGCGCTGCGCTCCATCCAGCATGAAGCGGTTGACCGCTTGCACCGTGGCCTACCGATTCGCGGATTGCGCGTGGACCTGACGGTGGACCCCCTGGGGTTTGCCGGCCAAGGCGATCTGTTTGTGTTTGCTTCGGTCCTCAATCAGTTCTTTGCGCTGTACGCCAGCCTCAATTCCTATCACGAGTTGCGAGTGATCAGCACACAAGGAGACGTGTATCTATGGCCGTTCCAGATGGGGCAGCAACCCCTGCTTTGACTCGGCTTTGCCGTGTCATCCGCGAATACACGCTGTTCCAGGCGGTGGTGCAGGTGGTCGCACGCTTACGCGAAGCCCATCCACGGCTGGATGAGGATGCGCTGTACGACCTGCTGGAATTCCAGGCCAATCCAGGCCTGGGGTTGCAGGACACGATATCGATCGCGTGGCGTTTTTCATTGACCACGGGACCTTGCGTGCGCGCCTGCGCATCAATGTGCTGGGGTTGTTCGGCGCCGGTTCACCATTGCCCGCGTTTTATGCTGAGCAGGCATTGGCGGAACGAGCGGGTGGCAATCCCACGCGCGATTTCCTCGATGTGTTCCACCACCGACTGCACCGCCTGATGTTACCGATCTGGCGGAAATACCGTTACCCGGCCTGTTTCCAACAGGGCGCCCGTGATGGGTTTTCACAGCAGATGTTTGCGCTGATCGGCCTCGGCAGTCACGCGATACGAGGGGCCTCGCGTCTCGATTGCAAGCGCCTGTTGCCTTACCTCGGGCTGCTGAGCCTGCGAACGCACTCGGCGACGTTGATCGAGACCGTCCTGCGGTATTACTTCAAACATGCCTCGGTGTTCATCGAGCAATGGGTCGCACGCACGGTGGACGTTGCGCAGTCGCAGTGCAATGACTTGGGCCGCGCCAACTGTGAGCTTGGCCAGGACCTGGTGTTGGGGCGCCGGATCGCTGACCGCAGCGGCAAGTTCAGGGTGCATATCACGGCGTTGGGTTGGCAGCGTTTTCACGATTTTCTCCCCACGGGAACGGCGTATGCCCCGGCGTGTTCGCTGGTGCGTTTAACCGCGCCGGATGCGCTGCAATTTGACCTGCGCCTGGTGCTGGCGGCCGGCGAAATCCGGGCGCTGCACATCGGCGCAAACAATGTGTGCCGCCTGGGTTGGACCACGTGGCTGGACCATGAGCGAGCCGAGGGTGCGATCACACTCGACGGGCATTTTCATTAAGGATTGATGAGCATGATTAATGTGGACCTGCAACAACTGATCCGCACGCTGACGGACCAGACCCGCCGTGACCTCACGCGTTCTGCCGAGCGCTGCATGACAAGAGGCGGCCATGAAGTGTTAGTGGAGGATCTGCTCCTGGCCCTGCTCGAGCATCCCGCCGGGCTGATGGTCAAGGCATTGTCCGATGCCGGCATTCCCGTGGGCGAACTGCAGTCAGCCTTGCAGCCCAGGAGTGAGCAGAGCGCTACACGCAATCCGGTGTTCGCCCAGGCCCTGGTGCTGTGGTTACAACAAGCGTTGATCATTGCGCACGTGGAGTTGGGCCAACGTTTCGTCGATCACGGCGCCCTGTTGCTGGCACTTTTACAGCACCCGCTGGAACACGCGGGCAGCGGGTATTACGCCGTGCTCAGCCGCCTTGACACGGGCAGGCTGCGGGATTTCCTGAAGAGCCAGCCCAGCGAGAACCAGCCGATTGCCAACGAGTCGCTGTTGCAACGCTTTACCCAGGACCTCACCCGGCAGGCCCGTGAGGGCCGGATAGACCCCGTGCTGTGTCGTGAGCGTGAAATACGCCAGTTGATCGATATTCTGCTGCGCCGGCGCAAGAACAACCCGATTCTTGTGGGGGAGGCCGGGGTAGGGAAAACCGCGATCGTCGAAGGACTTGCGTTGCAGATCGTCGCGTTGCAAGTGCCCGAGGCCCTTAAAGCGGTTCGCGTGCTGACCCTCGATATGGGCCTGCTGCAAGCGGGGGCCGGCCTCAAAGGCGAGTTCGAGCGGCGTCTCAAAGGGGTAATCGATGAAGTGAACGCATCGCCGGAGCCGGTGATCCTGTTTATCGACGAAGCCCATACCCTGGTTGGCGCTGGCGGCCAGCCGGGAGGCCTGGACGCGGCCAACCTGCTCAAGCCGGCGCTGGCTCGCGGCGCGCTGCGTACGATTGCCGCCACTACCTGGTCGGAATACAAGCAGTACATCGAAAAGGACCCGGCCCTGGCGCGGCGGTTCCAGCCGGTACTGGTCGCGGAACCCGGTGTCGAGCAGGCGGTGTCGATTCTGCGGGGACTGGTGCCTGCCTATGAAGCGAGTCATGGCGTGTACGTGCGTGATGATGCGGTGGTGGCGGCCGCTCGCATGAGTGCACGCTATCTTGCAGGCCGACAACTGCCGGACAAGGCAGTGGACGTGCTGGATACCGCCTGTGCCAGTGTTCGCACGCGTCAGGCCATGCCGCCGCAGGCATTGCAGGCGCTACGCACCGAACTGATCGAGGGTCAGCGGCAGGCGCGGGCGCTGGGTCGAGACGCCGAGCTCGGTTTGCCGGTGGACGCACAGGCCTTGCAGGCGTTGACGCTGCGCCTGGAAACCCTTGAGCACGAGCGCCTGACACTTGAGCGGCGCTGGCTTGAGCGGGGTGAGCAGCCGTCGGCTAAACCTGAGGTATGCCCGCGTGGCGTAGCGCAAGTCATCAGCGCGTGGACCGGTATTCCCACCGAGCAGTTGGCCCTGGAACCAAACGAAAAAGTCCTGGGGTTTGCCGAGGCTCTGCGCGCGCGCGTGCTTGGGCAGGAACACGCGGTGCAGGCCCTGGATCGCGCCATGCGCGCGGTCGCCGCTGGGCTTGACAAGGTCGATGCGCCTGTCGGGGTGTTTCTACTGGTGGGGCCAAGCGGTGTCGGCAAGACCGAAACGGCACTGGCGCTGGCCGATCTCTTGTACGGCGGTGAGCAGTTCGTTACCACGATCAATATGTCGGAATATCAGGAGAAGCACGCGCTTTCCCGATTGATCGGCGCGCCGCCGGGTTATGTCGGTTATGGCGAAGGCGGGGTATTAACGGAAGCCGTACGCCAACGTCCCTATTCGGTGGTGCTGCTCGACGAGGTGGAGAAAGCGGACCCGCAGGTATTGAACCTGTTTTACCAGGTGTTCGACAAAGGCCGTGCCAATGATGGCGAAGGGCGGGAAATCGACTTTCGTAACACCGTGCTGCTGATGACTTCCAACTTGGCAAGCGACTGTATCGACGCGCTTTGCGCAGACGGTCAACGACCTGATCCCCAGGTGCTGCAAGACGCGATCTATCCAGTACTGCGTGCCCACTTCAAGCCCGCATTGCTCGCCCGCATGCGTGTCGTACCGTATTACCCGATTGGGGAAAAGGTGCTGCACGAGGTCGCCGCACTCAAACTGGCGAGCCTTGGTCAGCGGCTGCACCAACGTCAACTGGCGTTCACCTGGACGCCCGGATTGGTTGCGCACATGGCCGAGCGTTGCGCTGACGGCGACAGCGGTGCGCGGTTCATCGACCAGTGGATCGAGCGGCATTTATTACCGCAGATGGTGGATGGTCTGCTCGACGCCATGGCCGCGGACGCACCGGTTGTCTCGGTGCATGCCCGATTGGATGGCAACGGCCAGCCCGTCTGTGAGTTCAGCCAATGACCGGAAAAAGCCTTGAGCAACTGCCTGACCCGCTTGCCCATGCCCGCGCCATGCTCGACTGTTTCACGCGAATAGGCCTGGACACCGACGTCGCTTCATTGCCCGGCGTGTGCGTTTCGGCTGCGGCACACATGAGCCACTGTGAACTGAGCCAGTTGTACCGGCTCGATGAAGGAACTGGTCGGCTTGATCTGATCGCCCAGCACCTGAGCACGACACCCTCGTTGGAGGTTGCGGCTGCAGCTATCGATCTGCTGCAGGTGCCTTTGCTGCGCGACACCGTGAACCAGGGCGTTGCCGTCGATGTGGAAGCTGGGCAAAACAGTCCCTACGACATGGCTTTTTTGCCGGTGCTCGCGTCACCTTGGCGCGCCATGTTGAGTGTGCCGCTGTTCAACCGCCTCAATGCAGTCACGGGCGTGCTCCTATGCGCCGCTCAACGCCCGGCGCCGTTACGAGGATACGCGTGCTCGCTGGGCCAGTTCGGCAGCTTCGCCTTGCACCAATTGGCTCTGTTGCGCAGCCTGCGGTGGGTGCCGGCTGTTGCACCGCAAGGACACGAACAGTCGCTGGCCGGTACTTATGGCCTGATTGGCAGCAGCACAGCGATGGCCCAGACCTGCCAATTGATCGGCAAGGTGCTGCATACCCCTTATACCGTCCTGCTGCGGGGAGAAACCGGCACCGGCAAAGAAGTGGTGGCTCGGGCCATCCACCTGGCAGGGCCGCGTGCGGCCAAGACGTTTGTGGTGCAGAACTGCGCGGCGTTCCCGGAAGGCTTGTTGGAAAGTGAGCTGTTCGGCTACCGAAAAGGCGCGTTCACCGGTGCCGAGCGCAACTATGCCGGGCTGTTCGACGCCGCGCATGGCGGCACTCTACTGCTGGATGAAATCGGCGACATGCCGCTGTCCCTGCAAGCGAAGCTATTGCGGGTATTGCAGGAAGGCGAGGTTCGTCCATTGGGCGCCAGTGCAGCGCACAAAGTTGATGTGCGTATCATCGCGGCCACTCACCGCGACCTGGCAGCCATGGTCGCCGAAGGCCGCTTTCGCGAAGACCTTTATTACCGGCTTGCCCAGTTCCCCATCCAGTTGCCCGCCTTGCGTGAGCGGGACGGAGATGTGCTGCAACTGGCACGCCATTTCGCCGTCAAGGCGTGCGCAAGCCTGGGGAGGACACCTGTGCAATGGTCGAATATCGCCCTTGATCAACTGTCGAGTCATCCCTTTCCCGGCAACGTGCGTGAACTCAAATGCCTGGTGGAGCGAGCGGTGCTGTTGTGTGACGACGACGTGATTCTGCCGGTGCACCTGTCGCTGCCCCAGGCACCGGCCGCTACCGCCGTTGATGATGTAACGCTGCGCCAGCGTATGGAACGGGTAGAGCGGGTGTTCCTGCTCGATTGCCTGCACAAGAATCGTGGCAACCGAACCCGTACCGCCCGTGAACTGGGTGTTGCACGGCGCACGCTGCTGTACCGGCTCGCGCGCTTGAACATTGCCTGCGGCGATGCCCGTGGGGAGCGTTGAACGGTGTATCTGAAGATTGCCGAGATCATCGCCGCCGCCATCGATAGGCGTCGGCATGCCTTTTCACCGAGGAGAAACCTGATGCTTGATCGTCCCCGGCACCTCGTCGTGCTTGTGCTGTGTCTGCTTGGCGGTTGTAACGCCAACTATGTATTCGATGACGCCCAATACCGGCCTTTGGGTGAGCCTCAGGCAGTGATCCGTGGCCGCTGAGCAGAGGAGGGAGCCTGACCATGCAACTCGTGTTTGAAGTATGTGAGGCCGCAGGCGTCAGTCCTGCGTCCACGGTGCGCAAGGTGTTTGACGGCGTCGGCGGCGTGATTGGCCGTGGCTCCGGCTGTGACTGGGTAATCCACGATCCCAGCCGCTTGCTCTCCAGCCACCATGCCCTGGTGGGTTGCCGGGAAGGACGTTACTTTCTCACCGATATCAGCAGCAACGGTATCGGCATGCCAGGCAGTGGTGAGCGACTGCGCAAGGGGCAGGCGCGACTGATCGAGGAGGGCGATGTATTCGAGCTGGGGACGTTGTCGATACGCGCGCGGTTGATTGAACCCGCTCAACCCTTTGATGAGCTGCCGATCAGCACGGGTATACCGATTCCCGATGACGCTTTCCTGGCGCTGGACCCGTTGCAGGCGCTGGACCTTGAGCACCAGCGGCATAGCGTCTCGGATGAGCTGGCGGCGTTGAGTGCAGGCGTCGGCGAACTCGGGGCATGGGCTGATCGGTATGCCGCCGACCGCGAGCATGTGGCGATGCCGCGCAGGGTTGATCCCCTCATGGAGATGCCCGTGGCTGAATCTGTCGCGATGGCAGCCTCGTCCGACGAGGCCTTCTGGATCGCGTTCGCTGCGGCGCTGGGGCTCGACCTGGACAGGCTTGACAGTGCTGCCCGAGAGGCGCTGGCGATCAAGGTGGCGCGCTTGTTTCGGCTGGAGGTAGAACGACTGCAAAGCAGCCTGCGCACCTGTGAACAATTGCAAGGCGAACTGGCAACGCTGCCTGTCGACGCGTTGCGCACCGCCCACAACCCCTTGCACAACTGTGTCGATACCGACGCGGCCTTAACCGCGATATTGGACATGGCGCAGGTGGCCCCGCTGTCTGGCGAACAGGCGATCGCCCAGGCGCACCGGGCGCTTCAGGTGCATCAGGTCGCGTTGCTGAGCGCCTGCCGCAGTACGCTGCGTAACGCTCGAGCCGCTTTCGCCCCAGGCCATTTACTGGCGTGTGCCGAATTTCAGGAAGCAGCCCCCCGATGGTTTTCCGATGGCGCGCGCTGGCGGGCATACCTGCGTCACTACCGGCGCCTGGCGGCGGATGAGCAGTCCGACGAGCGACCGCTGGGCAACGACTTCGTCAGGGCCTATGAGGAACAGGTGCGCCTGATCTCAACCCTGCACAACGATTATCCAGGATGATATTCATGCATCGAGCCACCCTCATATCGCTGTTGCTCATGCTCGGACTGTTGGCTGGCTGCAGCGCCCTATCGCCGTTCTCGACGTTGACCAAACTGGATCTGGTACTGACCGCCAACGAGCACGTCAACCCGGATCTTCAGGGTCGACCCTCGCCGATCGTGCTGCAGTTGATTGAACTGCGCCATGGCGTTGCCTTTGAGAACGCCGACTTCTTCAGCCTGTATGACAACGCCGAGCAGAGTTTGCCAAAGGACTGGGTGAGCAGTGAGGAAGTTGAACTGCGCCCGGGCGATCGACTGGCACTCAAGTTGAGGGTCGAACCAAAGAGTCATTTTGTGGGCGTCCTGGCGGCCTATCGAGACTTGCCACACGTTCAATGGCGGCTGCTCGTTCCGCTCACCGCCCGGCGCTTGAACCGTGCCGAGCTGGTGCTGGACCAGGACGGAATCCGGCTTGCCGACCCGCGTTCCGACAAGGAGGTGCAGTGATATGCACGTACATAAAGTCATATGGCAGGAAGGCATGCTGTTGCGGCCACAGCACTTGCAGCACAACGACCGGCATTACCAGCAACAGCTCAACCAGACGCGCTTGCTGGGCCCTGATGCCTGGGGCTTCCTCACACTGGAATTCGATGTGCAGTACCTCAACCTGGGCAAGCTGGTGGTCACTCAAGCCAGCGGTGTGTTGCCGGACGGCACCCTGTTCGACCACGGTACCGCCATGGAACCCCTGGTATTACAGGTGCCCGCCAATGCCGGGGAACAGGCCGTTTACCTTGCGCTGTTACTGGCGACCGACAATCAGATTGAAGCCCGGCAACCGGAGCAGGGCGATGTCCTGGCGCGCTACCTCAGCTGTGAAGTGGAGGTAGGCGACTCGAATGCCGGGACCGGCTCTCGTTGTCGGATTCACTGCGCGCGACCTGATCTGCGCCTCCTGTTGGGTGAGCCGCAGAGGGAGCAGGGTTACGTCACACTCAAGGTCGCACAGGTACTGGAGTCTACCGACGCGGGGGGCGTGCGCCTGGACGCGGAGTTCGTCCCTACGTTCATTTTTATGCATGACCGCGGGTATGTAGCCTCTTGTCTCAAGGAGGTGATCGGCTTGCTTGCATCGCGGGGGGATGCCATCGCCGCGCGGATCAGGGGGGAGAGCACCGCCGCCGGCACGCAGGTGGGTGATTTTCTGATGCTGCAGGTCATCAATCGTACCGAGCTTGCACTGCGCCACTGCTTGAGCCAGGCCCGGGTGCGCCCTGAAGCGGTGTTCGGTGCACTGTTGGCGCTGCTCGGCGAGTTATCAACGTTCGCCAGCGATAGCAGGCGCGCTGAGCTGGACGTGCATTACCGGCACGCCGACCAGGGGGCAAGCTTCCGCGGGCTGATGGAAGCGGTGCGGGGCGTGCTGTCGGTCGTGCTGGAACAACACTCTATCGAGTTGACGTTGCAACAGCGACAGTACGGCGTATTGGTTTGCCCGGTAAGCGACTTGAAATTGCTGGGCACTGCGACGTTCATCCTGGCGGCCACGGCGCAGTCTGATTCGGAGCAATTACGCCAACGCCTGCCAGCGCACCTGAAAATCGGCCCCGTTGAGCGCATACGCGAGCTGGTCAACCTGCACCTGGCGGGTATCAAGGTCAAGCCACTGCCCGTAGCGCCGCGCCAGATCCCGTTTCACGCCGGCAAGACTTATTTCATGCTGGACATGAGTGCCCGCGACATCGCGCAGTTGCAGCAGTCGGGTGGGTTCGCGTTCCACGTGGGGGGCGAATTCTCCGGGCTTGAGTTGACCTTCTGGGCCATCAGGAATTGAACGCTATGGACAGTGAATATTCGCAGGATGAAAAAACCGTTCTGCTCGATCGCGACGGCCATGGGCCCGCACAAGGAGCGCTTACGCAGTTCCCCTCGCCGCCACGCTACGAACAGTTGCAGGATCGGATGATCTACGCGAGCCAGGCGTTGGACGCACACAGCTTCGCGACAATGCTCAACCCGCTGGTGGTCGCGGCTTGGGACGTATTGTCGCAAGTGGTCCGGCTCAAGGGCTGCTCCGGTCGTGAAAACCTCGTCACGATCAACGATCGGTTGTCATCAGCGGTGACTCAATTCGAAACCCGTGCCTTGCAGGGAGGCGTTGAGAACACTCAGGTCATGTCTGCGCGCTACGTGTTGTGCAGCCTGATCGACGAAGCAGTCGTCACCACGGCGTGGGGCGCTCGAAGCGACTGGTCGAAGATGAGCCTGTTGAGCCGCTTTCACCACGAGACGTTTGGCGGCGAGAAGGTCTTCCAGTTGCTCGAACGCCTGGCGCGTGATCCGGTAAAACACGTGGCGATGCTTGAGCTGGTGTACCTGTGCCTGTCCCTGGGGTTCGAAGGGAAGTTTCGAGTGATGGAGCGGGGGATGCTGCACCTCGAGGCCGTTCGCGATGGCCTTTATCGACAGATCCGGCAGGTGCGCGGCAATCCGTCGTCGGCGCCGGTTTTGCCGCCCGGGCAGGGGCGTGCGCGCGGCAAGCGCCTATACGTCATCCCTGCGCGCTGGTTTGTTGCCTTCACGCTGTGCTGTTTGCTCACGATGTACGCAGGGTTCTCCTGGGTGTTGGAGCGAGACAGGACCAGCGCACTGCAGAATCTTCAACTTTCGGCGTCGGAGCCTACCCGGACGCCCTTGTAAAAAACGCAGGGAGCAATGAATGAACGCATTCTTCAAGGGCGTGGGCGCCGTGCTGGGCAGAGTATGGGTTTGGAGCCTGATACTGGTGCTTTCCTGCGCTGTGCTGGTGTGGTGTGTCGGACCGCTGCTGGCCGTGGACGACCACCGGTTCTGGCAGGGCGCGACTGCCCGCCTGGTCACCATCAGCGTTTTGTTTCTGCTGTGGGGATTGGCGATGGTCCTGGCGGATGGGCGCCGTGCTGCCGGACGCGAACGGCCGGATTCGCCAACGAGCCAACCTTCGCTGGCGGCGGTGGAGGACGAGCGCAAGTACGTCCATGGCCGTTTCAAGCAAGCGTTGCACCGGTTGAACACGTCCCCTCGCTATGGAGAGCGCAATGCGCGTTGGCGCCATGATTTGCCCTGGTACCTGCTGATCGGAGAATCGCGCAGTGGCAAGACCCAGCTGTTGGAAGCAGCCGGGTTGCAGTCACCGCGCGATCAGATGGACACGGGGTCGACGGGCAGCAGCACACAGTGTGAATGGTACTTTGCCGACGAAGCTGTGCTCATCGACACGCCAGGGCGCTATCTGGTTCAACCCGACCGTTCGGTGGACGTCGCCGGCTGGACCACACTGTTGAACAGGCTGAGGTGGCGGCACCGAGTGCGTCCGCTCAACGGCGTGGTGGTGACACTCTCGGCAGACAGGCTTCTGAGCGGTAACGAGCACGACCTGGAGCAATCGGCCCGCCATGTGCGTTCGCGCCTGCAGGAAGTCCAGCAGATGCTGCATGTGGAGGTACCCGTCTACCTGGTGTTGACCCAGGCTGATCGACTCTCTGGGTTCATCGAGTACTTCGACTCACCTTCGGCGGACGATGTCGATGCGGTGCTGGGCCAGCCGCTGGAGGCTGACAAGGCGGGCAATGACATTACCCAGGTTCGCCAGGCGTTCGAGCAGTTACTGCAACGTCTGCACAGTGAATTGATCGAGCGATTACACCAGGAACGCGATGTCGAGCGTCGCAGGCAGATGCTTGAGCTTCCCCAGCAGGCGGCGCGAATGGGCGAGCGTTTGTGCCTGTTCATTGAGGGGGTGTTCTGTGCCCATCGCTACCAGCGCAGCAACGGTTTACGCGGGTTCTACCTGACCTGTGCCAGTGACAGGCGCAGCCATTTCGTGCAGGGGCTGTTCAGCCGGGTGATCTTTGCCGAGGCGGATCTCGCCGCATTGCAGAGCCGCGAGCGACAGCGCATCTGGCGGCGCAACGGGGGGCTGGGAATCGCCGCTGCGCTGGTTCTGGCGTGTGCCGCAGGGCTGTGGATGCACAGTTACGCGATCAACCAACACCGTTTGGCTCACATCGCTGCACTCAGTGCGCCCGTTGCACCGGGTAGCGATGAAACCTTGACGACCCTGGCGCTGCTGGACGCGCGCTGGGCGGCAACCCAGGTGTTTGCGCCTGCAGCCGACACTCCGCTGATTGAGCGTGCCGGCCTGTATCAGGGCGAGGTCAGCCGTCCACGGGTGTCGCGCGCCTATGAGCAAGCGTTAGAGCAGCGACTGCTGGGCCGAACCGCTGCCCTGCTCGAAGAGCAGGTACGCGCCAGCCTCGGCGATAGAGAACGCCTGCTCGACAACTTGCGTGCGTACCTGATGCTCAATCTGCGTGAACGGCGTGATGCCGCGTGGCTGGCGCAGCATGTGGCGAGTTACTGGTCGCTGCGGTTTGCCGGTGATATGCCGGTACAGACGCGCCTGAATGAGCATTGGGCGCGACTGCTCCAACAGCCGTTTTCAGCCCCCCTCAATGACGACCTGGTGGCTCAGGCGCGTGCCGCGCTGCGGGGAGAGTCATTGGCCGATGTGGTGTATCGGGTGCTGCGCGAACAATCGCGCGACCTGGAGCCGTTGCGCCTGGCCGAGGGCAAGGTATTTGCCGCCATCGAGCCATCTGTTCCCGGTTTCTACACCAGAAGGTACGTGCAGTACTTCGAGACCCAGGGCCCCAGGCTGGTGAACGCCATCGCCCAGGATAACTGGGTACTGGGGGAAGGCACTGACTTGAGCGGCCAGGATTTGCAGCGCTTGATGACCCAACTGCAACAGCGCTACTTCAGCGAATACGCCCAGGCCTGGAGCGACGCCTTGGGGCGTGTCAGGCTGTTGCCAACCGACAGTCTTCGCGAGGATGCCGAACGGCTCGCGGGGCTGACCTCGGCGCAATCGCCGCTACTGCTGTTATTGCAGCAGCTTCGCGAGAACACCCGCTTGCTGCCTGGCCTTGAGCTGCCGGCCACGGTGGCCCAGCCGTCAGGTGCGTTGGGCACTATCGCCAAGGCCGCGTTGGCGCAGGGGCAGGCGAGCCTGGGCGACTCGGCTCGCCGGGCCTTGCAGCGGCGTTTTGAACCGCTGCATCAATTGCTGGACGAGCAGCAGAACCCCGGCGCCGAGCTGACCCGGGGGTTGGGCCTGCTCGACCAATTGCACCTGCAATTGGCGGCGCTGAACCGTGAGGGTTCGCCTGAGCAGGCGGCTTTTTTACGGGCAAAGCGGCGCATGGACGGCCAGCAGGACGTGCTGGGCGACCTGCGTGAAACGGCCACCCGTCTGCCGCTTCCGCTGGCCGGCTGGTTCGAAGGGATTGCTGAAGAAACCTGGCGCCATGTGCTGGACCAGGCCTATGCCCACGTCAATCAGCACTATCAGAGCGAGGTGCAGGGGCTTTACGCCAGGACGATTCGCCAACGGTATCCGTTCGCTGCCCACGCCTCGAGTGATGTGGCCCTTGAGGATTTTCGTGAGTTTTTCAAACCCCAAGGTGTTCTGGCGCGTTTTTACGAGGCTTACCTGCGCTCTTTTGTCAGCGCGGATGGCACGCGCTACCGGTTACGCGGAATGGACGGGCAGGGTTTACCCATCTCGCGCTCGCTGCTGGATCAATTGACGAAAGCCCAGGTTATCCGACGTGGCTTTTTCACCGAAGAGCAGGGCGAGCTGGCCGTGCGTTTTACCCTGGCGCCCTACAGCCTGGATCAGTCGGTCAACCGGGCGACTTTGCGATTGGGTGAACAGCAGCTGGAATACCGGCACGGCCCGATCATCCCCATGGCGTTCCGCTGGCCCATCGAAGCGGACAACGGTCGTGCCAGCCTCGTGCTGGACAGAGGCGCCGAACTGCGCCCGCTGGGTATCGAGAAGAACACCGGCGCCTGGTCGTTGTTCCGGTTTTTCGACCTGCTGCACCGAGAGCCTGCCAGTGGTGGCAACGCGCAAATGGTCAAGGCCGACCTGGCCGGGCTGCGCGCCCATTACCTGCTGGCGAGCCAGCGAACACCCAGCCCATTTGAAATGGACACATGGCGCACCTTTCGCCTGCCGGAGCAACTGTGAACTCGCTGCGCCCCACATGGCGCAGTGCCGGGCGTACACAGCGCGGGCAGTCACGGCCGCGTAATGAGGATGCCTTGCTCGATTGCCCGCAACTGGGCTGTTGGGCCGTGGCGGACGGCATGGGCGGGCACCGGCATGGCGATGTCGCCAGCCAGTGGGTGATCAGCAGCCTGGCTTCGTTGCCCGCACGGGGCAGTCTCGATCAGCGGGTCAATGCGGTCCGGCAGAGCTTGCAGGGTGTCAACCAGCGGCTGGCGAATGCGCGGCAGGCGCCAGGGGCACCCGGCAGTGGCGTGATAGGCAGCACGGTGGTGACGCTATTGCTGGAGCACGGGCGTGCGGCGTGTGTGTGGGCGGGGGACAGCCGCTGTTATCTGTGGCGCGAGCAGAACCTGTACCAGCTCTCCCGGGATCATTCGCTGTTGCAGCGTCTTATGGACGAGCGTCAGTTGAGTGCAACGCAAGCTGGCGCTCACCCTGATGCCAGAGCCTTGACCCGTGCGGTTGGCGGGCACTCTACCTTGCGGCTCGAGGTGCTGGAACTCAGTACCCGCCCTGGCGATGTATTTTTACTGTGCAGCGACGGTCTCTACCAGGCACTCAGCCATGCCGACCTGGGTCTGGCGTTGAGTGCGGGCGGGCCGCGACAGGTGGTGGACAGATTGTTTGCCAGCGCGCTGCACACCCCGGCGCGCGACGACCTGACCGCAGTGGTGGTGCAGTCATGAAGACAGGATCGACTCCGGTGTTGCTCGTCGGGCGCTACCACCTTGAGCAGGTATTGGGCCGGGGCGGAATGGGCGTGGTGTACCGCGCACGCGACCTGTTGCAGGAGCAGTTCGGTGAACCTTGTTCTGGTGTGGCGCTCAAGCTGTTGGACGAATCTTTATCGGCGTGCCCGGATGCCCATGTGTTGCTGCACAGCGAGTTTGCGTTGTCTCGTCGTCTGCGACATGAACATGTGGTGAGGGTGTATTCGTTCGAGGTGGATACCTGCAGCCAGATCGCTTTTTTCACCATGGAACTGCTGCATGGCATGACGCTTGACCGGTTGCTGCTGGAATGTCCCGACGGACTGCCCTGGGCCGAGCTGCAACCGATTGCCCTGCAGCTGCTGGATGCGCTGGCTTACGCCCATCAACATAACGTGCTGCATGGCGATATCAAACCGGCCAATGTCATGGTGGGAGAAGAGGGCGTGCGCTTGTTCGATTTCGGCCTGGGGCAGTCCATTGCGCTGACCACGGCGGATTTGCCGAGTGTGAGTCGCAGCCGCTTGAATGCCTGGACTCGCGCCTATGCTGCGCCTGAATTACTCGCCGGTGGCACGTTGACGCCCGCGGCCGACCTGTATGGCGTGGCGTGTGTTCTGTATGAGCTGGCCCAAGGGCGTCGCCGTGACGATCACCCTGCGGGCCACAGACTGCCACGGCCCTGGCAGTTGCCCCGGCGCTGCTGGCCGGCCCTCCGTACGGCGTTGGCGGCGGACCCGCAACGGCGGACCCTGACGGTGGCCGAATTGCGCGAGGCCATCGGTTGCAAGCGGTCTCGCTGGTACGGCTGGCCGCAGCGTCAGCCGCTCAAGTCATGCAGTTGGCAGTAGTCGGCCCAATTCATGCCGGCCATCTGTGCGACTTCCTTGTGCACCTCAAGGCGCTGGGTTTCGAAGGCTTCGCTGGACTCTGTCGTCAGCTTGAGGGTCAGCTCCCAGGCGAACAGGCCTTCGCGCTCGGCCTGCGCTTCGAATGCTTCGTATAGACGCTCGGTACGATACTGCGCCACGCTTTCCCCCCTGGCCTGGGCCGCCAGGGGGTTGAGGCTGTCCAGCTCGGTGGCCACATCCGGGTGTTCGCGCAGGAATCGGTCCAATGCGCGTTGGTAGTTATCGCCAGGTGCTGACAACGCCAGGCCCCTCAGTGAGAGGGATGGGTGTCGACGTCGGGCGCGTGCCCACCGACGTGACGCCGAGCGCGCTTACGCGACCTGCGCTGGATCCAGCGTTGCACCGGTGCCAATAAAAAGAACATCAGGTAGGCGACGAGCACCAACGCCAGGTCTATCCAGGTTTCCGCGACGGGCCCGGTAAACAGTTCGATGACATTCTTGATCACAAATAACAGCACCACACTGCACAACCACAACAGGATGGTGACGAACAGGGGACGCATGGTGCTGGACTGCTTATCGTGCATGGTAAAGCTCTCTCCTTTGTGCCTGCTTTCATCCAGGCCATATTCCCTGAGTAGACACCCGGTGTTATCCAGGTTTTACATCCTTCAACACTCGGAAAGGCGGGGATGATACCGACTCAGGCAGGATTAGGGAGCGGAATACATCAGAAAGTTCGATTTTTTATGTGGGTATTTTCCGATGTCTCCGAGTTTTTCGCCGAAAGCGCCAGTGGCGATGGCAAAAAGCTTTCGCTCCGAGCATCAGGGCGTGTAGCGTTGACGCGTATTCCGGCGCTGATCTCCAGAACCCGTGAATACGGGCAGAGGGCGGCTCATGGCGCAAACGCTGTTCAAACTATTCCTGACCCAGCGCTTGGCGGCCCTGGCCAGTATCGAGTCGTTGCGTGCGATTCGGGAGGGCTTGTTGTGGATCCTGCCCTGTCTGCTGGTCTCCGCCGGTTTCCTTATCCTGTCCGAGTGCGCCAGGATGATCGGGTTCAGCCCTCAGACCGTCAGCTTCCTGGCGGGTCTGCATGACCGCATCAGCTCGGTCATCCCGCTGCTCGTTGCAGCCTCCATCGGTTATATGTTAGCCATTCAGCACCGCTTGCCACAGCTGCCGATCGCTTTTTTGTGCCTGACCCATGTGGTGGTGGCCACGTTTCTCTTGCGTGACTACCCTCGGGCTTCAGCCACCTTTCTGCTGTTCATTGCCATCGCTTCGCCGCTGATCAATGTGCCTGCCGTTGCCTGGCTGCACCGTTTTCGTTGGACACGCCTGGTCCATGAAGACCTGATCGGACACAACCTCAAAGGCACGATCAACATGGTGTTGCCCGGCGTGATCAGCGCGTTGGCACTGGTGGTGGTGCTGTCGTTGCTGCTGCAGATCCCCTACGTGGCGCAGCTGCAGGGGCCGCAGGTGCTCAATGCGTTACAGGCGCCCTACGGCAGCGGGTTGTTCGTGACCTTGATGAACTCGCTGTTGTGGTTTTTTGGCATTCACGGCGTGTACGCCCTGCAGCCGCTGTTCGATGTGCTGGATCAGGCCGTGACGCTCAACGGTGCGGCGCTGGCTGCGGGCGAGCCGGTCCGCTACCTGCTCAACAGTGGCCTGTTGGGCAGCTTCGCGTTTATCGGCGGGTCGGGCAGCGCATTGTGCCTGCTCCTGGCAATCCTGCTGTTTTCCAGGAGCCGGTCCATGCGGTTGCTGGCGATGGCCAGCTTGCCGCTCTCGTTATTCAATGTCAGCGAAGTGCTGTTGTTCGGTTTGCCGATCATCCTCAACCCGCGGTTGTTCATCCCGTTTCTGCTGGTGCCGGCGTTGAATGGGATGGCGGCGTTGGCAGTGGTGCAACTGGGCTGGGTGTCACCCGCAGTGGCCAGCGTGCCGTTTACCGCGCCGGTGTTGCTCAATGCTTACCTCAGCACCCATGGCGATATCGCTGCCGTGGTGCTGCAGGTGGTGCTGCTGGGCCTGGGCACGCTGGTGTATGCGCCTTATGTACGGGCGATTCATCGCCAGGCCAGTGAGGGCGGCACGGTGTACCTCAAGTCACTGGACATGACCTTTCGCGGCCTTGAGGAGAAAGGCCGGTTGCTGGAGTTCGACCCGATCCTGGCGTCCCATCGCACCCTGGCCCGCCAGGCGGTTGAGTTGAGCCGCATCCAGCAGATCAGCGATTACGATTTCTATCTTGAATTTCAGCCACAAGTCTCCACCCGCACCGGCCTGTGCACCGGCTGCGAAGCCTTGATGCGGGCCCGGGACGCTCAGGGCACGGTGCATTCGCCCTGGGAGTTCCTGCAATGGCTGGCACAGGCGCGGTTGATGCCGGACGTGGACGTGTGGGTGGCGTCCCAGGCCGTGCGCCAACATCAAAAGTGGAAGAAGGCCGGGTTTGAATTGCCCATCACCATCAATGTGTCCAGCTTCACGCTCAAGGATGCGGCCTATGGTGATCGCCTGGTAGAGATCCTCGCCCAGGCCCACGGCTGGGTGTCGGTGGAGATCACTGAAGATGCGCTGGTCAGCGATATCCAGGCCACCCGTCAGACCATTGGCAAACTGCAGGCGTTGGGGGCCAAGGTGTATATCGATGATTTTGGCACCGGATTTTCGGCGTTGAGCTACCTGCACCAGTTTCCGGTCGATTTCATCAAGATCGATCGCAGCTTCGTGGTCGCCCAGCACGATCCCAAGGGCGCGCAGGTGCTGACGGGCATGCTGCGTTTCTGCGAGGCATTGAACCTGGGCGTGGTGGTGGAAGGGGTCGAGACCGCCGAGCAATTGGCGTTCCTGAATACGGGCGCCGAGTTGTTTATTCAGGGATGGTATTTCAGCAGGGCGTTGCCGGGGGATGAGATGCCGCAGTTTGTGCGTGAGCGGGCCGCGTTGGCTTGATCAAGCGGGCAAGGCGGCCCCGGTGTGAGTGTGGAAGCGGGTGGGCTCCCACATTTTCAGGCCGCCTAGGCGGCCTCGTAGGCTCGATTGGTCTGTTCAATCTCCTCGACCAGCCCATCTATCCCCTGCAGCCGGGCGCGATTGTCATGATCCCAGGGATGAAATCCGGGTTTGAAATAATGCAGCCAGGGCCGCAGCATGCGTGGAAACACGCCCTTGGGGCCGTACAGAAACTTGAGCATGCGCCAGAACCCCTTCAGATGCCCACCCGACTTGCGGTCGGCAATCAGCAGGCGCACGTGGAAGTCGAGCACCACCAGCCAAAAAAGCACCGTGGTAAACAGCATGGTGCCGGTGCGCAGCAGGTAGCGTCCGGGCCCAGGCTTGATCACCGTGTTCCACACATCGTAGGCCACTGCCTTATGTTCGGTTTCTTCCAGGGCGTGCCAATACCACATCTGCCGGTAGCCTTTGAGTGAATCGCCAAAGCGCGACGGGTCGCTCAGCAGGATCTCCGCGAGCATCGCGGTGTAGTGCTCAAGGGCGATGGTCACCGCCAGATTGAATGACGGTGGCAGGTGTTTCTTCTGCAGGTCCAGGAAGAATTTCAGGCGCCGGTCGAGGCGGTGCGCAGGCAGGCCCGCTGCTTGCAGCAGCTCGTTGTAGGCCACGTGTTCGCGGCTGTGCATGGCCTCCTGGCCGATGAAGCCCTGGATTTCCTTCTTCAGATCCGGATCGTCGATGCGGGTGCGGTAATGGCGCACGCTGTCCATGAAAAACAGCTCGCCCTGGGGAAACAGCAGCGACAGGGCATTGAAAAAGTGCGTCACGAACGGGCCTTGCTCATGCCAGTTGGTGATGCGCCCGGCGGGCAGGGCGAAGCGGATATCACGGCGAATCGGCAACATGGGGCGTACTCCTGTTCAGAGGCGAGGCTCGTCGTTGGTTTCAAACACGGGCGTGCGTGGCTTGGGGGCCATGCGCTTGCTGGCAAACACCACCAGCGCTTGATAAGCCGCCGGCAGGCAACGGGCGAGCAGGTCGAGGAAATAGGCATCGCGGCCGATCAGAACGCGGCGCCTGTTTTTGCGCACACCTTGCAGGATCACCTTGGCGGCCTGATCGGCGTCGGTGATAAACAGCTTTTCGAAATCGGCGCGCGCCTGTTGTTCGCTGTGGATCAGAAAGCCGGTCATGTTCGCGTCGATACGGCTGCTGCGGCAGATATCAGTGCGAATACCGCCGGGATGCACGCAGGTGGCGGAGACGCCGCAGCGTTGCAGGTCCAGCTCCTGGCGCAGCGCTTCGGTAAAGCCGCGTACCGCGAACTTGCTGGCGTTGTAGCCGCTCATGCCAGGCTGGGCGAACAGGCCGAACACGCTCGAGGTGTTGACGATATGCCCGTCGCCACTGGCCTTCAGGTAAGGCAGGAACGCCTTGGTGCCATGCACCACTCCCCAGAAATTGATGCCGACGATCCACTCCAGGTCGGCATAGTCCACGCCTTCCACGGTGCTCGACAGCGCCACGCCGGCATTGTTGAAGACCAGGTTGACCTGGCCGTGCTCGGCCGCACAACGCGCCGCCCACTCCAGCATGGCTTGGCGGTCTGCTACATCCAGTACCTGGAGGGTGACGGTCACCGGTGACAGGGTCGAAGCCCTGATCAAGTCCAGGGTGCGCTCCAGCCCCTGGCTGTTCTTGTCGGCCAGGGCCAGGTGGCAACCTTCCCGTGCCAGGGCCAGGGCCAATGCGCGGCCCATGCCAGAGGCCGCTCCCGTGATCGCCGCCACGCGGCCGTTGAATGACTTCATGACAGGCTGCCTTCTGTGGCGCAATGAGGGGTTGGCTCCGGACGCGGCACCGATGCAACCGGCGCCCGGCTGACCAGGTAGTCCTTGAGCGCAAAATGCCGGGTGATCTGCTTGAAGCGCCACGTCGAGGCGGGCCACAGCGTGGTGTTCCTGCCCGTGCGCGGGTCGAGGTACCAGCTGCGGCACCCGCCGGTGTTCCAGATGGTGCGCTTGAGCTTGCCTTGCAAGTGCTCGTTGTAGGCCTGCTCCACGGCGGGGTTGACCTCCACCATGGTGATGCGCTGTCGCTGCATCTGTTGCAACGCGTCAAGGATGTACGTGACCTGGGCCTCGATCATCAGGATCATCGAGTTGTGCCCCAGGCCGGTGTTAGGCCCGACGATCAGGAACAGGTTGGGATAGCCCGGCACCGTGGTGCCTTTGTAGGCGTGGGCGCCGTCATGCCAGGTGTCCATCAGGTCGACGCCGTTGCGCCCGATGATGCAGTCACGGGGCAGAGGATCGGCGGCCTGGAACCCCGTGCCGAAGATCAGGCAATCGGCGGGGTGCTTGATGCCGTCGGCGGTGATCACGCCATCGGCTTCGATGCGCAGCACGTTATCGGTCACCACCGCGACGTTACTGCGTGACAACGCCGGGTAGTAGTCGTTGGAGATCAACACACGCTTGCAGCCAATGGTGTAGTCCGGTGTCAGGACTTTGCGCAGGGAAGGGCGGGCCACCTGTTTGCGCAGGTGGCGCAGGGCGATTTTCTGCACCATCTTCATCAAACGCGGGTGCAGGGCAAAGCCCACCACGCGGCCTTCGAGCGCCCAATAAAAGGCGCCGCGCACCAGCCTCTGGGTAAACGGCAGATGCTTGAACAGCCAGCGTTCGACACCTGAGACAGGTCGGTCGGGTTTGGGCATGATCCAGGGCGGTGTGCGCTGGAACAGGTCCAGGTGCGCGACGTGCGGCGCAATCTGCGGCACGAACTGAATGGCGCTGGCGCCGGTACCGATCACCGCCACGCGCTTGCCCTTCAGGCTGTAGTCATGGTCCCACAGCTGCGAATGGAAACGCTTGCCCTTGAAACTGTCCAGCCCGGGGATGTCCGGCAGTGCCGGGCGCGACAGCCCGCCCATGCCCGACACCAGCACGCGCGCGCTGACCTGGCGGCCATCGCTGAACGTCAGTCGCCAGCGCTGTTGCTGATCATCGAACACCGCCCGCTGCAAGCCCATGCCGAAGCGCAGGTACGGCGCCAGCTCGAAACGCTGCGCGCAGTGCTCCAGGTAAGCGCGAATCTCCGCCTGGGGAGCAAATTGGCGCGTCCAGTCCGGGTTGGGTGCGAAGGAAAACGAATACACGTGGGACTGCACATCACAGGCACAGCCGGGGTAGTGGTTGTCACGCCACGTGCCGCCCAGGCTGTCGGCCTGCTCGGCGACAAAGAAATCGGTGAACCCGGCTCCCTTGAGTTTGATCGCCATGCACAGGCCGGCGAAGCCTGAGCCGATGATCGCGATGTCGACGTTGTCACTGTGGGCATTCATAGGTTGTCCTTTCTGGGCATCGGATGTGCTCCCGTTTTTTTGTTGTGTGTTTTAGATAGAACACCATTGCAAAGAAAAATTGAATTAATTATTTTAAAAAAGATTTTAAATAATCTACCTGAAAATTTCGCCTGCGCCAGGGTCTTGTTCGATACATGCGACTTGTCCGACAGACGCGCATAGAGGTTGGGGCCAAGGTAAGCGCGAAAGTTGAGGCCTCGATCAATCCCGGTCAGGTCGTCAGCAGCAGGGAAGCAGAGGACCGAGCTATGGCTGTCGAGTGGGTTGTCGCTGCGGGTGTGGTGATAGGCGCGAGCGCTGTGTTGTGGGTGTTCAGTGCCTGGATGACACGGCGCATCGAAACGGCTGTTCCGATCAATGGGCGCTTTGTCGAGGTGGATGGCGAGCGCTTTCACTATGTAGAAGAAGGCGAAGGCCCGGCGCTGGTGATGGTCCACGGGCTGATGGGCAGCAGCCGTAACCTGACCTACGCGTTATCCGGTCAGTTACGTGAGCATTTTCGCGTTATCAGCGTGGACCGGCCAGGCTCGGGCTACTCCACTCGGCAGCGTGGCACGGCGGCGGATCTGCCGGCCCAGGCTCGCCAGATTGCCGCCTTCATCAAGACCCTCGACCTGGACAAGCCGCTGGTGCTTGGGCATTCCCTGGGGGGGGCAATTGCCCTGGCCTTGGCCCTTGATCATCCCCACGCAGTATCGGGCTTGATCCTGGTGGCGCCCTTGACCCATCCCCAGCGCATGTTGCCGTTGGTCTTCCTGTCATTGGCGGTGCGCCCTGCCTGGCTGTGTCGCTGGATGTCGCGCACCTTGACGATGCCCGTCGGCCTGTTGACCCAGGGGGCGGTGGTCAAGGGCGTGTTCGCCCCCGATGCCGCCCCGCCGGACTTCGCCACGCGCGGCGGTGGCCTGCTGGGGATGCGGCCCGACAACTTCTACGCGGCGTCCACCGAGATCAACCGGGTCAATGATCACTTGCCGGACATGGTCACGCGCTACCCGCAGCTGACGCTGCCCATCGGCCTTATCTACGGCACGCGTGACAAAGTGCTCGACTTTCAAAAACATGGCCAGGGCCTGGCCAGCAAGGTGTCTGGGCTGAAGCTGCAGGTCGTGGAAGACCGTGGGCACATGCTGCCAATCACCGCCACCGAGCGCGTGGTGGCGTTGGTCGAGCAGGTCGCCAGGCGGGTTCGACCTGTACAGGCCGCCACTGTGTTGCATCCTCCGTTCGCCGTGGCGAGCAAATAATCGTGCCATTTCGTTCGCGGTTCCAGCGCGTCAACGCTTGCCCTAGACACCTGGCCAACGGTCTGAAAAAGAGACTGCCCGGTCACGGAAAAAAGGCCCGGATAAACTAGTTGACGACCTAACGATTCCGCGCTATTTATTTAAAAAAATTATTTCAATGTCCAATTTGAAACAGTTTTTGAAATGCCTAAGAGCGAATAAAATAATGAAAAAAACGCCTTTTATCGCATGGTCGATTTCTCGCAGCGCTCAGCGCTGCGTCACTGCCTTTTCTGCCTTCGGATGCATTCGGAGGTTGCCATGAACCCCGCTCTGACTGTTCCAGGCGTGTGGGCCGACGGCAAGCGGTACCTGTGGTGGCTGGGCATCATGCCCCTGGCGACCCCCTTGCTCTCGGGTGCCTTGGCGATCGGCACCGGTATCCAGCAACTGTGGTGGGTCGGTGTACTGGTCATCTTCGGCTTGATCCCCTTGATCGACGGCCTACTGGGTGAGGATGTCAGCAACCCGCCCGAATCTGCCGTCAGCCATCTCGAATCCCAACGCTATTACCGTTGGATCGTCTACACCGGCGTGCTGTTTGTGATCGCCTCGGTGGTCATCACCGGTTGGCTCGCCGCCGGCGGCATTGACTGGATCATTCGCGGCGGGCTTGTGCAGGCAACCGCCACGCTGGATCCTTCCAACTGGCTGGCAAAAACCGCCGCCTTCATGACCGCGCGCACCGAGTTGCACGGTCAGGTCAGTGGGTTCACCTATCTGGGCATGGCGATGTCCACCGGGGCTGCCACCGGTATTGCGATCAACACCGCCCATGAGCTGGGCCACAAGCCCAAGCCTCTGGAAGTGTTCCTGGCCAAGGTAACCCTGGCGCCGACCTTCTACGGCCACTTCTACACCGAACACAACCGGGGCCACCACGTGCGCGTCGCCACACCGGAAGATCCGGCCAGCTCGCGCCTGGGTGAAAGCTTCTGGGCTTTCCTGCCGCGTTCGGTGTGGTTCAGCGCACGCTCGGCATGGAACCTGGAGCGCGAACGCCTGCGCAAACTCGGGCTGCCGGCCTGGCACTGGAAGAACGCCGTGCTCAGCGCCTGGATGTACAGCGTGCTGCTCTGGGGCGCAATGATTGCCTGGCTGGGCGCGGCAGTGATCCCGTTTTTGATTATCCAGGGCATCTACGGTTTCTCGCTGTTAGAAGTGGTCAATTATGTCGAGCACTACGGCCTCAAACGGCAGAAGTTGCCCAACGGTCGTTATGAACGGTGTTCGCCGCGTCACTCCTGGAACAGCAACCGGATTGTGACGAATATCTTTTTGTTCCAGTTACAACGGCATTCCGATCACCATGCCAATCCAACCCGTAGTTATCAGTCGCTGCGCCACTTTGATGAATCACCGCAACTTCCTTACGGCTACGCCAGTATGATTGTCTGGGCGTATGTGCCTTACTTGTGGCGCCGACGGATGGACCATCGTGTATTGAATCATTATGCCGGCGATATAACCTTGACCAATCTTCAGCCGTCACAGCGCGTGAAGTATCTGGCGAAGTACAGTGGCGACGCCAAGCCGTTTTAATTTGAAATAGAAAACGCTTTTTCGAGTGTATTTCGATAAGGATTTCTACGTCGATTATTTGTTAGCTTATTTGCAAGACGGTTGTTTACCCAACGAAAATAAATTCAAGGGAAGGGCGTAAACATGCAAGTAATTCGTGTCACTATCAAGTTCACCGTTAATGTCGTTTTGGCCGCGCTGGGCCTGATCGCCTGTCACCAGGCACAGGCCGCCCGTATCGAACCAGCCGGTAGTGCATTTACCGCCCAGGGCCCAATCAGTTTTTCCAAGGGCGCGTTGATCAGTGCCGACTGCACCATCAAGGTCGCGGGCAAGGTGGCGGCCGATGGGACGTCGGTCAATATCGACAAGGTGACATTCGACGGCGGGCTCAAGTGCAGTCGGGTCGAAGCTATTAACTTGCCATGGCTCTTGATTGCGAAGGATACAAAAAGCGGCTCGATGTCGAAGATCAGCGTGGATGTGCATGCCTTCGGCCTGGGCGGCAAGTGCGGTCCTTCTACCGCAGTAGGTACGTGGGATAACGCCACCGGCAAGTTGGAGGCTGCCAATGTACCGATTGGTGATGACTGCACGATTAAAACGGTGTCGATCAAGATGCCGCCTGGTTTCAAAGTGGTTGAATAAGTTTGTCGGACTTAATTGAATTTGGCTGGGGTGCGAAGTTCTGCAGTTTCATCGTGACTTCGTGTTCATGGCCATTATCCCAGGCGAAATAACTCGCCATTATATGTGAGGCAAAATAATGAAAAGCTTGAAAACCCTCGTTTGTGCAACTTCGTTCGCCCTGAGCCTTGGTGCAGTGTCGATGGCCAACGCTGCCACTATCGCGCCTGCCGGTACGGCGTTCTCTACATCGGGTTCGATCACCGTAACTTCGCCCGCGTCGTTGAACCTCCCAGTGACTTGCAACATCGCCTTCACCGGTTCCGTCGCGGCTGATGGCTCGAGCGCTTCGATCACAGGCGCAACGGTCAACGGTTCCAACGCGCTGTGTGGCGTACCCAAGTTGTTGGGCCTGCCGTGGACATTGAATGTGGCAAGCGGTGGCCCTGATGCCTTCAACGGTACGGTGTCGGGCGTGAATTTCCAGATTCTCAACAATTGCTCCGCTTCGCCGGTGACCATCAATGTCGGCTTCAACAACTCCACCAACCAGCTGAAGGTGCCAAGCACACAAACCGTCGGCTCCTGCAAAATTACTGCTCTGACCGCTACACCAAGCCCGGCCTTTACCGTTACCCCATAAATGCCGTGAGCGTTTGACGTGATGATCACACGTTAAAACACGCCAGTGTCTCGCAAGGGGCACTGGCTGCGGGAGGCCAGGTCGGGACAACCGATCTCGGAGGATAAGAACAATAAGGAGTGGAGCATGAATAATAAGAAGCATCAGACACGTACGTTGTTGAGCCTGGCAATTCTCGGCGGCCTGATCACGGCAACGGGACCCGCACACGCCGGTGGTTTCACCACGCCGACCTTCGGCGCTCCCGGATGGGGACGTGCCTTCGGGGGTGGCTCACTGTTCCAGAATGATCCTTCCGCGGCCTACAATAACCCGGCCGGCATGGCTTTCATCGATCATACAATTTCTCAATTTACCGTCGATTACGCGCGCATCAACGTTAAATACAAAGGCACAGCCACGGACTATGCAGGCAACGCGCCTGCGGCGGTCGACCCTACGGATTTGAGTTCCACCCCGCGCACCGGCGATGGTGGGCAAGGGGGCTTTACCGCCTGGTTGCCAACCGGCTTCATGGTGGTACCGATCAACGACCGTTTTGCGTTCGGGCTGAGTCAGGTGGTGCCGATGGGTGCGCGCACCACCTGGGATGAAGACTGGATCGGTCGCGACTTTGCCGTTGATACGCGCATTGAAACGGTAGGTGTCACAGGCTCGCTGTCGTTCAAGGTCAATGACCAGTTTTCGGTAGGTGCCGGCGCCATCGTCCAGCACACCAAAGGCTTTGTAAGCCAGAATCTGGACTTGTATTCCGCCGCAGCCTTGTCGCCGGAAATCGGTATCCCGTTCCCTTCCGGCGTCGGCTCCTCGCTGATGCGGGTCAAGGTGGACAACACCTCGGTCGGCTGGTTTGCCGGGGTGGTCTGGAAGCCTACCGAATTCGATACCCTGGGCCTGAATTACCACGCGAAAATCAAGAATAAACTCGAAGGCAAGTACAGCCTGTATGCCGACGAGGCGAACAAGTCACTTATCGAAGGCGGCTTGCCGGCGCTGGCTTATCCGGGGTTGGACCTTAACGTCAACGGCGCCAAGGCTTCCACCCAATTGGACGTTCCCGCCAACGCCTCCGTCGACTGGGTCCACCAGTTCAATGATCGCCTCACGCTGGGCGCCAGCGTCACCTGGACTCAATGGTCGTCGTTCAAGGCACTGACATTGAAGTCCGAGGGCACGCAGCTCGTGTCGATTCCCTATAACTACAAGGACGCCTGGATGGTGTCACTGGGTGGCGACTACAAATTTACCGACGACTTCACGTTCCGCGCCGGTGTCGCCACCGACCAGACGCCGACCCGCAACTCTACGCGTGACCCGCGTATCCCAGACGGGGATCGGGTGTTCGCCTCCCTGGGCTTTGGCTACAACATCCGCGCGGTTCCCGGTTTGAGCATCGACGGCGCGTACTCGCGGCAATTCGTCGAGAAGGCCAAGCTCAGGACGCACAACCAGGATCGCCTGGGTGGCGCAACCCTTGACGGTAAAGCCGACGCCAAGGGTGAAGTGGTCAGCCTTTCAGCGACTTACGCGTTCTGAACCGTTGATGGCGCGCGACCTGTGCTGACAGGTCGCGCAGGCGTGCCGATGCAACCCGTTAATGACTTGACAGGCTGACCCGCTCGGCCCGTTATTTTTTCGCCAAAGAATTAAATAAAAATTTCAAAACAAAATTTGAATTTGTCTTTGCGAGTTTGTAGTGTGGCGCTAAGCCGTCGCTCAATCCGAGCGGCCGCAGGTGCCGCACCCTGAATCAAGTAGAGGTATCCCCATGGTTATCTGGTTATTGGTGGGTTTCGCCGCAGCGATTGCCCTGGCGTATCGACAAGCCTGCGCCCCCCACTGGCTGGGTGCTGGCCTGGTCTGGTTGGCGGCCGGTTATCTGTTCAACGTGGTGGCCGCATTCGGCGTCACCGTCGCGGCGGTGCTGGTGCTGCTCCCGGCCGTGGTGCTGGCGATCAAACCCCTGCGCCGTGTGCTGTTGACCAGCAAGGCCCTGGTGCTGTTTCGTACGATCATGCCGGCGATGTCCGATACCGAACGTGCGGCCATCGAGTCCGGCACGGTGTGGTGGGACGCCGAGCTGTTCAGCGGCAAGCCTGACTGGCAGCGCCTGCTGCAAGCCGCGCCGGCCAGCCTGAGTGCCGAAGAGCAGGCGTTCCTCGACAACGAAGTAGAAACCCTGTGCGACATCGCCAATGACTGGGAAACCACGCAGGTGTGGCAGGACATGTCCCCCGAGGGCTGGCAGTACACCAAGGACGCGGGTTTTCTCGGCATGATCATTCCCAAGCAGTACGGCGGCAAGGGCTTCTCCCACTATGCGCACTCCCAGGTGGTGATGAAATTGTCGACCCGCTGCTCGGCGGCGGCCATTTCGGTGATGGTGCCCAACTCCCTGGGCCCCGCCGAACTGTTGCTGCATTACGGCACCGACGCCCAGCGCAACTACTACCTGCCGCGTCTGGCGCGGGGCGAGGACATCCCGTGCTTTGCGCTGACCAGCCCGTATGCCGGCTCCGACGCCGGGGCAATTCCCGATGTGGGCATCGTGTGCAAAGGCCTGCACGAAGGTGAGCAAGTGCTGGGGTTCAAGGTGACCTGGGACAAGCGCTACATCACCCTCGGCCCGATTGCCACGGTGCTGGGCCTGGCGTTCCGTGCCGAAGACCCGGACGGCCTGCTCGGTGCCGCCGGTTCTCTGGGCATTACCTGCGCGTTGATTCCCACCTCCCATCCGGGTGTGAACAGCGGTCGTCGCCATTGGCCGTTGAACGCGGTATTCCAGAACGGACCGACCACCGGCAAGGACGTGTTCATTCCGCTGGAGTGGGTGATCGGCGGCCGCGAACAAGTCGGCAACGGCTGGCGCATGCTGATGGAATGCCTGGCGGCGGGCAGGGCGATTTCGCTGCCGTCGGCCAATGTCGGCCTGGGCAAAGTCGCGGTGCGTGGCACCACCGCCTACGCGGCGATGCGTAAGCAGTTCGGCCTGCCCATCGGCAAGTTCGAAGGGGTGCAGGCGCCCTTGGCGCGCATGGCCGGGCACCTGTATGCCTGTGACGCGGTGCGCAAGGTGTCGGTGGCGTCCCTGGATGCCGGTGAGAAACCTTCGGTGATCTCGGCCATTGCCAAATACCACGTCACCGAGCGCGCACGCATGATCGTCAACGATGGCATGGACATCGTCGCCGGCAAGGGCATCTGCATGGGGCCCAACAACTTCCTGGCCCGTGCCTATCAGCAAAGCCCGATCGCCATCACCGTGGAAGGCGCCAACATCATGACCCGCTGCCTGATCATCTACGGCCAGGGCCTGATCCGCTGCCATCCCTATGTGTTCCGCGAGATGGAAGCGGCGCGCCACCCGGATCGGCGCAAGGCACTGGAGGCGTTCGACAGCGCGATGTTCGGCCATGTGAGTTTTGTCCTGGCCAACACCGTGCGTGCGGCGGTGCATGCACTGACCGGTGGCCGGTTGCTGTCTGCCCCGGCCAAGACCGACCCTGCGCTGGCGTCCTACTATCGTCAGGCCAATCGACTGTCGGTTGTGCTGGCGCTGGTCTCGGACATTTCCATGGGCGTGCTGGGCGGTGCCCTCAAGCGCAAGGAAAGTATCACCGGGCGCCTGGGCGATATTCTTTCGCAGTTATACATCCTGTCCTGCGTGCTCAAGCGCTTCGAGGATGACGGTCGGCCCCAGGCGGACCTGCCGCTGGTGCATTGGGCGGCCCAGGATGCACTGCTGCGCGCCCATGAAGCCTTGGCTGAAGTGCTCGACAATTACCCTTCGAAACTCGCTGCCGCGGTGCTGCGGGGTTTAAGTTTTCCGTTCGGCATTCCCTTGCATAAACCGTCGGATCGCCTGCTGGCCCAGGTAGCCGATGTGGTGCAGACGCCCGGCGAAACCCGCGATCGGCTGCTGGCCAATTCCTACATCCCCCGCCCGGAAATCGACAAGCTGGCCTACGGAGAGCTGGGATTGCGCCTGTTGCCCCAGGTTGAGCTGATCGAGGCACGGCTCAAGCCCGCCATCAAGCAAGGCCTGCTCGAGCCAATGCCGATCTCGACCACGGCGTTTACCGGCTGGCGCGTAAAGGCACGGGCGCAGGACCTGATCAGCGACGACGAAGACGCGTTGCTCGCACGCTACGTGGAATACGCCGACCACGCTATCCAGGTCGACGATTTCCCGCAGGACTTCGGTTTGCTGGAGGCCCTGCAGCAGCGCAAGCAAGCATTGGAGCCCGCCGCCAAGCGGCGTGCCAGCCAGAGTGAAAATGCTTCGGTCAATTAACCCAAACGCGGTCCCAATGTGGGAGGGGGCCTGCCCCCGATGGCGGCTACAAGGTGCATCTGGGTGGGCAGACACACCGCTATCGGGGGCAAGCCCCCTCCCACAGGTGACCGGGTTTCCAAGGCAGGATTGTGTTGTGAATGGATCTATCTATGAGTGACAGCTACCTTTCTTTCGTCAACTCCTCCTGGGGCCGTCGCCTGGCCCAGGCCGTCGGCTTGCCGCAACCCTTGCCCCTGCAACGCCACCGCAGCGGCCAGCAGGGTCTGGCCAACCCGGTGATCGTCGCCGGGGCAGGGCGACTGGCGGAGCAGGTGCAGCGCATCTTCACTAGCACCGATACCGTCGCCGCCACACCCGCGACCCTCAGGGCGCCGTCCACGGTGAAGGTGCAAGGCGCGGTTTTCGATGCCTGCGGTGTGACCGACCTGCAGCACCTGGATGAGCTCTACCGGTTCTTTCACGCCAATGCCAGGCGCCTGGGCCAACACGCCCGCGTGGTGGTGCTCGGCACTGCCCCCGAACACTGCCGGGACTTGCCCCAGGCCGTCGCCCAGCGCGCGCTCGAAGGTTTGGTGCGCTCGCTGGCCAAGGAGCTGCGCCGGGCAATTACCGTGCAATTGATCTACGTGGCGCCCGGCGCCGAAGACGCGTTGGACAGCAGCCTGCGCTTCTTTCTGTCGCGTCGTTCGGCCTATGTGTCAGGGCAAGTGGTACGCCTGGAACAACCGCTGGACGACGCGCCGAGTGTTAATTGGGATAGGCCGTTCGCCGGCCGGCGCGCCCTGGTGACCGGTGCCTCGCGGGGCATTGGCCTGGCCATTGCCCAGGTGTTGGCGCGCGACGGTGCCCATGTGGTGTGTGTCGACGTGCCCCAGGCCCAGCTGGCGCTGCAACAGGCCGCCGACAGCGTGAACGGCTCGGCGCTGCCCCTGGACATCACCGCGCCGGACGCCGTCGCGTTATTGCAGGCGCATGTCGGCCAATACGGCGCCTTCGATGTGGTGGTTCACAACGCCGGGATTACCCGCGACAAGACCATCGCCAAGATGAGCGACGTTGCCTGGCGCAGTGTGCTGGCGGTCAACCTTGAAGCGCCGTTGCAGCTCAGCCAGGCGCTGCTGGATAACCAGGGCCTGAACCCCGGCGGGCGCATCGTTTGTGTGTCGTCGATTTCCGGGATTGCCGGCAACCTCGGCCAAAGCAACTACGCCACCTCCAAGGCCGGGGTGATCGGCCTGGTGCAGGGCCTGGCCCCGCTGGCGGCGGCGCGGCTGGTAACGGTGAATGCCGTGGCGCCAGGGTTTATCGAAACGCAGATGACCGCGAAAATCCCGCTGATGATCCGCGAGGCCGGGCGGCGCATGAATTCCCTGTCCCAGGGCGGGCAACCGATCGACGTGGCCGAGACCATCGCCTGGCTGGCCCATCCCGCCTCGGGCGGAATCAATGGCCAGGTAGTGCGGGTGTGCGGCCAAAGCCTGCTGGGAGCCTGAGCCATGGACTATGTGACGCAGATTATCGACCCGCCGCCCTCGCGCACCCGACTGTTGCTCGACGGGGTGCGCGGCTTGCGCAAGCCCAAGCCCGACGCCGTGCCGCCATTGCCCAGGGAACGCCTGGTACGCCCGGCGGTGGAACTGTCGGGCGCCGCCATTGCCGCCTATGGCCGCGCCTGTGGCTTTCGCCGCGAGCAGGGCGTGCCGCTGTCCTATCCCCATGTGCTGGCGTTTGCGCTGCATTTGATGCTGCTGACCCGCCCCAGCTTTCCGTACCCGGCCAGCGGCATGGTGCACCTGGCCAATCGCATTCGTCAGCATCAACGCTTGCATGAAGGTCAGGCGCTGCGCCTGGAGGTGTATTGCGAACGCTGGGTTGCCCATCCCAAGGGGCAGGCGCTGAGCATCGCCACCCGTGCCTACGCTGAAGAAACCCTGGTGTGGGAAAGCGACAGCCTGTACCTGCGCCGCGAGGTGAAAAATCCCATCGGGGAGTTGTGGGTGGACGCCTTGCCGTTACAGGAAGAGGGCTTGCTGCGCACTCAGCGATGGGTCTTGCCTGCCGATCTGGGGCGCCGCTTTGCCCAGGTCTCGGGCGACTTCAATCCGATCCATACGTCGGTAGTGGGCGCGAAGATTTTCGGCTTTCGCCGCGCCATCGCCCACGGCATGTGGACCCTGGGCCGGGCACTGGCCGCACAGCAGCCACCGGGTGGCCTGGCCCGTGCCGAGGCCCATTGCGATTTCAAGCTGCCGATCTTTCTGCCCGGCCAGGTCGCCCTGTGGAGTCACCCTGTGACCGGTCCGCTGCGCGAGTTCGAAGTGCGCACTGTGGCCGGTGACCAACCGCATATGCGCGGGTTGTTTATGTGGGATCAACCGCCTGGAATGAGTGCCTTGCATGAGTGAATACAGCTTCAATCCGCCCCCGAGCCGACGCGTGGCGATCATCGGCGGTAACCGCCTGCCGTTTGCCCGTTCCAACACCGTCTATGCCCATGAGACCAATCAGGACTTGCTGGTGGCCGCACTGCAAGGCCTGGTGGACCGCTACAACCTGCATGGCCAGCGCCTGGGTGAGTTTGCCGCCGGTGCGGTGATCAAGCATTCGCGCGATTTCAACCTGGCCCGGGAGTCGCTGCTGTCGACCACATTGTCCGCGCAGACGCCTGCCTACGATGTGCAGCAAGCCTGCGGCACGGGCCTTGAGGCCGCGTTGCTGGTGGCCAATAAAATCGCCCTCGGCCAGATCGAAGTGGGCATCGCGGGGGGCGCCGATACCACCTCCGACGCGCCCATCGGCATCAACGAATCCCTGCGCCACACCTTGCTCGCGGCCAATCGGGCCAAGGGCCTGGGCGATAAACTCAAGACCCTGTTGAAGGTGCGTCCGTCGATGTTGTTCAAGCCGCTGCTGCCGCGTAATGGCGAGCCACGCACCGGCCTGTCGATGGGCGAGCACTGCGAAGAAATGGCCAGGCGCTGGCAGATCAAACGCCTGGCCCAGGATGAATTGACCCTCACCAGTCACCAACGCCTGGACGCGGCCTATCAGCGCGGTTTCTTCGACGATCTGATCAGCCCCCATCGGGGCCTTGCACGGGACAACAACCTGCGCGCCGACATCAGCCTGGAAAAGCTCGCCGGCCTGGCGCCGGCCTTCGACCGCCAGAGCGGTACGCTCACCGCCGGCAACTCGACGCCCCTGACCGATGGCGCTTCGGTGGTATTGCTGGCCAGTGAAGCCTGGGCCGCCGCCAATGGCTGGCCGGTGCTGGCCTACCTGCGCACCGGCGAAACGGCCGCGGTGAATTTCGTCGACGGCACCGAAGGCCTGTTGATGGCCCCGGCCTACGCCGTACCGCGCCTGCTCAAGCGTGAAGGCCTGGGCTTTGCCGACTTTGATTTTTTCGAGATCCACGAAGCCTTCGCCGCCCAGGTGCTGTGCACGCTCAAGGCCTGGGAAGACCCGGACTACTGCCGCGAGCGGCTGGGCCTGGACACGCCGCTGGGCACTATCGACCGCAGCAAAATGAACGTCAACGGCGGCTCGCTGGGCTGCGGCCATCCGTTTGCCGCCACCGGCGGGCGGCAACTGGCGGCGCTGGCCAAGGCCATCCATGAGCGCGGTGGCGGTCGTGGGTTGATCTCGATCTGTGCGGCGGGCGGGTTGGGTATTACCGCCATCGTCGAAAAGTAGCCTCATCCACAACAACAATAAGGACACTGCCATGAACGCCATCAGCCTGGAACAGACCGAACGCATCTGGTTGAACGCCTACCTGCCCGGCGTGCCGGCGGACATCGATGCCGCCATCGAGGATTACCCCTCATTGCGCGAAGTGTTCCTGGAGCACCTGGAAAAATTCCGCGAGCGCGTGGCCTATGTCAGCATCGGCACGCCAATGACCTACGCCGATTGGAACATCCAGGGCCACGCCTTCGCCGCCTGGCTGCAGGGCCAGGGGGTGAAACGGGGCGACCGTGTCGCACTGATGATGCCCAATTGCCTGCAGTACCCGATCTGCCTGCTGGGCACGATTCTGGCGGGCGCGGTGGTGGTCAACGTCAATCCGTTGTACACCGCCCATGAACTCAAGCACCTGCTCAAGGACAGCGGCGCCGAGACCGTGGTGATCTTCGAAAACTTCGCCCACACCCTGGAAAAAGTTGTGTCCGGCAGCAGCGTCAAGCGCGTGGTGGTGGCGGCCATCGGCGACTTGCTCGGCACCTTCAAGGGCGCGGCGATGAACTTCATCCTGCGCAGCGTGCAAAAACAGGTGCCGGCTTTCAGGTTGCATGGTTCCGTGCGTTTCAACCAAGTGCTCAAGCAGGGGCGGGGGCTGACGTACCTGCCGGTCAGCCTGGACCGCGATGAGCTGGCGTTTGTGCAATACACCGGCGGCACCACCGGCGATGCCAAGGGCGTGATGCTCAGCCATCGCAATATCATCGCCAACCTGTTGCAGGCCAAGGCCTGGGTCGGCGATCAACTGGACCAGGACAAGCAGGAAACCAACGTCACCTTGTTGCCGCTGTACCACATCTTTTCCCTGACGGTGAATTGCCTGATGTTCATGTGCCTGGGCGGGCGCAATATCCTGATCGCCAACCCACGGGACGTGAAGCGGGTGCAGATGATCCTGCGCAAGGAGCGCTTCAACGGGATCGCCGGGGTCAACACGCTGTTCAACGGCCTGCTGGAGAACAAGGAATTTTGTGCGCGGGACTTTTCCGACCTGCGCCTGGTGATTGCCGGCGGCATGGCCACGCACACGGCGGTGGCCAAGCGCTGGAAGGACGTCACCGGCGTACCGATCGTCGAGGGCTACGGGCTGACCGAGTGCTCACCGGTGGTGAGCATCAGCCCCATCGACATTCATCGTATGCGCGAGATGGCATTCACCGGCAGTATCGGCGTGCCCTTGCCGTCGACCTGGGTGCGCTTCATGCGTGAAGACGGTGAACTGGCCGAAGTCGGCGAGCCGGGCGAATTGCAGGTGCGCGGTCCGCAAGTGATGCAGGGCTACTGGAAGCGTCCGAAGGAAACCGCCGAAGTGCTGGACGCCGAGGGCTGGTTGTCCACCGGTGATATCGGGGTGATGGATGAACGCGGTTACATTCGCCTGGTGGACCGCAAGAAGGACATGATCCTGGTCTCTGGCTTCAACGTGTACCCCAACGAAATCGAAGACGTGGTGGCGATGCACCCAGGGGTGGCGGAAGTGGCGGCGATTGGCGTGGAAGATGGCGTGACCGGCGAGAGGGTCAAGATCATCGTGGTCCGCAAGGACCCGAGCCTGACCCAGGAGCAGATCCTCGCTCATTGCCGGGAATACCTGACCGGGTACAAAGTGCCGCGCTATGTGGAGTTTCGCACCACGGAATTGCCCAAAACCACGGTGGGCAAGGTACTGCGCCGAGCCTTGCGCTGATAGTGAAGATGACTGCGATCAAATGTGGGAGGGGGCTTGCCCCCGATTGCAGAGTGTCAGTCACCGAATCATTGGCTGACCCACCGCCATCGGGGGCAAGCCCCCTCCCACATTTAGATCGAGTTCACTTGGACCCAGCGTTCTTCTTTGGACGCAATGCGAATCGCCGTCGCCAGCCGCTCCACCGCCCACGCCGCCTCAAAATCAGTGCCATCGCCACGTTGCCCCGCCAGCGCCATGATCAGCTCCTGCACCTCCAACGTCTTGAGCTCGTTGTAGCCCAACTGATGCCCCGCTGCCGGGCTGAACGCGGCATAGCCGGGCAGGGCAGGGCCGGCGAGCAAACGCTGGAAACCGTCCTGGCCGACGCGGCACAGGCGCAGTTCGTTCAAGCGTTCCTGGTCGAACGCGAGGGTGCCGAGGGTGCCGCTGATTTCGAAACTCAAGTGGTTTCTGTAGCCGTGCTTGAGCCAACTGCTGCTCACCGTGCCGCGCGCGCCGTTGGCAAAACGCAGCAGGGCGTGCACCTGGTCATCCACGGCGATGGATTTCAATTCGCTGCTGCCTTGGGAGGCCGGCCGTTGCGCGTGGACGGTGTGGGTATCGGCGCACACGCTGACCACTTCGCCGACCAGATAACGGGCCATCGACAATAGATGGCTGCCGAGGTCCGCCAGTGCGCCGCCCGCGTGTTCCACCTCACAGCGCCACGACCAGGGCGAGGCCGGGTCGGCCATGAAGTCTTCGCTGAACTCGCCCTGGAAACTGATGATCTCGCCCAGTTCGCCGCTGGCAATCATCTGTCGCGCCAGCACGATCATCGGGTTGTGCTGGTAGTTGTAGCCGACGCGCGTCACCACTCCGGCCGCGCTGGCCGCTCGACGCATCGCATCGGCCTGTTGCAGGCTGACCGCCAGCGGCTTCTCGCAATACACCGCCTTGCCCGCCGCGATCGCGGCCATGGCCATGGGGTAGTGAAGGTGGTTGGGCGTGGTGATGGCTACTACATCGACCCTGGGGTCGTCGATCAGGGCCTGCCAGTCGGCATGGGCCTGGGCAAACCCCCAGGCACTGGCGCAACGCTGTGCGCGTTCGCTGTCGGCATCGGCCAGCGCCGCCAGTGCAAGCGTGACCGGCAATTCGAAGACCGCCCGGGCGTTATTGAACGCCAGCGCGTGGGCGCGCCCCATGAAGCCTGTGCCGATCAAGCCGATTCCGAGTTCACGCATCGCCGTGGTCCTTTGGATTATTGTTTTCGGGAAGCCTATTAATGGAATAAATATTCTCAATATTCAATAGATAGAATAAAAATTCATTAGGGTGGCGATCACCAGGCGCAGGCGAATCATCATTTCAGCTGATGCAGCGATATTCAGCTTGTGGCCAAATGCCGTCAGTTAACAAAAGATAACGTAGCGCCGATTGTCAGACGATTCGAAAGCCCGATAGGATGGCCCGTGCTTGTCCCAGGCGCTCTAGATTGCAGGTTTCAGAGCCCTGCGCCAGGCGACACGACCTAACAATAATAAATGGGAGAAAGGTCTATGAGTGAGCCTGTCATGGGTTGGGATGTTTGCCGCCCACGCGCCGCACGCAAGGTTGCGTTGCTGGCCACAGCGCTCTCGCTGTTTGGAGCCGTCGCATTACCGGGTATTGCCCAGGCCGCCAGCGATACCCCCGCCGCGGCGGCGTTTGCGATTGAATCCCCCAAGGCCGCCAAAGGCCTGATGATCGATGTGGTCCACGCCGGCAAGCGCCTGGTGGCGGTCGGTGATCGCGGGCATATCCTCTATTCCGATGACCAGGGCAGCACCTGGGTTCAAGCCAAAGTCCCCACCCGGCAACTGCTCACGGCGGTGTTCTTCGTCGATGCCGAGCGCGGCTGGGCGGTTGGCCATGATGCGCAGATCCTTGCCAGCAGCGACGGCGGCGCCAGCTGGACCCAGCAATACCAGGACCTCAAGCGCGAAGCGCCGTTGCTCGACGTGTGGTTCAACAATGCCAATCACGGCCTGGCCGTGGGCGCCTATGGTGCGCTGATCGAGACCTCCGATGGCGGCAAGACCTGGCAAGACGTCAGCGACCGTCTCGACAACGAAGACCAGTTCCACCTCAACGCCATCGCCTCGATCAAGGACGCCGGCCTGTTCATCGTCGGCGAGCAGGGCAGCATGTTCCGCTCCAGCGATGACGGCCAGACCTGGGAAAAACTCGAAGGTCCCTACGAGGGCTCGTTGTTTGGCGTGATCGGCACCGCTCAGCCGCGCACCCTGCTGGCCTACGGCCTGCGCGGCAACCTTTACCGTTCCACCGACTTTGGCAGCACCTGGGAGCCGGTCGAGTTGAATGCCGCCCGGGGTGCCCTCGAATTCGGGCTGTCGGGGGCGACCGTGCTCGATGACGGTTCCATCGTCGTGGTGGGCAATGGTGGCAGCGTGGTGGTCAGCCACGACAATGGCCAGACCTTCAGCGTATTCAACCGCCCGGACCGGATTTCGCTGTCAGCGGTGACGGCGGCAGGTAATGGCAACTTGATTCTGGTTGGGCAGGGCGGCGTTCGCGTCGCCACGGCCACCGGCGCCGAACCGCTCCTGAATAAAGAGCCAAAATAAGAAGAAGGCGGGAAATATGAGCAGTCATCACAACGATAAAGCGACCTTTCTTGAGCGCCTGATCTTCAACAACCGCCCGGCAGTGATCGTGATCTGCCTGCTGGTGAGTGTCTTCCTGTTCTGGCAGGCGACGTTGATTCGCCCGTCCACCAGCTTTGAAAAGATGATCCCCCTCAAGCACCCCTTCATCGAAAAGATGATGGAGCACCGCAATGACCTGGCCAACCTGGGCAACACGGTGCGCATTTCGGTGGAGGCCAAGGACGGCGACATCTTCACCAAGGAGTACATGGAAACCCTGCGGCAGATCAACGACGAGGTGTTCTACATCTCCGGCGTCGACCGCTCGGGCCTCAAGTCGCTCTGGAGCCCCAGCGTACGCTGGACCGAAGTGACCGAAGAAGGCTTCGCCGGCGGTGAAGTGATCCCGCAGAGCTACAACGGCTCGCCGCAAAGCCTCGATCAACTGCGCAACAACGTGCTCAAGTCCGGCCAGGTCGGGCGTTTGGTCGCCAACGATTTCAAATCGAGCATCGTCGATATCCCGCTGCTGGAGTCTTATCCGGACCCGCAGGACCAAGGCAAGTTGCTGGCCCTGGACTATCGCAAGTTTTCCCATGAACTCGAAGACAAGATCCGCGACAAGTTCGAAGCCCAGAACCCCAACGTCAAGATCCATATTGTCGGCTTTGCCAAAAAGGTCGGCGACCTGATCGACGGTCTGGTCATGGTGGTGCTGTTCTTCGGCGTCGCGTTCGTCATCACCCTGGTTCTGCTGCTGTGGTTCACCCACTGCCTGCGCAGCACCATTGCGGTGTTGAGCACGACCTTGGTGGCGGTGGTCTGGCAACTGGGGCTGATGCACTTCTTCGGTTTCGGACTGGACCCGTACTCGATGCTGGTGCCATTCCTGATCTTCGCCATCGGCATTTCCCATGGCGTGCAGAAGATCAACGGCATCGCCCTGCAATCCAGCGAGGCGGACAACGCGCTCACCGCCGCGCGGCGCACCTTCCGGCAACTGTTCCTGCCGGGGATGATCGCGATTCTCGCCGACGCAGTGGGCTTTATCACGCTGCTGATCATCGACATCGGCGTGATCCGCGAACTGGCCATCGGCGCCTCCATTGGCGTGGCGGTGATCGTGTTCACCAACCTGATCCTGCTGCCGGTGGCGATTTCCTACGTCGGCATCAGCAAGCGCGCTGTCGCCAAGAGCAAGAAAGACGCGAATCGCGAACATCCGTTCTGGCGCCTGCTGGCCAAATTCGCCAGCCCCACCGTCGCCCCGGTGTCGGTGCTGCTGGCCCTGGTCGCGTTTGGCGGCGGCCTGTGGTACAGCCAGAACCTGAAGATCGGCGACCTCGACCAAGGCGCGCCGGAACTGCGCCCGGATTCGCGTTACAACAAAGACAATAACTTCATCATCAGCAACTACTCCACCAGCTCCGACGTGTTGGTGGTGATGGTCAAGACCCGCGCCGAAGGCTGCTCGCGCTATGAAGCGATGGCGCCCATCGACCAGTTGATGTGGAAGATGCAGAACACCGAGGGCGTGCAGTCGGCGATCTCGCTGGTGACCGTGTCCAAGCAGATGATCAAGGGCATGAACGAGGGCAACCTGAAGTGGGAAACCCTGTCGCGCAACCCGGACGTGCTGAACAACTCCATCGCCCGTGCCGATGGCCTCTACAACAACAATTGCTCGCTGGCGCCGGTGCTGGTGTTCCTCAACGACCACAAGGCCGAAACCCTCGACCGCGCGGTGCATGCGGTGCAGGACTTCGCCAGGGAGAACAACAAGGATGGCCTGGAATTCATCCTTGCCGCCGGTAACGCCGGGATCGAAGCTGCCACCAACGAGGTAATCAAGGAATCGGAGCTGATCATCCTGATCCTGGTGTACCTGTGCGTGGCGACCATGTGCATGATCACCTTCCGCTCCTGGGCGGCGACCCTGTGCATCGTGCTGCCGCTGGTACTGACCTCGGTGCTGGGCAACGCGCTGATGGCGTTCATGGGCATTGGCGTGAAGGTCGCGACCTTACCGGTGGTGGCCCTGGGCGTCGGCATCGGCGTGGATTACGGCATCTACATCTACAGCCGCCTGGAAAGCTTCCTGCGCGCCGGCCTGCCGCTGCAAGAGGCGTATTACCAGACGCTCAAGTCCACCGGTAAAGCCGTGCTGTTCACCGGCCTGTGCCTGGCCATCGGCGTGTGCACCTGGATCTTCTCGGCGATCAAGTTCCAGGCCGACATGGGCCTGATGCTGACCTTCATGCTGCTGTGGAACATGTTCGGCGCGTTGTGGCTGCTGCCGGCACTGGCGCGGTTCCTGATCAAGCCCGAGAAGCTGGCGGGGCAGAAGGGCAATTCGTTGTTTGCGCACTGAGCCAGGTTGCCCATAGGCCATGTGGAAAAAACGCCCGACCTGGCTCGTCGGGCGTTTTTACTTTCTACTTGTCGATGGCGGCGTCTTGCCTTGTTCTGAAGGCTATGCGTCGGTCACGGTGGGCGAAATCTGGGCCCTGCGAGTGCGTTCGCTGGACAGTCGCTTGAGCACGCTACCGCCTTTCACGCGCAGCCTCATATCGAACGACCAATTGCCTTGTTCGTCCACTTTCACGCGAGGTCCACGCGTACTTGTATTATCGCGAACGATCGCCATACGTTCGTCGTCCAGCATGACGACCTTGAAACGAATCCCATGGATAATCAGGTGCCAGGCGTTGTCGATCAGGTACAGCCCGCGGTACGGGCCATCCGGCGATGCTGCAGGTAGCTCTTTGAAATAGGCAACGCCGAAAAAGCTGGTTATGTTCGCCCAATGCCCATACGGCATTCTGTTTCGGAAATAGGTGTATTCAAATTCCAGTGCTGAATCGAGCTTTTTGTTGGCTCCTTCGTAGTAGCCAATCACGTTTTGCGTGAGTATCACGTTGCTGTGGAGCTGCTGGCCCTGCGGGGATTGGCGAGGTGCGGGCAGGCGTAATGCGCGGTCTTTGAGCAGGCAATCCACGGGCTCGGAGGTCGTCGCAACCGGCATGCTTTCGGCGAGCAGGTTAGCCAGGTTGAGTGTCAGATCGGCTATGGCCACTTCTCGTGCGACGGGTTCATTGCTGTTGAGTGCAGGCAGATCAGGCGTCAATTGATTCACCAACGTGCCAAGCCAAGTAGTCAGCAAAACAGGTGCTCGGTGTTGCGCCAGCAATAACGTATTGAAGGGGCCGCCGCCCATTTCCAGTAAGGCTGTCCAGCGTCTTTTTTTATTCAGCGACGCACTGTCGCCCCCCACATCGATCAGCGCTTCTACGAGGTAGTAGTAGAGGAAGGACTGTGCGTTCGAGAAGCCCATGGCTGTCAGCGAGCGCTCTACCTCGCGTTGATCGGCCAGTTGTGCAGCAGGTGGAGGTGAAACGGGTACAAGCGGGTCATCCTGAGAAACATCAAGATGATGGGGCGCCAGGAAGCCACCGTTTTCGTAGACAGTCCGTGCCTCATCGGGCAACCAGGCCAGCACACTGTCTTGCAGGTCTCCTGGCTGTGAGATGGCATTCAACAGCGCGTCGCGTGTGGCGAACTCACAGAACGATTGTGTATAAAAAGGGCGGTACAGCAGCTGGGGACCTTGGGTCCGGTCCTGCGCTTCGATGAGGAACATAGCGCTGACTACGTCAGGCTCAGCTGCAGGCGCGCGCAACAGGGCCAACGGTTGGATGATCACCGACGGGGTGTCGGCGAAGCCTTCGCTTGCGATGGAGGGTTCGTTGATGGGGTGCTGCAACAGCGTGGCAAGGTATTCGGCGCCCAGTGCGCTGACGCTGCTCGGTTGTTTCAGATGTAACTCCAGCGCCTGCAGCGGTAATTGATAACATAACTGGGCGACGAGCTTGCGCCGGCGCTCGAAAACCTCTGGGGTGTAATCCAATAACTGTGTTTCCAGGTAGTCGGAATAAGCCTTGCCGATATCCAGTCTCTCAATCAGCCCGCCGGTGCGGGTGATGAAGTCCGCCGTCAACCAGTCGGGCAGGGCCAGCCCATCATGGTGTGCCAGCGTGATGGCGCCAGCGGGGCGGCCCTTCAGGCAGGTGATGACCAGTTCCGTCAGGCTCATCGACTGGGTGGAGACGCTCTGGGACGTGCCTTCGGCGTCAGCAACAAGCGTCACGGTGACAAGCACTTTGTCGGGTGCATATGTCTGGGGTAGCGCAGCCTCTTCGTCGCTCGCAGGCATGCTTTGCTGCTCGGCGTCGAGCGCCGTTGCCAAGGCGGCGGCGGTGAAGGCGTTGATGTCCGTGATGCCGCTGAGAAAAGTATGGCCTTTGCTTAGCAACTTGCTGTTAGCCAACCCCAGGCTGTAGCGGGAATAGTTTTTCTTAGGCATGGGCGAGGCGTTTTGGAGCCAATCCGGCAGATGCTGGCGCAGAGCATTTTGAAACTGTGCCTGGACTTGGGTCGTCTTGGCAAAGTAGAGCGCAGGGTCGCTGAGCTCATGGTAAAGCGCTTGCAACTTGGCCTTCCCGAAGTCGCAGGGCAGTTGCACCGCTTCAATGTCCAGCAATTGTTGATTCAGGACCAGTTCGGCTTGATGCCCGAACGCATCGCCATAAATTTCGTAACGCTTGCAGCTCAGCGAGTTGACGCGGTATTGAGCGGTGAGGGCGCTGCCCCAATGCTGGTTGAAAGCATCCATCGAAGCAAATGTCTCGATTTTTCCACCTGGATGACATAACAGAACGACCGTGCGCGTATCGACGGTACGCTCCAGCAGCAACTCGGGAGCAAATAGAACCGAGTTGCCGCTGGCGCTGTTCAGGTAGGTTTCCAACTCGTAGGCAAGGGTGTTGCTTTTGTAGTTGTTCGACCAGCGAGGATAGCTCTCAGGGAAGTCAATGATCTGTTGTACCGTCTCGCGTTCAATATCACTCAAGCCTGGCTGGGTCAGAACTGAAATCTGCAGCGCTTGCACAAGGCTGTCAGTGAGTAAACTCCAGCGGCTGGGTTGCTCGCCGGACGGGTTCCAATAGGCGGTCAATGCCTGTTGCAAGCCGATCGGCAGCGACCAGGTCAGTTCGCGAATCAGTGCCTCGATCTGCATCATGTCAAGCGCGTCACCGGCGGGGGTGGTGATGGGCGTGGGTGCCTGCTCAGTGAGGAAAAAGGCGTACGAGCCTACCGCACGAAAGTCCAAGGCGGCCCCTGTTGCCAGATAGTCCAGCGCTTTTGTCGTGAGGCATTCGTAGGTATAGCTTCCATCGGCCTGGGGGATGGCTAACTGGGTGCGAGGAAGGTCCAATGCCACGCCGGGATATTTTTGCGTAATGGTTGTCGCCAATATGTGCTGGATCACGGACTCAAGACTGGGGCGGCCGGCGAAAAGTGCATCGACGGTAGCTGCCATGTTGGGGTATTGCGTGAGCGTCACGTCGGTGGTCTGTGGCTCGTCGGTGGGTGGTAGCAACATATAGGTGTCTCCACGATTGGTTGATCGAACATCATGCGATTGATGACGAGTTAACGCCGATCTCGTGGAGAAGGAGGGGTAGCCGGGTACCTCAGGCTGCGCGCTGGGGTTTTGTGGCTGTTGCCAGCGCTGGGGCGGTTGCTGATCAAAGGTGTAAAGCTGGCGGGGCAGGAGGGTAAGCGGCTTTTGCCGAGCATGCCACGTTGTTCGTCCGCCACAGCCTGTGGACTATCGGCTGCCGCCAGCAATGAGGCGTAGCAGCACCGCGCTGCGCCTTGGTTTCCAGGTATGTCAGGTGCTCTCTGAGTTGTTCGATAAGCTAGTGTTTTGCCGGGTACTGCGCCGACGTTCGGTGGTTATACGCGTGAGAACCGTGCCGCCGCTCAGGCGCAAACGCAGGTCTGGCGACCACTGGTTTTGTCCGTCCCGTTTGAGATGGGGCCCTGGGCGAGTCGTGTCCCTGTCGTCGACTATCATCACCCGCTCGCCCTCCAGCAGGTTGACCCTGTAGAGAAAGGGGTCGATAAATGCATGCCAGACGCCTTCTATCACATACAGCCCTCGACGCGGGCCGTAACGTATAGGTTCGGGCAGTGTGTCAGGACGATCCGCGTTTAACCTCATTACGTTCCACCACGCATACCTCGACAGTTTGTTTTTGACGTGGGTGTATGAAAACTCTAAGGCAGAATTGAGTTTTTTGTTGGGTCCAAGATAGTAGCCTTCGCTGTGCTCGGTCAGCGGTGCGCCTTGGGTGCGTGGCCAGTGTTCCGGTGCCAGGCGAGGTGCGAGGGGGCGCATTACGCGGTTCTTCAATGTGGTTTCCAGAGGCGCGTGAGGGGTGCCATTTGGGGACCTTTCGACGAGTAATATGGCCAGGTTGACTATCATTTCGGCGGTCGCTGTCTCTCGTGCAACGGGGTCTTGGCTGTCGAGATTGGGCAAATAAGGCCGCAATTGGTTTGCCAGCTCGCACAGCCAAGGTGTGAGCAAGACAGGGTCTCGCCGCTGCGGCAGTAACAACGCATTGAACAGCGTACCGCCGGTTTCCAGCAGTGCGGTCCAGCGGTGGCTTGGCTGGGGCGTTGAGTTGCCATCGGCCTCATCGACCAAGGCCTTGACGTTGCAGTCGTAAAAGTAAGGCAGCAACTGTTCATAATATAAATAGGGCAGCTGCTCGTTACCTACAGGCACCGCCAATTGTGCGGGGGTGGGAGGATCATCCGGGACAGGCTCGTCATCCAGGCCACCCGGCGGAATGTGCGGCGTTTGGAAACCACCCTTGTCATAGATTGCACGTGCTTCGATGGGTAGCCACGCCAGTACGCTCTGTTGCAGGTCTGTGGGCTGTGCGATCGCCTCCAACAGGGCTTCACGGGTCGCAAATTCGCGTAAGGACTCGGCGTATAGCGGGCGGTAAAGCACATGCGGGCCTTTCGTAACGTCCCACGCTTCAATGATGAACATGGCGTTGACCACGTCCGGTGCTGCTCCCGCTTGGCGCAACAGCGCCAACTTACGCATGACGATCGACTGGTTGTCTACAAAGCGTTCGCCCTGATCTTCCAGCAATAGCGTGGCGACGTAGCGGACGCCCAAGGCGCTGATACCGCCCTCATTTTTCAGGTGCAGCTCAAGCGCCACCAACGGTAGTTGGTAGCGCAACTGCTCGGCGAACAGGCGCTTGCGCTCGGTCACTTCCGGGGCGGGGCTCAACAGGCGCGATTTGAGGTATTCGGGGTAAGTCTTGCCGATGTTGATCGTTTTGATCAAACCATCGGTGCGGGTGATGAAGTCCGCCGTCAACCAGTCGGGTAAGGCCAGACCGTCACGATGTGTCAGCGTGAAGGGCACACGAGGGCATTCCTTCAGATTGGTTATGGCCAGTTCGGTCAGGCTCATTGGCGTGCCCGCCACCGACTGCGTTGTGCCGGAGGTGGCGGCATTGTGGGTAAAGGTGAGCAGCACTTTGTCGGGGGCATAGGCATCGGGTGACGGAGCTTGCTCGGCGCCCGGTTGTGCGCGTTGTTGCTCTGCACTCAGGGCCCTTGTCAACGCATCAACGGCAAAGGCCTGAAGATCCAGGATATCGCTGAGAAAGGTACGGCCCTTATTGAGCAATTTGCTGCTGCTTACCCCGAAACTATAACGGCAGTAGTCTTTTTTCTGAGCCTCGGAGGCGCCGTGCAGCCACTGCGGTAATTGCGGGTTCAGGAAACGCTGATACTGCGAATTGACGTGGGTTGTGCTGGTAAAACAAGACGCTGGGTTGCTGAGTTCATGGTAAAGCGCTTGCGCAGTGGTCTGGCCAAGGTTACAGGGCAGGCGCACGGCTTGGACGTTGTTCAACTGCTGATTCAGGATGAGTTCTGCCTGATGCCCGAACACATGGTTCTGAAATTCGTAACGCTTACAGCGTATTGAGTCGACGAGGTAGTGGTCGTTGATCCGGGCGCTCCAGTGCTGGTTGAACGCAGCCATCGAGGCAAAGGGTTCGATTTTCCCTCCGGGATGGCATAACAGCACGGTGGTACGTGTCCCGACGGTGCGCCTGAGCAACAGCTCAGGGGAAAACAGAACCGCGTTGCCGGTGCTGCTGCTCAAGTAGGTTTCCAGCTCGTAGACCCGTGTTCTTTGTTCTACGTATTTTGTAACGCGCTGACCATTGTCAGGAAGGTCGATGATTTGTTGCACAGACTCGCGCTCGAAATCGGTCAGCCCCGGTTGTCTCAGGGTGCTGATTTGCAGCGCTTGCGTGAGGGCATCGCTGAGCAAGCTCCAACGACTGGGTTGTTCGCTGATCGGGTTCCAGTAATCGGTCATTGCGTCCTGTAGCCCGATCGGCAGCGACCAGGCCAATTCGTGAATCAGTTTCTCGATTTGTTTGATGTCCGGCGTCTCGCCCGCGGGTGTCTTGACGGGGTGGGGGACGTTCTCGGTGAGGAAAAATGCGTGTGCCCCAACGTCGCTGAAGTCTATCGGTGCTCCCGTTGCCAAATAGTCGAGGGCTTTTGTCGTGAGCCGCTCGAACGTATAACTGCCGTCGGCAGCGGGCATGGCCAGTTGCGTACGGGATAGATTCAGCGCCAGGCCCGGATATTTTTCGTCAATAGTTGCGGCCAGTGTCTTCAGTACAACGCTTTCAAGGTTCGGCCTGTCTGCAAACACAACGCTGACGGCGCCGGCCATGCTGGCGCTGTCAGTGGGTGGTGCGTTGGAGGGGGACGGTTGCATTAAGAGAGACTCCACGTTTGTCGATCAAACATCACAGTGATGCTCGACTACTTAACGCTGATCTCTCGGTGAAGAAGGGGTAGACGGTTACCCCATGCTGGTCAGGGGCTTAGGTTGATGCAGCAATTTGCCCTATCATGAGGTCTTTCCCCTTGATGATTGATGTCATGACTGCCGACACCGCTACTTTGCTCGATGCGTTTAAAGATTGCCAGATGGTCGAAATTGATGGGTTGCATACCTTTGATTTCAGCCTGGATGACCAACTGCTGCTGATCACCTGCATGGATGGCCGCGCCGAGAAACGCTGGAGTTTCAGTCTGGAGCAAGTCAACGCGGCGGTGTTTGATCAAACCTTGCAAAGCTGGACCCTTACCGGTGACTCGGGCGAGCATCGCCTGGTTTGCATGAGTGGTGTCACCGGCAACAATAACGACGAGGACGAAGCGGATGATGATGCGTAAATTCTGGCCCCTGCTGATGGCCGGCAGTGTTGGCGCGATGTCGGTGCAGGCCGCACCGGCCGATACCCATGCACTGTTGGTCGGCAGCTATACCGCCGGCAGCAGCGAAGGGATCTATCGCCTGCAATTCGACAGCCGCACCGGGCAGTTCAGCGGCAAGCCGGTGCTGGCGGCGAAAACCGCCAACCCGTCCTGGCTGACGCTTTCCAAGGACCAGACGCAGCTGTTTGTGGTCAACGAAAACGGTCCGGGTCAGGACGATGTGGTCGGTCGCGTCAGCAGCTACCGCATCGATCCGCAGAACCATCAGCTCACCCTGATCAATCAGGTGCAGAGCCTGGGCAATGAGCCGACCCACTCCAGCGTGGCCGCCGACGGGCGTTATCTGTTTGTCGCCAACTATTCGGTGGTGGAAGACCCGGGCGGAAGCCTGGCGATTTTGCCGCTGGACACCCGCGGCAAGCTGTCGGCGCCGGTGCAGTTGAGCGGGCACCCGGCCAGCGGTGTGAACCCTGAACGCCAGGCTTCCAACCACGTGCATTCGGTGGTGTCGTCGCCGGACGGCAAGTATGTATTCGTGCAGGACCTGGGTGCGGACAAAGTGTTTGCCTACCGCTACGACCCCAAGGCCAACCACGAGCTGCCGCTGACCCCGGCCGAGCCGGCCGCCGTGCAACTGCCACCGGGCAGCGGCCCGCGCCACTTGCTGTTCAGCGCCGATGGCAAGCACGCCTGGCTGACCACCGAGATGAGCGCCCAGGTGGCGGTCTTCGACTACAACGATGGCAAGCTTGCGCAAACCCAGTTGGTGGATTTCGCCGCCGGCCAACCGGTGTCCGATAAAGCCGGCGCTGCGCTGCACGCCTCCAGCGATGGCAAGTTCCTCTACGTCAGCAACCGTGGCACGGCCAATCAACTTGTCGTCTTCAGCATCGACCCGGCCACCGCGCACCTCAAGGAAATCCAGCGTCGCTCGGTCGAAGGCGACCACCCGCGCGAGTTCAGCCTGGACCCGAGCGGCAAGTTCCTGCTGATCGCCAACCAGAAAAGCAATGAAATCGTGGTGGTCGAGCGCGACCCCAAGACCGGCCTGCTGGGTAAAACTGTGCAGAAATTGCCGATCGATGCGCCGAGTGACCTCAAGTTCCTGGTGCGTCAATAAGCCACAGGCCCCAAGACGCGGGGCCTGAGCTTTACTATTAATTTTATTGATGACGGCTACTGTTTCAAAGCATTTCTAAGGTTCAACCCTCGGGCGTAAGTTGGGTTCCAAGGCCTCCCCGGCCACCAAAACGAACGCACACGAGGGTTACCGCTATGAACTTCAATCTTTTCTCGATCATCGCCGCTTCCGCTGTTTCCGCGACTGTTGCACTGCCGGCTGCAGCCAGCGTGGAAGTCACCGGCAAACAATCCAGCACCACTGCCTATACCCAGAAGTACCTGCAACAAAGCGCCAACTTCTATGCTGCGCTGGATCACAAGATCCGGGGCTAACACAGATCAACCTGTGGGAGGGGGCTTGCCCCCGATTGCGGTGGGTCAGCTACAGATAAGCAGACTGACACATTGCCATCGGGGGCAAGCCCCCTCCCACAGGTTGATTGATGTTGGTTTTAGGGTTTTGCCATCACTGCCATAAACAGCTGCGACTCCAGAATCCGCTGCAGCCACGCCTGAAGCCGCCGATACGGCGCTCCCGCAAACCATTCGCGATCCACATGAGCGAACTGCCGTACGAACGGCACCACGGCCGCGTCCGCCAGGCTCAGGTGCCCGGCGAGCAAGTACTCACGCTCCGCCAGCAAGTCCTCCAGCTTCTGCAGGAACACCTCACCCTCGGCCCGATAATGTTCCATCGGTTGTTCGGGGTAGCGCTCGGCGTACTTGTATCGATTCAAGTGATGTTTGAACACCTGGTCATTCTCGGCGATCAACGCCAGCACCGCAGGGTCGCCTTGCAGCATCCAATCGTCGGGATCGTGCTGCGCCAAGGCCCATTGCATGATCTCCAGGCTTTCCTCGATCACCCGGCCGTCAAGGCTCAACACCGGCACGGTGCCCTTGGGCGACAACGCCAGCATTTGCGCCGGTTTGGCCTTGAGGCTCACCTCGATGATCTCGACCGGTACGCCTGAATAGCGCAACGCCAACCGCGCGCGCATGGCATAGGGGCAGCGCCGGAACGAATACAGCAGCGCCTCGCTCACTTGACCTCCAGGGTGCTCAAGCCGTTGCCCTGGCGCTTGACCTGGATCTGCACCGGGATGCGTTCGTGCATTTCCTGCACGTGGGAGATCACCGCCACCTTGCGCCCCTGGGCCTGCAAACCGTCCAGGGCATCCATGGCCAGTTGCAGGGATTCGGGGTCGAGGCTGCCGAAACCTTCGTCGATAAACAGCGACTCGATCTTCAAGGTACTGGAAGCCATCGAGGCCAGGCCGAGGGCGAGCGCCAGGGAGACGAGGAAGGTTTCGCCGCCTGACAGCGAGTGCACCGAGCGCAGCTCGTCGCCCATCTCGGTGTCCATCACCAGCAGGCCAAGCATGCTGCCGCCGCGTTTAAGGCGGTAGCGGCGCACCAGCTGGCGCAATTGCACGTTGGCATGGTGCACCAGCAGGTCGAGGTTGTAGGCCTGGGCGATTTTGCGGAACGTGTCGCCGGTGGCCGAGCCGATCAGCGCATTCAGGCGGGCCCAACGCTGCCATTGGTCATAGGCCTTGGCGATCTGTTCGGCCAGGGCGTGGTTGGCGTCCTGGCGTCGCTGGTCTTCGGCCTGGCGGGCGCGCAGTTCGGCGCAGTGTTTCTCGCCCTCGGCCAGTTGCTGGTTGAGCGCGGCGAGGCTGGTGTCCAGCTGTTCGGCGTCCAGGTTGCCGGTGTGCAAGGCCTGATGCTCGGCGAGGCGCTGTTCGCGCTCCTGCAGCAAAACCTTGGCCTGCTCGACGGCTTTTTCGCGGGTGTGCAGCTGCTGGCGCAGGTCTGTGACCTGGGCCTCGTCGAAGGCCAGCAGACGGGCCAGGCCTTCATCATCAAGCTCGGGGTGCGCGGCGCGCCACGCATTGATACGCGTGTCCAGGGCCTGTTGCTCCGTCTCGAGCGCTTGCTGACGTTCAAGCAGGGCCTTGAGATCGGCGACCAGTTGCACCAGCGCCGTGTGCACCGCGTGCAACTCCTGGCTGGCGTCGGCTTCGCTTTGCCGCGCCTGGGTGACGGCCTGGTCCAGCTGCTGTTGCCACTGTTCGGCACTCTTGTGCTCGCCGAGCAGGGCGCTGAGTTTGGCCTCGGCGTCGTGTTGCTGGGTGCAGAGCTGCGCGACCTGCAGATTCAGTGCTTCCAACTGCTGCTGGCGATGCTGCTGATGGGTCTGTTGTTTTTCAATGGCCTGCTGGCGCGCTTGCTGTTCCGCCAGTTCATCGCGCTGATGGGCCAGTTGTTCGAGACGCTGGCTGACCTGCTGGTCAAGCTGCAGGAAGGTCGCCGCCGGCTCACTGCGCAAGCCTTCCAGGGTGGCGGCGGGCAACAGGCTGGCGAAGCTGGCGAGCTCCGTATCGAGGCGCTCGCGGTCACTGGCCAGGGCGCGCTGCTGGTCGAGCAACACTTGGCGGGCCTGCTGGCTGGCGTCCTGGGCGGTCTGCAACTGCTGCTGCAAACGGCCGGCGTTTTGTTGCAGGTTGAGCAGGGCGCCCTGGCGCTGTTCGTCCTGGGCGATGCTTTGCGTCAGTTGGGCCAGTTGCTGGGCCAGCCAGTCGGTACGCTTGACGGTGTCTTGATGCAACAGCGTCGCGTACAGCGGGTGCGCTTCAAGGCTTGGCGCCAACGCCTGCTGCTGCAGCGCCAGCTGTTCCTGTTGTGCCAAAAATTCCTTTTGTTGAGCGATCAGCCCACCCACTTCGCCGCGTAGCTCGGTGAGTGTTTCCTTGAGGCGCTCGACGGCTTGCTGCGCTGCGGCCTCTTCGCTTTCATCGTGGCGACCCAGGCTCTGCAACAGCGCTTCGGGCTGGTGATACGGATGTTCGTGGCTGCCGCACACCGGGCAGGGCTGGTCATCCTGCAACTGTTCGCGCAGTTCCTCGACGCTGGCACTGCGGGCCAGGCGCTGGCGCTCCAGCAGTTGTTTGGTCACCGTCAGGGTTTGCTCGGCCACCGTCAGTTCGGCTTTGGTTTGCAGGCCGGTCTGGTTCAGTTGCTCGCGTTGCTGCGCCGCGTCGGTGAGTTTTTGCGCCAGGGCGCCGGCCTGTGTGTCGAGCTGCTGCTGACTGCCCCACAAGCGGGCGAGGTCTTCGAAGGCGCGTTGTTGCTTGCGATTGTCCTGCAGGAGGCTGGCGAGCAATTGAATCTGTTCGGCTACCGCGTGCGGTTCGGCGCCGGCCTCCTGGTACAGCAGGTCCAGGGCTTCGCGTTGCTGGGTAAATTGCTCGACGGCGGCGTTGACGCGCTGTTCAAGTTGCGGCAGTTCGGCCTCGCCCTGTTTCAGGCGATTGCCGATTATCATCAGTTGTTGCAGGCGGTCGCGGTAGGCCGTCCAGGCATCGCTCAATGGCGCGAGGGTGGCGCTGCGCTCCAGTTCGGTGGCCAGGCTTTGCAGACGCTCGGCGACCTGGGCCTGCTTGTCCTGCAGGCCCTTGAGCAAGGCTTGGCCTTCGCGGCAGGCGCTTTCATGCTGCTGTTTGTCCTCGGTGCGCTTGGCCAGGTCTTTGGTCAAGTGCGTGAGGGTGGTCTGTTCTTCGAAGGCCTGGCGCAGCAAGGGCGCGGCGTGTGCCTGGTTCTGCTGGGCTTGGGCCAGGGCCGATTGAGCGGCGGCCTGCTGTTGTTGCGCCTGTTCCTGGCGACTGTGCAGCGCGGTTTGTTGCTCAAGGTGCTGTTGAATCTGCGCGGCGAGCGGGGCCAGCAATGCGTCGAGTTCAGCGCGCCGCACGAAGTGATGGCGCTGCGGCGCGAGCTGGTCCAGGCGCGTCAGGTCCTGGCGCTGCTGGCCTTGGCTGTCCCACAATTGTTGGGCTTGCTGCAGTTGCTCGGCGGCGCTCTGCTGGCGCTCCTGCCACTCGCGCAACTCCTTGAGCCAGGTGTGCTGCAACTCCAACTGCTTGAGTTGGGCCTGCCGGGTTTTGAGTTGCTGTTGTGCCTGGCCCAGCTGTTGATCCAGCTCGGCGCGCGCTTCGCCAGACAGAGGCACCACGCCGCTGGCCTGGTCCTGCAACTGTTTGTGAACGTCCCTGGCATCCTTGGCCTTATCGAACGCACGGCGACCCAGTTGGGTATACAGCGCGGTGTCGGTAAGTTTTTCCAGCAGTTCGCTGCGCTCGTTGTCGTTGGCCTTGAGAAAGGCGCTGAACTCGCTTTGCGCCAGCAGCACCGCGCGGGTGAATTGTTCGAAGTTCAGGCCCAGGGCCAGTTCCAGCTGGGTCTTGTATTCGGTTTTCTGACTGGCCAGCAGCTGTTCGCTGTCCAGGTCGATCAGGCTCTGGCGGCTGTTCTGCAACTTGCCGCTGGCCTTGTCGCGCGCGCGATTGGCTTCCCAGCGTGCACGGTAGCGGCGGCCGCTGACGCCGACGAAATCCACCTCGGCATAGCCGCCGCCGGTGCCCCGCCTGAGCAGGGTGCGCGGGTCGCCGATGGAAATGTCGCTGTCGGCATCCGGCATCTTGGCCTGGCCGGTATCTCCCAGGCGCGGCACCGCGCCAAACAGCGCCAGGCACAGCGCATCGAGCAAGGTGCTCTTGCCGGCGCCGGTCGGCCCGGTGATCGCAAACAGACCGGCACTGGCCAGCGGCTCGGCGGTGAAGTCGATTTCGAACGGCCCGGCCAGGGACGCCAGGTTTTTCAGGCGGATGGCGAGGATCTTCATGGCTGTTCAGCCTCCTGTTGCACTTCCTGGAGCAGCACGGCGAAGTCCTTCAAGGTCTGTTCATCCACTTCGCTGCCATAGCTGTCCTGCCAGGCGCGGCTGAACAATTGCTGAGGGGTGAGTTGGTCGAGTTCGACCAGACGCTCTTCGTCACCGTCTTCGCGCGGGCCAATGCCTGCGTATTCGGCGGCGATGCGCACCAGCCGTACGGCCTTGCCTTGCAGGGCGGTTTCGATCTGCTGGCGCAGGTCCGGCTGGGGTTCGTCAAGGCGTACCCGGACTTCAAGCCACGGGTGCCGTTGGGTTTCGGCCAGCAAATCCACATCGGGCAAGTCGGCCAGCTGTTTGAGGATCTCTGCCAGAGGCGCGGCTTCCAGGCGTTGCAGGTTGACCGAGCGCGGAATCGGCAGCGGTTCGACGCTGACCAGTCTTTCGCCCTGGAACGTCACGTCGAGCACCTGGTGCTTGTAGCCGATTTCGGAAAAAGACAGCGGAATCGGCGAGCCGCTGTAGCGGATGCGCTCTTCGCCATTCACCTTCTGCGGCTTGTGCAAATGGCCGAGGGCGACATAGCCGACACTTCTATCGAATAGTTTGGCCGGCAGCGCCTCGGCATTGCCGATGATCAGGCTGCGCTCGGAGTCTTCCGACACCGACCCCCCGGCCATGTGCGCATGGCTGATGGCAATCAGCGCCTGACCTTTTTTGCGTTTGGCATTGGCGGCGGCGATCAGCCATTCATGCACCTGGCCGATGCCCTGCAGGTAATCATCGCCCAACTGCGCGCCCGTGACTTCCGCCGGGCGCAGGAACGGCAGCGCCAGGCACCAGGCGGCGATCTTGCCTTTGGCATCCGGCAACGGGATCAACAGGCGTTCGGCATCCAACTGGCCATCATCGAGCCACAACACCCGGCCCAGGGCGTGGGTGCGCAGGCGGCGCATCAACGGTGCGGGCAGTTCGATGCGCGAACCGGAATCATGGTTGCCGGCAATCATCACAATCGTCAGTGTCGGATTTTGTTCGTGGGCGCTGATGATGAAGTCATACAGGCGCTCCTGTGCCTTGAGCGGCGGGTTGACCGTGTCGAAAATATCGCCGGCGATCAACAGCGCATCCGGGCGATGGACCTTCAACTGGTCCAGCAGCCATTCAAGGAAACAGGCGTGTTCGAAGTCGCGTTCCTGGCCGTGCAGGTTTTGCCCAAGGTGCCAGTCGGAGGTGTGGAACAGACGCAAGGCGAACTCCGTGCAGAAGAGGGAAAGGAGGGGAGTTTACCTGTAAAAGCACACGGGGTGCCTGCAGGTAGGCCCGGATCCAATGTGGGAGAGGGCTTGCCCTCGATAGCGGTGGGTCAGCCTGCTTACCTGAATCTGAAGCACCGCTATCGGGGGCAAGCCCCCTCCCACAGCGATCGCGTTGCTTTATTGGGTATCCGCGCCCCAACAAAAAATGCGCCCCTGAGGGCGCATTTCTTTGTTCGGCCAGCGATCACCCGTCAGGCAGGCGCATTCCAGGCCCGATCACCGTGCGCGTCCTTGATACGGGTCGGCAAGCCCATCACGTCCAGCGCTTTCAGGAACGGCTCGGCCGGCAGTTCCTCGACGTTGGCCATGTGTTTCACATCCCACTCACCACGCGCTACCAGCAGCGCGGCGGCGACCGGTGGCACGCCGGCGGTGTAGGAGATGCCCTGGCTGTCGGTCTCGGCAAAGGCTTCTTCGTGGTCGGCCACGTTGTAGATGAACATCTCGCGCGGCTGGCCATCCTTGGTGCCTTTGACCAGGTCACCGATGCAGGTCTTGCCGGTGTAGCCGGGAGCGAGCGAAGAAGGGTCGGGCAGGACGGCCTTGACCACTTTCAACGGCACCACTTCCAGGCCTTCGGCGGTCTTGACCGGTTTCTCGGAGAGCAGGCCGAGGTTTTTCAGCACGGTGAACACGTTGATGTAGTGTTCGCCGAAGCTCATCCAGAAGCGCACGTTGGGCACGTCGAGGTTTTTCGACAGCGAGTGCACTTCATCGTGGCCGGTGAGGTAGAGGTTCTGCGAGCCGACGACCGGCAGGTCGTCGGTGCGTTTGACTTCGAACATGGTGTTGCTGGTCCACTGGCTGTTCTGCCAGCTCCACACCTGTCCGGTGAACTCGCGGAAGTTGATTTCCGGGTCGAAATTGGTGGCGAAGTATTTGCCATGGGAGCCGGCATTGACGTCGAGAATATCGATCGAATCAATGCGGTCGAAATGCTGTTGCTGCGCCAGCGCGGCGTATGCGTTGACGACACCCGGGTCGAAGCCCACGCCAAGGATGGCGGTGATGTTCTTCTGTTTGCACTCTTCCAGGTGGTTCCATTCGTAGTTGCCGTACCACGGCGGGGTCTCGCAGACCTTGCCCGGCTCTTCGTGGATGGCGGTGTCGAGGTACGCCACGCCCGTGTCGATGCAGGCGCGCAGCACCGACATGTTGAGGAACGCGGAACCCACGTTGATGACGATCTGCGAGTCGGTCTCGCGGATCAGGGCCTTGGTCGCTTCCACGTCCAGGGCGTTCAGCGCGAAGGCCTGGATGTCGGCGGGAACCTTGAGGCTACCCTTGGCCTTGACGCTGTCGATGATGGCCTGGCATTTGGAGATGTTGCGCGACGCGATAGCAATACGACCAAGTTCGTCGTTGTGCTGCGCGCACTTGTGGGCCACCACCTTGGCGACACCTCCTGCACCAATGATAAGAACGTTCTTTTTCAATTGCTTTATCTCTCCTTTATCCGCCAGCTTACGAAAGGCTGGACAGGTAGTCGTCGTAACCAAATTCACGAACCACTTCGACTGTACCGTCGAGTTGTTTCACTACGATGGACGGCATTTTCAGGCCGTTGAACCAGTTTTTCTTGACCATGGTGTAGCCTGCGGTGTCGATGAACGACAGCCGATCGCCGATGGCCAGCGGACGATCAAATTGGTACTCGCCGAAGATGTCCCCGGCCAGGCAGGATTTGCCGCACACCATCACGGTGTGTTCGCCCTCGCTTGGCGCCAGCTTGGCGTTGAGGCGATAGATCAGCAGGTCCAGCAGGTGGGCTTCGATGGAACTGTCGACCACGGCGAGGTTCTTGCCGTTGTAGAGGGTGTCAAGCACGGTGACTTCGAGCGACGCACTGTTGGTGATCGCTGCTTCCCCCGGTTCCAGGTACACCTGCACGCCGTACTTCTCGGAGAATGCTTTCAAGCGTGCGCAAAACGCGTCCAACGCATAGCCTTCACCGGTGAAATGGATGCCGCCGCCGAGGCTGACCCACTGGACCTTGTGCAGCAGCGCGCCGAAGCGTTCTTCGATGGTGCCGAGCATCTTGTCGAACAGACTGAAATCGCCGTTTTCACAGTTGTTGTGGAACATGAAGCCGGAGATCTGCTCGATCACCCCTTCGATCTTCACCGGGTCCCATTCGCCCAGGCGACTGAACGGACGCGCCGGGTCGGCCAGCAGGTAATCGGAGCTGCTCACTTGCGGGTTGACCCGCAGGCCACGGGTCTTGCCTTCGCTGCGCTCGGCAAAGCGCTGCAGCTGGCTGATGGAGTTGAAGATGATCTTGTCGCAGTTGTCCAGCATCTCTTCGATTTCATCATCGGCCCAGGCCACGCTGTAGGCATGCGCCTCACCTTCGAACTTCTGGCGGCCGAGCTTCAACTCGTACAGCGACGACGAGGTGGTGCCGTCCATGTATTGCTGCATCAGGTCGAACACCGACCAGGTGGCAAAGCACTTGAGTGCCAGCAGAGCCTTGGCGCCGGACTGCTCGCGCACGTAGGCAATCTTCTGCATGTTGACCAGAAGCTTCTGTTTATCGATGAGGTAGTACGGCGTTTTGATCATTTTTGAGAGCCTGCGGCGGTGCCTGCCAAAAAAGGACACGCATTGTGCCCGCACTTGGAACAGATCGAAAGGTTAGTGGGCGGAATTTGCGTGCCGGGTTTCAAGCATAAGTCCTGAGTATGACCATCCATGGATGTACACCGCCCTAATGTGGGAGGGGGCTTGCCCCCGATGGCGGTCTTAGGGTCGACCAGGATGCTGGATCAGACCGAGTACATATCCGTTTCTGCGGTCACGGCTGCTTAGGGTTCCGCTTTTACAGCGGGTCACTTTTGGAAAAGAGCCCCAAAAGTAACCAAAAAGGCTCTTGCCCCACCACTCGGCACCTCGCCCAGGCTCGGTGTGCCCGAACGCAGGCTTGAATCCGTGGGCCGCCGCAATGGGCCATCCCTGGCCCAGTGCGGCTAACCCGGCGTCCTGCCGGGTTGCCCACGGATTCAAGCCTGCGTTCGGCCAGCGTGGTTTAACGGGGCGCCTGAGATCAAAAGCAGATCAAGATCAAGATCAAGAGCGACTCGCTTCGCATTGTGGTTACGGGGGGGCGCTGCGGCTTTGCGTTGCTGTCTGAATGGCTGTTGGGGCGAGCAGCAGTATCCGTCCTGTATGAATGAATTTTGTGTTCATCTCGAGAAAAATGAGTTTGTCTCATCATTGCTGTCTCCCGACAATGACCGCCATAGATACCGACATTGGAGATAAAAAGTCATGGCAGTCGCTCATTCCCTCGGATTTCCGCGCATTGGACGCGACCGTGAACTGAAAAAAGCGCAGGAAGCGTTCTGGAAGGGCGAGCTCGATGAAGCCGGCCTGCGCGCCGTGGGGCGTGACTTGCGCAAGGCCCATTGGGACCTGCAGAAACAGGCCGGCATCGAGCTGCTGCCCGCGGGTGATTTCGCCTGGTACGACCAGGTGCTGACCCACTCGCTGATGTTTGGCGTGGTCCCGGAGCGTTTCCGCCCGGCCGATGGCCAGGCCACGTTGCAGACGTTGTTCGGCATGGCCCGTGGCGTCAGTGATGCGTGCTGCGCCGGCGCTCACGCCCAGGAAATGACCAAGTGGTTCGATACCAACTATCACTACCTGGTGCCGGAGTTCAGCGTCGATCAGCAATTCCACCTGGGGTGGGAGCAGTTGTTCGAAGAAGTCCAGGAAGCCCGCGACCTCGGCCACACCGTCAAGCCGGTGGTGATCGGCCCGCTGACGTACCTGTGGCTGGGCAAGGCCAAGGGCGGCGATTTTGACAAGCTTGACCTGCTCGACCGCCTGCTGCCGCTGTACGGCCAGATCTTCCAGCGCCTGGCCGAACTGGGTGTCGAGTGGGTGCAGATCGACGAGCCGATCCTGGTGCTCGATCTGCCGCAGGCGTGGAAGAACGCTTTTGAGCGTGCCTACAACCTGATCCAGCGTGACCCGTTGAAGAAACTGGTGGCCACCTACTTTGGCGGACTGGAAGAAAACCTCGGCCTGGCCGCCAATCTGCCGGTCGACGGCCTGCACATCGACCTGGTACGGGCACCGGAGCAATACCCGACCATTCTCGATCGCTTGCCGGCTTATAAGGTGCTGTCCCTGGGCGTGGTCAACGGCCGTAACGTGTGGCGCTGCGACCTGGAAAAAGCCCTGGCGACGTTGCAACACGCTCAGGAAAAACTCGGTGAGCGTCTGTGGGTCGCGCCGTCCTGTTCACTGCTGCACAGCCCGGTGGATCTGGCGCGCGAAGACCAGTTGGACGCCGAGTTGAAGAGCTGGCTGGCCTTCGCCTTGCAAAAGTGCACGGAAGTCGCGGTACTGGCCCAGGCCCTCGACCAGCCCGAAGCGCCGCAGGTGCTGGCGGCGCTGGCTGAGAGTCGCGAGGTACAGGCTGCGCGCGCCGCGTCGCCGCGTATTCACAAGCCCGCCGTGCAAGCGCGCGTGGCCGCTATCAGCGCCAACGACAGCCAGCGCCAGTCGCCCTTCGCCCAGCGTATCGAGAAACAACGGGCCGGCCTCAACCTGCCGCTGTTTCCTACCACTACAATCGGCTCGTTCCCGCAAACCGCGTCGATCCGCCTGGCGCGCCAGTCGTACAAGGCCGGCAAGTTGAGCGAAGCCGAATACGTCGAAGCGATGCACAGCGAGATCAGGCACGCGGTCGAGGTGCAAGAGAACCTCGGCCTGGATGTGCTGGTGCACGGTGAAGCCGAACGTAACGACATGGTCGAATACTTCGCCGAGCAATTGGACGGCTACGCCTTCACCCGTTTCGGCTGGGTGCAGAGCTACGGTTCGCGCTGTGTGAAACCGGCGCTGATCTATGGTGACCTGAGCCGTCCGAAGGCGATGACGGTGGAGTGGATTCGCTATGCCCAGGGCCTCACGCGCAAGGTGCTCAAGGGCATGCTGACGGGCCCGGTGACCATGCTGATGTGGTCGTTCCCACGGGAGGACGTGAGTCGCCAAGAGCAGGCCCGGCAACTGGCCCTGGCGCTGCGCGATGAAGTGGTGGACCTGGAAGCCGCCGGTATCAGGATCGTGCAGATCGACGAGGCCGCGTTCCGCGAAGGCTTGCCCTTGCGTCAGGCGCAATGGCCACACTACCTGGACTGGGCCACCGAAGCGTTCCGCCTGTGTGCCTGCGGCGTGCGTGACGAGACCCAGATCCACACCCACATGTGCTACAGCGAGTTCAACGATGTGATCCAATCCATTGCGGCGATGGATGCCGACGTCATCACCATTGAAACCTCGCGCTCGGACATGGCGTTGCTGGATGCGTTCGAAGCCTTCGCTTACCCCAACGACATCGGCCCTGGCGTCTACGACATCCACTCGCCACGGGTGCCGGAGGTGGCGCAGATGGTTGACTTGCTGCGCAAGGCAGCCAAGCGGATTCCGGCTGAGCGATTGTGGGTGAACCCCGATTGCGGCCTGAAAACCCGTGGCTGGCCGGAGACGGAAGCGGCGTTGATTCACCTGGTCACGGCGGCGCGCCAACTGCGTGCGGAACTGGGCTGAGGGCGAAGATTGCGCGGCTGGCGTTCGCGTTGTGCGTCATACTGGCACCCATGACTTTCGACTCGCCGCTCGCCGCTTATCAACACGCTATCGCTCAGCAAGGCTTCGTGCCCGACGACGCTCAGCGCCGTGGGGTGCAGGCCTTGCAAACCTGTCATCAGGCGTTGCACCAGGGCGGTTCGCCGATTGCGGGTGTTTACCTGTGGGGCCCGGTGGGGCGCGGCAAGACCTGGCTGATGGACCAGTTCCATCAGAGCCTGCGTGTGCCCGCGCGCCGCCAGCATTTTCATCACTTCATGGGCTGGGTGCACCAGCGCTCGTTCCAGCTCACCGGTACCCGGGACCCGCTGCAGGCGGTGGCGCGGGAACTGAGCCGGGACGTGCGCGTACTGTGCTTCGACGAGTTGTTCGTCAATGACATCGGTGACGCAATCATTCTCGGCCGCCTGTTTCAGGTGATGTTCGAGGAGGGCGTGGTGATGGTGTGTACCTCCAATCAACCCCCTGAGCAGCTGTACGCCGAAGGTTTCAACCGTGAGCGGTTCTTGCCGGGTATCGAGGCGATCAAGCGGCATATGCAGGTGGTGGCCGTGGACGGCGGCGAGGATCATCGCTTGCATCCCGGCGTCGGCCTGCAGCGCTACTGGGTCAATCGGCCCGATGTACTGGCCGCGTTGTTCAGGCAGATGAGCGACGGGCAAACCGTCAGCCACGAGAAGGTGGTGAACGTGGGGCATCGCACGATAGCGGCGGTGCAGGCCAGTGACACGGTACTGTGGTGCCGCTACGCCGAACTCTGCGAACAACCCCTGGCCGCGATGGATTTCATGCTGCTGTGCGATCACTTCAAGGCCATCCTGCTGGCAGAGGTGCCCAACCTCAGCGCACAGCAGCGCCCTGGTCGCATTGCCCGTGGCACCGAAGACGGCGCCGAACGCGTGGTTGCGGGGGATCGCCAATTGCCAGAGTTGTCCAGGCATGATGACAGCGTGCGCCGCTTTATCGCGCTGGTGGATGAATGTTATGACCGTAAAGTGCCGTTGTTCATCGAGGCCCAGGTGCCGCTGGAGCGCCTCTATACCGAAGGCTACCTGGCGTTTCCTTTTCGTCGCACCTTGAGCCGCTTGCGCGAAATGCAGCTGCAGCGCTTCGGCGCCTGAGAACCCCGTGTTCACTTCGTTTGAGGCGTTGGATGCGCGCAATCTACGCGCTTTCTGTCAGACATTTGTCGTTAATCTCCTTCATCTACTGCCGACTCCATGCTTACAATTACCCTTCTCAAAGGGAATCGGTTCCCTGGTTGTCGTTATCGAGGAAGGAAATGGACACCCCAGACATCCTGGTGCTGCAAGCCAGCTACACCAACGCCGTACACGCCGATGCCATCGGTTCGCTGCTCAACCACTATGCTGAGGACCCGATGGGCGGCGGCCACCGTTTGGCGGCCGATCTGTTGCAGCAACTGCCTGCGGAACTGGCCAAGCGCCCTCATGCGTTCAGTGTGCTGGCGTTCGTTGGGGGTGTCCCGGCCGGGCTGGTCAATTGCTTCGAGGGGTTTTCGACGTTCGCCTGTCGGCCGTTGGTCAATGTCCACGATGTGGTGGTGGCGCAACAGTTTCGTGGCTTGGGGTTGAGTCAGAAGATGCTGCAGAAGGTCGAGGAAATCGCCCGGCAGCGCGGTTGCTGCAAGATCACCCTGGAAGTGCTTGAAGGCAATGCGCTGGCGCAGTCGGCGTATCGCAAGTTCGGTTTTGACGACTCGGTATTTGATCCCGCCCATGGCCGCATGTTGTTCTGGAACAAGGCGCTTTAATAAAAGCACTGCAAAAAAAGGCGCCATTGAATGGCGCCAAATAGAACCTTTGCCAAAGGAGCGGGTTGGCACAGGGTACGTGCGAATTAACTCAGCATTAAATCAACTGTTGGGCTGAGCAGGTTCGGCAGTAGTGGCTTTAGTCGGTTTGCCATCGGCGGACACAACTTGCTGTTCGGCCTTGCCGTGGGTTGTTTGCTGAATGAAGCTGAAGTTGTTGTAGAACTCCCTGGAGCGCTCTGAACCGCCCTCTGCAAAGGCCGCGGCGGAGGTCAGGGTTATCAGGCTGGCAAACATCAGTGTCGAAAGTTTCATGACGGTATTCCCATTAAAAGTGATAAGTGTCCGGTCACTCCGTGATCAGATCGTGGGGCGACTATGGCGTTAGCTTATTAAGTGGGAATTAACGAAATTGGCCCGCGAAGTTAATGTTTTTCAACTTCGCGGAGCAGGGCGCTACAACCTCCAGTCCAAGGCCAGGGTAATCGAGCGCGGATCGCCCCAATACACGCCATTGTAAAAACCGACGCGCTCGTAGTATTTCTTGTCGAACAGGTTATTGACGTTGATCGATGCCGTAAGCTGTTCGTCGAACTGGTAGCGCGACATCAGGTTGACCACGGTGTAGCCCTGTTGCTCGATCTTCGCCCGCGTGGTGATCGAGTTGCCTTCGTCATCGCGCTGGCCCGTGGGCCGATTGCCGAAGTCATGGATACCGCTCTGCCAATTCACCGCGCCGCCCACGGTCAGGTTGCGCCAGGCCCCCGGCAGGCGGTAAGCGCTGGATATTTTCAACAGGTTCAACGGTTGGCCGGTATTGTTGCGCTGGCCTGCGCCGTTTACCGAATGGGTATAGGTGTAGCCCGCAGTCAGGTTCCAATCCGGTGTGATTTCCCCGGCCGCCTCCAGTTCGAAACCCTTGACCTTGTTACCTTTGCCGCCGGACTTGTAGTACTCCTCGCCAGTGACCGGGTTGGGCGGCACCGCGTCATCGCGCTCGGCAACGTTGTCCTGGGTGCTCCAGAAATACGCGGCCGCCAGGTTCAGGCGCTCGTTGAGCACGCTGCCCTTGAGGCCGACCTCGTAGTTGCTGCCCAACACCGGCTCCAGGTACTTCTTGTTGACGTCTTTGGCGCTTTGCGGCTTGAAGATGTCGGTGTAGCTCGCGTAGACGGTGTACTGCGGGGTGATGTCGTACAGCAGCCCGGCGTAGGGCGTCCACATATCGTTATGAGTCTGGCGGGTTTTGCCGGAAGCGGTCAGTTGATCATTGGCGTTGTATTCGGGGGTGGCGCTTTCCAGCTCCCAACTGCCGTAGCGGCTGCCGAGTACGGCGTGCAGACGGTCAGTCAGGCTTAGCCGAGTGGCGAGGTAGCCGGCCTTCTGTTGTTTCTTGCTGTGCTCGCCCTTGAGGTCGGTGACATCGTCGGTGAACTTGCCGATACCGCCCATGTGCTTCCAGTCCTCGATGGCGTAGTAGCTTTTGGGCAGATTGCTGCGCATGAACGGCGAAATGTCCCGTTGCGCGGCCTCGCCATAACCCATCATCAGCTGATGTTCGCGGCCCAGCAGCGCGTAGCTGCCAGCCAGGTTGAGGTCGATGGCTTCCATTCTCGACGTGCCGCGCATATGGCTGGCCCAGGCGGTCATGCCGCTGCGGTCGGCATTTGGCAAGCCTGCGCCGCCGTAGTACACCTTGCCATCGGTATCACTCTGGCGATGGGTGTAGGCGGCCTTCAGGTGCCAGTCGCCGCCGAGGCGATGGTCGAGGGTGGCGAAGGTGGTCTTGTCGGTCAGTGGCCAGGAACTCCAGTGCGCGGCCATATTGGTGGAGCGCGACAGCCCGGCTTTGCCGCCCTGGCTGTTCCAGTAGGGCACGGTGCCCCAGGAAGTGCCTTGTACCTGTTTGTCCTGGTAGTCAAAACCTACGGCCAGCACGGTGTCGTCGGACAGGTCGCCCTCGAGAATGCTGTAGCCGACTGCCCGCTGCAGTGCATAGTTATCGCGAAAGGATTGGCTGTCACGGTAAGCCAGTACGCTGCGTCCGCGCAGCTTGCCGTCGAAGGCCAGCGGGCCGCCGACGTCGAGGTAGCTGTAATAGTTGTCATGGGTGGCGCCACTGATCCCGGTTTTCGCCTGCCATTGGGCGGTAGGGCGCTTGCGTACCATGTTGACGGTGGCCGAGGGGTCGCCCGCGCCGGTGGTCAGGCCGGTGGCGCCGCGCACCACTTCGATACGGTCGTAGATGATGGTGTCGGCGTCGCTCTTCATGTAGCCGAAGGTGTTGAGCATCCCGTCAATCTGGAAGTTGTTGATGCCGTAGCCACGGGAGGTATAGGACACGCGGTCCGAGTCATTGTGCTGGACGTTGATGCCGGTGGTCTGGCGCAACACGTCGGTCAGGGTGTTGAGGTTGAAATCATCCATCTGCTGGCGCGTGATCACCGAGATCGATTGCGGGGTTTGCTTGACTGACAGGTTCAGGCGGGTGGCGGTGCTCATCGATCCCGTGGTGTAGGCGCCGGTGTGCTCGGTGGTCGCGCCCAGTCCCTCGGCGGTGACGCGGGTGGCGCCCAGTTCGAGGGTTCCGGCGGGGGCTTGTTCGGGGTCGGTTTCGGCCAGCAGTTCAGGGCTTAGCGCAAGGCTGAACAGGCCCAGGGTAACGGTGATGGAACGGGTAAAAGGCGCGAGCATCGCGGCGAACTCCTTGTCGTCTTTGAGGCCGCCCCCGGAGAGGGCGGGTATGGCTCAAAGACGAAAGGAGACGGGGAACTTTAGGCTTAAACGAGAATGATTGTTATCTTTCTGTTACAAGCCTCTCGGTTACTTGATCACCACCTCGGTGCTGTTGGCCTTTTTCGGTTTGATCAAACTGAAGTCGATCAAGGCTTTCTGCTTGGTCTCGTAAGGGTTGCCGATCAGCAGGGGGCGCGGCTTGAAGCTGTCGCTGACCAGGCTTTTGCTGCGGTCCAGTTCATCGAAGCTCAAGCCGGCCAGGTCCGCCCAGGTATGGATCAACTGCGAGCTGCTGTAAGGCCGTTGCAGGTCGCCGGCGAAGCTCCAGTCGTGGCTTTCGCGCCACTTGGGTGAGGCGTAGGCCATAAAGGGAATGGTGTACATCGGCGCGGTCGGCTTGCCTTCGTTGCGGCCCAGGGTGTCATGGCCGGCAGAGTCGAACACGTCTTCGCCGTGGTCCGACAGGTACAGCAGGAAGCCGTTGGGGTCGGTCTTGGCGTAGTCCTTGATCAGGCTCGAGACCACGAAGTCGTTGTACAGCACCGCGTTGTCGTAGCTGTTGTATGTCGGCAACTGAGCGTCGCTGACTCCGGGCGGCACGCCCTGGCGATCAGTGAACTTGTCGAACGTCGACGGATACCGGTACTGATAGCTCATGTGCGTGCCCAGCAAGTGCACCACGATGAACTTGCGCTCGGCGGTATCGGCCAGGGCCTTGGAGAACGGCGCGAGTACATCGCCGTCGTATTGGCGGGCGTTCTGGTTACGGTTGTTGTTCAGGTACACCTGCTCGTCGGCCTGTTCGGAAAAGGTCGTGAGCATGGTGTTGCGCTTGGTCATGGTCTGCTGGTTGGTGATCCAGAACGTCTTGTAGCCGGCCTGTTTCATCACGCTGACGATCGACGGCGTCTTGAGGTACAGGTCCGGGTTTTCTTCGTCGGCGAAGGTCAGTACCTGTTGCAACGCCTCGATGGTGTAGGGGCGCGGGGTGATGACATTGTCGAATACCGCCAGTTGGTCGCGCAGCTTGTCCAGTTCCGGGGTGGTATTGCGCGGGTAGCCATAAAGGCTCATGCGCTGGCGGTTGGTGGACTCGCCGATCACCAGCACCAGGGTAGACGGCTGGCCGGCCATGCTGTCCTTGAGGTTCTTCAAGGGTGGAATCTGGCTGGCACTGGTCAGCATGCCTTGCATGTTGTCCAGTTGTTCGGTGTAGCGGCGGTAGGCGACGATCATCTGCCAGGGCACGGCCGGTTCGATCCGCGTTTCAAAGCGGTCAATGGCCTGTTCCATCGTGTCACTGGTGGCGATCTGCTTGACCAGCGGGTAGCCGACCACGGCCAATACGATGGCGATGGCCGCCACGATCGATTGGCCGCGAGGCAAGTACACCGGGCGCAGGCGTGTCCACAGGAACACCGCGAAGGCCGTGTGCGCTATGAACGCCAGCACGATCCACCAGGCAAAGTACTGGGTGGCGTATTCGCCCGCTTCAGAAATGTTCGATTCGAACATGATGAAGATCACGCTCTGGGAAAATTCCTGCTGGTAAATGAAGAAATAACCCAGGCTGGCCATGGAGCAGGCCCACAGCACCACGCCGATCACGGCGGCAAGCACCCGCGTTTGCCGCGGGAACAGCAGCATCGGCGCCAGCCACAGCGCACTCATGAAGAATGCCTGGCGGAAACCACTGAAGCCGGACGTACCGGTCAGTTGGATAAGCAGTTGGGTAATACCCGAGAAATACCAGAAAAACAGGAATAACCAGCCAAGGCCGGCCCAATCAAAGCCTTTCGCAGTCGTCGTGCTGCGTTTGAACATCGCCATCCAGCGCCCCATCAGAAAATGATCGTTGCGCACAGGCGCGCAACATCGGGCCGCTCAGAACATGAGCGGCATCGCGGGCGGGAGTATCGGGACAGGTGTGTGAAAACTTTGTGAGTTTTCTGTAGGTATTGCCTTACAAACTAACCAAGCGCCTTCAGCAGAGCGCGGGCTTGGCGCCGGACGGCAGCTCAAGCTGGGCCTGGAGGTGTGAACGCAGGCGCAGGACTTCCTGTTGCAACTGATCGCGCTCGTCCTTCAACTGACGCAATTCATCGCGGCGGATGTTGACATAGAGGGTCTGTGGCGGTCGGGTCATCTGTGCTGTGCTCATTGCTTGCCTCGCAAATAGCCGGGTAGATCGCGCCGCCGAAACAGGTGAGCGGCAGCAGTCGTGGACAAGTTTGAATTCTTTTTCACATCAAGGGAACTTTTTTATTTTTGGTGGTCGTGTGACTTTTGCCGCCGTGATGGTGAAACGATGGCAACTTTTTTACCATGAAACTACACGGATCCGCTCTGGACTAACCCTCATTAGCCTCATTGCGCTATAAACTATGTCACACATTTTTTAGCAGTTAGGAGCATCAGCACATGCAACTGGGGATTATCGGACTAGGCCGCATGGGCGGTAACATTGCGCGGCGCCTGATGCTCAATGGGCATACCACCGTTGTATATGACCGTAACGAAGCCTTTGTCAAAGGCCTGAGCGAGGAGGGCGCCACCGGCGTCGCCGACTTGAAAGCCCTGGTGGCCGGCCTGCAAAAGCCTCGCGCCGTGTGGGTCATGTTGCCGGCGGGCGCTCCCACCGAAGACACCATCAATGAACTGAGCGGGCTGCTGGAAAGCGGTGACGTGATCATTGACGGTGGCAACACCAATTACAAGGACGACGTGCGTCGCGGCAAGGCCCTGGCGGAAAAAGGCCTGCACTATGTCGACGTCGGCACTTCCGGCGGCGTGTGGGGGCTGGAACGCGGCTACTGCATGATGATCGGTGGCGACGTGGAAACCGTGCAGCGCCTTGATCCGATCTTCAAGAGCCTGGCGCCTGGCATCGGCAGCATCCCACGCACCAAGGACCGTTCGGCCTCTGCGGACCCGCGTGCCGAGCACGGCTACATTCATGCCGGCCCGGCGGGCTCCGGTCACTTCGTCAAGATGATCCACAACGGCATTGAATACGGCATGATGCAGGCGTTTGCCGAAGGTTTTGACATCCTCAAGACCAAGAACTCGGACAACCTGCCCGAAGACCAGCGCTTTGACCTCAACGTGGCCGATATCGCCGAAGTCTGGCGCCGTGGCAGCGTAGTGTCGTCGTGGCTGCTGGACCTGACCGCCGATGCCCTGGCGACCGACCCGAAGCTGGACGGCTATTCCGGTTCCGTGGCGGACAGTGGCGAAGGCCGTTGGACCATCGAAGCGGCCATGGAGCAGGCGGTGCCGGTACCGGTCCTGTCGACGTCGCTGTTCGCCCGTTTCCGTTCGCGCCAGCAGAGCACCTACGGTGACAAAATGCTTTCGGCCATGCGCTTCGGCTTTGGCGGCCACGTGGAGACTTCCAAAAAATGACCGCCAACGGCAAGAAACCCAAGGCCGAACCCGCTCCACCCACCACCTTGTTTCTGTTCGGCGCCCATGGCGACCTGGTCAAGCGCCTGCTGATGCCGGCGCTGTACAACCTGAGCCGCGACGGGCTGCTGGGCGATGGCCTGCGGATCGTGGGTGTTGATCACAACGCCATCAGCGATGCGGACTTTGCCAAGAAGCTCGAGGACTTCATTCGAACCGAAGCTGCCGGCAAGGTCCGGGGGAGTGCCGACAATGCGCTGGACCCCCAGTTGTGGGCCCAGTTGGCCAAAGGCATCAGCTACGTCGAGGGTGACTTTCTCGACGACAGCACCTACGCCGATATCGCGCAGAAAATTGCCGACAGCGGCAGCGCCAATGCAGTGTTCTACCTGGCGACCGCACCGCGCTTCTTCAGTGAAGTGGTGCAGCGCCTGGGCAGTGCCGGATTGCTCAATGAGACGGACGAGGGTTTTCGCCGCGTCGTCATCGAGAAACCGTTCGGTTCCGACCTGGCCAGCGCCGAAGCGTTGAACGCCTGCCTGCTCAAGGTGATGAGCGAGAAGCAGATCTATCGCATCGACCATTACCTGGGCAAGGAAACGGTGCAGAACATCCTGATCAGCCGTTTCTCCAACGTGCTGTTCGAAGCGTTCTGGAACAACCACTACATCGACCATGTGCAAATCACCGCTGCTGAAACGGTCGGCGTGGAGACCCGGGGCAATTTCTTCGAAAAAACCGGCACGCTGCGGGACATGGTGCCCAACCACCTGTTCCAGTTGCTGGCGATGGTCGCGATGGAGCCGCCGGCAGCCTTTGGCGCCGATGCAGTGCGTGGCGAGAAGGCCAAGGTGGTCGGTGCGATCCGCCCCTGGTCCCTGGAAGATGCCCGGGCCAATTCGGTTCGCGGCCAGTACACCGCCGGTGAAATCGCCGGCAAGCAACTGCCGGGCTATCGCGAAGAAGCCAATGTTGCGCCTGACAGCAGCACCGAGACCTTCGTCGCGCTGAAGGTCATGATCGACAACTGGCGCTGGGTTGGTGTGCCGTTCTACCTGCGTACCGGCAAGCGCATGAGCATCCGCGACACCGAGATCGTGATCTGCTTCAAGCAGGCGCCGTACGCGCAGTTTCGCGACACCGACGTCGATGAACTCAAGCCCACCTACCTGAAGATCCAGATCCAGCCAAATGAAGGCATGTGGTTCGACCTGCTGGCCAAAAAGCCTGGGCCGACCCTGGAGATGGCCAATATTGAGTTGGGTTTTGACTACAAGGATTTCTTCGAGATGCAACCATCGACGGGGTACGAAACCCTGATCTACGACTGCATGACCGGTGACCAGACCTTGTTCCAGCGTGCCGACAACATCGAGAACGGCTGGCGCGCCGTGCAGCCGTTCCTGGATGCCTGGAAAGAAGATGATGGAATCCAGGCCTACAAGGCCGGCGAAGATGGCCCGGCGGCGGCGGATGCATTGCTGGCCCGTGATGGCCGTGCCTGGCACAGCCTCGGATGAGTGATGCAGCGATTCATCCCATCCGTTTTATCCTCAGTGATGTGGACGGCACCTTGCTGCATCCGGATCACCGCCTCAGCCAGCGCACGGCCGATGCGGTTCGCGCGTTGCGTGAGGCCGGGGTGTTTTTCAGCCTGGCCAGCGGTCGCCCGCCCAAGGCCATGATGCACCTGATCGAGACGTTCGGTATCGACGTGCCAGTGGCGGGCTTCAACGGCGGTACGTTGATCAACCCGGATGGCAGCATTCTGGTAGCCCACCATCTGCCGGCGGAAGCGGCGTTGGTGACGCTGGCGCTGTTCTCGGCCGAGCCGGATGTGGAAGTCTGGGTGTTCGCCGATGGCGACTGGCTGCGCCGTGACTCGCCAGGGCCGATGGAGCAGCGCGAAGCCGACGGCCTGGGGTATGGGCCGGTGGTGGTGGAGAGTTTCGAGCCCTACCTGGACCGGGTCGACAAGATCGTCGCCGCGAGCAATAACACGCAGTTGCTGGTGGAGCTGGAAGCGCAGTTGCAGCCCAAGGTGAAGGGTCTGGCTCAGGTTTCCCGTTCCCAACCGGTCTATCTGGATGTGACGGCGATGCTGGCCAATAAAGGCGAAGCCTTGAAGACCCTGGCGGCGCACCTTGGGGTGCCGCTTGCGCAAACGGCGGCTATTGGTGACGGCGGCAACGATCCGGCGATGTTTCAGGTGGCCGGTTTATCGATTGCCATGGGCCAGGCGGAAGAAACCGTCAAGCGTCAGGCCAGCGTCGTCACCGGCAGTAATATCGAAGACGGTGCTGCCGAAGCGTTCGAGCGATTTATCCTCAACGCGCGATAAGTCAGTGCAACTTCCGATCACTGTAATGCGGTGATCGGAAGTTACTCGGTCGACTTACTTGGGCATTGCCCACTGCTGCAACTGGTGGCCATCTTTGTCGAGCTCGGCACGTGCCTGCAACAGCAAGTCTTCCAATTGCGCCGGGTCGGTGTAAGTGGTCGATGACAGCTGTTTACTGCCGATACGGGTATTGGTGCGGTCGATGACGCTCAGGCTGAGGGCGCCATGACCATCGTGCCAGGCCACGCACTGGAAGGGCTGGAAAGCACGGTCTGCAATCAAAAGAGCTTCGTTGATGCGCAGCGGAGCGTTCATGTGTGTCGTCTCTCTCTGTGCCCATTCAAGTGAATACCGGCGGTTGGGCTGACCGTGCGGTGGGTTACTTGTACTGATGCACGATGGTGGGGGGCGGGTCACATGCTAGAACAAGAATTTTTAACTTTCCCTGACTGACGTCATGTAAGCGGCTGTTTTGAAAGCAGAACTAACGTTTGGCACGCGAGCAACTTTTTACCGGTTGATGGCTTTTTGCTCGCAGTTATAGCGAAAGGGTACAAGCGTCGCGTCAATATTTTGCTATGTTCCCATCTTGCTACTACAAACTATTGTTTCTATTAAAAAAACTGACGCCAAGGAATAGTCATGGTTGTGACTTCTGCGCAACGCCGCTTGCTGGTCGTCGACCCTTGTGAGGATTGTCACGGGTTGCTGCCCGGCTTGCGCACGGTCGGATGGGAAGTGGACAGCTGTACCCTCGAAGCCGTGGGCGAGCGTTCCTGCGATGTGGGCCTGTTGCGGTTACAGCCTTGTCATCTGGAGCGGCCCGAGGCGGTCAAGGAGCTGATTGGTCGTAGCGGTACCGAATGGATCGCGGTACTCAGCCAGGATGTGTTACGCCTGCAGAACGTTGGGGATTTCGTCTGCGAATGGTTTTTTGACTTTCACACCTTGCCGTTCGACGTGTCGCGGGTGCAGGTTACCCTGGGGCGCGCCTTTGGCATGGCGCGCCTGCGCGGCAAGGGCAACACCCCGGTGGGTGGGCCTGAGCATGAGTTGCTGGGCGATAGCCGGCCCATTCGCGAACTGTGCAAATTGTTGTCGAAGCTGGCGCCCACTGAATCGCCGGTACTGATTCGGGGGGACAGCGGCACCGGCAAGGAACTGGTGGCCAAGATGCTGCACCGGCAGTCCCAGCGACACGCCAAGCCGTTCGTGGCGATCAACTGCGGTGCGATTCCTGAACACCTGATCCAGTCGGAACTCTTCGGCCATGAAAAGGGCGCCTTCACCGGTGCGCATCAGCGCAAGGTCGGGCGTATCGAGGCAGCCCACGGGGGCACGCTGTTTCTCGATGAAATCGGTGATCTGCCGATGGAGCTGCAAGCCAACCTGTTGCGGTTTCTCCAGGAGAAACAGATCGAGCGCGTGGGCGGTAGCCAGCCCATCCCGGTGGATGTGCGGGTGCTGGCTGCCACCCACGTTGACCTTGAGGCCGCAGTCGAGAAGGGCACCTTTCGCGAGGACCTGTATTACCGGCTGAACGTGCTGCAAGTCGTCACCGCGCCCCTGCGCGAACGCCATGGCGACGTGGCGATGCTGGCCAATCACTTCTCGCGTTTCTATAGCCAGGAAACCGGCCGCCGCCCGCGCAGCTTCAGCGAAGAGGCCTTGGTGGCGATGGGGCAACACCCGTGGCCGGGCAACGTGCGTGAATTGGCCAACCGTGTGCGCCGTGGCCTGGTCCTGGCTGAGGGGCGCCAGATCGAAGCGGTTGACCTGGGACTGCAAGGCCCCCAGGCCGTGTCGCCGCCGATGGCAACACTGGAAGATTATAAGCACCGCGCCGAACGTCAGGCATTGTGCGACGTACTCCACCGGCACAGCGACAACCTGAGCATCGCGGCCCGGGTGCTGGGCGTTTCCCGGCCGACGTTCTACCGGTTGTTGCACAAGCATCAGATCCGCTAGGGACCTTTGTGGGAGGGGGCTTGCCCCCGATGGCGGCCTCCGGGCCGACCAGGATGTTGGATCAGACCGAGTACATATCCGTTTCTGCGGTAACGGCTGCT
>NZ_QGAJ01000013.1:0-165094 GCF_005233615.1 Pseudomonas sp. CFBP13528
AAGAACAGTTGCCCAACGGTGGGATCAAGCGCTATCGCTATGACGATCTGGGGCGGCGGGTTGCGCGGGAGGATGAGCATGGCGCGCTGACTCAGTATCAATGGGACGCTGTAGGGAGGCTGCTGAAACTGACCCAGCCCGATGGGACTCATCGGGAATTCAGCTACAACCCCTACGGAAAAATCATCGCCGAGCGCGATGAACTCGGCCAGGTCACCCGCTACGAATACGCCGACGGCCTGCACCTGATCAGCCGCCGCATCAATGCCGATGGCACTCAGGTCAAGTACCGCTACGACAACGCCCGCCTTTTGCTGACCGAGATCGAAAACGAAGTCGGCGAAACCTACCAACTGGACTACCACCCCAACGGCCTGATCCGACAGGAGATCGGCTTCGACGGCCAATGCACCGCCTACGCCTACGACCTCAACGGCAACCTGCTGGAAAAGACCGAACACGGCGACGACGGTAGTCAGCTTGTTACCCGCTACGAGCGCGACTATGCCGGTCGTCTCGTAAGAAAAACGCTGCCCGATGGCAACACGGTCGCCTACACCTACGACCGCCAGGGCAACCTCCTCAGCGTCGAAGACGGCCACTGGGCGCTGGCCTACGAGTACGACAAACAAAACCGCCTCACTGCCGAACATCAAGGCTGGGGCACCTTGCGCTACGGCTACGACGCCTGCGGTCAATTAAAAGACCTGCGCCTGCCCGACAACAACCGCCTCACCTTCAACCACGAAAAAGGCGGTCACCTGGCCACCGTCGAACTCAATGGTTCGCTGCTGACCTCCCACCTGTTCAGTGCCGGTCGCGAACACCAACGCCAACAAGGCCAACTGCTCAGCCACTACCACTACGACGACCAAAACCGCCTGCACGCCCACGCCGTCACCCAACAGCAAAACCACCTCTATCAACGCCAATACGACTACGACAAAGCCGGCAACCTCACCCGCCTGCTCGACACCCGCAAAGGCGAACACCGTTACCGCTACGATCCGCTCCAGCGCCTGACCCGCGCAGATCATTCCCAGGACGTCCAGGAGCGCTTCGCCCACAACCCGGCGGGCAACCTGCTGATGCAAGACCGCCCCGGCCCGGACATCGTTGCTGGCAACCGCCTGATGATCCAGGGCGATCACCATTACGACTATGACGCTTTTGGAAATCTAATAAGAGAACGGCGTGGCAAGGGCCATTCACTCGTCACCGAATACCGCTACGACTGCCAGCACCGGCTGATTGGCGTCACCCAACCCAACGGCCAAACCGCGAACTATCGCTATGACCCGTTTGGTCGCCGCATCAGCAAGACCCTCGAAGAGAAAACCACAGAGTTCTTCTGGCAAGGCGACAAGCTGATCGCCGAACACCACGCCGATCGCCATCGCAGCTACCTCTACGAACCCGACAGCTTCCGCCCGCTGGCACTGCTGGAAGGCTTCGGGCCGGAAGGCGTAAAGCCTTACTACTACCAACTCGACCACCTCGGCACACCGCAGGAACTTACAACGCCCGACGGCGAAATCGCCTGGTCCGCCCACTACCGCGCCTACGGCCAGATCGCCCGGCTGGACGTAGGCAAAATCGACAACCCACTACGTTTTCAAGGCCAGTACTACGACCAGGAAAGCGGCCTGCACTACAACCGCCATCGCTACTACCATCCGGATATTGGTCGTTACCTGACGCCGGACCCGGTAAAGCTGGCGGGTGGGATCAATGCGTATCAGTACGTGCCCAACCCAACGGGATGGGTGGATCCGTTAGGGCTAAGCTTCAACTGTCCTGGTTTGGGAACGAAAAGCCCAACCTGTTCTTCTCCGGCCGAGCCGGACATCCCTAATATTTCTAGGAGAGGAGCGTTTCGAGAGGCGAAAAGAGATGCGAATATTCCTATGTCACAACAACCTGATAAAGTCGCCGACGCAAAATCCGGATTAGAAAAACAATACGGAACGGTTAAAATGTCAGATATAAATCAGCGAAGCATTTTAGACAGCTTGGGAAAACCCACTAACACGAGGGTGTACCAATACACGAGAGCCGATGGTTCTATAGTGCTAATTCAGGACCACTCTGCCGGGCATGTATTTGGAGATACAAATAAAAAAGGTGACCAGGGTGCTCACTTCAACCTACGACCTATTGCGACACCCCGAACTGGCAGCGTCCCGGGCACAAAAGACCATTACCCATTCAGGAAAAAAAAATGAAATACTGGAATAGTCTAGAAGAAACTATTTTCTTCAACAAAGTATTTAGTTATCCAGTTGAAATTGGAAAAATCTATATACATTCATTAACCATCGAAAATGACCGACCCGACGTGGGGATTGGTTTTGACATACCAGAATTCCCTGATCGCTTACCTGAAAAATGGAAAAACAAAGGTTATAACACTTGCAGAATTGGCCTAAGCTGCTTAGGAGTGAGCGACTTACGAATAGTAAACCTTCCTAGAAGAGAAGTTTTCATTGCCAATATAAAGCAAGAACACGAGGGTTTTTTATTTACCGCAAAATCTAAAGAAGCCTCTATTGAGTTCAGGGTTAAATGGTTATCTCTAGATGGGCCGTCCGTTTACATAAACTGCCCTGACCCGGATGACCACGATTGGGAAAATCTGTAGTCATAGGCGGCATTCAAATTCTCAGAACGGCAACTATGACCCCCATAGTCAACCCCAATTCGCCGCCCCACCCTCTCCCACCTAAACTCCATCCAAGTTGTTTCAACGGACAGAGGATTCACCATCATGGGCAAACGTCACCCCAATCTCCCCGCCTGGCAATGGCGTCACTACCCACAAAACCATCAGCACCCGGCCAACCTGGCCTTGCACCTGATTGCCGTGCCGCTGTTCATCATCGGCTTCTTGTTGATCGTCTCCGGCGTGTTCAGCCTGAGTCTGGTCAGTGTTGCCATCGGCGTGATCGGCATCCTGGCGGGCCTGGCGTTGCAGCGTCACGGCCATAGCCTGGAAGCCCAGGCCAGTGAGCCGTTCAGCGACCGTAAGGACGCGGTGCAACGCCTGGTGGTCGAGCAATTCGTGACGTTTCCGCGCTTTGTGCTCAGTGGTGGCTGGTGGCGCGCGTGGCGTCGGCGCCACTCGCGTTGAATGTCAGGCGAAGACCACTACGGTCTGGCGGCTGAGCGCGATCAATTCGCCGGTCGGGCTCCAGAGCGCGGCGGCGGCGTGGCCGTAGCCGTCGCGGGCGTGTTCGATGTTGACGTGGTATTGGCACCAGTCAAGGGTGGTCAGGTTCTGCAATGGCTGGATGAACTCGATGGTCCAGGTCAAGGTGCTGCCCGGCGCCGGTTTGCGCAAATGCGGGAGCAACGCCGGGGGCCAGGCATCGACCAGTGCGAGGATGTGCGCCTCGGTCAGCGGTTCCTCCTTCACATCCCCACGCAAACGTACCCAACCGCCCATGTCACGGGATTTATTGCCGGTAAACGGCAGGCCGCCGACGCTCCAGCGCATTGCCAGGTGCCGCATGAATTCGGGCGTGACGCCCTTGATATAGGGCAGCTCCTGGCATTCATCCCACTGTTTGAACACCGGTGGCGGCTCGCTCGCTACATCAATCTCTGACTCACGGGACGCACCGAAACTGGCCTGGACCAGCGTCGCCACTTCACCGTTCTGCACCACACGGCCCAGCAATTGGCTGACGGCCTTGCCTTCGCGCAGCACTTCAACCTGATAACTGGCGGATACATCCGGCGCTACCGGGCCCACGAAGGTGATCGCCAGTGAGCGCAGCGGCCGGTCTGCCGGAACGTGCGAACGCAAGGCCTCGTACTGCAAGGCGGCGACCAAACCACCAAACGTGGCGCGGCCCTGGGCCCATTCGGCGGGAATGGTGACATCCAACGGGTGACTGCGAGCAGCGTCGAGCAAATCACTAAAGCGCATGGCGACCTCACATCAAGCAAACGATGCGGAGATCTTAACCATCCACCCCGCCAGGCACAGCGCCTATTCCGGCCAAAAGCCGGACCGGTTCAGAAACAATCGGCGCCGAGTTTATCCAGTACACGATCCGCCCGTGCCTCGGCCTTGACCATGGCGGCACGCCAGGTCGCAATGCAGGGCTGCAGGTCAGCCTGGTGCTCGGCCTGGAGCAGCCATTGCCAGCAGTCATGCCAGTCACCCAGGACGCCCTGCGCTTTTTTCAAAGCGGCCACGGCGTTGGCCGGCAGCTTGTCCAACTCGGGGTACGCTTCGGCCGCGTAGCGCACACGCTTGATCAGCAAGCGCAAACGGTGGCGATCATGCGCTGGATCCTTGAGCGCGTGATTGAGTGTTTTCCATTGCTTGGCCAGGCGTTTCTGGATGCGTGAGCGCAGGCTCTTGAGCAGTTTCTGGTGTTGGGATGCACGGATAAAGCGTGGAAACGCATCAAGGATCTGCAGCAGCTGGGCCAGCTCCGGGCTTTGCGCCACCTGGCGATAGGCCTCAGGTTGCAGGCGCAGACGACGCTCAGCCGCCTGATGATGCCCGTGCTGGTGCAAGTACGCCGCCAGCACTTCGCGGTCACGCAGCGGCGTGGTCAATTGGCCGACGGTGCGGGCGGCGGATTCAAGCTGTTCGACACCCGGTAACCCGCGCAAGGGCCGCAACAGGCTGCGCAAACGGCGCACCGTGGTGCGCAGATCATGCAAGGCTTCATCGTCGGTGACGGCGGCAAGACGAGCCTGGCAGCTCAGTAATCCCACTTCCAGGCCAATGACCTGAGCAACTAACTGATTGACCAGCGCTGACATCCTGCCCTCCCTTTGCGATGAAAAACTCTGCGGTGGCTAAATCAGCGCCCGGCGCGTGACTCACGGATATAGAAGCGCGCCTTCTCGGCCTTGTTGGAGCAGCCTTCGAACGCTTCGAATTGCTGCTGGGTCTTGGCCCCCGTCAACAGCGACAAAGCCTTGGAGTAGCTGACGGTGCCGGCGAAGCCCTCGGCCTTGGCCAGGTCCAGTTCTTTCCAGGCGGCATCCAACTGCGACCCGCAGCTGTCGCGATACGCGGTTTTCCCGGCACAGCCCGCCAAGGCCAACAGGATCACAGGTACACACATCCAGGCTTTCATTGATGACACCTCAAAATATACAAAATCTGTCGTAGCCTGTAGACGATGCCTACAAGAAAAAGTGCCTTGTCCCTAGCCTGAAATCGGTAGTACCTATTGCCAGAGCATACCCGAGCCTCGTGGCGATTCTGGAAAAATTTTGTCAGGCCTCACCGAGGATTGAAGCCGCCCCCTGGATGGGTGCATTGTGGGCACCTGTTTTGCGAAGGATCTGGTCATGAAGAAACGTGTTGCCTTGGTACTGGGCTCCGGCGGAGCCAGGGGCTACGCCCATATCGGCGTGATCGAAGAAATCGAACGACGCGGCTATGACATCGCCTGTATTGCCGGCTGCTCGATGGGCGCCGTGGTCGGCGGGATCTATGCGGCCGGCAAGCTGGACGAGTATCGACACTGGATCGAAAGCCTGGATTACCTCGACGTATTGCGCCTGGTGGATGTGAGCTTTCGCCTGGGTGCGATTCGCGGTGAAAAGGTGTTCGGGCAGATCCGCAAGATCGTCGGCGAAATCAATATCGAAGACCTGCGCATCCCCTACACCGCCGTGGCCACCGACCTCACCAACCAACAGGAAATCTGGTTCCAGGAAGGCTGCCTGCACCAGGCCATGCGCGCATCGGCAGCGATCCCCAGCCTGTTCACGCCGGTGATGCAAGGCAACCGCATGCTGGTGGACGGTGGTTTGCTCAACCCGTTGCCTATCGTGCCGGTGGTGTCGAGCCATTGCGACTTGATCATTGCGGTCAACCTCAACGCCACCAACCAGAAGCACTATCATCTGCCGGTGATCCAGCGCCCGCCGGCGTTCAAAAGCCGTTTCAACAGCCTGGCAAAATCACTGGGCTCGCACCTGCCGTTCCGCCGCAAGCAGGCCGAGCAGTTGATGAAGCTCGAGCAGGAAGCCTTGCAGGCCCAGGCCGCCGAGATCAACCCGTGGCTGGACTCGGCCGAGCCGGAATCCCAGCAACCCGCCGCCGCGCCGGAGAAGCCCGGCGCGCCGAAGTCGGCCACGGGCTCGTTCATCATCGACAATGTCGGGCCGGCCTCGCTGCTGGACCTGATCAACCAGAGTTTCGAGGTGATGCAGACGTCATTGGCCCAGTACAAAATTGCCGGTTACCCGCCGGACGTGCTGATCAACGTACCAAAGCGGGTGTGCCGTTTTTTCGAGTTCTACAAGGCGCCGGAGCTGATCGCGTTGGGGCGGGAAATTGCCAGTGATACATTGGATCGGTATGAGAGTGAGCAGGCCTGAAATTCAGGGTGTTATAGAGGGCCTCATCGGGGGCAAGCCCCCTCCCACCTTTTGATCGGTGAATACATTCAAAGTGTGGGAGTGGGCTTGCCCGCGAGGAGGCCGGTCCAGACAGCGGTAAACTCAAGCACCCAGCAACCGATACCCCACCCCCGCCTCAGTCACGATAAACCTCGGCTGCGTCGGATCATCCGCCAGCTTCTGGCGCAAATGGCCCACCACAATGCGCAGGTAGTGGCTGTCTTCGGTGTGGGTCGGCCCCCAGATATCCTTGAGCAATTGCTGCTGGGTAATTACCCGCCCAGGATGCCGCGCCAGTTGCGCCAGCACCGCGTACTCCTTGCGGGTCAGTGCCACTTCGGCGCCGTCAAGCAGGACGCGGCGGTAGGCCAGGTCCACGGTCAGCGGGCCGAAACTCAACGCGGCCTCCTGAGCTTCCCCCGTCGGAGCCTGGCGCAATAGTGCGCGCACACGGGCGAGAAACTCCTGAATGCCGAAAGGCTTGGTCACGTAGTCGTTGGCGCCACCGTCAAGGGCTTGGACCTTCTGCGCTTCGCTGGCCCGCACCGAGAGCACCAACACCGGCACCGTCGACCACTCGCGAAACTCGCGCAGCACCTGCTGGCCGTCCATATCGGGCAAGCCCAGGTCAAGTACGAGCAAATCCGGTTTGCTCAGTGCCGCCTGTGCGAGGCCTTCGTTGCCGGTACCGGCTTCGATCACCTTATAGCCTTGGGAGGCCAGGCTGATGCGCAGGAATTTGCGGATCTGCGGTTCGTCATCAATGACGAGAATCGTCGCGGTCTGGCTCATGGTGTCTCAGTTAAAATCAATTAAAACCCAACCAATGTAGGAGCGAGCCTGCTCGCGAAAAACGTCTAGGCGCCGCGTGCATTCAGGAAGCCATCTTTATCGTTAACGACCTTCGCGAGCAAGCTCGCGCCTACAAGTTTTGCTCCAAGGCAGGTTGTGTCGGCAGAGGCAGAAACAAGGTAATACAAGTGCCCCGCCCTTCAATACCGTCGGCCACACTGATGTGCCCGCCGTGCGCGCCGACCATGCCCTGGCAGATCGCCAACCCCAGGCCGGTGCCCTGCCCGCCGCGATCACCGCGCGCAGCGGTGTAGAACATATCGAAGATTTTTGCGCGCTCGTCCTCCGGAATTCCCGGCCCCTCATCGGCTACGGCGAAAAACACTTGGCCGTCCGACACGCCGGCGCTCAACTGCAAGCGGCCCTGGGGCGGCGAAAAGCGCGCGGCGTTTTCCATGACATTGACCAGGGCCTGCTCGATCAACGCCGCATGCACATAGAGCAAGGGCAGGTCCGGCGGCACATCGGTGTCGACCTGCAAAGGCGCCAGCACGGCGCGCAATCGCCCAAGCGCACTGCCGACGATATCACCGGGCGACACCCAATCGCGCGCCAGCTTCAGCGCGCCGTGGCCCAGGCGGGTCATGTCCAGCAGGTTCTGGATATAGCGGTCGAGGCGCTCGGCTTCATCACGGGTACCTTCGAGCAATTCGCGACGGTCCTCCAAAGGGATCGCCTCGCCCAGCGCCAGCAGGCTGTCGATACTGCCGCGCATGGAGGTCAGCGGCGTACGCAAATCGTGGGAGACGGAGGCGAGCAAGGCACTGCGCAGTTGTTCGGTCTCACCGTGCAAACGTGCGGACTCCAATTCCTGCGCCAACTGCGCACGCGCCAACGCCTGGGCCAACGGCTGGCTCAGCGCGGTGAGCAGGCGACGGCGTTGGCCGCTCAACGCCATGCCGGCTTTCGCGCTCACGCCCAGCAAGCCCAGAGGGCCCTCTTCACCCGACAACGGCCACCACCACCAGCGTCCAAATGGCAAGGTGCCGGTGCCCATGCCTGCCGGTTGATCGTGCTGCCAGGCCCAGTCGGCGGCGGCACGTTCGGCCTCGGTGAGGGTCAGCGGCCCGCCGGTCTCGATCGTCCAACCGCCCTGACCATCGCGATTGACCAGGCACAGATCCAACTCATTCCAGCCTTGCAGGTGATGAGCCGCCGCACTGATGACCGCCTGGCGATCCGTGGCGGCGGTGAGCTTGCGTGACAGGTCGAGCAGCTCGCTGGTTTCTTCCTGGGTATCGCGCAGCGCCTGTAATTGCCGACGCTGGCGTGCGGCCAGGTTGCCGGTGAGGGCCGCCATCAACAGGAAAAACAACAGCGTGAGGACGTCTTCTTCACGCTGGATGGCGAAGGAGAAATTCGGCGGGATAAACAGAAAGTCGTAGGTCATGAACGACAACGCCGCGCACACCAGCGAAGGCCCCAGGCTGCTGCGCACCGCCACCAGCAGCACCGCAGCGAGAAATACCAGCGAGATATTCGGCAACGGCAAGACGCTGGACACCCCCCACGCCAAGCCTGCTGCGACAAGGGTGGCCGCCACGGCCAGGGCATAATCGAACCAGCGCAGCCCGCGCACATCCGGCAAGCGCGGTGCCGCAGGTATATCGTCGCTGTCGAGTACGTTGATTTCCAGGCCCCGCGCATTGCGCAGCAAGCGTGCGGCCAGGCCGCCGCCGAACAGCCGTCGACGCCAGCGCATGCGCGACTGTCCCACCAGCAGCAGACTGGCGCGGCGCTCGGCAGCATGCTGGATCAACGTCCTGGCCACCTCGCCGGCCCGCAGCAGCACCACCTCACCGCCCAGGCGTTCAGCCAGTTGCTGGGCATTTTGCAGGCGTAGCCGTGACTGTTCATCCCGCGCACGGCCGTTGTCGATATGCACCAGGCTCCACGGCAAATGTCGCCGCTGGGCGACGCGGCTGGCATGGCGCACCAGACGCTCGGCTTGTGCATCGCCATCGACCCCCACCAGCAGGCGACCCCGCACAGCCGGCGCCGCTTGGCCGAGTTGGCGGTAACCCTGGGCCAGATCGTCGTCGACATGGGCGGCAGCGGTCTGCATGGCCAGCTCGCGCAGGGCCATCAAGTTGGTCTGGGTGAAAAACGCATCGATGGCCGCACGCGCCTGTTCCGGCACATACACCTTGCCGTCGCGCAGGCGCTCGAGCAATTCGCGGGACGGCAAATCGATCAGCAGCAGTTCATCGGCCTCCTGCAGCACCCAGTCCGGCAGGGTTTCACGCACCTGCACACCGGTGATGCCACGCACCTGGTCATTGAGACTTTCCAGATGCTGGACGTTGACGGTGGTGAACACGTTGATGCCGGCCGCCAGCAGCTCCTGGATGTCCTGCCAGCGCTTTTCATGACGGCTGCCGGGGGCATTGCTATGGGCAAGCTCGTCGACCAGCACCAGCTTGGGCTTCGCCGCGAGCAGGCCGTCGAGGTCCATTTCTTCAAGCATTACGCCACGGTATTCGCTGCGTAACAGCGGCTGCTGCGGCAAACCGCTGAGCAAGGCTTCAGTCTCGGCGCGGCCGTGGGTCTCGACCACGCCGGCAATCAGACCCACGCCTTGGCGCAGTTGAGTATGGGCAGCCTGGAGCATGGCGTAGGTCTTGCCTACGCCGGGCGCGGCGCCGAGGAAAACTTTGAGCCGGCCACGGCCGTTGCGGGGCAGATCGGCTAGCAGGGCATCGGCGCGGCCGGAGTCGCTCATGTTGTGGTCCTTCAAAAATTTCGATGTAGGAGCAAGCTTGCTCGCGAAAAACCCCAGAGCGCCACGCTGACTCTGGATGCCCGCGTCATCGTTTAACGACCTTCGCGAGCAAGCTCGCTCCTACAGGGGGTCAGAGTTTTTCCAGGGCCATGTTCAGGGCCAGCACGTTTACTACGGGCGGGCCTACCAACGGGCTTTCGATGTGTTCATCCAACAGCCGCTGCAAGGTCGACACCGGTACATTTCGTGCGGCCGCCACTCGCGCCAGTTGATAGGCAATTGCCTCGGGTGGCAAGTGTGGATCGAGCCCGCTGCCGGAGGTCGTCAGCGAGGCCAACGGTACCGGCCCCTGGCCTGGCACCTGTTGTTTATTCGCGTCGTCAAAGATACGCGCGGCCAGCGCGGGGTTGCTCGGGCCAAGGTTGCTGGCGCTGCTGGAAACCGTCGCGAACGCGCCGGCCGAAGGGCGTGGGTGGAACCAGCCGTCGCCGCTGAAATCCTGGGCGATCAGGCTGGAGCCGCGCACCTTGCCGCTGGCATCGCGCACCAGGCTGCCGTTGGCCTGGTCCGCAAAGGCCACTTGCGCGACACCGGTCACCACCAGCGGGTAGGCGACGCCGGTGATCAGGGTCATGAGTACCAGCAGGCTCAGGGCCGGGCGGATTATATTAGTCATCATCAAATCCTCGTTGAATCGGGCCATAAAGACCGCAGGGTTACACCAGGTGCAGCGCCGTCAGCAGCATGTCGATCGCCTTGATGCCCACAAAGGGCACCAGCAGCCCACCCAGGCCGTAGATCAGCAGGTTGCGTCGCAACAATGCGGCCGCACTCGCGGCCTGCACACGCACCCCGCGCAGGGCCAGGGGAATCAGCACCACGATGATCAGCGCGTTGAACACGATGGCCGACAGGATCGCGCTCTGCGGGCTCTGCAAGTGCATGACGTTGAGCACGCCCAGTTGCGGATAGATCGCGGCAAATAGCGCCGGCAGAATCGCGAAGTACTTGGCCACATCGTTGGCGATGGAAAAGGTGGTCAGTGCGCCCCGGGTCACCAGCAACTCCTTGCCGATCTGCACCACATCCAGCAGCTTGGTCGGATCGCTGTCGAGGTCGACCATGTTCGCGGCTTCGCGTGCAGCCTGGGTACCATCGTTCATCGCCATGCCGACGTCGGCCTGGGCCAGTGCCGGGGCGTCGTTGGCACCGTCGCCGCACATGGCGACCAGACGGCCGTCGTTCTGTTCATGGCGGATACGCGCCAGTTTCTTCTCAGGCGTGGCTTCAGCCAGTACATCATCCACGCCGGCTTCAGCGGCAATCGCCGCGGCGGTCAGCGGGTTGTCGCCGGTGACCATCACGGTACGAATGCCCAACGTGCGCAGCTCGGCAAAACGCTCGCGAATCCCGGGCTTGACCACGTCTTTGAGATGGATCGCACCGAGTAACTTGCCATCGGCGCACACCAGCAACGGCGTGCCGCCACTCTGGGCAATCTTGTCGATTTCCCGCGACAGCGCAGGTAACAGGTCGCTGCGTTGCTGGCCGATAAACGCCAGCAGCGAATCCACCGCGCCCTTGCGGAAGACGCGGCCCTGGTAGTCGACACCGGATAACCGGGTTTCGGCGCTGAAGGGTACGGCGGTCAGTTGGTCCAGCGTCGGCTCGGCCTGGGGGTGCAAGGCGCGCAGGTATTCAACGATAGACTTGCCTTCCGCCGTGTCATCGCCCAGGGAGGCGAACAACGCGCCTTCAGCCACTTCCCGGCCACTGACACCGGGCGCCGCAACCACGGCCGAACAACGACGGTTACCAAAGGTGATGGTGCCGGTCTTGTCCAGCAGCAACACATGCACATCCCCTGCCGCTTCCACCGCGCGACCGGACTTGGCGATCACGTTCAGGCGCACCAGACGGTCCATGCCGGCAATGCCGATGGCCGAGAGCAAACCGCCAATGGTCGTGGGAATCAGCGTCACCAGCAGTGCGACCAGGAACACCAGAGGCAGGCTGCCATTGGCGAAGTGCGCGAACGGCTGCAGGGTTACCACCACCAGCAGGAAAATCAGGGTGAGGCCGATCAGCAGGATATCCAGCGCAACTTCGTTGGGGGTTTTCTGGCGTTTGGCGCCTTCCACCAGTGCGATCATGCGGTCCAGGGTCGACTCGCCGGGGTTGGCGGTGATGCGGATCAGCAGCCAGTCCGACACCAGGCGGGTGTTGCCGGTGACGGCCGAGCGGTCGCCGCCGGACTCGCGGATCACCGGGGCGGACTCGCCGGTAATCGCCGCTTCGTTGACCGCGGCGATACCTTCGATCACTTCGCCGTCGCCAGGAATCATTTCGCCTGCCGCGACGCGCACCACATCACCTTTGCGCAGGCTGGTGGCCGGGACCACCTTGAAGCTGCCGTCGGCCTCCTTGCGGCGCGCGCTCAGGCCTTCACTGCCAGCCTTGAGGCTGTCGGCGCGGGCCTTGCCACGGCCTTCGGCCAAGGCTTCAGCGAAGTTGGCGAACAGCACAGTGAACCACAGCCACACTGCGATTTGCACGGCCACGAAGGTCGGCACGCTGGTATCGGGCACAAAGCACAGCACGGTGGTGAGAATGGCGGTCAGCTCGACCACCAACATGACCGGAGAGCGTTGCAGTTGACGGGGGTCCAGCTTGACGAACGCCTGGACCAGCGCCGGGCGCCACAACGCAGAGATCGCGGTCTTGGCGGGCTCCTGAGTGCGCGCAGGGGCAGCATTTTTTACAGACATGTTCATTCTCATATCCCCTTAACTTAGAAGCCCATGCTCAGGTGTTCAGCAATCGGGCCCAGCGCCAGTGTCGGCAGAAACGTCAGGCCGCCCACCAGCAAAATGGTCACGGTCAACAGCGTCACGAACAACGGGCCGTGGGTCGGAAAACTGTTCTGGCCAATCGGTGCGGTCTTCTTCATCGCCAGGCTACCGGCCAGGGCCAGTACCGGGAGGATGTAACCGAAACGGCCGATCAACATGCCCAGCCCGAGCATCAAGTTGTGAAACGCGGTGTTGCCACTGAAACCGCCGAACGCCGAACCGTTGTTGGCACTGGCCGAGGTGTAGGCGTAGAGCAACTGGCTGAAACCGTGGGGCCCAGGGTTGCTGATGGCTCCGGCCGGGCCTGGCAGGCTCGCGGCGATGGCACCCAGCACGAGCACACCCACCGGCATCACCAGCAGAGTCACCACCAGCAATTGCACTTCCTTGGCCTGAAGTTTCTTGCCCAGGTATTCCGGGGTGCGGCCGATCATCAGCCCGGCAAGGAACACCGCGATCAACACGTTGAGCAACATGCCGTACATACCGGCACCGACGCCGCCGAAGATCACTTCACCGACCATCATGTTGACCAGCGCCACCATGCCGCTCAGAGGGCTGAGGCTGTCCTGCATGCCGTTGACCGATCCGTTGGAGGCCGCGGTGGTGGTTACCGACCAGAGCACCGTGCCGGTGGTGCCGAAGCGTGTTTCCTTGCCTTCCAGCGGCGCGGTGTGTTCCACGGCCGGGTTGTTCAGGGTCGGATTGGGCTGGTACTCGGACCACAGCGACGTCGCGCCGCCAATCAGGAACAAGGCCAGCATGCACGCGAGAATCGCGCGGCTCTGACGCAGGTCTTTGACGTAGTGGCCGAAGGTGAACACCAGGGCGACCGGGATCAGGATGATTGATGCCACTTCAAAGAGGTTGGCCCAGGCCGTCGGGTCTTCAAACGGATGCGCCGAGTTCACCCCAAAGAAGCCGCCGCCATTGGTGCCCAGTTGCTTGATCGCAATCTGGCTGGCTGCCGGGCCCAGGGGAATGACTTGATCCACACCTTGCAGCGTCATGGCATCAACGTAATGGGCGAAGGTCTGCGGCACACCCTGCCATACCAGGAACAGTGCCAGCACCAGGCATAGCGGCAGCAAGCCGTAGAGAGTGGCGCGGGTCATGTCGACCCAGAAATTACCCAAGGTCGTGGCGGATTTGCGACCGATCCCACGGCAAAGCGCGACCAGGACTGCCAGGCCGGTGGCGGCACTGACGAAGTTCTGCACGGTAAGGCCGACCATCTGGCTGAGATAACTCAGGGAGGCTTCGCCGCTGTAGTTCTGCCAGTTGGTATTGGTCATGAAACTGACCGCTGTGTTGAACGCCAGCGTCCATTCCTGGCCCGGCAATTTCTGCGGGTTGAGTGGGAGGTAGTCCTGGAATAACAGAATCGAGAACAACAGTAAGAAGCCCGCAAGGTTGAACGCGAGCAAGGCCAGCATGTATTTCTGCCAGCTCTGTTCCTGCTGGGCGTCTACGCCCGACAGGCGATAACAGGCGTTTTCCACCGGCCCCAAAACCGGCGTCAACCAGGTGCGCTGACCTTCCATCACCTTGTAATAGAACCGCCCCAGAAACGGTGCCGGCACCAGTACCACGGCGAAGAAGGCGATGATCAGCCAATAGTCATAACTGTGCATAGCCCGCTCCTAGTTCCGATCCGCGCGTAACAGCGCAACCAGCAGATAAATGAACAGCGCCACGGCCAATAGCAGTGACACCCCGTCCAGAACGCTCATGGAAGTTTCTCCGTTTAACGGCGAGTGCCGCGTGTGGGGCAATTGTCCGCAGGAGGGGTGTAAAGGAACGAGAGCGAGGCGGGGCGCGGGGCGTAAAGATGGCGTAAAGAGTGGCTTTATGCAGGGTTTACAGGGGGATTTGCGGTGGCTCGCAAGGCCTCGTCGCGGGCAAGCCCACTCCCACCTTTTGATCGCGTTTTTCAGGCCCGACGCGGTGCACTGTGGGAGCCGGGTTTGCCCGCGATGGCAGCAGTCCAGGCACTATCGCCCTTATCTGGTGCGCACCAAGCCGTGTTCGAACGCCAAACCGTCTCGCCCGCGACATAGGCACTGCTTTGCGACAGGATTGCCAAGCCTGGCATAGCCACTGCAACAACCTGAATCATTCCAACCGTTCAGGGAACTCCTCACAATGAACACACAACTCAAACCCACCTTGGGCACGCTGCATCTCTGGGGCATCGCTGTCGGGCTGGTGATTTCCGGCGAGTACTTCGGCTGGAGCTACGGCTGGGGTGTCGCCGGCACACTGGGCTTTCTGGTGACCTCATTGATGGTCGCCGCGATGTACACCTGCTTCATCTTCAGCTTCACCGAACTGACCACGGCGATTCCCCACGCCGGCGGACCCTTTGCCTACAGCCGCCGCGCCTTCGGTGAGAAAGGCGGCTTGATTGCCGGCCTGGCAACCCTGATCGAATTTGTCTTCGCGCCACCCGCCATCGCCTTGGCCATCGGCGCCTACCTCAACGTGCAGTTCCCAGCACTGGACCCGAAACACGCCGCCGTCGGCGCCTACATCGTGTTCATGGGCCTGAACATCCTCGGCGTGAAACTCGCCGCCACCTTCGAACTGGTGGTCTGCGTACTCGCTGTCGCCGAACTGCTGGTGTTCATGGGCGTCGTTGCCCCGGCGTTCAGCTTCAGCAACTTCGCCCTGAACGGCTGGGCCGGCTCCGACACCTTCGGTGCCCCGGCGATTGCCGGCATGTTCGCCGCAATTCCCTTCGCCATCTGGTTCTTCCTCGCCATCGAAGGCGCGGCCATGGCCGCCGAAGAAGCCAAAGATCCCAAGCGCACCATTCCAAAAGCCTACATCAGCGGCATTCTCACCCTGGTAATCCTGGCCATGGGCGTGATGTTCTTCGCGGGCGGCGTGGGCGACTGGCGCACCCTGTCAAACATCAACGACCCGCTGCCCCAGGCGATGAAAACCGTGGTGGGCGAAAGCTCCGGCTGGTTGCACATGCTGGTATGGATCGGCCTGTTCGGCCTGGTGGCGAGTTTCCACGGCATCATCCTCGGCTACTCGCGCCAGTTCTTCGCTCTGGCGCGCGCCGGTTACCTGCCGCCTTTCCTGGCCAAACTGTCGCGATTTCAGACGCCTCACCGCGCCATCATCGCCGGCGGCGTGGTCGGCATCGCGGCCATCTACAGCGACGGCCTGATCAACCTGGGTGGCATGACCCTGACCGCCGCGATGATCACTATGGCTGTGTTCGGTGCCATCGTCATGTACATCATGAGCATGCTCAGCCTGTTCAGATTGCGCAAAACCGAACCGCTGCTGGAGCGGACTTTCCGCGCACCGGGCTACCCCATCGTGCCGGGTATCGCGTTGGTACTGGCAGCGGTGTGCCTGGTGGCGATGGCCTGGTTCAATACACTGATCGGGTTGATCTTCCTTGGCTTCATGGCCGTGGGCTTCATCTACTTCCAACTGACCGCCCAGGATCGCGCCGATGCGCCGGCGGATGCGATGTTGACCGGGTTATAAGGTTCGCGAGGCAGAACGGGCCTACAATGAACTACTCAGAACGCCCGTAACTCAAAGCAGTTATTACCGTGGGAAAATTCTCCCCCGGCAATCTGCCTCAAGGAGAGCCTTATGCCGTGGTATGCGTGGTTGATTATGGTAGTTGCGATCGGATCGATCGTCGGTGGGTTGATGATGCTGCGCGACAGCGCCAACAAAGTGGAACTCACCGACGAACAACGCAAACGCGTGGCCGAGCGCAATGCGCAGGCGGATGCCAAGGATGCCCAGGATCGTTGAGCCTTGGGTTACTCCCAAGCCGCCTTGGCAATCTGCAACCCGTGCTGCCCTTTATAGGCAGCACGCTCGGGCTGGCTCCAGCCTTCAAGCAGCTCTTCCTCCAATTGGTAGATCTCGACGCCCAACGGGCGACACACCGTCAACGGATCCTGCGCATCCGGCCCCCACATCGGCAGCGACAAATCCCCACCCGGACACGTAGACAGCGCGCACAGCACATCAATCTCGGCAAAGAACTCCAGGTAATCGCCCTTCTGCGCAGGACAGGCTTTCATGAAGTACATGTCATCATGATTGAGCCCGGTGCACTGGAAAATATTCAGCACGTCGTGCACATCGAATTCCGTCAGACCGTGGGGCAATACCGCGCGAGTGAGGTTCGAATGGCAATGATGATGAAAGTCCTCACCGGTGAGCATACGGTTCACATACGGATCGCAGCGCGTGCCAAGCAAATCGTGCAGACGCCCGCCGTGTTCATCGATGCCATAGCCTGCCAGGCTGTCATCGGTAATGGTAACCAGGGGCCTCAGAAATGGAAGGTTCGACCACAAACGGTCGTGGGTGCTGACATGTGCGCCTTGGAGTTGCCGGGTGCGGGCTGCCCACAACCGCTCGCGCGGATCATTGGCGTTCCACACGTTGAAATCCCCCACCTGCGGGCCCACCGGAGTGGTTACGCGGAAGACATGCCCGGCAGGGACTTTCCATGCCCTGCCCGTGCGGATCGGTACCTCGAACTGTTCGATCAGGGTGCGCTGGCCCTGCCGATCCCGGATGCGCTCGTAGAACGCCGTATCCACCTGTAATGCCGAGCCTTTACTGACTTGGTAGGCGGCCGGATAGTCTTTATACATGGGGCAATCCTCCATCAAGGGTGACTGTTGAACAATCGATAATCTTGAGGTAACCACATTTCATGCCAGGGCTGGACTAAAAACGCACAGGGTAAAAGGCCGATCAATGATCGGCCTCTGGGCAACGTCGTTTAGTTGATAACCAGCCTGTCGCGGTTCTTCTCCAGCAGGGCCTTGCCAATTCCCTTTACCTCCAGCAACTCATCCACCGCTGTGAAGGGGCCATTGCTTTCGCGAAAAGCAACGATCGCTTTCGCCTTGGCGGCGCCGATACCGAACAAATCGCGGCGCAGGGTTTCAGCATCAGCCGCGTTGAGGTTGACCTTGGCCGATTGCTCGGTTTTGGTCATTTGCGCGGAGATGGCGGTTGGGGCTTCAGGTTTGGCGGATGGGGCTGCGGTGGTGGCGACAGAGAGGCTGGCGAGGAAGGCGAAGACAAGGGAGGAAAGGTAGGTGTTTTGCATTGGTGACGCTCCATGACATCGGTAAGAGAAAAGCAGCTTTTCCGAAGCTGCTTCTCTAACTTAGGCGATGGTTGGAGGGTGTCAAAAGCGCTTGAGTAACAGGGTGTTAACTCACGGTTCCAGGCGACGCTGCTGATAGATCCAGTCGACGATTTCGCCGTCGGGGGCATAGCCGCTGACAGTGTCGCGCAGAAGCTGACGGACACGGGTGTAGTCATCCTCATCAACCGCGGCAAGCAACTCAGAGAGCTTGCCTTTGAGTACGTCCCATGACAGATAATCTTCGTTGGCACTCATGATCATCGGGTGCTGGGTCGCAACAACGTTGTCGCCAATCAGCAACTCTTCGTAAAGCTTTTCGCCGGGACGCAGGCCGGAGAACTCGATGGCGATATCACCATGGGGATTCTTTTCGGAACGAACGCTCAGGCCGGAAAGATGAATCATTTTTTCGGCCAGCTCGACAATCTTCACCGGCTCGCCCATGTCCAGCACAAACACATCACCGCCCAGGCCCATGGAGCCTGCCTGAATCACCAACTGCGCCGCTTCAGGGATTGTCATGAAGTAACGCGTGATCTTGGGATGGGTGACCGTCAATGGGCCGCCAGACTTGATCTGCTTGTGAAAGAGCGGAATCACTGAGCCCGAAGAGCCCAGTACATTGCCAAAACGCACCATCGTGAAACGGGTCTTGTTGACGCGTGAGACATTCGACTTATCACCGAACAGTACAGGAGCCAGCTCACGACTGAGCGCCTGCAAGGTAAGTTCGGCCAAACGCTTGGTACTGCCCATGACATTGGTCGGGCGTACGGCTTTGTCCGTAGAGATCAGAACAAAGTTGGAAACGCCAACTTGAAGTGCGGCCTGGGCCGTATTCAACGTCCCGATTACGTTGTTCAGCACACCTTCTGCGATGTTGTGCTCAACCATCGGTACATGCTTATACGCTGCGGCATGATAAACCGTATCCACGCGCCAGGTTTTCATCACATCCAGCAGCTTGGACTGGTTGCGCACAGAACCGAGGATGGGCAATAACTTGACGGGCAACGACTCACGAACGACGCGTTGCTCAAGTTCCGAAAGGATGCTGTAGAGATTGAACTCACTGTGTTCGAACAACAGCAGCGTCGTCGGACGCAACGCCAGAATCTGCCGGCACAGTTCGGACCCGATCGACCCCCCCGCGCCAGTGACCAGAACGGTCTGGCCCTTGATGCAGTGTTCCAGGAGCTCGCCTTGAGCAGGCACGGTATCGCGACCCAGCAAGTCGGCGATGTCGACTTCCTGGATGTCATCTACCTTGACGCGACCACTGGCCAGGTCCATGAACCCCGGAACGCTTCGCACGTGAAGCGGGAAGCCTTCGAGGAAACCCAGGATTTCACGGCGACGGCCACGGTTGGAGGATGGGATGGCCAACAGAATTTCCTGGGCGCCAGTGGTATCGATCATTCGCTGGATATGCTTGGCCTTGTACACCTGCAGGCCCGAAATGACGCGATCAGTGATGCTTTCATCGTCGTCGATAAACGCGACAGGGCGCATCACCCTGCCCATCCTCAACGCCGCGACCAATTGGTTGCCGGCTGCGCCCGCGCCATAAATAGCAACGCGCGGCAGACCATCTTCCCGGCTAGTGAACGGAACGTGCTGAGCCGCCGTAAACCAGTCCCCCAGGAAGTATTGGCGCATCGCCAGACGCAGGCCGCCCACCATGATCAGGCTGAGCCACCAATAGTTGAAAATAATCGAGCGCGGGACCACATTCTGGTGATTGCTGTACCAATATACGACGACGCCAAGAATCAGCGATGAAAGGCTGACCGCCTTGATAATCGCAATCAGCGCGTCGTTACCGAAATACCGCATCACCGCTCGGTACATACCAAATCGAATGAACAGAGGTATTGCGACGACAGGCGCGGCAATAAACAGCCAAAGGTGAGCGATGATTGGATTAGCCATTTCATCGACGCCCAGACGTACGACGAAAGCCAGCCACAATGCAGCCCAGACCACCATTACATCGGTACTGACCTGAATCAGCCGCTTTTTGCGTCGAGGCAAACCGACTAAGAACGCCCGTAACTTATCCATAACTCCTTCGAACACCTCTGTACATTCCAATGCCTAATGCTGCAAAGCCATCCACGGGCTTTTCAGGACTCGCTGACCGACTACGATAACCTTTACTTCTGCGCGACCATAATCTCGAGCTCGCCGGCATGAAACTTTATCGCCAGCGCGACCAACGGCAGGTAGGCAACAACCAACGCCCATGTGCCATCCCATCCGCTCAAGACTACACCCGCTGCAATAGGTAAAAGCCAGAAAACGTTGATGGCAGCAACTGCCATGGTCACTGGCAAGTGCTTGCCATATTTGCGCGAGGCAAATTGATAAGCATGACTGCGATGCGCTTCGTAAACCTTATCACCCCTTACCAATCGACGAACAAGCGTGCAGGTTGCGTCGACGACGAATACGCCCAGCAAAATCAACCACGCCCAGAAAAAATCCGATTTGACCCAGGCTGCCTGCAGTGAGAAGAACGCCAGGGTAATCCCCAGGAAACCGCTACCGGCATCACCCATGAAAATCTTGGCGGGGGGAAAATTCCAAACCAGAAATGCCCCCACTGCCGCTGCCAGCAATAAAGGCAGCCAGATCATCTGCGGGTGACCGCCCAATACGTAAAGCAAACAGGCGCCCAGGCAGGCGCAAATCGCTTCCACGCTGGCGATACCGTCAATTCCATCCATGAAATTGTAGAGATTGAGCATCCAGACAATATAGACAGCCGCCAGCACATTACCGACAAGCCCCAGATCCAGGGCCCATCCGAATAGGTTCAGCGGGGCCAGTCCGTTGATCCAGAACAACGCCCATGCCGCCGCTGCAAAATGCCCTGCCAAACGCCAGCGAGCTGCAATGTGTCCATGGTCATCCATAAAGCCCAGGACGGCTATTACCACTCCGGCGCCGCCTGCTGCAACGAGCGAAGGCCACGGGACCAGGTCCAACCATCCGACCAGCGGCAGTACCGCAAGAAAGGCCAATACAATGGCTACCCCGCCGCCCCTGGGCGTAGGAACAGAATGTGAACTCCGTGCGTTCGGTATATCAATGATGCTTCGAGATAGCGCATAGTGCCTAAGCACAGCGGTCATGACAAACGAGACAAACGCAACAACCGGAACGATCCACCAATAACTCATGTGTTTTGACTTTCCATATAAGCAGACGCCGTGACCTTGAGCGCCTCATCAACCGACAGCGGAGGCGTCCAGCCTAAAAGGGCACGCGTCTTCCCAATATCGACCTGCAAGGAACCGCACAACCGTTGGGACAGGCTGCGCTTGCCCAGCATGATTGCGGCAGTGCTCAGCAAAGAGGCTGGAACCGGAAGAAGACGCGCGGGTTTGCCCAGCGCAGACGCCATTTTGCGTAATAAAACAGTGGTTGAAAGATCCTCGCCATCACTGACCATGAATACCTGGTTGGCGGCGGCTGGATGAGTGATGCAGGTAATCGAAAGATCAACCAGGTTATCCAGCGCGACCAGACTGCGCGCGTTATGGATGGCGCCGAAAGGCAATGGCACACCTTTGTGCAGCCAACGCATCATGCTCAGGAAGTTGGCCTTTACACCCGGGCCATAAACCAGCACCGGACGGATGATCACCACTTCCATCCCTGTCGTTGCAGCCAATTCCAGCAGACCCTGTTCGGCCTCCATCTTTGATATGCCGTAAGGGTCCGACGGTGCCGGCGGCTGATCGGCGGTATAAGGCGCGCCCGAGACCGTGCCTTCACCGTTGACCTTGATTGAACTGAGGAACACAAAGCGTCGCACACCAGCCTGGGCCGCCTGATGCGCCAGGGCCAGGGTGCCCTGGACATTGACGCGGCGAAAGGCTTCAAGCGGATCGGCCTCGGAATCGTTCATCACATGAACGCGGGCCGCGCAATGAACAACCGCCTCAACCCCCGTCAGAACGCCTGAAAAATCAGCGCTCGACAGGTCGTCGAATTGAACCACTTGATCGGCGCCAGGACAGGAAAAACCGGGGTCTCTGACGGCAACCGTGACGTGAACATCTGTACGAGCGGATAACACTTGGACCAACCGGCTACCAACAAATCCAGATGCCCCAGTCACAAATATGCGCACACCAAACTCCTTGTTTAGGATTTAGACCAAACGGTGCGATTAATGTAATCGGTATAGCTGTGCACAATGCGCACGACTTTTTTGGAGACGGCGCCACCCAAATAATCGCCTACCACCGACATCACTCGTTCACCACGTACATGCTGGCTGGTCACGACCCTGACAGCGTTCAGCACGCGATCAGTCGTCAGGCCACACATGATAAGCGTGCCTTCATCCATGCCTTCAGGCCGCTCGTGAGCGTTGCGAATCGTCACCGCCGGCAGGTTCAACAAAGACGCTTCTTCAGTGATGGTGCCGCTGTCGGACAGAATGCAAAACGCTTCCATCTGCAACTTGATGTAGTCGAGCAGACCGAACGGTTTAACGAAGCGAATCAGTGGATGGTCAAGCGACTCACCCAATGCTTCAAGGCGCTTACGCGTCCTTGGGTGTGTGGAAACAATAATAGGCAGCTTGTACTCGTCAGCCAGTGCCTTCAGCGAGCCAATCAGATCCCGAAGATTATCCGGGGTATCTACGTTCTCTTCACGATGCGTGCTGACAATAAAGAAGCCACCGGAGGTCAGCCCTTCGCGAGCCACTACATCGGACGCTTGGATCTTGGGCATGTAGAAGTCCAGGACTTCTGCCATGTGCGACCCGGTCTTGATGATCGTTTCCGGGCGCACGCCCTCATCCAGCAGATAGCGACGGGCGTGTTCGGTCAGCACCATGTTTATATCGCTGAGGTGGTCGAGAACCTTGCGATTCAACTCCTCGGGGACGCGCTGGTCGAAGCAACGGTTACCCGCTTCCATATGGAAAACAGGGATTTTTCTGCGCTTGGCAGAAATGACAGCCAGACAGGTATTGGTATCCCCGTAGAGCAGCAGTGCATCCGGCTTTTCCGACTCGAACAGCTCATCCGATTTAGCGATAACCTGAGCAATCGTCTGGGCCGCAGTATCACCTACAGCGCCCAGGAAATGGTCGGGCTTACGAATATCCAGGTCATCAAAGAATACCTGGTTAAGCTCATAATCGTAGTTCTGACCGGAATGCACCAGAATATGGTGGGTCTGTTTATCCAGCTCTGCGATCACGCGGCTCATTTTGATGAGTTCCGGCCGAGTGCCCACCAGCGTCATGACTTTAAGCATTGAGTTGCTCCCGAACAAACTCCAACTTCATCAGCAGCGCTTTAACACCCTCAACATCCAGGCGCTCAGTGTTGTGTGATGTATAGTCGTCCAACTCCGAAATATGCGTTTCACCCTCTACGAAATATTTCTCATAGTTCAGATCGCGATTGTCCGCAGGGATCCGGTAGTAACGGCCCATGTCTTCTGCCTTGGCCATTTCCTCGCGAGAAATCAACGACTCGTAAAGCTTCTCGCCGTGACGCGTGCCGATCACCTTGATCGAATTCATGCACTTGAACAGTTCTTTGAGCGCTTGAGCCAAATCTTCGACAGTCGATGCAGGCGCCTTTTGTACGAAAATATCGCCTTGTTCGGCATATTCAAAAGCATGCAAAACCAAATCAACCGAATCTTCCAGGGACATGAGGAAACGGGTCATATTGGGGTCAGTTACCGTCAGTTCGCCGCCCTGCTTCAACTGATTGATGAACAAGGGGATCACCGAACCTCGGGAAGCCATAACGTTGCCATAGCGTGTGGAACAGATGACAGGACCGTTTTGCGGGATCATCCGGGACTTGGCAACGACCAGCTTTTCCGCCATGGCTTTGGAAATGCCCATCGCATTGATTGGGTAGACGGCTTTATCCGTACTCAGAACCACTACGCGTTCTACATTGTTGGCGATCGCCGCGTTCAGCACGTTTTCCGTGCCCATCACGTTGGTTTTGACCGCTTCCATCGGATAGAACTCGCAAGAAGGAACTTGCTTGAGCGCAGCGGCGTGAAAGATGTAATTGACCCCGACCATCGCCTGGGAAATGCTGGCATAGTCACGCACATCGCCGATGTAAAACTTTACCTTGTCGTTACCCAGCGCAATGCGCATGTCTTCCTGTTTCTTTTCGTCACGGCTGAACACACGGATTTCTTTGACATCGGTATCGAGAAATCGCTTGAGCACGGTGTTACCAAAGGAACCGGTACCGCCGGTAATCATCAACACTTTATTATCGAACATCTGTAAAATCTCCTAATTATCGCTGAGCGCGCATAAATTGAATAAGGTCTGGCCAAGCAGGCGGAACGTAGCCCACTGCCTGGCGGAATCGCGTAGAGTCCAGAGACCGATCAATCGCTAGATGATCATCTGGGACAATGTCGATTTTCTTTTCATAAATCTTCGCGATTTCATTCAGCAACGTGAATTTATCGATAGGCTCAGCGGAAACATGATAGAGACCGAACAGCTGCGGATTGGGAATCACGAAATCGGTGATGATGCGAGCAAGTTCTGAGGTCGGTACACCCGAGAATATGGCTTTCGTAAAACCTTTTACGGCACCTTCCTGGGAGAGGAACCAGTCAACTAGAGACGCACTGCTTGCCAGCTCATGGCCGATGATTGAGGTGCGCAAGGTGATGGCGTGAGGTTGGTCTTGAACTTCACCAATAAACTTGGACTTTCCGTACAAGTCGACCGCGTCTGAAATGTCAGATTCCAAATACATTCCCTTCTCGCCAGTGAAGACGCAGTCGGTACTGATATGGACAAGCCGGGCACCGATCAGCGCGCACAACTTCGATAGGCGATGCGGCAGCATCGAGTTGAGCGGCAACGTCGACAGCGGATCCTTGGCCTGGGCTAACTGTTTGATCAAGCCAACGCAGTTGATAACGACGTCCGGACGTGCCTGCTCGAAGACACCGACCAAGGCTTCGTAGTCTAGAACATCAACATCCGAATAGAAGTTCTCTGCGTACTTTTCATCGAAGTACTTACGCCCCCCTTTACCACGCATGGTGCCAAACACACTATGTGAGGTATGGCTGGCGATGTACTTGAAAACAGCACTTCCGAGCATCCCTGTCACACCCAGCACTAAAATTTTCATATTGGATCTCTACGTATTTTTAATTCGATCTTGAATAATTTCGACCAAGCGGCGGCACTGGCTTTTCATTTCGTAATTATCACAGAAAAACCGATACCCTGCGGCCCCGTAGGCGCTTCTTTTTTCGGGCTCGCAGCGATAAATTTGTTCGATATTACTCGCCAGCGCAGCAGCGTCACCTGCGGGAGAGCACAGGCCGGCGCCCGCCAACTGCACGACTCTCGCACCCTCGCCGTCAAGGGCGGCCAAGATGGGCTTGCCTGCTGCCATATAGGCCTGGACTTTGCTGGGAATGGTCAGGGTGAATATTTCGTCCTTTTTGAGCGTCACCAGCAGGGCTTCACTCTTGGCGAATAATTCCGGCATTGATTCAGATGGCAAACGCCCCACCAATTCCAAGTTGTGCAGCGCATGCACACGCTTTTGCTCATTCATCCATTCAAGACGGCTACCACTGCCAACCACCACGATCTTGCAACTAAGGTGAGTCAGGGCTTTTGCCGCATCGACGATAGTTTCCAAAGATTGCGCAAATCCGAGATTGCCAGCAAACACAATGCAAAAATGGGAGGTTAACAACTGATTGATTTCATCAGGTAAAACACTGGCGGCGCCAGCGGGCGGCGCAGGTGACAGCCGATAGGAGTTGGGGTAATAAACGAGCTTGCTTTTCTCCACATACTTTTCGGCAGACGATATAAATGCTTCAGACTGTACCAATACGGTATCTGCCTTGGCATATATGAACCGAACCAGCAAACCCACGGCTTTCAGCGCCCAGTGATTTTTTATAAACCCGGTTGCTTTCAGCGTTTCGGGCCACAAATCCTGCACCCAGACCATCAGGTGCGCATCCGTAGAGCGCTTCAACACAATTGCGGGGATCGCAGCAGTGATGGGAGACACCGCGAACACAATGATCGCGTCGAATTTTTTTCCCGCATTCTGCTTTGGAAAATGCTTGATGCCATTAACTACAAATGACAGGTAGTTAAGGATCAGATTCTTTGCACCGCCTGCATGACGTGGCCTTAAAGGTGCACGGTGAACCTTTATCGAATCCTTGTACATGTGCTCGCTGCAGGAAGCTGCCTGATACCCTTCGTAGGTATCACCGTCCGGATAATTAGGTTGCCCCGTGAACACTTCGACTGTATGGCCAAGCGATGCCAATTCCTCCACGATATCATTAATGATAAAGCTCTCAGGGTAAAAATACTGAGTAACTATTGCAATATTCAGGGGCATGTCAGCTCACACTATCGAATCTGGACTTGAGCGCTTTGGGCCCCAAAAAAATCACAGATTTAATGAATGACAACATCGCGATCCACCGGTTAATTTTAATATCGAAACGGGGGGCGCGATTTGATTTCTCTACAAACTGAGCAGAGGTTTCCAGTATGTCAAAAAGCTTGGCCTTCTTTCTGTGACGGTCGGAAACCTGCATGTACTCGGAAGCGCTCATCGCGTGCAGCATCGCAATGGTATCAAAAATCCCAACCCGGTTGGTGGTGGCGGACTCTTCGTTATAGGAATATCCGGCAACGTCCGAAAACAGACCACACGTGAGCGGGCGCTCAATCGACTCGATGCCAACAACAGAGGGAATGCCAGCTGCCGAGGCCTCGATAATCGTCGTCCCCGACCCTACAAAGCAAAATGCACCATCCAGGATAGAGGGCAGCTCAGCGTAATCTACCTCACCGCAAAAATGCACATAAGCCTCAACGCCGTGCGACTCAGCCAAGGCAATCAGCGCGTTGCGCTCAGGGCCGTCGCCATATATGAAGTACTCAAAATCGGCTAACTTGCGAAGCTCAGCCAGTTGCGAGATGACATGGCGATTGTAGATCTTGAAGTCAACCAAACGACCGACGGAAACTATACGCAAGGATGACTGAAGCGGCTGGCGAGCACTGTAGCTTTCAAAAGAAATGCCCAGCGGTAGAATATCCAGCCCCGACACCTCGGCGCCACTGAATTCTGCAGCCATCTCAGCCGTTCTTTCGTTAGGAAATAACGTGAGCTGGACGTTGCGATCATACAACGCCAACATTTTTTTCCTGAAATAGATATTACGACCGCGCCACCAGGCAATTTCCTTAGAGTGATAAATACCGACACTGACCGATTTGAAATCCAGCTGATCTCTATTTAAACAAACATAGGCCAACGTCAGCACATCTACCACATGAACGATGTCGTACTTTGTGGTATCCGTTTTTGCCGGCAACAGTGCATTGACCCAACTGGAAGCAGACAGAAAAGGAACATGTTCGACAATCGTGACCGACGCGTGCTGGGAGAGTTCGGTAAACAGCCCCTGATCATACTTATCAGACAGTAAAGTCACGCTAACGGAGTGCCCGGCCAGCTTGAGATATTTGGCCAATCTGACCACGTAAGTCTCAACCCCGCCAATAGCGAGTCCTCCCATCACAAACAATATGCTTTTCATACACCCTCAACCACAATCTATAGGAAATCGAAAAACACTTCGGAACCACCTGTCCACCCTGAATTGCTGTTGAGGTTCAGGTACAAGGTTGCAAAGGTATAAGCCGCCACCAGCAAAAAGCCCAATTTCTTGCCACACACATGCACAGCGATCATGGGGATCAGCACGTACTCAAACATTGAAATACTTGCGTAGCCCCGACCCGCCAGGATCGCGAAATCGCCCAGCACAATACGCAAGAAGGCCGCACAATAAAAAATACAGAAAATCAGATTGAAACTCTGGTATCGATGTTCAATCTTCTTCCAACACACCAGGCCTGCGATGATCACCAGCAAATTCTTGATATTCACCATGTCAAAAAGCGGCAAGGCATAACTGTACATGTCGGCGTTGAGATACAATTCGATTTTATCCCCCACAAAACCGAAAATTGCCATTTGACGCAGCACAGATTTAAAGTCGATGGTTGCGGAGATAAAGATCAGAACGGCACTGACGAGAAGGTACAAACTGCGCTTGGGCCGAAAAAGATACAACCCCACTGGCACAATAAAAAATACCGATGACACATGAACCAATGTCGCGGCAACGATCAGCGCCGTCATCATTTTATACTTTCGCTGATCCAGATAGGCCGCAGCGAGGAATAGCAACCCGGATGCCAACCCCAAGCGTATTGCATTGAGTTCTTTGGCCAGGTAAAAATGCGTAAAGTAAACCAGCACCGCCAATGCAAAGTAAGGAGAAAAATACCTTATGCTGCGAATATTTAACGTCACCGCAACTAACGAACTAAAGCCGAATAAAACGGCCGCATTCTTTCCGAGTGCTGCCAATACCGACAGGAACATGAAAAAACCGAACTCGACATTGAATGTCGCGTAGCTGTAATCGCAATAGACGTTCTGGCAATCCAATACCGACGGTATCTGATAGAGCATCTCGAGATAAGCGGCATCATCGCTGCCAACTCCCACTGCCCTGAACGTAGCCAGGAAAACTAGCGGAACAGCCATCAGCACAGACACAACAATCGCTGGTAGTTTCCTATCACTTAAGGTATCAAATGCAGCCACCAGCACCAAAAAGCCATAGGCCAGGTACAACGGGAGAGTGAATTCCAGTTCCATTATCTACGCGCCCAGCAGGCAAAACCGATGACACACATGACAAAAAATACGATGTAAGCGATCATATAAGAATACATGACACCGTAAATACCGCCGATACTTTTTCCCAGCGAAAAAGTGAGCCCGACAAACAGCAGCGCTTGAATAACTTCAGACAGTATATACAATTTGGTCGCAGCCTTGGCCACTGCCACGAACCCGATCACGTAAGCGGAAACTTTGAAAAAATCGCCCACCAGCTGAAAAATTATATAATTCTCCAGTTCATTAAATTCGGAAGACAGCAGCAGCGGGATGAAGAAGTGCCGACCAAAATAAAGCACACTTCCGCCGATAAGGAACCCGCCCATCACCAGCAACATGAACTTGATGACCTGACGTGTTATTGCCTTCTTCTCTCGCGTTGCCGAAATAAGTGGCATATAGTAAGACGCCAGGAAGACGCTAAAAAATCCAATATAAGCGCTTGAGAGTTTTATACTCCCCTGCCATATACCTGCCTCACTGTACCCCACCTGCGTTATCAGCGACTCCCTGATAACTATTTCCACCACAGGAAACATGACCGCACTGACCAGTAACATCAAACCGAATCTGGCAAAACCCTTCCCAATGCCAACATCAAATTTTCGCCACTTGATCATTCTGAACAGCGGCATGCCTTTAACAAAAAACAACGAAACAATAATCGGCATGACAAAGATCGCAAGCATGGCAATCGCCGCACCTGGCATTTTATAGCTTGAAATCAAAAACCATATTAATGGCAGTGCCAGGATATTTGAAACAACCTGCACCACCGCATTCACCTTCAGTTTACCGAGCCCATTGAAGAAACCGGAAAACAGAATATTGAACGCGAACGCAACCTGGGCGACAGCAAGGCACAGGATCACCCAGTAAAAGCGAGGCTCTCCAAACACCAGGACCGATATCTTCTCAGCAAATGAAAACAAGGCCACCAAGACAAGCATGGAGGCCCCCAACGCATAGAACACCGAGGTGGAAAACAGCCTGTACAGACTAAACTTACTGTCCTTGAACTCGGCTACATATTTGATGACACCGTGCCCCAATCCCCCCCCCGCCAACAAGACCGCGATGGAGACCAGGCTCATAAAGTGCCCCAATTTCCCGAGGCCATCTGCACCCAAATACAAAGCAATCAGCTTAAGAATGCAGAACCCTACCAGGATTTTTGATGCTTGAGCGGCGCTCGTGAAAAAAGCGCCCGCCAGCAGTCCCGCCCTTTTCTCTTTTAATTTACCGACCGGCGGCATTAACTGCACCTATCACAGAATCAATGACGTGCTGAATTTCAACGTCTGACATTCCGTACCAGACCGGTAGACGAAGAAGACGCTCACTTTCCTTAGTGGTAAAGACATCTTCGCCGTTAAAACGTCCCAACAGAATTCCCGCCGGAGCGCTGTGCAGAGGCACATAATGAAAAACGCCGCCCACGCCGGAGGCATTCAGATGTTTAAGCACTGCCGTGCGGGCGACAATATCTTTAACCTTGATATAAAACATGTGCGCGTTGGCTACACAGCCCTCTGGAACTGACGGCGTTTCGATCAGACCGGCACCGACCAGATCTTTAAACGCGGCATTGTAGCGATTCCAGATTTTGCAGCGGAATTCGTTAATCACCTCCGCCCGTTCTAATTGACCGAACAGATAGGCTGCCTGAAGTTCACCAGGCAGGTAGCTGCTGCCAATATCCACCCAGGTGTACTTATCAATCATCCCTCTGAAAAACTGGCTACGGTTAGTGCCTTTTTCACGGATAATTTCAGCGCGCCCAATAAAACGCTCGTCATTAATGAGCAGCAAACCACCCTCACCGCCACTGGTGTAGTTTTTTGTTTCATGAAAACTGTAGGCAGCTAAATGACCAATAGTGCCCAACTTACGTCCTTTATAGGTGGACATCATGCCCTGTGCTGCGTCTTCGACAACAAACAACTTGTGTCGCTGCGCAATGTCCATGATGGTGTCCATTTCACACGCCACGCCTGCGTAATGGACCGGCACTATGACCTTGGTTTTTTCAGTAATGGCCGCTTCAATCAGGGTTTCATCAATATTCATCGTGTCCGGACGAATATCGACAAATACGATTTTTGCCCCGCGAAGTACAAAGGCATTGGCTGTACTTACGAAGGTGTAGCTGGGCATGATCACTTCATCGCCCGGCTGTATATCGACCAATATTGCCGCCATCTCAAGCGCCTGGGTGCAAGAGGGCGTCAATAATGCCTTTTGGCACGAAAACGTTTCTTCGAACCAGCGCTGGCAATTTATCGTGAAGTCTCCATCTCCGGACATCTTCGCGCTGCGCATGGCGCGGGTTACATATTGATCCTCATTACCGGTATAAGGCGGCTTATTAAAGGGAACTTTCATCGAACTCACCATAAAATTCTTTTTCTAGTTGAAGTAAATCTTTCTTACGTTCTTTGACACGTTTTGCGGGTATGCCTGCATAGACACCCCAGGCGTCAGTAGATTTGGTAACAAGCGCCATCGCGCCTACGGCGCATCCTTCAGCCAGTATCACACCTGGAAAAATGACAGCGCCAGCGCCTACTATTACGTGCCTGTGCACGTGTACCGCAGAAAACAACTCGTTCTTGAATTTTTTTGGAATTAAAGAGTTCGTTAACGTTTCGCCGCTGTAATCATCCGACTGGGAGAATATCTTGACGCCGTACGCCAACGTACAAAAATCCTCAAATACGATACCCGGCGTCCCACCAGCGATAAGGCACATAGGTGTTATATGATTGAAGCGACCGAATGTAATCTTGCCTGAAATGACGCAAAAATCATCAATTCGCGAAAAATCGCCAATCTCAATTTGATCAGCATTATAAATGCTGGCTCGATCACTGATTTTCACATCTTTGCCAAGCTGTTTAAAACCGAGCTGAGCCAGCTGCTCGTTTGATAAATACGCCATAATCTCTCCACAGCTAGCCAATACTGTCAGCAACCTAACGCACGGTTCTGCAGCTGGACGCTGCTGACAGGCGCATCAAAATGTATCAGCAATTTTAAACTTGTTTTTCCTGGCGTAATAGCATAATCGCCTACAGCCACCCAACAAATCAGGCCAATCTCAGGCCCGGGCACAGACAATGGGCTACTGGCCATCACTTAACACGACAGTGGAGCGCATTCTTGCAGGCGCTTGCTAGCGCAGGTAGCAAGATGTACTCCAGCGGCCGCCTCTACGCCAGCCTCTTGGAGCGAAAAACGCTGGAGAACAACGCGAAGGCTATACCGAGAACCAAACCAGCAATAATACCACCCATGATGATCAGCAGCTTCTTGGGCTTTACTGCGCTCAACGGCTCCATAGCGGCTCGATCAATGGCCACTAACTTTATGCGACTCATATCGATATTCAAATTGCGCAAACGCGCCATTTCCGCCCTCAGCGGCTCCACCCCGGCTAGAAAAATGTCTTCGTTTTCTCGGCGATTGAGTACTTCAACTTGACGATTGGATTGAAGCAGCTGCAGTTCTTTGGCGATTTGGGCAATACGCGCCTCAGCGAAGTCGTCCGAGTTTCGTTGATTGAGTGCTCGCTTTTCGGCCTCGAGCGCCTCTACCCCCATGAAATAAAGAGGTATCTGCTGGTTGTTCACTTCCGTACGCATCACGCTGTTTGAGCTTGCGCGTTCAGCGTCTCCCAACGAAGAAGGCGTCGTCGGTTTGTTAATGCCCAGTGATTTAGCGATGCCGATAGCCTCAGCCAATTGCGACATGCGATCGGTACGCAACGTTTTCAACTGGGCACGCAGCGCCTTCAATTCGTCCAACAGCTGTGCGCGCTTCAGATTGTCGGCCTCGAGCAATGAAGCTATCTTCGCTTCCTTGTCGGTTTCATAACTTGCTCGCGCAGCGTTAAACTTACCCGTAATTTCGTTAATTCGGTTCTTGACAATAACATCCATATCGGCCGCTATCTGCTTGCGCTCGCTGGCAATCGCATACTGAACGAAATCGTTCAGAATCTTTACACCATCGACGCCCTGCGGGTAATTCATTTCGAGTTTGATATAGGCACTCAGTGACTCAGCTTTCTTCAAGTCAGGCACTATCAAACTGATCGAATTACGATTGAACTCTTCAAAACTCTGCTCAAGGGTACGCCCTGGACGCTCAAACTCGCTAAAGAGCTGCTGATTGGCTCTGAAAAAATTCAATCGGGTTTCATAAGATTCAAGGGAAGCTCCAACTTTCAGAAGCGCTTCACTCGGTGGCAACTTATAAACTTCCGAACGATTTAAGGCGTCCAACTCATTGATCGCGGCAGGCCTTAGTACACTGCTCACCTGATATTCAGGAGTCGCCAGGAATGCATACGCCGCTGCGAGCAGCGCCACGCCAGCAGTGGTGATCAGGACTATTTTTTTCTGACGCCAGACGATTTGAGATAACGCAAAGAGGTCGACTTCACCCGTCGAGGGCACAGGGGGGGCGCGGAAGCTACTACTCACAACAAAAACCTGCCTTCAATGAGAAACTGCGGGCTCGTTATGCAGACTATCTTGCGTGATTTTTCCATCAACCGCCCAACGAAGCCCAGCTTCGCTGCCTGGCCTTGAGCGCACAAAATGACTGTTCTCGAGAATATGTTGCATTTTGCCATCTCTTCGCTACATTGCAAGACTTGACAAGTCAATGAGACGCTTCCCGCCTACGCGTAGGATACTTCCGCAGAGCTAGCAATGCGCAGCCATTCCCCCTTAAACACTGTCATTATCATTAATTAAAAATAGATTCGACCCGTAGCTGCTGCCAGAAAAAGCTGCGGTTTTAAATCCTGATATTCATTTATAGGATGTAGATCAGCGTATTCGACGCGAAAAACGATCAGATTGATCCGACAAACGGCACCCCTCGTCACCGGCAATCTTGTCCACCTGAACGACCTGGATCCAGGTCACGCTGCAGGTATCTTTCCTCGGCTCTGCCTAGGCTTGAAAAGCAGGAACAGCACTGGGCCCAGTAGCATTCCGATTATCAGTGCCAACGTAACGAATACTGAAACAGGCAGTGTGGCGGAGGACCACCCCAAGAACGAAAGCGAGGCTGACTGTTGGTTCTCAAGCACGAAGCCTACAATTGCGAGAGCAACGATTGAAGCAATGATGACAGTAAAAATACGCTTGAACTGACGCATAACATACTCCTGGCAAACAATCAGATGCCCTCTTCCTCATCTTCATTTACCCGATCGCGTAACTCTTTACCGGGTTTGAAATGAGGTACGAACTTCCCATCGAGACTGACGGACTGGCCAGTCTTGGGGTTACGCCCTACTCGCGGTGCACGGTAATGCAGCGAAAAGCTACCGAAGCCGCGGATTTCTATACGATCTCCGGTGGCCAGGCATTGGGACATTTGCTCAAGCATAGTCTTGATAGCCAACTCGACATCCTTGGATGAGAGCAGCCCTTGATGGGTGACAATTCGTTCGATCAACTCCGACTTCGTCATATTTTTCCCTTCTTTTTCAAGCAGCTAGGAAAATCGCTTCGAAGGTTTTAGCATGACCTGAGGATTTTGAACAGCCCATGTACTAACTTATCTGCGCGCCTACTCCAAGACAGCCGTAAACACCCAAATCATCAATTACAGATCACCAACATCGTGCGCGTAAGCGCGCCAGCCGGGTTCCAGCCGAACGGATAGTCTTCGGCGTCATCCTTGGCTTCACTGGACCGGGCGATGACCTTGTAACCCCGCGCTTTGCACTCACGCATCGCACGCGCATCGCACTTCTCCCATTTATTTCCCAGACCCGAGCAGTCGATCTCAATACCGCTGCCGCCCCGCGTTGCATGAGTCTTGGCGCTGGTAGCGGAGCAGCCTGCAAGCGTCAGCACTGCCAGCACTATGATAAACCTGTTCATTCATCCCCTTATTGAATCAGCAATGTGGAGCAATCAAGACTATAGCCACTTGTGACCTTGAGACGTACGCGTTAGTTCTTGGTTTTTGATTCACTTGATTTCAGAACCGGCAGCAAGCAGCCTTTCAATGGTCGCCCTCTCTACATCATTCAACCACGTCTCGAAACGCCCGTTCCGCAAAGGGGCATGCGCCCTTCGCGACTACATGCCCCGATGGCCAGATCAAGCCCACCTCCGGATGACTCTCCAGACAGCTGTAAGCCACGTCACTTGCGAATCGAGACCGCCCATGCATGCACGGACATCCCGTAACCTTCGAAAGCCGAGCGCGGTGACGGCGCTGACGCTATCGGGGCGCAAGCCCATACGATGAGAAGCCTGCAAAAAGCGCATCATCATCGCTCAGCAGGTATAATTACCTTAAGTTAATCCGGTCCGCATGTTCACAACGAAAGCCAAAGGGATGCAGCAGCAATGACGTTATTTAAACCTGCTAAACCAATTAAAAAAAATAGCAGGGTGCACACTAGCACGATAGCCGACACACCTCAGTCAAAGCGCCTTACGAACTTAGTGGCCTATGGGATACTTCTGGGAATTTGCATTATTCTATTTGAGCCTCTTATCAGCACTCTCTCTACAAACGCGTTCGACTATGTCACTCACTTAAAGTGGGCAAGCGACATGGAGAATGGTCAGAAATTAATATTGCCTCACCCGCTGTATCACGTGCTCACCATACTTTCCAAAAAAGCACTCGCCATCAGTTACCCCCAGGCGTCAACACTGGTCATAGTGCTTTCAATCTTCTTCCTTGCTATTTTAAATTACAACATTTTGAAAGCTCACACGTCCGCGTTGATCGCTGTATTTTTCTCAGTCTGCTTGCTTGTCATAACGCCCTTACAACTCTTCTTCGCTATTGATCAGCACCTTTACTTCGGCTACATAGGAATAAGCATTTATCACAGCCCTACCATGCTGCTGCTGAAGCCTCTATCCCTCCTGGCGTTCTGCTATGCACTCAAGTCTGTAGACAGCCCGCAGCACAACAATCTCTCCAACGGACTCGCACTCGCGTTCGCTTTGTTCCTCAGTGGGATTTCAAAGCCTAATTTCTTGATGATCGTGCTCCCCGCCTTTGTGCTTTTCCTGCTGATCAGCCACCGGCTCAAATCAGCACTCATGAACAAGTATATCTATCTCGCATTTTTTCTCCCCATCATCGCTTTGCTAGGCCTGCAGTTTTTTCAAACGTTTTTCTTCCAAGACCTTTCACAAGCCACCGGCGCTACTGAAAGCCATATTGTTGTTCTACCCTTTGAGACCATGGCTCATTATTCAGACTTTCTATTTCCGAAGCTGATTTTATCGATAGCGTTCCCGCTGCTGGCCTTTTTATGCTACCCGAGAGATTTCATACAAGACAAAGCTGTCGTTTTTTCCTGCTGCTGCCTTTTGATGGGCTTGGTACTGACCTACTTCTTCGCAGAAAGCGGATCGAGAATGTACGATGGAAACTTCTGGTGGAGCGGACAAATGGGGCTCTATCTGGTCTTCCTGTTCTCTGTCGCATTTCTAGTTAAAAACAGACATCACCTGACGATTCGCACCGTAGACAAAGTAAAGTATTCACTCTGTCTGATGTTGTTTTTCTTACACGCGCTTTTTGGAATATTCTTTTATAAACAAGAGCTTTTTTTCAATGCGAAATTTTGGTAACAATTCGTCTATCCCACACACCAACAAGATAAAAATATTATGCCAGCAAAATTGACATCACCTCATATCTCGGTGATCGTTCCAGTTTACAAAGCCGAAAACTCACTTGAGGAGCTTTACTCACGCCTGAAATCCGCCCTCGAGGAAATCTCATCCGATTTCGAAATCGTATTGATAGAAGACTGCGGGGGCGATCGCTCGTGGCAAATTATAGAGCGCCTCGCCGAGGCGGACCCAAGAGTACGTGGCATCCAGTTGAGTCGAAACTTTGGCCAGCACTATGGAATCACCGCAGGCTTGGATGCTTGCCGAGGCCAATGGGTCGTTGTGATGGATTGCGACCTTCAGGATCGCCCTGAAGAGATTCCTCGCCTCTATGCCAAGGCGCAAGAGGGTTACGATATCGTTTTAGCCTTGAGAGGAAAACGAAGTGATCCGCTACTTAAGAGAGCAACCTCTTGGCTGTTCTACAAGACGTTCAGCTATTTAGCCGACTTTGAATATAATGGCGACAGCGGAAACTTTCGTATTATTTCGCGAAAAGTAGTCGATAACCTCTGCCAAATGCGCGAGCAACTTCGCTTTTTTGGTGCACTCGTTCATTGGACAGGTTTCTCAAGCACAGGGATTGAAATCTCGCACGCAGAACGCCTGGATGGAAAAAGCACCTATACGTTTTCAAAGCTCTGGAACCTGGCGATGGAGACAATAATTGCCTATTCAGACAAACCACTTCGGCTTGCAGTGAAGTTAGGTTTCACCATGGCAGCACTGGCGTTTATCTTTGGGGCGTACCTCATGTTCACCACGATGCTACACGGAGCCGTGGTACAGGGCTGGACCAGCCTCATGGTTTCTACATTCTTTATTGGTGGCATCGTCATTTCAATCCAGGGCATTGTTGGCATATACGTCGGCAAAACATTTGACCAGACCAAGAACCGCCCCCTGTATATTGTAGGACGGAAAACCTACGATTTATCTGATGACACAGTTGGCACACACACGCAAACCTCTCGATCTACCTTGCGCTTCGAAAAAGAATGAAGGCCAGAATGAGTTTTTTTGCCTCACCCGCTTTTTTACAACTGATACGTTATGGGATTGTCGGCCTGACTAATAATGCCCTGCTTTACGCGGGCTACTTATTGCTCGTGTATTGCGGAAGCGGTGAAAAGCTGGCGATGACGTTAATTTATATAATAGGTGTTCTCACCAGTTATACATTCAATTACAAGTGGACGTTTTCTCAGAAAAAGAATCGAGGTGCCTTGATACGATACATCCAGATGCACTTAACCGGGTACCTCATAAACTTTTTGCTTCTGTATATCCTTGTCGACAAGTTACTTTACCCTCATCAACTTGTTCAAATCTTCGCAATCATAGTTGTCGCGTTTTTTGGGTTTTTCACATGCAAGTATTTCGTTTTTCGTGACAAATCGGCTCGCGAATAAGCCTATCTTTCACGTACGGGTGCTAGTGCCACTCACTGAAGCGCAGCCGCTATGAGTCAGACGTTATTTCGGCCGTGACTTGCGCCACTGGATTACGAGCTGCCAGTCTCATCAGGCTGAACCAACAGGCACAAAAAAGGGCGACCGAAGTCGCCCTTTTTTACAGCCTTACAGAACTTAGTTCTGCTTAGCCATTGCTTCGCGCAGCAGGGAGGCCATGGTGGTCTCGCCAGTTGCAGCTTCCGGAGCGGATTTCAGGCTCTGGATAGCTTCTTTCTCTTCCACTTCATCTTTCGACTTGATGGAGAGTTGGATTACGCGGCTCTTGCGGTCAACGCTGATGATCTTGGCTTCTACTTCCTGGCCTTCCTTCAGAACGTTGCGCGCGTCTTCAACGCGGTCACGGCTGATTTCGGAGGCTTTCAGAGTCGCTTCGATATCGTCGGCCAGAGTGATGATGGCGCCTTTGGCGTCAACTTCTTTCACTGTACCTTTAACGATGGCGCCTTTGTCGTTCTCTTGTACGTACTCGGAGAACGGATCGCTTTCCAGTTGCTTGATGCCCAGGGAGATGCGCTCGCGCTCTGGGTCAACCGACAGGATAACGGTGTCCAGCTCGTCGCCCTTCTTGAAACGACGAACAGCTTCTTCGCCAACTTCGTTCCAGGAGATGTCGGACAGGTGAACCAGGCCGTCGATGCCGCCGTCCAGACCAATGAAGATACCGAAATCGGTGATCGACTTGATGGTGCCGGAGATTTTATCGCCCTTGTTGAACTGGCCAGAGAAATCTTCCCATGGGTTAGATTTGCACTGCTTGATGCCCAGGGAGATACGACGACGCTCTTCGTCGATGTCCAGAACCATAACTTCCACTTCGTCGCCGACTTGTACGACTTTCGAAGGGTGGATGTTCTTGTTGGTCCAGTCCATTTCGGAAACGTGTACCAGGCCTTCAACGCCTTCTTCCAGCTCAGCGAAGCAGCCGTAGTCGGTCAGGTTGGTAACACGCGCGGTCACGCGAGTGCTTTCTGGGTAACGGGCTTTGATAGCGACCCATGGATCTTCACCCAGTTGCTTCAGGCCCAGGGAAACACGGTTGCGCTCGCGATCGTATTTCAGAACCTTGACATCGATCTCGTCGCCAACGTTGACGATTTCCGAAGGATGCTTGATACGCTTCCAAGCCATGTCGGTAATGTGCAGCAAGCCATCGACGCCACCCAGATCGACGAATGCGCCGTAATCGGTGAGGTTCTTGACGATACCTTTGACTTGTTGGCCTTCCTGCAGGGATTCCAGCAGAGCTTCACGCTCGGCGGAGTTCTCTGCTTCCAGGACGCTGCGACGGGAAACGACAACGTTGTTGCGTTTCTGGTCGAGCTTGATGACCTTGAATTCGAGTTCTTTGCCTTCCAGGTGCGTGGTGTCGCGCACAGGACGAACGTCGACCAAAGAACCTGGCAGGAACGCACGGATGCCGTTAACGTCGACAGTGAAGCCGCCTTTAACCTTACCGTTGATAACGCCCTTGACCACTTCTTCAGCTGCGAAGGCTGCTTCGAGAACAATCCAGCATTCAGCGCGCTTGGCTTTTTCACGGGACAGCTTGGTTTCACCGAAACCGTCTTCAACCGAGTCCAGAGCAACGTGAACTTCGTCACCGACATTGATTGTCAGATCACCAGCATCGTTGTAGAACTGTTCCAGCGGGATCAGAGCTTCAGACTTCAGACCAGCGTGAACGGTTACCCAGCGAGCTTGGTAATCGATATCAACGATAACACCGGTGATGATGGAGCCTGCCTGAAGGTTCAGGGTTTTTAGGCTTTCTTCAAAGAGTTCCGCAAAGCTTTCGCTCATTTTAATTCCTGTTGATAAGGGCGAAGAATACGCCCATCTCCACACCCCAGACGGTATGGGTCAGTTTCAATTAGAAGAAGCACCACAGGACTATGACTGGTCCCCTGCGGCCTTCTTGGTCACCCGGCGATATCGCGAATGGCGATCTCGCTCATGATGCGTTCCAGCACCTGCTCGATGGACAACTCCGTGGAATCCAGCTGTATGGCGTCAGCCGCCGGCTTGAGCGGGGCTACCGCACGCTGGGTATCACGCTCATCGCGTGCACGGATCTCATCTAGCAGACTCGACAGACTAACACCATCGACTTTGCCCTTCAACTGCAAGTAACGGCGGCGAGCACGTTCCTCGGCGCTGGCGGTCAGGAAAATCTTCAGCGGCGCCTCGGGAAAGACCACCGTGCCCATGTCACGGCCGTCGGCCACCAGGCCCGGCGGCTCCTGAAACGCGCGCTGGCGCTGCAGCAATGCGTCACGTACGGCGGGCAGCGCGGCAACCTGGGAGGCCCAGGAACCGACTTGTTCGTTACGCAGGTCGTCGGTCACATCGTCGCCTTCAAGGATGATGCGCTGGGGATGACCTTCCGTCGCGCCGACGAACTGCACGTCAAGGTGCGCCGCCAGCAACGTGAGGGATTCCTCGTTGGTCAGGTCGACGCCATGGTTGCGCGCGGCGAACGCCAGCAGGCGATACAGCGCGCCGGAATCGAGCAGGCACCAGCCGAGGCGCTTGGCCAGGATGCCGGCGATCGTGCCCTTGCCCGAGCCGCTTGGCCCGTCGATGGTAATCACCGCAGCTTTGATATTCACAATTGAGCCTCTTGGGCTACACGCATGCCGACATGGGCACACAGTGTAAGAAAGTTCGGAAAAGATGTGGCGACGTTGGCGCAATCGCGGATACGGATCGGCGCCACCGCTCGCAACGACGCCACGCTGAAGGCCATGGCGATCCGGTGATCGCCATGGGCCTGCACGTCGCCGCCGCCTATCGGGCTGCCGTCAATGATAATCCCATCAGGTGTCGGTTCACACTTCACACCCAGCGCCAACAGACCGTCGGCCATGACCTGGATACGATCGGACTCCTTCACCCGCAGCTCCTCGGCACCGCGCAACACTGTGCGCCCCTCGGCGCAGGCGGCGGCTACGAACAGTACGGGAAATTCATCGATCGCCAGCGGCACCAGCGCTTCGGGAATCTCGATGCCTTTGAGCCCAGCGGCGCGTACACGCAAGTCGGCAACCGGTTCGCCACCCACTTCACGTGGGTTTTCAACGGTAATGTCCGCGCCCATCAGGCGCAGAATATCGATCACCCCGGTGCGCGTCGGATTGATACCGACATGTTCGAGCAACAACTCGGAACCCTCGGCAATCGTGGCCGCTACCAGGAAAAATGCCGAGGAGGAAATATCCCCCGGCACTTCTATATGGGTAGCGGTCAACGTATGCCCGGACTCGACCGACGCCGTCGCGCCCTCCACCACCACCGGGTAACCAAAACCGCGCAACATGCGCTCGGTGTGGTCGCGGGTCGGTGCAGGCTCGGTCACTGCGGTTCGGCCTTCGGCATACAGTCCGGCCAGCAACACACAGGATTTCACCTGGGCACTGGCCATCGGCAGTACATAATTGATGCCTTTGAGTGCCTGGCCACCGTGTATGGTCAGCGGCGGGCAGCCTTGCGGCCCGGTCTCGATCACTGCACCCATGTCTCGCAACGGCTTGGCCACGCGGCTCATCGGGCGCCTGGACAGCGAGGCGTCGCCCGTCAGCACGCTGTCGAAGCGCTGCGCCGCCAGCAACCCGGACAACAGGCGCATGGACGTACCGGAATTGCCCAGGTAGATCGGCCCCGGCGCCGGTTTCAGGCCATGCAGGCCCACGCCATGAATCGTCACTCGACCGTGGTGCGGCCCTTCAATCACCACGCCCATGTCGCGAAACGCCTGCAAGGTCGCCAAGGCGTCCTCACCTTCTAGGAAGCCTTCCACTTCGGTCACGCCCTCAGCCAATGAGCCCAGCATGATCGAGCGATGGGAGATCGACTTGTCACCCGGCACCCGAATGCGCCCGCTCAAGCGGCCACCGGGACGGGCGATGAAGGTCAGTTCTTCGGCATTCACTGCGGTTTCCACATAGGCGCGGCGCGCCAGGATCTTGCTGAAGTGTTCACGCGCCACCCGCGCACGGGTGAACACGCCCAATAGTTGATGGCCATCGCCCGCATCCACTGCGTCGCGCAGGGCGTCGAGGTCGCTGCGGAAAGTATCCAGGGTACGCAACACCGCTTCACGGTTGGCGAGGAAGATGTCGTGCCACATCACCGGGTCACTGCCGGCAATTCGCGTGAAGTCGCGAAAGCCACCGGCGGCATAGCGGAAAATCTCCAGGTTTTCGTTGCGCTTGGCCAACGAATCCACCAGGCCGAATGCCAACAGATGCGGCAGATGGCTGGTCGCCGCCAGCACTTCGTCGTGACGCTCGACCTGCATATGCTCCACATCCGCCCCCAGCTCGCGCCATAGCCGGTCTACCACGGCCAAGGCCGCAGGATCGGTCTGTTCAAGCGGAGTCAGGATCACTTTGTGCCGCCGAAACAGCTGCGCATTGGACGCTTCCACCCCACTCTGCTCGGAACCGGCAATCGGATGGCCCGGCACGAAACGCGGCGGCATGTCACCAAACGCCAGTTGTGCGGCGCGCACCACGTTACCCTTGGCGCTGCCGACATCCGTGAGAATCGCGCCGCCCAAATCCAGGCCGGCCAGGATCGCCAATAGCTTTTCCATCGCCAGGATCGGCACGGCCAGCTGGATCACATCGGCGCCCTGGCAAGCGATGGCCAGGTCCGCCTCGCAGCGATCCACCACCCCAAGCTCCACCGCCAGCTTGCGCGATTGCGGGTCCAGGTCCACGCCGACCACTTCGCCGCACAGGCCGCTCTCGCGCAGGCCTTTGGCGAAGGATCCACCGATCAACCCAAGACCGACCACCACCAGGCGACCGATCATAGGCACAGCAGGTTGCAATGCAGTGACATCAACCACGGGCCAGAACCTTGGCCAACGCCTCCAGGAAGCGGCTGTTCTCCGCCGGCAAACCGATGGTGACGCGCAGGTGGTTTGGCATGCCGTAATTGGCCACCGGGCGTACGATCACGCCTTCGCGCAGCAACCCCTGGAAGACCGGGGCGGCTACCTGTCCGAGGTCGACACAGATAAAGTTGCCCCTGGACGCAATCCAGCCCAGGCCCAACTCGCGAAAACCGTCCTGCAATTGCTGCATGCCGCGTTCGTTGAGGCGACGGCTTTCTTCCAGGTAATCGGCGTCATTCAATGCCGCGCAGGCCGCCGCCAGGGCCAGACTGTTGACGTTGAACGGTTGGCGCACGCGGTTGAGCACATCGGCGACTACCGCTGTGGACAAGCCATAGCCAACCCGCAGCGACGCCAGGCCGTAGGCCTTGGAGAACGTGCGCGACACCAGCAGGTTCGGATAGGCCGCCAGGAAGTCCAGGCCATCCGGCAGGTCGCTGCCTTCGGCGTACTCGATATAAGCCTCATCCAGCACCACGAGGACGTGCTCGGGCACGTCCTGCAGGAATTCGTTCAAGGCCTGCTCATCGAACCAGGTGCCCGTCGGGTTATTCGGGTTGGCGATAAACACCACGCGGGTTTGCGCATCGATGGCGGCCAGCATCGCCGGCAAATCGTGCCCCCAGTCTTTTGCCGGGATAACCCGCGCATCGGCACCTACGGCCTGGGTGACGATCGGGTAGACCGCAAATGCATGCTCACTGAACACCGCATTCAGGCCCGGCGCCAGATAGGCCCGGCCGACCAGCTCGAGGATGTCGTTGGAGCCGTTGCCCAGGGTCACCTGATTGAGCTCTACCCGGCATTTTTCTGCCAGCAGAGACTTGAGGGCAAAGCCGTTGCCGTCGGGATAACGGGTCAGCTCAGCCAACTCATCACGAATCGCCGCCAGCACTTTAGGGCCAGGGCCCAGCGGGTTCTCGTTACTCGCCAACTTGACGATTTTGGATGGATCCAGATTCAACTCACGTGCCAGCTCGTCCACAGGCTTGCCTGGTACGTAAGGCGAGAGTTGTTGCACGCCCGGCTGCGCCAGGGCGAGGAAGTTGCCACTCATGTCAAAGCCTCACAAAACCGCTTTCGGGTAAGAGCCCAGCACCTTGAGTGCCACGGCCTCCTGGCTGATTTTCTCCAGCACACCTTTGACCAGTGGGTCGCGGTGATGCCCGATGAAGTCGATAAAGAACACGTAGGTCCATTTACCGCTGCGCGAAGGACGCGTCTCGATGCGCGTCAGATCAATCCCGTTGTCGTGGAACGGCACCAGCAGCTCGTGCAGCGCGCCGGGTTTGTTGCTCATGGAGACGATAATCGAAGTCTTGTCGTCGCCGGTGGGCGGCACTTCCTGGCTACCGATCATCAGGAAACGCGTGGAGTTGTCCGGACGGTCCTCGATTTTCTCGGCCAGGCGCGTGAGCCCGTACAGGCCCGCCGCCATATCGCCGGCAATCGCTGCCGAGTTCCACTCACCCTTGACCCGCTTGGCCGCCTCGGCATTGCTGGAGACTGCCACGCGCTCGACGTTCGGGTAATGCGCATCCAGCCACTTGCGGCACTGGGCCAGGGACTGGGCGTGGGAATAGATACGGCTGATGCTGTCGGTCTTGGTGTTTTCGCCCACCAACAGGTGATGGTGGATGCGCAGCTCAACCTCGCCACAGATCACCATGTCGTGTTCCAGGAAGCTGTCCAGCGTGTGGTTGACCGCGCCTTCGGTGGAGTTTTCCACCGGCACCACGCCAAAATTCACTGCGCCGGCCGCCACTTCGCGGAACACTTCGTCGATCGCTGCCATGGGCTTGCTGATCACGGCGTGGCCGAAATGCTTCATGGCCGCCGCTTGGGTGAAAGTGCCTTCCGGGCCGAGGTACGCTACTTTCAGCGGCTGTTCCAGCGCCAGGCACGAGGACATGATTTCACGGAACAACCGCGCCATCTCTTCGTTGCCCAGCGGGCCCTTGTTACGCTCCATCACGCGCTTGAGCACCTGGGCTTCTCGCTCGGGCCGGTAGAACACCGGCACTTCACCTTCCGCCAGGGACGCCATTTTCACCCGTGCCACTTCCTGGGCGCAGCGTGCGCGCTCGCTGATCAGCTCGAGGACTTTCTCGTCCAAGCTGTCGATGCGTACCCGCAGGGCCTTGAGTTCTTGCTCAGACATTAGCCGTGTTCCTTTTCGAACTCTGCCATGTAGGCAACCAGCGCGTTGATGGCGTGGATGTCGACAGCGTTGTAGATGGAGGCGCGCATGCCGCCGACTGAACGGTGACCCTTGAGGTTCAGCAGGCCGCGCTCGTCGGCGCCGGCCAGGAACGGCTTGTCCAGGCGGTCGTCGGCCAGGCGAAATGGCACGTTCATCCATGAGCGATTGGCGAGGTTGATCGGGTTGCTGTACAAGCCGCTGGCGTCGATGAAGTCGTAGAGGGTGCGCTTCTTCACTTCGTTGAGCTTGCCCATGGCCGCCACGCCGCCCTGCTCCTTGAGCCATTCGAACACCAGGCCGGACAGGTACCAGGCAAATGCCGGCGGGGTGTTGTACATCGAGCCATTATCGGCCGCGACCTTGTAGTTGAGCATGGTCGGGCACAGCGAGCGGGCGCGGCCGAGCAGGTCTTCGCGGATGATGTTGACCAGAATACCGCTCGGGCCGATGTTTTTCTGCGCACCGGCGTAGATCATGCCGTACCGGGACACGTCGATCGGGCGCGAGAGGATGTCCGAGGACATGTCGCACACCAGCGGGACGTCGCCCACTTGCGGCACCCAGTCGAATTGCAGGCCGCCAATGGTTTCGTTGGCAACGTAGTGCACGTAGGCCGCATTCTTGGACAACTTCCATTCGTTCTGACCAGGAATGGCGAAGTAGTCATAAGGCTTGGCGGTGCCTGCCACGTTGACATGACCGTAGCGGGAGGCTTCTTCAATGGCCTTCTGACCCCAGATACCGGTGTCGATATAGTCAGCCGTGCCGCCTTCAGGCAGCAGGTTCAGTGCAATCTGGGCGAACTGCTGGCTCGCGCCGCCCTGCAGAAACAGCACTTTGTAGTGGGAGGGAATGTCCAGCAAGTCGCGCAGATCCTGCTCGGCCTTGGTGGCAATGGACACGAACTCATCGCTGCGATGGCTCATTTCCATCACGGAGAGGCCTTTTCCATGCCAGTCGAGGAGTTCAGCCTGCGCGCGCTGCAGGACTGCTTCAGGAAGCGCCGCGGGACCGGCACAGAAGTTATAGGCTCTCTTGCTCACATCCAATCTCTCTGATCTGGTGGGACTCAAATCACACACTGTAGGAACGAGGGGGACGCCCAGTTCTTGCTCGCGAAAAAACCGAGAGCGCAAGGGCGTATCAGGCAGCCCGCGCCATCGTTGGCGATTTTCGCGAGCAAGCTCGCTCCTACAGGGGGCGGCGTTATATTTCAAAGGGGACAAACAACAAGGGGGCGAATCTTCATCCGCCCCCTGTGTGTCCGCTTATTCCTGCGGTTCTTCTTCGTCTGCGGCAGCATCGAGGGTTGGCTCGTCGACGTTGTCATCGCCGGCTGCGATCACCTCGCCGTCGAACTCCTCATCTTCCAGCTCTTCGCCCTCAACTTCCGAAGGCTCCTGCACACGCTCCAGGCCGACCAGTTTTTCGTCCTTGGCCAGCTTGATCAGGGTCACGCCCTGGGTGTTACGACCCAGGCTCGAGACTTCAGCCACGCGGGTACGTACCAGGGTGCCCTGGTCGGAAATCAGCATGATTTCCTCGCCATCGAGCACCTGGACTGCGCCGACCAAACGGCCGTTGCGGTCGTTGCTGACCATGGCAATCACACCCTGGCCGCCACGCTTGTACTCCGGGAACTCGCTGATAGCGGTACGCTTGCCATACCCACGCTCGGAAGCGGTGAGGATCTGGCTGCCTTCTTCCGGGATCAGCATCGAAATCAGCTTCTGCCCTTCTGGCAGACGCATGCCGCGCACACCGCGGGCGGTACGGCCCATGGCGCGAACGTCGGATTCCTTGAAGCGCGTTACTTTACCGCCGTCGGAGAACAGCATGACTTCACGCTCGCCATCGGTGATGGCAGCCGAAATCAGTACGTCGCCTTCGTCCAGCTCCAGGGCGATCAGGCCCACGCTGCGTTGACGGCTGAAGGATTCCAGCGGGGTCTTCTTCACAGTGCCCTTGGCGGTGGCCATGAAGATGAAGTGACCTTCGGTGTAGTCCTCGACCGGCAGCATGGTGGTAATGTATTCATCACTGTCCAGCGGCAGCAGGTTGACCAGTGGGCGACCACGGGCGGCACGGGAGGCTTCCGGGATTTCGTAGGTTTTCAGCCAGTACACCTTGCCCTTGCTGGAGAACAGCAGCAGCGTGGTGTGGCTGTTGGCGACCAGCAGGTGAGCGATGTAGTCCTCATCCTTGACGCCGGTAGCCGATTTACCTTTACCGCCACGACGCTGAGCCTGGTACGCAGCCAGCGGCTGGGTCTTGGCATAGCCACCGTGGGAGATGGTCACCACGCGCTCTTCTTCCGGGATCATGTCGCCCAGGGTCAGATCGAGGCGTGCATCGAGGATTTCGGTGCGGCGCACGTCGCCGTATTCGGCGCGGATCACTTCGAGTTCTTCGCGGATCACTTCCATCAGGCGTACGGCGCTGTTGAGGATGCGGATCAACTCGCCAATCTGGTTGAGGATCTCCTGGTACTCGGCCAGCAGCTTCTCGTGCTCCAGACCGGTCAGGCGGTGCAGGCGCAGTTCCAGGATGGCCTGGGCCTGTTCCGGCGACAGGAAATACTTGCCGTCACGCAGGCCGTATTGCGGGTCCAGGGTCTCGGGACGGCAGGAGTCAGCGCCGGCGCGTTCAACCATGGCCACGACGGCGCTGGATTCCCACGGCATCTTGATCAGGGCTTCCTTGGCTTCCGACGGCGTCGGGGAGGCCTTGATCAGCGCGATCACCGGGTCGATGTTCGACAGCGCAACCGCCTGGCCTTCCAGGATGTGGCCGCGCTCGCGGGCCTTGCGCAGTTCGAACACGGTACGCCGGGTGACCACTTCGCGACGGTGACGTACGAAGGCTTCCAGCAGATCCTTGAGGTTCAGGATGCGTGGACGGCCATCGATCAGGGCAACCACGTTGATACCAAACACGCTTTGCAGCTGGGTCTGGGCGTAGAGGTTGTTGAGGATCACCTCGGGCACTTCGCCACGACGCAGCTCGATCACCACGCGCATACCGTCTTTGTCGGACTCGTCGCGCAGCTCGGTGATGCCTTCGAGCTTCTTCTCTTTAACCAGCTCGGCGATCTTCTCGATCAGGCGTGCTTTGTTCAGCTGGTACGGGAGTTCGGTGATGACGATCTGCTGGCGGCCACCGACCTTGTCGATGTCTTCGATGATCGAGCGGGCGCGCATGTAAATGCGGCCGCGACCGGTGCGGTAGGCTTCGATGATGCCGGCGCGACCGTTGATGATCGCGGCGGTCGGGAAGTCCGGGCCGGGGATGTACTGCATCAGCTCATCGACGGTCAGCTCGGGGTTGTCGATGAGGGCCAGGCAACCATCGATGACTTCACCGAGGTTGTGCGGCGGGATGTTGGTGGCCATGCCCACGGCGATACCGCTGGAACCGTTGACCAGCAGGTTGGGAATACGGGTGGGCATGACGGCCGGGATCATTTCGGTGCCGTCGTAGTTCGGCACCCAGTCCACGGTTTCTTTATGCAGGTCGGCCAGCAACTCGTGCGCCAGCTTGGTCATGCGCACTTCGGTGTATCGCATGGCCGCGGCGTTGTCGCCGTCGACCGAACCGAAGTTGCCCTGGCCGTCTACCAGCAGGTAGCGCAGGGAAAACGGCTGGGCCATCCGAACGATGGTGTCGTACACCGCAGTGTCGCCGTGAGGGTGATACTTACCGATCACGTCACCGACAACACGGGCAGATTTCTTGTACGGCTTGTTCCAGTCGTTACCCAGCTCGCTCATCGCGAACAGCACACGCCGGTGCACGGGCTTCAAGCCGTCGCGCGCATCAGGCAGTGCCCGACCGACAATGACGCTCATCGCGTAGTCGAGGTAGGACTGTTTCAGCTCGTCTTCGATATTGACCGGGAGGATTTCTTTGGCCAGTTCGCCCATGAGAAGCCTGATTCCTTTTTCGGGTGAAACTTCGTTACATCCATTCGGGACGAACAAAGCTCGCCGCTGCCGGCACGGTGCCTGACAACGACTTACGACAAATCAACGAGTTATGACACGGATCTGCGCGTTATGGACCACCCCTCGGGGCAGCCCTGGAAACCGCCGGATGTTATCACAATCGCCGCCACGCACCTATCCCCCTGATGCGCATGGAGGCTAGTAATTTGATGAATGACAGGCTTGAGGGGGACGAGAGGGGCTCAGAGGTGGGGTGGTGCTGTTTTTTGAGGCTGGATCCGGGACTTTTATTGACTTTGAGGGCCAATCGGGGGCAAGCCCCCTCCCACATGTTGACCGTGTTCACCATTCAAGTGTGGGAGGGGGCTTGCCCCCGATAGCTATTTCACAGACACCACAGCCCTCAATGCAGCCGCTTACGGCACATCAACCTGGCCAGCTTGGCGGTATCCGGCCGCTCCACAACGCCTTTTTCAGTCACGATCACATCAATCAGATCAGCCGGCGTTACATCGAACACCGGATTAAAGGCCTGCGCCTCCAACCGCTGGCCATTGACCTCCAGCAACTCACCGACATCACGCTCTTCCAGGGCCACATCATCGCCGGTAGCCATCATCAGATCGAGGGTCGAACTCGGCGCCACCACCATGAAGCGTACGCCATGGTGCATGGCGCAAACGGCCAGTTGATAGGTACCGATCGTGCTGATCACATCGCCATTGGCCGCGATGCAGTCCGCGCCGACCACCACCCAGGTGACGCCTTTGGTCTTGAGGATATGCGCTCCGGCGGAGTCGGCATTTACCGTGACCGGAATGCCGGCGCCGGCCAGTTCCCACGCGGTCAATCGCGAGCCTTGCAGCCACGGACGGGTTTCATTGGCATACACCTGCTCGACCAGGCCTTCCAGGAACGCCGCGTGAATCACCCCGAGCGCCGTGCCGACACCGCCGGTGGCCAAAGCGCCGGCGTTGCCATGGGTCAGGATCGCCTGGGCATTGCCCTGGTGCTTGCGTATTCGCTCAAGGCCCAATTGGGCCATGACCACATTGGCTTCGCGGTCGCTTTCATGAATCGCAAGGGCTTCGGCTTCCAGCACCGCCAACGGGTCGGCGTGCTGCCTGAGACGGTCGAGGCGGTCGCGCATGCACTTCAATGCCCAGAACAGGTTGGATGCGGTGGGACGGGTATCGGCCAGCAATGCGTAGTCTTCTTCCCATGCCGCCTGCCAGTCGTCGCCTTCGGCAATGCGCTGGCGGGCAGCCAGCACCAGGCCGTAGGCCGCACTGATCCCGATGGCTGACGCGCCGCGCACCACCCTCGCGCGAATGGCGGCGGCCACCTCGTCGACGGTCGAGCACGCCACCCAGCTTTCCCGGGCCGGCAACGCACGCTGATCGAGCAGGTGCAGCACGCCATCACGCCACTCGATGGCCTTCACCTTCTCCGCAGCCAACAGTCGGTCGCGCATCCCTTACCCCGTACTCATGAACAAAAGCCGCCGATTATAGCGATCCGCCAGCCGGGACGCTCGGGTATACTTCGCCCTTCTTTTATAGCTGCCCAGGAAGAAGCCTGCGATGACGCCCACTGCCGCCCCGCTCGACTTATTACTGCTGCCGACCTGGCTGGTACCCGTCGAACCCGCTGGCGTAGTGCTCAAGGAGCACGGCCTGGGTATCCGCGACGGCTGCATCGTGTTTATCGGGCCGCGGGCGGCGGCATTGAAGCTTGAGGCGAGCGAAGTGCGCGAACTGCCGGGCATGCTGCTCAGCCCGGGCCTGATCAACGCCCACGGACATGCGGCGATGAGCCTGTTTCGCGGCCTGGCCGATGACCTGCCGTTGATGACCTGGCTGGAAAAACACATTTGGCCCGCAGAAGCCAAGTGGGTCGATGAAGCCTTCGTGCGCGATGGCACTGACCTGGCCATCGCCGAGCAGCTCAAGAGCGGCATCACCTGCTTCTCCGATATGTATTTCTACCCCAAGGTCGCCAGCGATTGCGTGCACAACAGCGGCATGCGGGCGCAGATCGCCATTCCGATCCTGGACTTCCCGATCCCGGGCGCCAGCAACGCCGACGAGGCGATTCGCCAGGGCATCGAGCTGTTCGGCGACCTCAAGCATCATCCACGCATCAAGATCACCTTCGGCCCCCACGCGCCTTATACGGTCAACGATGACAACCTGGAAAAGATCCGGATCATCGCTGAAGAGCTGGACGCTGCGATCCATATGCACGTGCACGAAACCGCCTTCGAAGTGCAGCAAGCCGTGGAACAGACTGGCGAGCGGCCACTGGCCCGTCTGGGTCGCCTTGGCTTGCTGGGCCCGCGCTTCCAGGCCGTTCATATGACCCAAATCAGCGAGGATGACCTGGCTTTGCTGGTAGAAAGCAACACCAGTGTCATCCATTGCCCGGAATCGAACCTGAAACTGGCCAGCGGCTTCTGCCCGGTTGAACGCCTGTGGCAGGCTGGCGTCAATGTGGCTATAGGCACTGATGGCGCCGCCAGCAACAACGACCTCGACCTGTTGGGCGAAACCCGCACGGCCGCCATGCTGGCCAAGGCCGTCGCCGGTTCGGCCACCGCGCTGGATGCCCATCGCGCGTTGCGCATGGCAACCCTCAATGGCGCGCGGGCCATGGGCCTGGACAGCCAGATCGGTTCGCTGGAAGTTGGCAAGGCCGCAGATATCGTCGCCTTCGACCTTTCGGGGCTGGCGCAACAACCGATCTACGATCCGGTCTCACAGCTTATCTATGCTACCGGTCGCGACTGCGTGAAACACCTTTGGGTCGCCGGCAAGCAGTTGCTCGACGACCGACGATTGACCCGCATGGATGAAGCACAGTTGACCGCCACGGCCATTGCCTGGGGCCAACGCATCAGCGGGCACAGCGAATAAACCGATTTATCAGATTCAGAGGATTCACCATGAGCAACGTCGACCACGCCGAAATCGCCAAATTCGAAGCCCTGGCCCACCGCTGGTGGGACCGTGAGAGCGAGTTCAAGCCGCTGCACGACATCAACCCACTGCGGGTCAACTGGATTGACGAACGCGTCAACCTGGCCGGCAAAAAGGTGCTGGACGTCGGTTGCGGCGGTGGCATCCTCAGTGAAGCCATGGCCCAGCGCGGCGCCACCGTCATGGGTATCGACATGGGTGAAGCACCGCTGGCCGTGGCCCAGCTGCACCAGCTGGAATCCGGCGTAAGCGTGGAATACCGCCAGATCACCGCCGAAGCCCTGGCCGAGGAAATGCCCGAGCAGTTCGATGTGGTCACGTGCCTTGAAATGCTCGAACATGTGCCGGACCCGTCCTCGGTGATCCGCGCCTGCTTTCGTATGGTCAAGCCTGGCGGCCAGGTGTTCTTCTCCACCATCAACCGCAACCCCAAGGCTTATCTGTTCGCGATTATCGGCGCCGAATACATCATGAAGCTGCTGCCACGCGGCACCCATGACTTCAAGAAATTCATCCGTCCGTCCGAGCTGGGCGCGTGGAGCCGCCAGGCCGGGCTGACCGTCAAGGACATCATCGGCCTGACCTACAACCCGCTGACCAAGCACTACAAGCTGGCCAACGACGTTGACGTCAACTACATGATCCAGACCCTGCGCGAGGAGTAAGCCTGTGAAGTTGCGAGCGGTTCTCTTCGACATGGACGGTACCCTGCTGGACACCGCGCCGGACTTTATCGCCATCTGCCAGGCCATGCGCGCCGACCGTGGCCTGCCGCCGGTCAACGACCAGCACATCCGCGATGAAATCTCCGGTGGCGCGAAAGCGATGGTCGCCGTGACCTTCTCGATGGACCCGGAGTCGCCAGGTTTCGAAGCGTTGCGCCAGGAGTTCCTCGAGCGCTACCTCAAGGATTGCGCGGTGCACAGCAAATTGTTCGACGGTATGGCCGAACTGCTGGAAGACATCGAGAAAGCCAAGCTGATCTGGGGCGTGGTCACCAACAAGCCGCTGCGCTTTGCCGAGCCGATCATGCAGCAATTGGGCCTGGCCGAACGCTCGGCCGTGCTGATCTGCCCGGACCACGTGAAGAACAGCAAGCCGGACCCGGAGCCGATGATCCTGGCGTGCAAGATGCTCGACCTCGACCCGGCCAGCGTGTTGTTCGTCGGTGATGACCTGCGTGATATCGAATCCGGTCGCGATGCCGGTACGCGCACGGCGGCGGTCACCTACGGCTACATCCACCCGGACGACAACCCTCGTCACTGGGGGGCGGATGTGGTGGTGGATCACCCGCTGGAACTGCGCAAGGTGCTGGATAACGCGGTGTGCAGTTGCTGATTTAACTGATCGATGAAGATCCAATGTGGGAGGGGGCTTGCCCCCGATTGCAGTGTGTCAGTCACTGCATTTGTTGACTGATCCACCGCTATCGGGGGCAAGCCCCCTCCCACAGGGGATCTTCGGCATTTTCGAATTTGAGGTTATTTATGTTTGATTATTCTGCCCCTCCAGAACTGCTCAAAGGCCGGGTCATCCTGGTCACCGGCGCCGGTCGCGGAATCGGCGCGGCCGCGGCGAAAACCTACGCCGCCCACGGCGCCACCGTGCTGCTGCTGGGCAAGACCGAAGCCAACCTGGCCCAGGTGTATGACGAGATCGAAGCCGCCGGCCAGCCGCAACCGGTGGTGATCCCGTTCAACCTGGAGACCGCCCTGCCCCATCAATACGATGAGTTGGCAGCGATGATCGAAAAGGCATTCGGCCACCTCGACGGCCTGCTGCACAACGCCTCGATCATCGGACCGCGCACACCTATCGAGCAATTGTCCGGCGAGAACTTCATGCGGGTGATGCACGTCAACGTCAACGCGATGTTCATGCTGACCAGCACCTTGCTGCCGTTGCTCAAGCTGTCCCGGGATGCGTCGGTGGTGTTCACCTCCAGCAGCGTCGGGCGCAGGGGCCGGGCGTATTGGGGCGCTTATGGTGTGTCGAAGTTTGCCACTGAAGGCTTGATGCAAACCCTGGCCGACGAACTGGAAGACGTAGCCGCCGTGCGCGCCAACAGCATCAACCCGGGCGGTACGCGCACCAGCATGCGGGCCCAGGCCTACCCAGGGGAAAACCCGATGGAAAGACCGGCGCCGGAAGAAATCATGCCGGTGTACCTGTACCTGATGGGGCCGGACAGTGCGGGCATCAATGGGCAGGCATTTGACGCGCAGTAACCCCTGACAAGACCTGGATCAAATGTGGGAGGGGGCTTGCCCCCTCCCACATTTTGTATTGCGGTGTTCTGTAGACCTTAGTTTTTCACCACTTCCTCGAGCGTGAAGCGGCCCAGCGGGTTCTGCAGGAAGTTGCTCACATTCTTGCGTGAGATATTGATGTACGGGCTGTAATACAGATCGATCCAGTTCACATCCTGTTTCGCCAGTTTCTGCAATTCCACGTACATCTGCTCACGCTTGGCCGGGTCGGCCTCGATGCGCGCTTGCGCCACCAGTGCCTTGACCTTGTCGTTCTGGTAACGGGTCATGTAGTTCTGGTTGGTGTCGTGGCCCAGCACGAAGGTGGTCTTCTGGTCCGGGTCGAGGATGTCGTTGGTCCAGTACATCACCGAAATATCGTACTCACCGTCCACCAGCATCTGCCAGCTCTGGGTCGGGTCGACCTTTTGCAGGTTGGCGGTGACGCCGACCTTGGCCAGTTGATCCTTGATGATCACCGCAATCTGTTCGTCCGCTTCATTGCCGGCGTTGACCACGTAGTTGAGCTTCAAGTCCTTGGCGCCGGCCTGCTCCAGCAGCTTCTTGGCGGCAGTCGGGTCGTATGGGCGCTGCAGGTTATTGGCGTAGTGATAAAGCGAGCCTTTCGGGATGTAGGAATAGGCCACGGTGCCTTGACCGTAAGTGGCGGTCTTCACCAGCGATTGTTTGTCGATGGCCATGTCCAGCGCTTCACGCACCTCTGGCTTGGCCAGCAGGCCGTGAGCGTGGTTGATCAGCAGGTGGTCTTCGCGGGTGGACGGGTCGGCATGGATCACCACGTTCGGGTCTTTTTTCAGCTCCTCAACGCGGGAGAAGGGTACGAAGATCGCCGTGTCCAGCTCGTTGTTCTGCACCATGCGCATGCGTGTGTTGTCGTCGGTGACCGACACCCACTCCACACCGTCCAGGCTGACGTTGCTGGCCTGCCAGAAGTTCGGGTTCTTCTTCAGGATCACACGGTCGCCCTTGCGCCACTCGTCCACGGTGAAGGCGCCGGAGGTCACCGGGTTTTCCGAGTAGGCGTCTTCGCCCATTGTCGTCATGGCTTTTTCCGACAGGATCGACACCGTTGGCGACGCCAATTGCGAGAGAAACGCTACCGCCGGCGTTTTCAGGGTAACCACCAGCGTTTTCGCATCGCTGGCCTTGGCGGTGTCGATCAGGCTGAACGGGTCGCTCCACAGCGATGCCTTGTTATCACGGATGCGCAACAGGCTGAACGCCGCGTCGCCAGCGGTGATCGGCGAGCCGTCGGAGAACTTCGCGTCGCGCAACTTGAAGGTGTAGGTCAGGCCGTCCTTGGAAATCTCCCAGCTTTGCGCCAGGCCCGGTTGCATTTTGGTGCCCAGGTTATCCACCCGCACCAGGGTGTCGTAGACGTTGGCAAAAACCCAGGTATCGCGGTTCTGCGCGCTTTTGATCGGGTCAAAGGTGGTGCTGTCTTCACGGCAACCGATGGTCAGTACACCGGCAGCCTGGGCCAGGCCGGCAGTGAGGGACCAGGCGGTCAGCGTGGCGGCGGCGAGCAATTTCAGATGGCGCGATTGCATGTCATAACTCCTTGTTCATGATGGGCAGGAAGGGTCAAAGGGTGTTCAAGCACGCAACTGTACCGATGCTCATGCAGTGAATGGGTGGGCGGCAACACCACGGAACACCTGGCCTGGGCATAGCGGCAACGCGGGTGAAACGCGCAACCTGTGGGCAAATTCAGCGGGCTTGGTGGTTCGCCGGGCAACGGCTGCGCAGGCAACGGATGATGGGGGTCAATCTGCGGAATTGCCTCGATCAACGCCGCCGTATAAGGATGGCGCGGGGCAGTGAACACCGCTTCCACCGGCCCCTCCTCGACGATCTTGCCCAGGTACATCACCGCCACGCGGTCGCACAGGCGACGCACGATGGCCAGGTCATGGGCGATAAACAGGATCGCCAGGTTCATGCGCTGTTGCAGTTCCAGCAGCAGATTGATGATCTGGCCCTGGATCGACACGTCCAGCGCCGCCACGCATTCGTCGGCGATGATCAGGCGCGGCTCCACCGCCAGCGCCCGGGCGATCCCCACGCGCTGGCACTGGCCGCCACTGAGGGAGCCGGGTTTGCGCGAGGCCAGTTCAGGGCGCAGGCCAACCAGCTCAAGCAGTTCATCGACACGGGCGCGGATGTTGTGCGGCGCGACCTTGCGCTGCACCCGCAACACTTCGGCAAGGGTCTCGCCGACGGTGTGACGCGGGTTCAGGGCGGCATAGGGGTCCTGGAAGATCATCGCGGTTTCCCGGCGCAACCGTGCAATATCGATAGCACTGCCCTGAGCCAGGTCGACACCCTCAAACAGCACCTGCCCGGCGCTGATCGGGTTGAGGTGCAAAATCGCCCGGCCCAGCGTGCTTTTACCGCTGCCGGACTCGCCCACCAGCCCGAGGGTTTCACCGGCGGCCAGATTCAGCGACACCCCGTTCACCGCCCTCACCCACTGCTTGCTCAACCCGAACAGGCCACTGCCGGATGCGGTAAAGCGGACCTCCAGGTCCTTGATCTGCAACAGGCTCATGGGCGCCCTCCCAAGGGATAGTGACAGGCAACCCGTGCGCCTTCCGGCAACAGTTCGGTACACAGGGCGCCGACCTGCGGGCAACGGGGGTTGAAGCGGCAACCGTCAGGCAATGCGTCGAGCAGCGGCGGCTGGCCAGGGATGGTGCGCAACAACGCATGGCCGCTGCTGTGGGCCGGCTGACAATCGATCAGGCCGGCAGTGTACGGATGCCGTGGCTGGGCCAGCAGTTCGTATTTGCTGGCGTGTTCGCACAAGCGCCCGGCGTACATCACCGCGATGGAGTCGCAGCTTTGCGCCACCACGCCGAGGTCGTGGGTGATCATGATGATCGACAGGCCACGCCTGTCGCGAAGGTCGAGCAACAAGCGCAGGATTTGCGCCTGCACCGTCACATCCAGGGCCGTGGTGGGTTCGTCGGCGATCAGCACCTTCGGGTTGCATCCCAGGGCTACTGCAATCATCGCGCGCTGGCGCATGCCGCCGGAAAACTCATGGGGATAGTTGTCGACACGGGCTTGCGGGTCGGGAATACCCACTTGGCGCAGCACGTCGATGGCTTGCAGGCGCGCGTCTTTTTTCGAGGCGTCTTGATGCAGGCGGATGCCCTCGGCGATCTGCTCGCCGATACGCATCAACGGGTCCAGGTGACTGCTGGGGTTCTGGAAGATCATGCCCAACTGCCCGCCACGCACGGCGCGCATGCCGGCTTCATCCAGGCGCAACAGGTCCTGGCCGGCCAGGTGTACCGTGCCGCCGTGCACGCGCAGGCTGGGCGATGGCAACAGGCGCATCAGGCCGCGACACGCCAGGGTCTTGCCCGAACCGCTTTCACCGACCAACCCCAGGATTTCGCCCTCGGCCAGGTCAAAGGACACGCGGTCGACCAGGGTCAGCGCGTGCCCGGCGTTATCGGCAATCACGCTGAGATCGCGCACTTGCAGCAGGCTCATGAGCGATCCCCCAGGACGTGCGCCACACCATCGGCCAGCAGGCTGAAGCCCATGGCCAGGGTCACGATGGCCACGCCCGGAAAGGTGCAAATCCACCAGGCGGTGGTGATAAAGGCCTGGCCCTCGGCGACCATCGTGCCCCATTCGGCGGTCGGTGGCTGCACGCCCAGGCCCAGGTAGCTCACCGCAGCGCCGTTGAGCAGCACCAGCACCGCGTCGGACATGGAAAACACGATCGAGCCAAACAGCGCATTGGGCAGCAAATGCCGGAACAGAATGCGCCCATGACCAAACCCCAGGCTCTTGGCGGCCAGGGCAAAGTCGCTCTCCTTGAGCACCAGGATCTGTGAACGGATCAACCGCGCATACGACACCCAGCCCACCAGCGCCATGGCGATGTAAAAGCTCTGCAGTCCAGGCCCGAGAATGGCCATGATCGCCAGCATCAACACCAGAAACGGGAACGCCAGGACCACGTCGATCACGCGCATGCACACACTGTCCAGGCGCCCGCCGATATAACCGGAGACCGCGCCGATGAAGGTGCCGATCATGAACGGAAAAATCACCCCGACAATCGCCAGTTGCAGGTCGATGCGCGCGCCCCAGATCACCCGCGACAGCACATCGCGGCCGTAGTTATCGGTACCGAACAGGTGCGCAGCGCCGGGCGCCAGCAGGCTCATATCGGTGTTCTGCGCAATCGGGTCGTAGGGCGCGATCCACGGCGCGAACAGCGCCAGGATCAACCACGTGAGCAGTATCAGCAGGCCCCACGCAGCGGTCAGCCGGCCGTTGCGAAAACCCAGGCGCAGACGCCAGGGCGCTATCAATGGGCGGCTATTCATTGCATTTTCACCCGTGGGTCGAGCGCCACCGTGACCACGTCGGCGATGAAGTTGACCACCACCGTCGCGCACGCCAGCACCATCGCCACGCCCTGTACCACCATGTAGTCGCGGGTAAAAATACCGCGTACCAGCAACTGGCCGATGCCGGGAATGGCGAACAGACTTTCGATGACCACCGTGCCGCTGATCAGCCAGCCGATATTCACAGCCAGCAGGTTGACGGCCGGCACCAGCGAGTTGGGCACGACATGGCGGCGGAACACGGCGGCTTCCGACAGCCCCCGCGCCCGTGCAGCGGTGACATGATCAGCCTGCAGTTCCACCAACATGCTCGCGCGCAAATTACGCACCAGCACTGCCGACAGCGCCAGGGCAATGGTCAGACACGGCAGGACCATATGGTGGGCCTTGTCCAGCCAGGTGCGACCGTAACCGGACACCGGAAACAGGCCCCACTGCACGCTCAGCAACAGGATCAGCATCAGGCCCAGCCAGAACGCCGGCATGCCCAGGCCGACCGTGGTGAATATACGGATCAGGTTGTCAGGCCAGCCGCCTTTATTGCGCGCCGCCAGTGTCGCCAGGGGTACCGCGATCAACAGCGCCAGCAACACACTGCCGAGCACGAGCACCAGCGTCGGTTCAATGCGCGTGACGATCAGCTTGAGGGCGTCGACCTTGTACAGCAGCGATTGGCCGAGGTCGCCCTTGAGCAGGTTCTTCAGGAAGTAGAAATATTGCAGCCACAACGGCTCATCGAGGCCGTACTGGGCGCGGATTTTCAGCAACGCGTCCGGCGTGCTGCGCGAACCCAGCAGCGCGCGCGCCGGATCGCCCGGGATCGAGCGCACCAGCACAAAGGTGATCAGGCTGATGCCCACCAGCACCGGCAACAATTGCAGGGGCCGGGACAGTACGAAGCGATAACGCGCCAGGTTCATTCGTCAGCCTCGGTGACGGGCGAGAAAGTCCAGCAGCACCGGAAAGTACGCCTGGGGTTCTTCGTAGAACGGCATATGGCTGCTGTTGGGAAATACATGCAGTTCGGCGTGCCGGGCCGCCATCTTCATGCGCATGGCACAGGCCGGCGTGAGTTCGTCGTGCTGGCCGGTGGTGATCAATATCGGCATCTTGAACGTGGCCATTTCAGGAATGCGGTTCCAGTCCTTGAGGTTGCCGATATAGAGGAATTCGTTTGGACCTTGCATGGTTTCGTAAGGCCCCATGTTCCAATCGCCGAGGGAGCGTTTGACCGGCTCCGGCCATTCGTCCAGCCGGCAGACGTGGCGATAGTTGAGCAAGGTGATGGCGGCTTGATATTGCGGGTGATCGAGCGTGCCCGTGGCTTCATGGCGCTGCATCATGGCCACGGTTTCGCTGCCAAGGGCGCCGCGCAGGCGTTCAAGTTCCCGTGACAGGTGGGGAATATCGCCAACCGTGTTTTCCAGAATCAGGCTTTTCAGCGCATCGGGGTAATGGATGGCGTACTCGATGCCCAGCCAACCGCCCCAGGAATGCCCGAGCAGATGCACCGGGCCCAGGCCCAGTGCCTGGCGCACGGTCTCGACTTCTTCGACATAACGGCGGATTTCCCACAGGGAAACGTCGTTCGGTCTGGCTGATGCGCCCGTGCCAAGCTGGTCGAATGCAACCACTCGCAGGTTATGCTCTTTGAGCCAGCCATGGGCGTCGCGCAAATAGTCACACGGCAGGCCCGGCCCGCCGTTGAGGCACAGCAGCACCTCATCGCCTTCGCCAAAGCTGTAGACCACGAGATTATGGCCGTCGACTTGCACGTTGTACTGCTGGTCGGGGGCAATTTCACGCCACATGCATACATTCCTTGTGTTGTATCGGCCTGGCAGGTAGTGGCCGTTTGTCACGTCAACACTACCGAGGATGCCGCGCGTCCATAACCTAGCGTTTCTTATAGGTTTGGCCTGGCAGTCCTTCGCCGGGGCGTGGCATTCTACTTGCAGCAAGTCGAGATTCAAATGAATTCGGGAGCAGAACGGATGCTGGCCAGGCTAACTGCCTTCAATAGTCGTCTGATGCCGGGCAGGAGCCTGGACGAGCAGATAGACAACACGTTTATCCTCGCCCAACAACTGGGCTTCGATGCGCTGGTGTACGACTACACGCCGGTGCCCATCGACCTCAATGGTGCGCTGATCACGCCCTCGGTGCTGCAACTGCGCAACACACCGACCGACTGGCACGCCTTGTGGTGCAGCGAAGGGTTCTACCAGATTGATCCGGTGCAACACCTGGCCTTGCGCAGCGTATCGCCGTTTGTCTGGTCGTATGAGGCAAAAGCCGAGACTGCACTGCAAACGATCATCGACCCCTGCCATGCACCCGTTTGTTCCTACCTGCACGAACAACAGTTGACCTGCGGCGTCAGCGTGCCGATCCACCTGCCCCGCGGTGGCTTCGCCTCATTGACCGGGCTGCGCACCGGCAAGGCGAGCACGGTATTGAAAGATGCGCAGCACACCTTGTCGGACTTCAGCGTGATCGGCCACGCGTTACAGGAGGCGGCTTATCCTTTGTTCAACAAAGCGTTGCGCACCTACCCGCATATCCATCTGACCAAACGCGAGCGCGAGTGCCTCAAATGGGCGGCCGAGGGCTTGACCGCGGCCGAGATCGCCACGCAATTGACCCGCTCGCTGGCGGTAGTGACCCTGCACCTGGCGTCGGCCATGCACAAATTGGGCGCCAAGAACCGCGTGCAGGCGGTGGTGCGCGCCACGCACTATCGGTTGCTGGACGATTGACCCTTACGCAAAACCTAGCTGTTTTGCTAGTTACCTAAACGTCGCGTGCAGACTATCGTAGCCCTGATCCTTTTTTCAGAGCAGGGTACGAAATGGAATTCATCGATAAAGTCCGCGAAGGCTACGCCCCCTTCGGCGCCTATCAGACGTGGTATCGCATCACCGGTGAGCTGGCCACAGGCCGCACACCGCTGGTGATCATCCATGGCGGCCCCGGCTGCACCCACGATTACGTCGACGCGTTCAAGGACGTTGCCGCCAGCGGCCACGCGGTGATTCACTACGACCAGCTGGGCAACGGTCGCTCAACGCATCTGCCGGAAAAACCGGCATCGTTCTGGACCGTCGACCTGTTCCTCAATGAGTTGAACAACCTGCTCGACCACCTGCACATCAGCGACAACTACGCGATCCTCGGGCAATCCTGGGGCGGCATGCTCGGCAGCGAACATGCGATTCTGCAGCCCAAGGGCCTGCGTGCCTTTATCCCGGCCAACTCACCGACGTGCATGCGCACCTGGGTCAGCGAGGCCAATCGACTGCGCAAGCTGTTGCCCGAAGGTGTGCATGAAACCTTGCTCAAGCATGAAGCCGCCGGAACCTACCAGGACCCGGAATACCAGGCCGCCTCGCGGATCTTCTACGACCAGCATGTGTGCCGGGTCAACCCGTGGCCGGAAGAAGTCGCACGCACCTTCGCCCAGGTCGATGCCGACCCGACGGTGTACCACGCCATGAGCGGCCCGACGGAGTTCCATGTGATCGGCAGCTTGAAGGACTGGAACGTGATCGGTCGCTTGCCTGCGATCAACGTGCCGACCCTGGTGATCTCCGGTCGGCACGACGAGGCCACGCCGTTGGTGGTCAAGCCTTTCCTGGACGAAATCCCGGACGTGCGCTGGGCGCTGTTCGAAGACTCCAGCCACATGCCCCACGTAGAAGAACGCCAGGCGTGCATGGGGACCGTGGTGAAGTTCTTGGATGAAGTATGTTCAGTACGGCACGCAGCACTCAAAGCCAGTTGATTTCCAATGTGGGAGGGGGCAAGCCCCCTCCCACATTTAGACCTTGCTGGTTTCAGCCTTCACTGTTCTCTTCGGCATATCCGCCACCAGTGGAATCTCCTTGCCCTCGGCATCGAACAGTTTGCCACCCCGGTAGTAATCGCCATCGCGCAACGCCGCCACGTCGCGAAAGCACAAACTGCGCTCCGTCCCCGCCACGAATACCGACTGCTGGTCAGAGTTACCGGCGGTGAAGTGGTTGAACGTCAGGTTGAGCAAGATCGCCATGATCGCCGACGAACTGATGCCCGAATGGAAAATGGTCGCGAACCAGTTGGGAAATTGGTCGTAGAAGCTGGGCGCGGCGATGGGAATCATGCCGAAACCGATACTCGTGGCGACGATGATCAGGTTCATGTTGTTGCGGTAATCCACCTTGGACAAGGTGCGAATACCGCTGGCCGCCACCGTGCCGAACAACACAATGCCGGCGCCGCCGAGCACCGAGGTAGGCACGGCGGCAATCACCCGGCCCATGAACGGCAGCAGGCCAAGCACCACCAGGAACACCCCGCCGGTTGCCACCACAAAACGGCTCTTCACCCCGGTAACCGCCACCAGGCCGACGTTCTGGGCGAACGCACTCTGCGTGAATGAACCGAAGATCGGCGCGAACATGCTCGACAGCATGTCGGCGCGCAGGCCGTTGCCGAGGCGTTTGGAGTCGACCTTGGTGTCGATGATCTCACCCACCGCCAGAATGTCCGCCGAGGTTTCCACCAGGGTGACCATCACCACGATGCACATGGAAATGATCGCTGCCACATGAAAGGTCGGCATGCCGAAATGGAACGGCGTGGGAAAGCCGAACATGGGCCCCTGGGTCACGCCGGAGAAGTCGGCCATGCCCAGGAACACCGCGATTACCGTGCCGATTACCATCGCCAGCAGAATCGACAGGCGCGAGATGGCTGCGCTGCCGATTTTGCTCAGCAGCAACACCAGCACCAGCGTCAGTGCAGCCAGGCCGATATTCGACATGCTGCCGAAGTCCGCCGCGCGGCTATTACCGCCCATGGCCCAGCGCGCCGCCACGGGCATCAGGGTCAGGCCGATGGTGGTGATTACGATACCGGTCACCAGCGGCGGGAAAAACTGGGTAATGCGCGAGAACACCGGGGTGATCAACAAACCGATGAACGATGCGGCCATCACCGCGCCGAGAATCGCCGGCACGCCCCCTGCCCCGTCGCTGCCGACGATCGCCACCATGGTCGCCACACCGGCGAACGACACGCCCTGCACCAGCGGCAACTGGCACCCGAAGAATGGCAGGCCAAGGGTTTGCAGCAACGTGGCCAAGCCACCGGCAAACAACGACGCGGCGATCAACAGGCCGATATCCGCTGGCGACAACCCGGCCGCCTGGCCGACGATCAACGGTACGGCAACGATGCCGCCATACATGGTGAGCACATGCTGCAGGCCGTAAGCCATGTTGGCGGCGACGCCCAGATTCTCATCTTCGGGCCGCTGCGGTGACGCCTTCGGGATAGTCATGGTGAGGGGATCTCTGTTTTTGTTGTGCGCTCACTGTATGCAATGTTAAGACTGTATGTCCATAGAGTTGTATACAATCAGTCAGACAAGATACCCTGCCGCGGCGTTACAAAAACAATCCGGCCGTCACGAGCCAGAACGCCAAAGGACCCAACAGAATGAAAAAGGCATTGCAGGGCGCAACCGTCGCATTGACCCTCTTCGGCGGCGGGGAGGCTGTCGCAGTGGAATGGATGAACAACAGCGTAGGTTTTCGCTACGGCCAACACTTCACCAACCCGAACAACCCCGACGACTTCAGCAAGCGCATCTACAGCTTCACCCACGCCAGCGGCTACCGATACGGCAGCAATTTTCTGAATCTCGATGTGTTCCTGTCCGACAGCAAGGACCCACGCAAGGGCACCGACCGCGGTGGCAGCGAGGTGTACGCGGTGTACCGCCATCAGCTCTACGCTTCACGGGTATTGGCTATGCCGCAGGGTACCGGGCTGATCAAGGATTACGCACTGACACTGGGCTTCGATGCGAACCGCAACAACAACTTCGCCAGCGCGAAAAAACGTGCTCTGGTCATCGGCCCTACGTTGAAGTGGGACACCGTCGGTGTGCTGGACCTGAGCCTGATGTACTACAAGGAAAAGAACCACACCGGGATTCCCGGCGCCAGGGAATCGAACCACACCTTCGACGACACCTACATGCTCAACCTGACCTGGATGCGCCCGTTCGAGATCGCCAGCCATGCGGCTAAATTCCAGGGATTCATCAATTACGTGGGGGAGAAAGGCGAGGACTATCATGGCCGCGATACCGCGCCGGAAGCCCTGATGCGCACCGCATTGATGGTGGCGGTGCGGCCGGGCAAGAGCGTCAAGCCGAACCTGTACCTCGGCGTGGGCTATGAATACTGGCATAACAAGTTCGGCGTGGACGGCGGTCGGGGCAGCCGTACATCAACGCCGACGCTGAACATGGAAGTGACGTTCTAGCTGAAGAAACTCAATCCAAATGTGGGAGGGGGCTTGCCCCCGATTGCGCTATATCAGCGCCAAATGTGCTGGCTGATCCACTGCTATCGGGGGCAAGCCCCCTCCCACATTTTCGACCGCATTGTCACTTCAGATCAGTTGCCAGCTCAGAGCACTGCGCCTTCGGCCGCGCCAACCAGTAACCCAACACCGCCAACGGCGCGGTCGCCAGCATCACCATCACCGTGATCAACAACGGTTGCTCGATCATTGACGACACCAACAAGCTGGCCAGGAAGCAAAGGCCCAGTTGCAGAGTGTTTTGCAGTGCCGCCGCCTTGCCGGAGTTTTCCGAAAACGGCATCAGCGCATTCGCCACCACGATCGGGTAGCTGGCCCCGTTGCACAGCGCCATCAGGCAGAACGGAATCAGCAAGGTGGTGAGGGTCGGCACTGTCAGGGTTGCAACCAGGTACAACGCCACCATGCTCAGGCAATAGAAAGCAAGCAACCACGGAAGCAAGGTCTTGCCCGGCAAGTGCTGCAAGGCGCTGCGGCAACTGTAGCCGCCGACAAGAAAGGCCAGGGTCGGCACCACGTAACTGAGGCCGATGTCACTCGGGCTGTAGCCCATGCCACCGAGGATGAACGGCGAAGCGGTCAGCCAGGCAAAGAAACTGGCGGAGCAGGCGGCAAATATCATGACGTTGCCAGTAAATACCCGTGAAGTGAACAGCTGTGCATAGCCCAGGCGCACGGGTTGGTGCGTCTGACGCTTCGGCGCGCTGCGCAGGAACACCGTCGGCAACAGCAGGAGCAGCGACACCCCCAGCAACACGCCAAAAATCGCCTGCCAGCCAAAATGATTCAACACCATCGCGCCCAACAACGGCGCCAACGCCGGCGACAGCGACATCAGCGGCATGATGCTGGCGAACACGCGGTGAGCCTTGTCCGCCGGGTAGCGATCGATCACCAGGGCCTGCCAACTCACCGCCGCAGAGCACACGCCGATCGCCTGCATAAAGCGCAATGCCCAAAGCTGCGGCGCGGTCTGCACCCAGAACATGCCCAGGCACCCCAGCACAAACAGGCTCAACCCCATGAGCAGGACCGGCTTGCGCCCGAGCCGGTCGGACAATGGCCCCCACAGCAGCTGCCCGAGCGCAAAACCGGCAAGGAAAATGCTCAAGCTGGCGCCCACGGCCCCGGCGCCAATCTGCAACTGCTCGCCCATGGCGCCAAACGCCGGCAAATACATGTCCATGGCGAGATAACCGAGCATGCTCAGCCCCGCCAGATACCAAGTGAAACCAAATGAATTTTTCATTGAAGCCTTGTAGAACCTGCCATCAAACTATTTGCTGACTGGCGCCCATTATGAAGCTGGTAGTTTTCCTGTGAAGCGATAATAATTGGACAGTCTGATCAATAATTTTGAAGGCAGCTGCCATGTGGTCCGAATATTCCCTGGATGTGGTCGATGCCGTCGCACGCCACGGCAGTTTCAGCGCCGCCGCCCAGGAACTGCATCGCGTGCCGTCGGCCATCAGCTATACGGTGCGTCAGTTGGAAGAGTGGCTGGCGGTGCCGCTGTTTGTACGACGCCACCGTGACGTGGAGCTGACGCCCGCCGGCCGCCTGTTTATCGACGAAGCCCGCGGGGTGATGAAAAAAATGCTCGGCACCCGGCGCCTGTGCCAGCAAGTGGCCAATGGCTGGAGCGGTCAGCTGAAGGTGGCGGTGGATTCCATCGTCAAGCCGCAACGCTGTCGGCAACTGGTGCTGGACTTCTATCGACAGTTCCCCGAAGTGGAATTACTGCTGGAGTACGAGGTGTACAACGGGGTGTGGGATGCGCTGGCGGACGAGCGCACCGACATTGTGATCGGCGCCACCAGCGCGGTGCCGGTGGCCAGCCACTTCAGCTTTCGTGACATGGGCTTGTTGAACTGGTTGTGTGTGGTCAGCGCCAAACATCCCCTGGCAACGGTCAGCGGCCTGCTCAGTGACGATCAACTGCGCCCCTTTGCCTCCCTGTGCATGACCGACACCTCGCGCAACCTGCCCAAACGGGACACCTGGACCCTGGACAACCAGCGCCGCCTGGTGGTGCCCAACTGGTCCTCGGCGCTCGATTGCCTGCGCGATGGTTTGTGCGTCGGCATGGCCCCGGCGCATCAGGTGCTGCCGTGGATCGAGCGCGGCGAACTGGTGGCGCTGCAACTGCACCGCCCCTTCCCGGCCAGCCCATCCTGCGTGGCCTGGGCACAGAACAAACTGTCCCCGGCCATGGCGTGGTTGCTGGAGTACCTGGGGGATACCGAGACCCTGAATCAGGAGTGGTTGAATGGAATCTGAAAAGCAGCGCAGAACTCTGTGGGAGGGGGCTTGCCCCCTCCCACATTTGGCTGCATTTCAAGCCAGCAGTCGGGTGATGGCTCGTACGATCATCTCCACTTCCTTGCTGTGCAACGTCAGCGGCGGCAACAGGCGAATGATCTTGCCCCGCGTGACGTTGATCAACAGCCCGTGCTCCTGGGCGGCACGTTGGGCAAGGTCGCGATAAGGGCTGGCCAGTTCAATCCCGATCATCAAGCCTTTGCCGCGAATCGCCCGCACTTGCGGGTGCCCATCGAGTTCCATGCGCAAGCGATCGAGCAAGCGCTCGCCCTGCCGCGCAGCGTTGTGCAACAGCCCCTGCTCTTCGATGATGTCCAGCACCGTGCAGCCGACGCGGCACGCCAGCGGGTTGCCACCGAACGTGCTGCCATGGCTGCCTGGCGTGAACAGTTCGGCGACGCCGGCACGGGCCAGGCAGGCGCCGATCGGTATGCCGTTGCCGAGCCCTTTGGCCAGGGTAATCACGTCGGGGACAATGCCCTCGTGCTGAAAGGCGAACCAGGCACCGGTACGGCCAATGCCGGTTTGTATTTCATCAAGCATCATCAGCCAGCCGTGACGCGTGCAATGATCGCGCAGGGCTTTCAGGTAGCCGGGCGGTGCCGGTAACACACCGCTTTCGCCCTGGATCGGCTCCAGCAGCACGGCGGCGATGCGCGTACCCAACTGTTGGGTGATGCGCTTCAATGCGTCCAGATCACCAAAACCCACCTTCAGAAAATCCCCTGGCAGACGTTGAAATCCAAGGCGAACTGATGGCCCGTCACTGGCCGCCATGGTGCCCAGCGTGCGCCCGTGGAAAGCGTTCTCCATCACCACCACCAAGGGCTGCTCAATGGCTTTTTTCCAGCCATGCAGGCGTGCCAGTTTCAGCGCTGCTTCATTGGCTTCAGCGCCTGAATTGTTGAAGAACGCGCGGTCAAGCCCGGACAGTTGGGTCAGGCGCAGGGCCAGACGCTGTTGCCAGTCAATGCTGTAGAGGTTGGAGGTGTGCAACAGCAGGCCGGCCTGCTCGCTGATGGCCGTTACCAGCCGGGGGTGGGAATGGCCGACATTGGTCACGGCCACGCCCGCGACCGCGTCCAGGTACTCGCGACCTTGTTGGTCCCACAGACGCGTGCCCAAACCGCGTGTGAAACTCAGGGCCAAGGGTTGATAGGTGCTCATCAGGCAGGCGGCAGTCATGGGGCGGGCTCCAGTGCATCGTTGTGGTGTTTGAGTATCGTTAGCCACCACAGCTGGATAAACTGCGAATTCCTACAATTACTTTAAACCAGGACTTGATAATGGATCTGTTCCAGGCCATGTCGGTGTATGTGAAGGTTGTCGAGACCGGCAGCATGACCGCCGCCGCGCACGAGTGCGGGATGTCGACGACCATGGTCGGTAACCATCTGCGTGCGCTGGAGCACCGACTGGGCGTCAGTTTGCTCAAACGCACCACTCGCAAACAGAGCCTTACGGAATTTGGCGGGCAGTATTATCAGCGCTGCCTGGAAGTGCTGGGGCTGGTGGCCGACTCCGAGCTACTGGCGGAGCAGATTCACAGCGAAGCGCCCAAAGGCAGCCTGCGTATCACCGCGCCGCCCGTGTTCGGCACCGAACGTCTCGTGCCGGCCTTGAGCGAGTTTTCCCAGCGCTACCCGCTGATCAACCTGTATGTGGTGTTGAGCAATGAGCGGATGGACCTGGTCGACAGCGGCTTCGACGTGGCGATCCGCCTCGGCGAACTGGAAACCTCCAGCCTGATCGCCAGACCCCTGCAGGCCTACACCCTCACCCTCTGCGCGTCCCCTGCGTACCTGGCGCGGCGTGGCACGCCGCAGACTCCGGCTGACCTGCAGCATCACGACTGCCTGGCTTTCGCCTACCCTGCGACCGACAACTGGCGCGACACCGACAAACTGTGGCGCATGACGGGGGACGAAGGCGAGGTAGAGGTTCCGGTGGCTGGCTCACTGACCATCAACAGCTCCCAAGGCTTGCGCCAGGCGGCGGTAAACGGCATGGGCATCATCATGCTGGCTGATGCCCTGGTGCAACCGGACCTGGAGAGCGGCAAGCTGGTTGCCTTGCTGACCGGTTATAACCTCCCCAGCCGCCCCATGCACCTGCTGTATCGCCAAGACCGTTATCGCCTGCCCAAGCTGCGGGCCTTGGTCGATTTTGTCATGGAGAAGTGGGCGCGCTAGGAGGCGCAGCAGAAGGCAGGCACGAGTAGGATCGTTCTGAATGTTCACCACGCCTCCCCATCCGGGGCCAATCTCTTTTAATGTCAGCCCTGTCAAGGAGAACGTTGACTGAACGGAATCACCCAACACTGCCGCAAGACGTGACATAGGGGTATTCCGATGATAGCCACGAGTCTCAGTGTTACATCACCTTCCGCACTCAGCCTGGAAGCCTTGCAACGCAATCAGTCCCTTCAGGAACACAGCGTTGCCGGGGAGTCCGACAGCCCGCGCCAGACCCTGATCGAGCGGGTAAAAAAGCAAACAGGGATAGTTTCGAGCCACCTTGAACCCTTGCAACAGATCGCGGCAACCACCAACTCCATCATCGGCATACGTCCAGTCGAGTCCGTGGCTACCGGACTGATAGAAGCCGGACACCCCACCAAGGACTTCCACATCAAGGGCAAAAGTGCCAACTGGGGGCCGCAGGCAGGTCTGATCTGTACCGACCAGGCATTCAGCAAGCTGGAGAGTGCACCGGAAAAAGTCGCCAAGGCCAACGCGCAGATTCTGGAGTGCGTCGAGCGACGCCACGCAGTCCCGATCCCGCTGAAACTCTCGAGCCATCGCCTCAATGAACTGGTGAACCTAGGCCATATCACTGAACTGGCCGCAACAGGCGAGGAAGGCACGCTGAAATTGAGCGCCCAAGGGCCGAGCGGGCAACGCTATACATTTCAAGCCCGTTCTGTTTCGCCTGACGCCGACACTTATCTGATCACCCACCAGGGCAAGCCGCTTGAAGTACTGGCCAAACAGGCAGAGGGCAAGCCGTTGACTGCCGATTACGATCTGCACATGGTCGCACCGCACCTGAGTGACTACGGGGCCCAGGATAAGCTCCCGGTACCGGATGTCGCTCACAGCGTGTTCAAGGAACGAATCAATGCGTATAAACAGGTGCCGGAGGAGCTGCGCGCAGACTTTGCCAGCGCAGCGAATTTCTACAAGAAAGAGGACGCCGATCTAGGCAATGCCACGCCGCGAATACGGGAGATGATCGGCATCATCAATCAAACGCTGGTCGGGGACGCAGAGCGGGTGGTCCACCACAATGCGGACTCGGGCAGCCCGGCGACGGAAGTGGCCGCGAACTACCCGGCGACGTTTTTCCTGCCGTCAAAACTAGGCAGATTCGATGAAATAAGCATCATCCGTGACAGCAGGGAAATGGCTGAGCTGATAAAAACCGCCAAAGACAGCGGTTTTCACGTGCCGCTCAATCCTCTCTGGGAGAATGAGCTGGTGAATATCCGGCGATCAGACTTCACCCAGGCAAAACATCGCCTGGCTGAATCCAGATATGCCTGATATCGGCAGCAGCAAGCAGCGGCCTGATAATCGAGTTATCGAGGCCGCCACCGTTGCATCATTTAATTACGCCTGAACCAGACCGTTGATCTTGACGGTCGGGTTCACGTCCGCTTCGTAGTCCACGCCATCGACCTCAAAACCGAACAAGCGCAGGAACTCAGCCTTGTAGCCGGCAAAATCGCTGATCTCGTTGACGTTGTCGTCGGTAACCTGGTTCCACAGCGCCGCCACGGCGTCCTGAACCTTTGGCTCCAACTCGGCCAGATCGGCACGCAGACGGCCGTCAGCGTCCAGTTTCGGCTCGCTGCCGTACAGGCTGTCCTTGAACAGGCCGTACACCTGCTCGATGCAACCCTCGTGAGTGCCCTGCTCTTTCATCACCTTGAACAGCAGCGACAGGTACAGCGGCATGATCGGGATTGCTGAACTTGCCTGGGTGACCACGGCCTTGAGCACCGACACACGGGCGTCGCCCTTGAGCGCAGCGAGGTTGTCGCGCAGAGTCAGGACTTTTTTGTCCAGGTCTTTCTTGGCTTCGCCGATGGAGCCGTTCCAGTAGATGTCTTGGGTCAGCTTCTCACCCAGGTAGGTGAACGCGGTGGTCTTGGCGCCTTCGGCCAGTACATCGGCGTCACGCAGGGCGTCGATCCACAGCTGCCAGTCTTCACCGCCCATGACTTTGACGGTGCCGTCGATTTCTTCCTGGTTCGCCGGCTCCAGCGTAGTGTCGACCACCACGCCCTTGTCAGTATTGATCCCACGCAGGGTCACAGCCTTGCCGATCGGCTTGAGGGTGGAGTTGTGCACCACGCCTTGTGGGTCGGTACGGCGTGGCGCGGCCAGGCTGTAGACCACCAGGTCGATTTTGCCCAGGTCTTTCTTGATGGTTTCGATGGTCAGGCGCTTGATCTCGTCGGAGAACGCGTCGCCGTTGATGCTCTTGGCGTACAGGCCCTTTTGCACGGCAAACTTCTCGAACGCCGCGCTGTTGTACCAGCCAGCGGAGCTCAACTTGCCTTCTTCGCCTTCTTTCTCAAAAAACACGCCCAGGGTATCGGCGCCGCAGCCAAACGCAGCACTGATGCGCGCGGCCAGGCCGTAGCCGGTGGAAGCACCGAGGACCAGCACCTTCTTGGGGCCGCCTTCGATGGTGCCGTTTTCAGTCACGTAGTCGATCTGTTCCTTGACGTTCGCTTCACAGCCAACAGGGTGAGCGGTCACACAGATAAAGCCACGAACCCGCGGTTTGATGATCATAAAAATTCTGCCTCTTCCAAGGTGCCGAAGGCCAATGGTGGCCATTCAACTTCAATCGTACCGGTCTATGACGCCTGAAAAACCGAAGCGTCACGATAGACGCAAATCTTCCGATCTCAAAATTCAATCCGCAGACCCTGACAGCCCTGATGTCCGTTACAAACTGTGCACCGACTTAACAATTTTCGAACTATTTAAAACGCTCAAGGACGACAGAAACCCCTATGATGACGATATTGTTTCATTATGTTTCAGGTTTGGAGCCAGGTTTCATGAGCAAAAACGCTGTCGGCAAAAAGCTGGTGTCCCTCGCCTGGGTCGTCGGCGTTCTGCTATTGATCTACTGTTTTCCGCGCACCTGCCTGGTGTTTCTACTGCTGGTGGTGCTCTGCGGTGTTTATGATTTTTTGCGCAACGGCCTCTACGACCGCAGCACCATCAAGAAATATTTCATCGGCAACGGCCGCAACACTTGGGTGCTGGCGCCGTTCAACACCCTGCTCGACCTCTTGAGCGCCCGCAACCGGCATGTCTACACGATGCAAGACCTGCCGCCCGAATGGCGCGAAGACCTGCAACAGGTCATCAACGACGCCATGGCACGCAAGGAAGAAATCATCGGTTACCTGGACGCCCGCATGGCCGAGAAGAAACGCGGCATGCTGTTTTTCCAGTGGTACGGTCGGCCCATCGAAACCGCCCTGAACATCCCGCAACTGCGCAAGAAACTGCCCTTCGTGAAGACCATCGGCGTGTCGGTGTTCAATGAGAACCGCTCGACGTCGTTCCACTTCGGGCCCCTGCGCATGATGTTCCGTGTGCTCTACAACATGGCGCCGGCACCGCACCATGAAGGCGTGTATATCCAGGTGGGCAAGCACAAGCACTACTGGCACGACGACCCGCTGTTTATCTTCGATGACACGCTGATGCATGCGTCTTTCAACAAGAACGATGCGAAACGTTACTGCCTGTTCATTGATATCGTGCGGCCAACCCGGGTGCCCTCCGTGCTTAACGCCGTGATCGCGGGTTTTGCCGGCCTGGTGTTTACCCTGCGTCGGGTTTTCTACAAAAACTGGAAGCTGATCCAGTAAGTTCTGCGGCATGATGGTGCTGGACGGCATTTGCGCTCGGCCTTGCGCCTGAGGTAAATAACCGTCTCGTGCGACCGTATACGGCGCCCATTATTCTCAAGCCATCGCGTCTTTCGTGGATGCGGTGGCTGTGCTTTCAAGGAATCAGAATGCCCCAACGTCAAGTCATCAACGCCGCCGTCAGCCCCAAGGGCAGCCTCGAAACCCTGTCACAACGTGAAGTCCAGCAACTGAGTGAAGCCGGCAGCGGCAGCGTCTATGCCCTGTTTCGCCAGTGCGCCCTGGCGATCCTCAACACCGGCGCGCATATCGACAACGCCAAGACCATCCTCGATGCCTATAAAGACTTTGAAGTGCGCATCCACCAGCAAGACCGCGGCGTACGCCTGGAACTGCTCAACGCTCCCGCCGACGCCTTCGTCGATGGCGAGATGATCGCCAGCACGCGCGAAATGCTGTTCAGCGCCTTGCGTGACATCGTCTACACCGAGAACGAGCTGGACAGCCAGCGCATCGACCTGAGCAACTCCCAGGGCATCACTGACTACGTGTTCCACCTGCTGCGCAACGCCCGTACGCTGCGCGCGGGGGTCGAACCGAAGATCGTGGTGTGCTGGGGTGGCCACTCGATCAACACCGAAGAATACAAATACACCAAGAAAGTCGGGCACGAGTTGGGCCTGCGCAGCCTCGACGTATGCACCGGCTGCGGCCCCGGCGTCATGAAAGGGCCGATGAAAGGCGCGACCATTTCCCACGCCAAACAACGCATCACCAGTGGCCGCTACCTGGGCCTGACCGAGCCTGGCATCATTGCCGCCGAAGCGCCGAACCCGATCGTCAATGAGCTGGTTATCCTGCCGGACATCGAGAAACGCCTGGAAGCCTTCGTGCGTGTCGGCCACGGCATCATCATCTTCCCCGGCGGCGCGGGCACCGCTGAGGAATTCCTGTACCTGCTGGGCATCCTGATGCACCCGGACAACCGCGACCTGCCGTTCCCGGTGGTGCTCACCGGGCCCAAACATGCGGCTCCCTACCTGGAACAACTGCACGCGTTCGTCGGCGCTACCCTCGGCGAAGCGGCGCAGAAGCATTACCAGATCATCATCGACGACCCGGCCGAAGTCGCGCGCCAGATGACCGCAGGGCTCAAGGCGGTCAAACAGTTCCGGCGCGAGCGCAACGACGCGTTCCACTTCAACTGGCTGTTGAAGATCGACGAAGGTTTCCAGCGCCCCTTCGACCCGACCCACGAAAACATGGCCAGCCTGCAGCTGAGCCATGCGTTGCCGCCCCATGAACTGGCGGCGAACCTGCGTCGCGCGTTCTCGGGGATCGTTGCAGGTAACGTGAAGGACAAAGGTATTCGCCTGATCGAAGAAAACGGTCCGTACGAGATTCATGGCGACCCGGCGATCATGAAACCGTTGGATGAGCTGCTCAAGGCGTTTGTCGCCCAGCACCGCATGAAGCTACCGGGCGGCGCGGCGTATGTGCCGTGCTATCGCGTGGTGCAGTGAGCCGGCGCGGCCGGTCATAGTTTGTATCGGTTTGGCGCATGGCCAAAGGTGTGGGGATCGAGGGTTCGGACTAGGGTTTTAGTACCGACTCACCCACACCTGCGAGCAACCCATGGACCAACGGATATTGTCCTCTATCACTCCTTACCCTAAGGTAAGGAATATCACGATGGAGATCTTCACTATGGCAACCGCCACGCTTACATCAAAAGGGCAAATCACCATCCCTGTCCAGGTCAGGACAGCCCTCGGCCTGGAAACAGGCGACCGGGTGGAATTCGTCGAAATGGAAGACGGCAAGTTTTCCATGATCGCCGCGAGCAAAACCGTCACCGACCTCAAGGGTCTGATTCGCAAGCCTGCCAATGCGGTGTCCATCGAGGACATGAACCAAGCCATCGCGGCCCAGGGAGCAAAAGCCGGATGATCGGCCTGGATACCAACGTGCTGGTGCGCTACGTCACCCAGGACGAGCCGGTGCAATCAGCCAAGGCGTCCAGACTGATCGAATCACTGACTGCCGCGTCACCGGGCTTTGTCAGCCTGGTGACCATTGTGGAGTTGGTGTGGGTACTGCAGTCCTGCTATCAATCAGCCAAGAGCGATGTGGTGATGGTGCTGGAAACCCTGCTGCACACGCGCGAGCTCACTGTTGAGCACGCCGATATCATCTGGCAGGCGCTGCGCAAGTTCGTGGCGAACAAGGCAGACTTTGCCGACTGCCTGATCGAGCGTTGCGCCCATGCGGCCGGCTGCGAGTACACCGCCACCTTCGACCTCAACGCGGTCAAGGCGACGGGTATGAAGCGCATTGGTTGAGTCGGTCTGTTTCGGGGTTCAGCGAATCCAGCCACCGACCTGCCAGTGATACCCGTCATTACGCTGTACCCAATGCGGATGCACATAGCGATAACCCTCGCGCACCGGCTCCCAATGGCCGTGCACCGCGACATATCGCCCGCCTTGCCAGCGCCAGTAGCCGCGTGACCAGATATAACCTTCGCGCGCCGCCGGCTCGACTTCGATCACTTGCACCGGCGGCGGTTGGGGCGCCACGACTTCCACATACTCATGCTGTACCGGCCGACGTTCATGTACGACACGCTCTTGCACACACCCGGATGACGCGACGACTAACGCCGCCATTGCCGCATAACGTAGCAACATACAAAACCCTCGGGCGTAATCGCCCCGTACCTGCATCAGTAAGAATTCCCCCTTTGTTGCAGCCAGGCCTCCTGCTCGGGCATGGTTTATTTTTAACAGGAGATGTCTGTCAGATTGCTGAACCCCCAGGCCTCAAGACGTGCACGCGACGGTCGGTCGCTTCAGGCGCAATAAAACCAGCCCGGCAATGACGACGGCGATGCCGGCATAGGTCGAGGCATGAATCCGCTCGCCGAACATCAACGCCGCCCATACCAGGGTGACCGGGGGCTCCAGGTAGACCAACGCGGCAACCTGGGTGGCCGTCATCACGCGCAGCAACTGCCACAGGCTCAAGTAAGCAGCAAAGGTGGAAAACACCGTCAACCACACAATCGAAACCAGTACGTCGGTGTCATGGGGAATGCTCAAGGTATCGGTGTACAACACAGCGCCTGTGAAGCCGATCAGGCTCAGCAGCGATTGGATAAACAGCGGTATGAGCAAACCGACATTCTCGCTCTGCACCGAGCGGCGTTCGTACAGCGTCGCCAGCGTCAGCCCCAGTGCCGACACCAGTGGCAGCCCATACATGGCCAGGCTTACCTGGGTTGGGCCATGGCTATACTGCCCGGCTATCACCATCGCAACGCCGGCAAAGCTGATCACGAGCCCCACCCATTGCCAGCCGCCGCTGCGCTCGGTGGCGCTGCCCGTCGACAATACCGCTGTCATCAACGGCTGCAACGCCGCGATGATCGCCGCAATGCCTGGCGGCAGACCGTTCTGGATCGCCACATACAGGCAACTCAGGTACAAAAACTGCGACAGGCAACCAATGACGGCGTAATGGCGGATCTGCGCCCATGAAACCTTCAACAGTCTGACGTTCAGGAACAGCCCCAGGCACAGCGATACCAATAGGAATCGCCAGAACAGCAGGTTGAACGCCCCCCCGTCCTGGGTGCCAAGCTTGGCGCCGATATAGCCCGAACTCCACGACAGGACAAACGCCCCTTGCAACAGCAGCAAACCCAGGGTTGATCGCTTCATGCAGCCCTCCAGCCTTAATCGATTGACTTCAAGGCTAGGGACAGGAGACTCTTCTGTATATTTGAATAACCTGCACTATCAATCCGTAAAAGTCGAACCATGGCCAAACAGCTGAATATCGATCTACTGCGTACCTTTCACGCCGTCGCGCGTTTTGGTCGCTTCAATGAAGCGGCCGAGCATGTGCACCGCAGCGCTTCCACCGTGACCACGCAGATTCAGAAACTGGAAGATCAGGTCGGCCAGCGCCTGTTCAGCCGCAGCAACCAGGGCGTGGACCTGACGCTGTACGGCAGAAAACTGTTGGGCGAAACCACCGAATTTCTCAAAAGCCACGACCGTCTGCTGATCTCGCTGATGCCCCAGCGCATGCAGGGTAAGATCCGCCTGGGTGTGCCCGATACTTACGCGCCCGCCTTCATCCAGGCATTCGTGCCGCGACTGATTGCCGACAACCCGCTGCTGGAGCTGGAAATCGAAGCGCGCACCAGTGGCGAACTGTTGAATCTGTTCACGGCAAACCAACTGGATCTGGCAATCACCGTCAGCGCACAGCCGCTGGCACAGGGTGAGCGCTTGGGGCCGGTGCAACCGCTATGGGTGGCAGCCGAGCAATTCAGTTATCCGCCAAACGCGCCGCTGCCCATCACCGTGCCCATCGCTGGTTGCCCCTATCGAGCGGCAGCGTTACAGGCGCTGAAAGATCACGGGATTTACCATCGAGTACTGCTGGAAAGCCCTAACTCATCGGCGGTAGAGGCTTGCGTACGCAGCGGCGTGGCCGTGGGCCTGATGGAGGAGAGCCGCATGGGCGAAGGGCTGAGGCAAATGACAGAGCTGGCGGCCCTCCCCGCGCAGCATCTGTATCTGCTGTGCGACACCGCTAACGCACTGGCCCTGCACGTGTATGAGCAAGTCAGGCACTTCAGGGTCTGAACGCCGCGCACAAAAAAGCCCGCTGACCGTCACCGGTTCAGCGGGCTTTTTATCAGGCGTTACTTACAGCGCCAGGTCAGACGCCGGCTTGCCAGGCTCAGCCGCAGGCTTGGCAGCCTCGGTGGCCTGTGGAGCAGCCAGTTGCGGGATCGCTGGCGGTGGCGTCAGTTGCAGCACACCGGCAGTGTAAGCCCACTCCTTGGCAACCGCTTCAGGGCTGTCGTTCAGCTTGGTGCCGTAGCTTGGCACGATCTGGTGCAGTTTTTCCTGCCAGGCCGGGCTTGCTACCTTGTCCTTGAAGACTTTCTGCAGCACGGTCAGCATGATCGGAGCCGCGGTCGACGCGCCTGGCGATGCACCCAACAGGCCGGCAATGGAGTTGTCAGCGGAGCTGACCACTTCGGTACCGAGCTTCAGCACGCCGCCCTGCTCTTCGTCACGCTTGATGATCTGCACACGCTGGCCGGCTTGCCACAGGCGCCAGTCGGCTTGCTTGGCGTTCGGGAAGTATTCCTGCAGCGCCTTGAAGCGGTCGTCATCGGACAGCATCAGTTGGCCGGCGAGGTACTCGACCAGTGGGTATTCACGAATACCGACTTTGGTCATCGGCCAGATGTTGTGGGTGGTGGTGCTGGTCAGCAGGTCCAGGTACGAGCCTTCTTTGAGGAACTTGGTCGAGAAGGTGGCGAATGGGCCAAACAGAATCACGCGCTTGCCATCCAGCACGCGGGTGTCCAGGTGCGGAACCGACATCGGTGGCGAGCCCACCGAAGCCTTGCCGTAGGCCTTGGCCAGGTGCTGCTCGGCGACGGTCGGGTTGTCGGTCACCAGGAACGAGCCGCCAACCGGGAAGCCGGCGTATTCCTTGGCTTCAGGAATGCCCGACTTTTGCAGCAGGTGCAGGGCACCGCCGCCAGCGCCGATGAACACGAACTTGGCGTCGGTTTCAGTCTTGGTGCCGTCTTTGAGGTTTTTGTAGCTCACACGCCACGAACCGTCTTCGTTGCGGGTGATGTCCTGCACTTCGCTCGACAGTTTCAGGTCGAACTTAGGGGTGGTTTGCAGGTGGGCAACGAACTGGCGGGTGATCTCGCCAAAGTTCACGTCGGTGCCGATCGGGCTCCAGGTGGCCGCGATTTTCTGGTTGGGGTCACGCCCTTCCATCATCAGCGGGACCCACTTGGCGATCTGCGCCGGGTCTTCGGAGTACTGCATGCCGGCGAACAGCGGGCTCGCCTTCAGCGCTTCATAGCGCTTTTTCAGGAACTTGATGTTGTCATCGCCCCACACAAAGCTCATGTGCGGTGTGGAGTTGATGAACGAACGCGGGTTCTTCAACACGCCCTGCTGGACCTGCCAGGACCAGAACTGACGGGAGATCTGGAACGCTTCGTTGATCTCGACCGCTTTAGGGATCTCAACGTTGCCGTTCTTGTCTTCCGGGGTGTAGTTCAACTCGGCCAGGGCCGAGTGACCGGTACCGGCGTTGTTCCAGCCGTTGGAGCTCTCTTCGGCCACGCCATCGAGGCGCTCGACCATCTCCATCGACCAGTCCGGTTCCAGCTCGTTAAGCCAGACACCCAGGGTCGCGCTCATGATGCCGCCGCCGATCAGCAGCACATCGACTTTCTTTGCCTCTTCCGCGTGAACGGACGTGATCCCCATCGACAAAGCCAGCCCCAGCAGGGCAGTGTTTACTTTTTTAAACATCAGTAGCACCTATGATAAAACGCCATCCGCCCTACCGCCCCCGATCATGAGTAACCCTCGACCACGCTACGTCAGGCAACGTACCGCGGGGTCTGCACATTCACATAAAGGCTGCAGGGTGGGCACACAAGGCCGATGGATCGACCTCACTGTTATGTCCCTTCTGCGCTGACTTCTTATCATTATTGGCTTCAGCTACCTGGGCGACAGCCAACCGCTGGGACGTATACGGGTGTACGCACCAAGGAAAGCCTAGACCAGGACGGCGCGCAGAATATCACGCCAAACGGCGTTTATGCGCCGTTTGGCCAATTGACACCGCTAAATCGCGGCTTTTATCGCACCAGTGTCAAGACTGCCAGCCGCGACGTGGGGTCACAGGCCCGGAACTCTCGTGCTCGAGGCTGTTCTAGACACCTTCACAGTCGCCTGCGTAGCATCGGCGACTGTCTTTCGTGCACCTCATCCAAACAGAGCGATCCATGTCTATCCAGCAAACACCCGGGCACCTGCTGCCCGCGCGCAGTGCCGCCAAAATGGAAGCGGCCATGGCCGTGGGCGCGTTCGCCATCGGCACCGGCGAATTCGCCATCATGGGCCTGATGCCCGACATCGCCCAGAACCTGGGCCTGAGCGAACCGCAAGTCGGCCACGCCATCAGCGCCTACGCGCTCGGTGTGATGGTCGGCGCCCCGCTGTTGGCCATCCTCGGCGCCAAGCTGTTGCGCAAACACATGCTGCTGTTGCTGATGGGCCTCTATGCCCTGGGCAACTTCGCCACCGCCTTCACCCCCACCTTCGGCTCGCTGGTGGCCTTCCGCTTTATCAGCGGCCTGCCCCACGGCGCCTACTTCGGCATCGCCGCCGTGGTCGCCTCCAGCATGGTGCCCACCGACAAACGCGCCGGCGCCGTGGCCCGCGTCATGATGGGCCTGACCCTGGCCATGCTGCTGGGCAACCCCATCGCCACCTTCCTCGGCCAACACCTGGGCTGGCGCTCGGCGTTCGCCCTGGTCAGCGTGATCGCCCTGCTCACCATCGCCCTGGTCTGGCAATTCGTGCCCCACCGCCACGACGAACAACGCAGCGACCCGCGCAAGGAACTGCGCGCCTTCACCAAACCCCAAGTCTGGATGGCCCTGTCCATCGGCGCGATTGGCTTTGCCGGGATGTTCTGCGTATTCAGCTACCTGGCGCCGACCATGCTGGAAGTGACCAAAGTGTCGCCGCAGTGGATTCCGTTCGGCCTGGCAGCGTTTGGCGTAGGTGGCATCATCGGCAACATTGCCGGTGGCAAGCTGTTTGATCGCATGCAGTTCCGGGCGGTGGGCTTGATATTGGTGTGGTCGATGGCCGTGCTGCTGTTCTTCCCCTTCGCCGCGGCGTCGCTGTGGGGCGTGCTGCTGAGCATGGGATTGGTGGGCACCATGGTCGCATTGGCGGCACCGTTGCAGATTCGCCTGATGGACATCGCCCACGAAGCGCCAAGCCTGGCAGCAGCGTCTAACCATGCCGCGTTCAACCTGGCAAATGCCCTGGGGCCGTGGTTTGGCGGCATGGCCATCACTGCCGGCCTCGGCTGGACCAGCACCGGCTACATCGGCGCCGCAACAGCCCTGATCGGCCTGGGCCTCTACCTGATCGCCCGCCGCATGAAGGGCGGCCACTAACACCCACACTTGCGCCCCCACCACAAATCAAATGTGGGAGGGGGCTTGCTCCCGATAGCAGTAGGTCAGTCACCACACAACTGACTGACCATCACTGCATCAATCATCATGCAACAACCCCGCCCCATACTCCCCATAACTACTCCCCAGTCCACTACCACCAAAATTCATCTTGGCGGCTTTGCTGTGGCTGTGGTCGCCAAACGCCTGGCATCCACCTGAAAAGCACGGGTCACTGCTCACGGCTGGTGAAGATGAACAAGCGCTCAACAGCAACGTGCTGGTGATCATCACAACTTTGACGAGGTTCGAGATCATGGTTTCAGTTCCCTGTGGGCTGGAGGCGCTGGGGTCTTCTCTTGCAGGGAATCGTAGACCTCAACGGCGCAGGGAATTATGAAACTTTGCTGCGGGACAGCATGAGTTCAGGTTGCCGCCTTGGGTAAGGCGGCAGGGGTTGTTGTCAGGCTTTGACTGAGGCGGCTACAGGCGCAACTTGCTCCTGGGCTCGATCAACGAGCAGCGAACTCAACTCGATTAACTGTTGAATGCCCAGGGCGATGGCGCGCTGGGAGTCGTCGAGATCGAACGCCAAGGTGGCGGCCATTTCGTTGGCGGACGCGAGGTTTTCGGCGGCGTTGGCCAGGAGGGTTTCGGGGTCGAGGGTTGGGTTGACGAGGAATAGGATGTTGGTTGGGTGTTCGGTGGGCGCAGCGTCGTCGGACTGGGGTAAGTGATGATGGATTGCTCGCTGGGCTGCGGCTTGAAGTTTGGAATCAGAGGATGCGGCGTTTGAAGCATAAGGCGGATTAGGTGTGACCTTGTACATGGCGAAGCTCCTTTAGCGTTTAAGGAACTGCCTATCTCACTTCCACATGAGGGGTGGCAGCTGTGCGCAGGTGTGGAAGACCAGGGCTAAAGGACCCGGCGCACCGAAGTGCCCCGCGCACAGCCGCCATAAGCAATCATACAGACGTAAAAAAACGCCGGTAGGTGTTTATGGGCGATTGAGCGCCTTCAGCTTGATCGGACTTCCACATCCGGCCGCTGGATTGGCAGCGGCTTGTGGAGGTTAGCTAGGGGTGGTCTGAGGGGCAAGCTGAGAAAAGTGTGGGAAATATCCCATAGGATTTCGTAGTCTGCTCTCCCAATATCCCGCCGTTACTCTTTCTTGCGTAAACGACTGACAAACACTGCGTCGCTGGTAGTAAAAGCATTTTTTGCTCTCAACCAATCGCTAACTGGGTCACCCACTCTGGAATCGTTATTCAACATACGCTGTATAAACCAAACCGCTACTGGAACCCAGGCCGCTGCGGGACCAGCCATCAACGCAGGAGCCAATGCGGCGGTCAACGTAAGCAAATCCCGCTTTTTAGCACCCCGCTCGACTTTCTCCAACGCCTTTACCTTATCATTAATAACTGCAACATAAGTTCCGACTGCTTCAGCACTAAATCCTTGTTCCTTTAACATGCAATTTAGACGATAGACATCCTCAAAACTAAAAGCACTCGTTACATCCCTGATAGGGGTATCCCCATCTAAAACCAGCAACTCCTCTACGACAACCCCTAAATGGGATGCCGTATCAATAATAGGCACACGCGGCACACCCGTAATAAAACTTGCGCTTAACTCAACCAAAGGCTCGATATCAAAACCATCCGACTTCACAGGACAATAATTTGCGTTAAGTGCCGCCGCCCAGTCGACAGAGGTTGAGCACTCCAAAATAATAGGATTTATATATTTTCCACTTTTTCCTGAAATTATCTCTGCCAAGAGCCGCCCCATGCCATGTTGCAATCCAGCTCTGGCTCCTTGGGTTGAATAATCGGCTTCCAAAGATGCCCAGCTAGAACCGAGATATTTGCGTACCGACTGCATCCCGCTAAAACCATCTCCAATACTGTCCTTGCCAAGCAAGTCAAGTAAATAGCGTCGACCCTCGTTATCCAAAGCTGGATAAAGCAAAGGATTTCTCTTCCTTCCGTCTGCAACTGTAGCTGCCGCAAGCTGTTTATTAAGCACAAACTTGCTTTGATCGTGATCAAGCAACGTCGCAAGCATCTCCCGATCATAAAAATGAAGCTCGGCAGGTAAAACTATAATGACACGCCCCGTATTGATTAACGAAACCAACTCGCGAATGGTAATTGAAAAGCTTTCAAGCAAACTATCTAGGTCACTAAATGGTGGCGATATATATATTGAATTATAGGTAGTCAAATAATTTCTAATATTACTCGGCCTGCCAAGCAAACAATCAATAAAACACGCCGCTTGCTTACCGCCGACCGAAGGAATATATCGTGAAGGCTCCATCTGCTCAGTTGAAAACAATGACAGCCGATCATCGAACCATTGCTGCTCACTTAGTTCTTGTGCAGTCACCAGCTTCGACGGCCAACCTTTTAGACGTTGATCCACAAAGTAAAAATCGGGAGCATGCACTCCCGGAAAATCTCCGGGATTGACCTGAAACTCCAACCTAATACTTATCCCAAGATTAGCTATAGCAATTTTTATAAGCTGCCTTGACTCTCCATCGAGCCTAACGGGAGAAATGATACGTAGAAATGTTGGATGATCATCGATTTTAAAAGCAGTAAAAAACCTAGGAAGCTGACGCCGCAACTCCCGATGAAACTCTGAAATATTCAGAGGGACACCGTGTAATTGAGATAATTGTTTAGCAGTCCTAGCAGGAATACGGGTCGCCCCCTGCGGCGGGCTTTTTACTAAATCAACCTGATAAGCTACCATTCGGCAGTAATCATCAAACCATCTTTTCAAAGGCAACCCTTCAGATGAAACTGCCTCGTCAAGGGTTACACAGACAATATAATAGTTACCATTTAACTGCCAAAGCCCGCCAAATTCTATTTTAGATTGAATAAGAATTAGCCGCTCGTATGAAATCTGCGCATACCCCTTTGCGAAACCGAATTCTTCCATAACACGTATTCCTTGTTATCATCTAAGCTGAGAATATCAGGGTATCGGGGGGGGGCCGACCACAATACCCCCGGCACCAAAAAGCAATGAATCAATTCAGGATACGCCTCACGACGAACTGCTGATCCAACCTAGCGCTCCATGGTGATAAGATGCCCCACCATCGAGGCCGCCATGACTGGAATATCCCTAAACCTGCCGGAAGACCTATCCAACTCTCTCGCCGAACTGGCCAAAACCAACGGTCAGACAGCGAGCTACCTGGCGATGGACGTTCTTCGCGCCTACATCGAGCACGAAAAAACGCTGACCGCCCAGATCGAGCTGGCAATAAAGGAAGCTGACGAAGGCAAATTCGCCAATGATGACCAAGTGGCAGCAATGCGCGCTAGGCGCTGGAACCGGAATGCGGGTTGAGTGGCTTGAAAAAGCACTCAAAAACCTGGAAGACGAAGCGAACTATATCGCTCTCGAAAACCCAAAAGCCGCTGACGACTTCTCGGATGCCATTTTCGTCAGCGTCGACGGGCTGGCTCAGTTTCCTTCCATGGGCCGCGAAGGTCGCGGTAAAACATACCCGCGAATGGGCAGTTCCCAACTGGTCCTATCTGATCCCGTATAGAGTGCGGGGCGATCGACTGCAGATCCTTGGCGTATTCCACACACGGCAACGCCCTCGTTCGAAGTGGTAATTCGCGCAAAACTTGCCTCTCCGGCACCCAAGATCCGTTCCTGATAAACTGCGCCCCATTCGCCTCGCTGACTCAGATCCCCCATGCCCTTACAAACCGCCCCACTCTCCCGCCGCTTCTCCGTCGCCCCCATGATGGATTGGACTGACCGCCACTGCCGGTACTTCCTGCGCTTACTCTCCAAACACGCCCTGCTCTATACCGAAATGGTCACCACCGGCGCTATCCTCCATGGCGATCACGAGCGCTTCCTGCGCCACAGCGAAGCCGAGCACCCGCTCGCGCTGCAATTAGGCGGCAGTGTGCCGGCTGATCTGGCCGCCTGCGCCCGTATGGCCGAAGCCGCCGGCTACGACGAAGTGAACCTGAACGTCGGCTGCCCCAGTGACCGGGTGCAGAACAACATGATCGGCGCGATCCTTATGGCGCACCCTGCCCTGGTGGCGGACTGTGTGAAGGCGATGCGCGATGCCGTGTCGATTCCGGTGACGGTGAAGCACCGTATCGGCATCAATGGCCGGGACAGTTATGCCGAGTTGTGTGATTTCGTCGGGACGGTGAAGGACGCCGGTTGCACCAGTTTTACCGTGCATGCGCGCATTGCCATTCTGGAGGGGTTGTCGCCCAAGGAGAACCGCGACATTCCGCCGTTGCGTTATGACGTGGCGGCGCAGTTGAAGCGGGACTTTCCGGCGTTGGAGATCAATCTCAACGGTGGGATCAAGACGTTGGAGCAGTGCGAGGAGCATTTGCAGACGTTTGATGGGGTGATGCTGGGGCGGGAGGCTTATCACAATCCGTATCTGCTGGCGGAAGTGGATCAGCGGTTGTTTGGCAGCGAGGCGCCGGTGATCAGTCGGGCAGAAGCCTTAGCGCAGTTGCGGCCTTATATTGCGGAGCATTTGGCCAGTGGTGGGACGATGCATCACATCACCCGGCATGTGTTGGGGTTGGGCACCGGGTTTCCGGGGGCGCGCAGGTTCAGGCAGTTGTTGTCGGTGGATATTCATAAGGCGGCGGACCCGTTGGCGTTGTTGGATCAGGCTGGGGAGTTGTTGGAAGGGCGGTGACTGGTTGGCTTGCAGAGGGTCAGATAGTTTTGGATTGGCTGACACATTGCTATCGGGGGCAAGCCCCCTCCCACATTTGGGGTGGTGTTTGGCTATGAAGGCGCTATCGGGCAGTTGGGTTGAACCTGCCATGGATTCTGGCCTCCTATTGAGCAGTACGGCCGGTATTCAAACGGCTGTTTTCAGGTTGTTGCCCCGCGCAAACGACCTGACGCATTTGCGCCCTTGAGCGCTTGCCAGCGCTCGGGTAATGTCATCAGACCCAAAGGACAGAGCACGCCCATGACTTCCAAGCTGGAACAACTCAAGCAATTCACCACCGTCGTAGCCGATACCGGCGATTTTTCTACCCTCGCCAAGCTCAAGCCGCAAGACGCGACTACCAACCCTTCCCTGCTGCTCAAGGCCGCGTCGATCGCAGGCTATGCAAAGCTGCTGGATGAGTGTGTGCAGGACTGCAACGGCGATGTGGGCCTGGCCAGTGACCGTTTTGCGGTGGCGGTGGGTCAAGAGATCCTGAAAGTCGTGCCGGGCCGTATTTCCACGGAGGTGGATGCCCGTCTGTCGTTCGACGAAGACGCGATACTCAAGCGTGCGCACCGTCTGATCGATCTGTACGACAAAGCCGGCGTTGGCCGTGACCGTGTGCTGATCAAGATCGCTTCCACCTGGGAAGGCATCCGCGCCGCCGAGAAGCTGGAAAAAGAAGGCATCCAGACCAACCTGACCCTGCTGTTCTCCTTCGCCCAGGCTGTGGCCTGTGCCGAAGCGGGTGTGTTCCTGATTTCGCCGTTCGTGGGCCGCATCTACGATTGGTACAAGAAGGCCAACGGCAACGACTACACGGGTTCCGATGACCCGGGCGTGCAGTCGGTGACGCGTATCTACAACTACTACAAGGCTAATGGCTACAAAACCGTGGTGATGGGTGCGAGCTTCCGTAACCTCAGCCAGATCGAGGAACTGGCTGGGTGTGATCGCCTGACCATCAGCCCGGACCTGCTGGAGAAGTTGGCGGCGGATGAAGGCAAGCTGGAGCGCAAGTTGTCGCCAGGCCATGCCGGTGAAGCGCGCGTGCATATGACGGAGGCGCAGTTCCGTTGGGAGTCCAACGAGGATGCGATGGCCACCGAGAAGCTGGCGGAGGGGATTCGTCAGTTTGCGCGGGATCAGGAGAAGCTGGAGGCGTTGTTGACTGCCAAGTTGTAAGGCGGACGGCGACAAAAAGGGCGGCACCCTCGCGGGTGCCGCCCTTTTTTGTGTGCGCCAGTCTCTAGCCAGTCACAAATCAAATGTGGGAGGGGGCTTGCTCCCGATAGCGGGGTGTCAGGCACAGAGTCTGTGTGTGAACCTCTGCAATCGGGGGTAAGCCCCCTCCCACATTGAAATGTGTTCCGGCAGGGAGGTCGTCAGTGGCGCTCGAGGGCGTTGACGAGGTCGTGAAAGGCTTCGCGGTTGGACTCGTTCAGGCCCATGAGGATCTTGTGCGCTTCGAGCACCTTGATCCGTACGATTTCCTCGGACTGGTCCTGCGACGGCAGGTCGGTCAGGCATTCCGGGCAGGGGATCGGGCGGTCAACGATGTTGAACACTTGGTCAAAACCCATGGACTGCAGCAGCCGGGTGATGTCTTCGTGGGTGGTGACAACCGTCGGCAACAGGCCGACCTTCTGCCGCGACAGAATGGACAACTTGGCCAACAGGCCCAGGGTGGTGCTATCGATGCTGCGGGTTTCGGTCAGATCGATCACGATCGCCGAGAAGTTCAGCGCTGTGAAGATCCGCTCGATCGTCGCATCCAGCGCCGAACACAGGGTCAGGCGCACTTCACCGACAAACTTCAGGACGAAGGTCCCGTCTTGCTCGGCGAATTGGATTCTTCCGGTACTCATCAAAGATTCCTGCTCAACACCAATAGGGCGATATCATCCGGCATCTCCCCTAGCGTGGCCAATCCAAAAACCTGCCGCAGACCATCCAGGCTGCCGCCCGCCGACTTGACCTTTTGGGGCAAGGCGGCTTCTTTCTCTTTGAGTGTAGGCTCTGGAAGGAGGTCCAGGATGCCGTCGGACATCAGCGTCAGGCTGAAGGTCGGCGGCAGTTCCAGGATGTGGTCTTCATAGGTGGCTTCATTGAACAAGCCCACTGGCAGGCCACGCCCTTCCAGGTAACGCACACTGTCAGGAGTGTATAAAACCGGCATCGGCAGGTGACCGCCAATGCTGTAGGTCAAAAGACCGGTTTCTTCATCGATCACGCCACCCACCATCGTCACGTGCTTGCCCAGCTTGCAGCTGATCAGGCCCCGGTTGATGTGGCCCAGCACCTCGGAGGGGGTGAACTCCGGCAAGGTGCCATTGCGCTTGGATTCGAACAACAACCGCGTCGTCATGAACTTCAACAACACGGTGACAAACGCGGAGGATGCACCGTGGCCGGACACGTCGGCCAGGTAGAACGCCACACGCCGTTCATCCACACGGAAATAGTCGACAAAATCCCCCGACAGGTACAACGACGGGATGATCTGGTGCGCGAACTGGAAATCGTCGATGGTCCAGGGGCTCACCGGCAGCATGTTCATCTGCACCTGGCGACCGGCGTTCTGGTCTTCCTGGAGCAGGTTCAGGCTGGCTTCAAGCTCGCGGTTGGCGGTCTCGAGCTTTTCGCGGTAGCGCTGGTTTTCCTGAAGCAGGCGTGCACGGTCCAGGGCGCGACGCACCGAGTGTTCCAGCACCGCCAGGTCTTCCAGGGGTTTGATCAGGTAATCGGCGGCGCCCAGGCGCAGGGCTTCAACGGCGTCGTTCATGACCCCGGCACCGGACACGACAATCACCGGCGTCTGCGGAGCAAGCTCGGTCACCTGGCGAATCAGCTCGAGGCCGCCCATCTGGGGCATGCGCAGGTCGCAGATCACGAGGTCGGGCTGGTCGCGCTCGAATACCTGGAGACCCTGTTGGCCGTTGCCGGCCTGCAGGACGCTGAAGCCACTGTCTTCCAAATAGGCCGCGAGGCTCGCGCGCACTACTTCGTCGTCATCGATTATCAGCAGCGTGGCACTGGTTTTTTGCATGTGGGCAAACGGCGCCAGAATTAGGTTGGCGTAGGTGGCTCGACAATGGCCGGGCTCACGTACTGGATTCGCTTTCTAGCCTCTCTGTCCTACAAAGCATTGGGATTTACCCCATGCACAACCGTAAAGCAGAGGTGCCCTTCTAAGGCGCAGACGGTACTCCCATCCGTGAGGGGTTTCAAGCTCATGCCGATGGTCGCCGAACGTCTTTACACCGCAAATCACCGGGAGTTATAAGAACGCTCATGACCACAACCCAAAGTAAGGATGGATGCTGTGAGCGAACATGAGCGCGACTACGCCGAAAAACGCGACTTCATCCGCATGCGGGTGGATGCCGATGTGTCCTTGATCCACGCCGGGCAGGAAATTGCAGGGGTCTGCCTGGACCTTTCCAGCTCAGGCATGCAGGTGCAGGCACCTCGCCAGTTCAGCGTCGGTGACTTGCTTACCGTGCGCATTGATTCCGAGCACGCCGCACTCAAAGGCCTTGAAGCCGATACAGAGGTGGTGTGGGCCAGGGCAGCGGGAGACGAACAGCATCTGGGCCTGAAGATTTTGAAAATGCGCTGATCAGCGCGCACAAAAAAAGGCGACCGTTCAAAGGTCGCCTTTTTTTCATTTCAAAACGTCACAGCTTAAAAGTCGTCGACAACCTTGCCGTCCTTGACCTTGAACTCACGGTTCTGCAGGTAAGCGTTACGGATAAAGGTGTACTTGTCGCCGCTGATCAGCTTCTCGCTGTCGAGCAGGCTGGCACGGACGTCGACCACGTTCAGGCCAAAGGTGCTGTTGCGCCAGCCGATATCGTTCATGTAGCGGTACGGTTGGGTGTAGCTGTCCACGTATTTGGAAGGCGCGTCACGCAACGTGCTTGGGCCGAGCAACGGGATCATCACGTAAGGACCGCTGCCGACGCCCCAGTAGCCGAGGGTCTGGCCGAAGTCTTCATCGCTGCGCTGCAGCCCCATTTTGGTGCCGACATCGATAAAGCCCAGCACGCCGAACGTGGTGTTGACCAGCAGACGGGCCGTGTCGACGCCAGCGTTATGCGGCTTGAGTTGCAGCACGTTGTTGGCCAGGTTGCCGACATCGCCGATGTTGCGGAAGAAGTTGTGAATGCCGTCCTGCACCAATTGCGGGGTGACGAACTGATAGCCCTGGGCGATTGGCTTGAGGGCGTAGGTGTCAACGGTGTCGTTGAAGGTGAAGATAGGGCGGTTGACGCTTTCCCATGGATCATCTTCCGTCGCGGCCTGGGCGGCGAACGGTGCCAACAGGACGGTGGCACACAGCGACAACTGAGCGATGTACTGGCTCCAGCGCATAGCTTTTGCTCCTTGAATGGTCTGTCATGGGCGCTATGCCCTGAATAAGGCCGTCAGTATATGACGGAAGTGTCGATTTAGGCAGCCGCATGGAAACGACTTTCATGATTTGGACAAAATTCCTACAAATACGCCCTCATGTCATCCACTTGTCATGCCGCCCCGATAGCGTTGCAGCTATTTCAGGGACGTTCAGATGCCACATGCCGAGATAGCCGTCGCCACTGCCCCCGCGTTGACCGCCGTGTTGTTTGGCCTGAGTGGCTGCCTGGTGGACTTCGGTTCCCAGGCCCGTAGCGACACACCCACCCCAGACTCGCAGGCCACGCCCGGGGCGCTGAAAATCCTGCGCAGCCTGAAGGAACAAGGCGTGCCCTGCGCCTGGCTGGATGAACTACCCGCCTCTGTCACCACCCCACTGGCCGCTACCCTGCCCGCCTGGCTCAGGGCCTCCTCGCCTTCCACCATCCGCTGGCCGGCGCCCCACGCCTGCTGGCAAGCCTTGATGGAGCTGAACATCGAACGCCTGGAGGGCTGTGTGCTGGTCAGCGGCGAACCGCGCCTGCTGCAATCGGGCTTGAACGCCGGGCTGTGGACCATCGGCCTGGCATCCTGTGGCTCGCTGTGCGGCGTGGCGCCGGAGCAATGGCAGGCGCTGAGCGAAAAGGAACGCGAGTACAAGCGCGGCAAAGCCACCGTGGCGCTCTATGGATTAGGTGTGCACTCGGTGATCGATCACCTCGGCGAACTCGGCACGTGCCTGGCCGACATCCGCCTGCGCCGCCTCAAAGGCGAGAAGCCCTGACAAGGATCATGCACAGTTGGCGCCGGTGGATTAATCTACAGGTCAGTTCGTAGACCTTTCCCGGCGTGCCGCGGTCTATGCCAGTGCCTATCGATAAAAGGAAAGAATGTCATGCCTGATCGCAAAAAACTGGAAGAACAGGTCGAGATCCTGCGCGGGCAGCTGGAACAGGAACCGCCGCTGCCGGAAGAAAAACGTGAAGCGCTGGAAGCCTTGATTGCCAAGTTTGAAGTGCAACTTGAACTGGAGCCGGCCACCCAGTCGCCCAGTATTTCCGACGACGTGAATCAAGCGGCCATAGAGTTCGACGCTGAACACCCGGTCATTTCCGGGACATTGCGCAATATCATGATCACCCTGGGCAACATCGGCATCTAACCTGCCAGCCAACCAAGCACCGATGCAAAATGTGGGAGGGGGCTTGCCCCCGATAGCGGAGTGTCAGTCACAGCATCTGTGTCTGAACCCCTGCAATCGGGGGCAAGCCCCCTCCCACATTTGGTTTGTGTGCAGGCTTACTGGCGCGCCAGGCGTACGTTCTGGAACGCCACATCCTCGGTACTGCGATACGGGTTGATATCCAGCCCACCCCGCCGCACATACCGCGCATACACGGTCAACTTCTCCGGTTTGAGCAAGCGCTGCAAGTCCAGGAAGATCCGCTCCACGCACTGCTCATGGAAATCCGAGTGCTGGCGAAAGCTCACGATATATTCCAGCAGGCTCGCGTGATCCAGCGCCGCACCGCGGTACTCCACCACCACACTGCCCCAATCGGGCTGGCTGGTGACCGGGCAGTTGGATTTGAGCAGGTGGCTGTGCACGCTCTCTTCCACCACACGCGAGTCATCACAGCGCAACAGTTCCGGGCGCGGATGTTCGTAGCTGCTGACGTTGATATCCAGATCATCGATGCACACGCCCGGCAACGCCATGACGCCTTGCGCCTCGATTTCGGCCAGGCTCCGAAGGCGTACGCTGACCGGCTTGCCGGCGGCGGCGCTGAGGTCGTTGCGCAGGGTCTCTTCCAGACCGTGGGTGTCGGCGAACGCGGTCTGGTTCAACGAGTTGAGGTACAGCTTGAAGGACTTGGACTCGATGATATTCGGCGAGTCGGCCGGGATGCTGAACTCACCGATGGCCACCACCGGCTTACCGGACGGCAGCAACCAGGACAGTTCGAAGCAGTTCCAGAAATCCACACCCTTGTAAGGCAGGGTCTCGGCGCTCAGGCCCAGTTCGGCCCATTTGGCGGCGCGAGGGATCGGGAACAGCAACGAAGGGGTGTACGTGGAGATGTATTCACTGGACTTGCCCAGCGGCGAATGTTCGGCTGCGGGATGCATGGCGGAAACCTGGCTAAATAAACCGCGCCAGTCTACCAGCCTTTGCTCCCGCCCTTAAGGAACGCCTTACTCAACGGTCAGCGTGCCGACCATGCCCGCCTGGTAATGGCCGGGAAGATTGCAGGCGAACTCAAGGCCCGTGGCCTTGGTAAAGGTCCAGGTCAGCTCGGCGGTGTTGCCGGGCTCGACCAGCACACTGTTGGGATCATCGTGCTTCATCGCACCATGCCCCATTTTACTGTGGTCCATAGCGCCCATCCCGGTGGCCGTGAGCATGCCGCTGGCCTGCATCTGCAACATTTCCTTCTGATGTTCGGCGTGCATGGCCGCGTCGCCCAGGTTGAATTCGTGGAGCAACTGGCCTTTGTTGACCAGTACAAAACGAACGGTCTCACCGGCCTTTACGTCCAGGGACTTAGGCGAGAAGGAAATATCCTGCAGCGTCACCTCCACCGTACGTGTGGCTTTGTCAGCCGGTGCCGGTTGGCCAAACGCGTAGGTGCGAGACGCATCAGCCAGTGCATTGAAGCTCAACGCCAGCAGGCAGCCCGCCAGCAACAGGGGTGTACGCAACGCCATCTCTCTTCTCCAAAAATACATAACCCGCTTGGGCAGCACTCTAAGATAAGCCCGCTGCCAGCGAGCTGACTGCTAGATTACAACTTTGTCAGGTTACCCCGTTGGCGCGCTCAGCCGCTTATTGTGGTAGGAGCGAGCTTGCTCGCGAAGAACATCAGCACGCCGCGTCAAGCCAGAGAGTACGCGTTATCGTTGACGTTTTTCGCGAGCGAGCTCGCGCCTACAGGGAAGCGTCCATCCTTTGCCAAGAGCCTTACATGAAACTGCTGATCGTCGAAGACCAACCGAAAACCGGCCACTATTTGCGCCAGGGCCTGGCAGAAGCCGGGTTTACCACCGAGTTGGTGGCCGACGGCACCAGCGGTCAGCACCTGGCGCTGACCGGCGACTATGACTTGCTGATCCTCGACGTGATGCTGCCCGGCCGTGATGGCTGGCAAATCCTGCAAGCAGTGCGCAGCGCCGGCCTCGACATGCCGGTGTTGTTTCTTACCGCACGCGACGCGGTGGAGGATCGCGTCCACGGCCTGGAGCTGGGCGCCGACGATTACCTGGTCAAGCCCTTCGCCTTCTCCGAGCTGCTCGCCCGCGTGCGCAGCCTGTTACGGCGTGGCAGCAGCGCGCCGCAGGACACCCACCTGCAACTGGCCGACCTGCGCCTGGACCTGATCCGCCGCCGCGTCGAACGCAGCGGCCAGCGCATCGACCTCACCGCCAAGGAGTTTTCCCTGCTGGAACTGCTGCTGCGCCGCCAGGGCGAAGTGCTGCCCAAGTCGCTGATCGCCTCGCAGGTGTGGGACATGAATTTCGACAGTGACACCAACATCATCGAAGTGGCGATCCGCCGCCTGCGCCTGAAAGTCGACGATGCCTTTGCCAACAAGCTGATCCACACCGTGCGCGGCATGGGCTATGTACTGGAGGAGCGTTTCACGTGATCCAGCGCCTGTCCCTCGCCAGCCGCCTGGCACTGCTGTTTGCCGCGTGCACCGCCGTGGTTTCGCTGCTCGCCGGCGTGTTGTTCAACCACGCCAGCGAGGCGCACTTTATCGAGCTGGACCAACAGCAATTGGACAGCCGGCTGGTCGTGCTGCGCAACACGTTGCAGGGTGTCGACTCGCCGCAGGCCTTCGCCCAACGCGAACCCCAACTGCGCGCCGACCTCAGCCATCAACCCGACCTCACCTTGCGCATCACCGCAGCCGGCCAGCGCTGGCTTGACCAGGCGCCGGGCGTTGCGTTGCCCGACGCACCCGGCCTGCACAGTCTGCAACAGGCAGGCACCGCCTATCGCGTGTACAACGCGCCCTTGAGCCCCGGCCAACCTCGCTCAGCGCAGTTGACCCTGATACTCGACATCACCCACCACCAGCATTTTCTGCAACGCATGCAGCGCTTGATCTGGCTGACCGTCGGCCTCTCGGCCCTGGCCACCGCGCTGCTCGGCGCCTGGGCGGCGCGCAGTGGGCTGCGGCCCTTGCGGCGTATGGGCGAAGTCGCCGCCGGCGTGTCCGCCCACTCCCTGACGCAACGCTTGCCGCAGCAACAGATGCCGGTCGAACTGGCGGAGTTGGCGCAGACCTTCAATGCCATGCTGGGCCGCCTGGACGACGCATTCCAGCGCCTCTCGGCCTTCTCCGCCGATATCGCCCATGAACTGCGCACACCGCTGTCGAACCTGCTGACCCAGACCCAGGTCATCCTCACCCAGCCGCGCCCATTGGAGGATTACCGTGAAGCGCTGCACAGCAACCTGGAGGAGTTGCAGTGGATGGCGCAATTGGTCAACGACATGCTGTACCTGGCCAAAGCCGATCACGGTTTGCTGATGCCCAAGTGCGAACCTCTGACACTGGCCGATGAAGTCGAGGCGCTGCTGGAGTTTTTTGCGCTGCTGGCCGAAGACGCACAGGTTTCGTTGGGGTGTGAAGGCCACGCCCACGCGGCCGGTGATCGCGGCATGTTGCGCCGGGCCCTGTCCAATCTGTTGGAGAATGCACTCAGGTTTACCCCGGCGGGCGGCGAGGTGCGGGTGCGCCTGGCAGAGGATGAACGCGGCGTGAGGCTGACAGTGGAGAACACCGGGGAAGGTATTCCGAAAGATGTATTACCTAAACTGTTCGATCGCTTCTACCGGGCCGATCCGGCGCGGCGCGAGGGCAGCAGCGAGCATGCGGGGCTGGGGCTGGCGATTACCCAATCGATTGTGCGAGCGCACGGGGGGAGGATTTATTGTGAATCTGACGCGGGGTGGACACGGTTTGTGATTGAGTTGCCCAGGGGAGATTGATGCAAGCCGGGCCGGCGCTATCGGGGGCAAGCCCCCTCCCACAGTGGACCGCATTTATTCAGGAGAAATGAGGTCAAAATGTGCGAGGGGGCTTGCCCCCGATAGCGGTCTCAACGACTACGAATACCTGAGCGCATGCGCCGGCTCGATCTTCGCCGCGCGATACGCCGGATAAATCGTCGCCAGGAAGCTCAGCACAAACCCCGCCGAGCAAATCAGCAACACATCGCCACCTTGCAGCTCGGAAGGCAGGTTACTGACGAAGTACACGTCCGAACTGAAGATATGCTGCCCGCTCACCCGCTCCAGCCAGCCCACCAGTTCGCTCACGTTCAGCGCCGCAATCACGCCCAGCACGCCGCCGATCAGGGTGCCGACCACGCCGATCACCGTGCCCTGCACCATGAAGATCGCCATGATCTGCCGAGGCGTGGCGCCGATGGTACGCAGGATCGCGATGTCGGCGCCCTTGTCGTTCACCACCATGATCAAGGTGGCAATGATGTTGAAGGCGGCCACCGCGACGATCATCAGCAGCAAAAGGCCGATCATGGTCTTTTCCATCTTCATCGCACTGAACAGGCTGCCCTGGGTGTGGGTCCAGTCGTCGGCCTTGTACGCCGCGCCGAGGCTGGCGGCGATATCGGCCGAGACCTTGGGCGCCGCGTACAGGTCGGTCACCGCCAGGCGCACGCTCTGCACCTGGTTGGGTTGCCAATGCTGTATTTCGGCCGCGTCGGCCATGTTGATCAAGGCCATGGAACCGTCCAGTTCGGCACCCACCTTGAAGATACCCACCACGTTCAAACGCTGCATGCGCGGCGTGATGCCGCCCGGCGCGGTGCTGATTTCCGGCACGATCAAGGTCAGCTTGTCGCCCACGTTCAGGCGAAAGCGGCGCGCGGTGATGTCGCCGATCACCACACCGAACTCGCCGGGTTTCAGGTCGTCCAGTTTGCCGCGCACGATATGCTGGGCCACGATCGACACCTTGCCTTCCTGGGCCGGGTCGACGCCGCTGATCTCAATCGGCTGCATCGCGCCCTTATAGGAGAACATGCCGTCCATCTGTGTGAACGGTACCGCCGCCGTCACTTGCGGGTTCTTCATCGCGGCAGCGGCCACCGGCTGCCAGTCATCGATCGGCTTTACGCCGACGATGGTAGCGTGGGGCACCATGCCAAGGATGCGCGAGCTCATTTCGCGCTGGAAGCCGTTCATCACCGAGAGCACCACGATCATCGCCAAGACGCCCAGGGCGAGGCCGATCATCGAGGTCATCGAGATAAACGAGACAAAACGGTTGCGGCGTTTGGCGCGGGTATAGCGCGTGCCGATGAAAATCGATAACGGTCTGAACATTCGCGTGCACCGCCTGAAAAAATAAAAAAGCCCGGCCTCGAAAAACCGGGCTTGCAGCCACTCAGATAGCGACCAGATGACCTTCCTGCAAATGCAGTACGCGGTCCATCTGACGGGCCATGCTCATGTCGTGGGTCACCACCAGGAACGCGGTGCGCATCTGGGTGCTCAGCTCCAGCATCAAGTCCTTGATGCCCTGGGCCGTGTGGGAATCGAGGTTGCCGGTGGGCTCGTCGAGCATCACCAGGCCTGGGTTGTTCACCAGCGCACGGGCGATGGCTACGCGCTGGCGCTCACCGCCGGACAGCTCGGCCGGCTTGTGCTCCAGGCGATGGCCGAGGCCGACGCGCTCCAGCAAGGCGGTGGCACGCTGGCGCGCCTCGGGGATCGCGGTCTTGCCGATCAGCAGTGGCATGCACACGTTTTCCAGGGCGGTGAATTCCGGCAGCAGGTGGTGGAACTGGTACACAAAACCCAACGAGCGGTTGCGCAACTGACCACGGGCCTTTTCATTCAGGGCCGAGAGTTCTTCACCGGCCAGCCATACGCTGCCCTGGGACGGCGTGTCGAGGCCGCCCAACAGGTTGAGCAAGGTACTTTTACCGGAACCGGAGCTGCCGACGATCGCCACGCGCTCGCCGGGGTGCAGTTCAAGTTGCAGGTTGGCCAGCACCACCACGGATTCCGGGCCTTCCTCGTAGGATTTGCCCAGGTTGCGGCAGCTCAGGATTGCTTTTTCACTCATGCCCGATTCACTCATAACGTAATGCCTGTGCTGGCTGGGTACGTGCCGCGCGCCAGGCTGGATACAGGGTGGCAAGGAAACTCAGGACCAACGCGGCACCGCCCACCATCAGCACGTCCTGGGCCTGAACCTGGGAGGGCAAGTAGTCGATGAAATAGACGTCGGCGTTGAGGAATTTGTGTCCGAGCACTTGTTCAAGCAGGGCGATGGCGGCGCTGACATTCAACGCGGCGAGAATGCCGACGGCGGTGCCGATCAGGGTGCCGACCACGCCGATCACCGTGCCCTGCACCATGAAGATCGCCATGATCTGCCCCGGCGTGGCGCCCAGGGTGCGCAGGATGGCGATGTCGCCCTTCTTGTCATTCACCACCATCACCAGCGTGGAGATGATGTTGAAGGCGGCCACGGCGACGATCAGCAACAGCAGCAGGCCGATCATGGCTTTTTCCATGCGGATGGCCTGGTAGAGGTTGCCGTGGGTGCGGGTCCAGTCGCGGGCGTAGTACTCGGATTCACCCAGGTGCTGGGCAATCTCCCAGGCGCCGCGTGGCGCATCGAACAGGTCGTTGAACTTCAGGCGCAGGCCCTGCACCTGGTCCGGCTGCCAGCGATGCAGGCGGGCCAGGTCAGTGAGATTGGTCAACCCGAGGTAGCCGTCGATCTCGCCGGCGCCCACATGAAAGGTGCCGACCACGGTAAAACGCTTCATGCGCGGGAACATGCCGGCCGGGGTCACGGTGACCTCCGGCGCGACGAAGGTCAGCTTGTCGCCAACGCTCACACCGAGCTTGGCCGCCGCCTTGTCGCCGATGATGATGCCGAAACTGCCGGGCGCCAGGTCATCGAGCCTGCCCTGCAGCATGAACTTGTCGATGATCGAGACGTTGCGCTCCTGGGCCGGGTCGACGGCATTGAGCAGGATCTTCTGCACCTTGCCGTCATTGGTCAGCAGCCCCTGCATTTGGGTAAACGGCGCAACGGCCAGCACCTTGGGGTTCTGCTTGACCTTGGCGGCCAGGCTTTGCCAGTCGCTGATGGGCGCTTCGGCCTCGATGGTCGCGTGGGGCACCATGCCCAGCACGCGGGTGCGCATCTCATGATCGAAGCCGTTCATCACCGACAGCACCACGATCATCACGACCACGCCCAGGGCGAGACCGATCATCGAGGTCAGGGAAATGAACGACACAAAATGATTGCGACGCTTTGCACGGGTATAACGCGTGCCGATAAATACGAAGAGAGGTCTGAACATGTCGGGGCTTGTTCGGAGGAAAAGAAGACGTCCCGGTGGCGGGGTCTGGTCAGCAGCTTTACACTCAGACCATTACCGTTACCTGGGGTTCGCCATGTCGACATTAGATGAAGAAGAGCGCCGCGAATACTACCGTATCGACGACATGATCGCACTCCAAATCAAAAGCCTGTCGGCTCCCGACGCGGCGAGCAAGGAAGTGTTGCTGGATGATTCGCCGCTGTTCAATCTGCTCAGCGAATTGCACCTCAGCGAATTCGAAGCCCAGCACCTGCTGCGCCAGATCAACGAAAAAGACCGCAGCCTGGCGGCCTTTCTCAAAGTGCAGAACAAGCGCCTGGACCTGCTCAGCCAGGTCATGGCCCGCGGGCTGCTCAGTGAGGTAGGCGCGCCGCAGCCGGTGATCCTTTCCGAAGGCGGCATCGACTTCCAGCACCCTACGCCGCTGGCTCCCGACACGCACCTGGCGGTCAAGCTGGTGCTGATGCCCCAGGCGCTCGGCCTGCTGTTGCGCGCGCGAGTGACCCATTGCGATCCCAAGGGCGACGGCTTCGATGTGGGCACGGAATTCGAATCCATGACCGACGCCCAACGCCAGCTGCTGGCGCGCTACATCCTGCAGAAACAGGCCCAGGAACGCCGCCTGGCGCGAGAACAAAGCGACGATCTCTGAATGCGTATTCACGACGCCAGCCATCCTGGCGCAAAGGAGCAACTGTGACCCTGATTTACGGCCATCGCGGTGCCAAAGGCGAAGCACCGGAAAATACCCTGACCAGCTTTCAGGAATGCCTCAAGCACGGCGTACGCCGCTGCGAACTGGACCTGCACCTGTCCATGGACGGCGAACTGATGGTCATCCACGACCCCACCCTCAAGCGCACGGCCGACCGACGCGGCAAAGTCGTCGAGTACTCGGCGGCGGACCTGGTGAACATGGATGCGCGCAAAGGCGGCCCGGGCTGGGTCAGCCCCTGCCCGATTCCGCGCCTGGAGGAATTGTTCGAAAAGTGCGACTTCGACCACTGGCAGTTGGAAGTCAAAAGCGCTTCGCGCACCCGCGCCGCCACCACCGTGCTGGCGATCCGCGAGATGGCCGTGCGCTTTGGCCTCATGGACAAAGTCACCGTCACCTCAAGTTCGCGGGAAGTGCTCAAAGCGGCGGTTGAACTCACACCCGACCTGTCACGCGGGCTGGTTGCCGAATATGCCTGGCTCGACCCGTTGAAGGTCGCGCAGAACTATGGCTGTGAATACCTGGCGTTGAACTGGACGCTGTGCACCCCCGAGCGGCTGGAAAAAGCCCAGCGCCAGGGTTTGCATGTATCCGTGTGGACGGTCAACGAACCTGCGCTGATGCGCAGGCTCGCCGACTTCGGCGTAGATAGCCTGATTACAGACTTTCCCGGTTTGGCCACTGCCACCCTCGGGAATTACTGAAATCGGTCTCCCCGGCCGGCTCAGGCCACCGGCCGGAGCCGCTCAAAAAAGCCGGTTGAGGCCGTCGTAGGCCGCTACCCGATAGGCTTCGGCCATGGTCGGGTAGTTGAACGTGGTGTTGACGAAATACTTGAGCGTATTCAGATCACCCGGCTGATTCATGATCGCCTGGCCAATGTGCACGATCTCCGACGCCTGGTAGCCGAAGCAATGTACGCCGAGCACTTGCAGGGTTTCACGGTGGAACAGGATTTTCAGCATGCCTTGCGGCTCACCGGCAATCTGCGCACGCGCCATGCTCTTGAAGAACGCCTTGCCCACTTCGTACGGCACCTTGGCCTTGGTCAGTTCGTGCTCGTTCTTGCCGATCGAGCTGATCTCGGGAATGGTGTAGATCCCGGTCGGCACGTCGTTCACGTAGCGCCAGCTGCCGTTGTCGACAATGCTGCCGGCCGCCGAGCGGCCCTGGTCATGGGCGGCGCTGGCCAGGCTTGGCCAGCCGATCACGTCACCGGCGCCGTAGATGTTGGTCACGCAGGTGCGGTAGTTCTCGTCCACCTCGATCTGGCCACGGCTGTTGACCTTGACCCCGATGTTCTCCATGCCCAGCTTGTCGGTGTTGCCGGTACGCCCGTTACACCACAGCAAGGCATCGGCCTTGATCTTCTTGCCGGACTTGAGGTGCAGGATCACCCCGTTGTCCAGGCCTTCAACGCGCTCGTACTCTTCGTTGTGACGCACGGTGATGTTGTTGTTGCTGAAGTGGTAGCTCAACGCCTGGGAAATTTCCGAGTCGAGGAAGCTCAGCAACTGGTCACGGTTGTCCACCAGCTCCACCAGTACACCCAGGCCGCTGAAGATCGAGGCGTATTCACAGCCGATCACGCCAGCGCCGTAGATAATCAGTTTGCGCGGGGTGTGACCCAGGCTCAGGATGGTGTCGCTATCGTAGATACGCGGGTGGTGGAAATCGATGTCCGCCGGGCGATATGGGCGCGAGCCGGTGGCGATGATGATGTGCTTGGCCACCAGTTTCTCGACCACGCCGTTGGCGCAGACCACTTCGACGGTCTGCTCGTCGGCGAAGCTGCCGGTGCCGAAGAACAGGTCGACGCGGTTGCGGGCATAGAAGCCGGTGCGCGACGCGACTTGCTTGGAAATGACTTTCTCGGCGCTTTTCAACACGTCCGGGAACGAGAACCAGCGCGGCTCACCAATCGCCCGAAACATCGGGTTGGTGTTGAATTGCATGATCTGGCGCACGGAGTGACGCAACGCCTTGGACGGGATGGTACCCAGGTGGGTGCAGTTGCCGCCGACCTGGCGACGGCTGTCGACCATTGCCACCTTGCGTCCTGCCTTGGCAGCGTTCATCGCCGCGCCTTCTCCAGCCGGGCCGGAACCCAGTACCACCACGTCGTAGTTGTAGACAGCCATGCGTACTCCTCAGAACAGGCCAGGCGTACGGTTGGACGCCTGGCTAAATCATGCCGCGGCCAGCGGGCATGAAGGACAATTTGGCTCAAGTGTGTGAACCGGGGCACAGTCTATATAAGGCTCAACGCCGCGCACATTAACCCTTGGTCGCGTCGTAGGCCAGTGTTGCCATACTAACAGGGCGCAAAGCAGCGTCGATTCAAGGATCAGCCATTATGCGACAACTCTTTATCGGTTTGATGCTGATGATGTCGATCACGGCCCAGGCCAGTGATGCAGACCGACTCAAGCAGGCTGGCTTCCCCGCGCAGGTCGAGGGGTTGGCGCTGAAAAACCAGGCGGTGCTCAATTATCTCTGGGCGGATGTGTATGCGGCGGCGCTGTACGCGCCGGCTGATCTGACCGCAAAGCAAGCCTGGGACCAACAGAAAGCGTTGCGCCTGATGCTGTATTACTTTCGCAACATCGATCGCGCGGATGTGATCAAGGCGGCCAGCGCCACCCTGGAACGCCAGCAAGCCAATGCCGGCTTGAATCCAGAGATAGACAAGCTACACGCCCGCTTTCGGGATATTCGCAGCGGTGACCGCTATGCCCTGGATTTTCGCCCGGGCCGGGGTTTGAACCTGGAGATCAATGGCCAGGTGGTGTTCAGCAGTGGCGATGACGCACTGGCGAGGGCTTACCTGGGCATCTGGCTGGCGCCCAGTGGGCTGTCTGATGAGTTGCGCGGCCAGTTGCTCAATTAGGGTCGGCCTTAACACCGCCATCGGGGGCAAGCCCCCTCCCACATTGGTATGTGTTCACAAATCAAACTGTGGGAGGGGGCTTGCCCCCGATGAGGCCCTCCCAGGCACCACAAAACCCGCAGGCATAAAAAAGCCCCGAACCAGTCGGGGCCTTTTTCATTCAACACTCAGGCTTAGCGCGGAAACGCCGGCGGGTTGACCCCGGCCATGTCTTCCATCACGCGAACCACCTGGCAGCTGTAGCCGAACTCGTTGTCGTACCACACGTACAGCACAACGCGATTGTCCTGGCTGATGGTCGCTTCGGCGTCCACCACACCGGCGTGGCGCGAGCCGACGAAGTCGGTAGACACCACTTCCTGGGAATTGACGAAGTCGATCTGCTTGTGCAGATCGGAGTGCAGCGCCATGTAGCGCAGGTACTCGTTCATCTCTTCACGGGTGGCGGCTTTCTCGAGGTTCAGGTTGAGAATGGCCATCGACACGTTCGGCGTCGGTACCCGGATCGCGTTACCGGTCAGCTTGCCGGCCAGCTCAGGCAGGGCCTTGGCGGCAGCGGTGGCGGCACCGGTCTCGGTGATCACCATGTTCAGCGCGGCGCTGCGGCCACGGCGGTCGCCCTTGTGGAAGTTGTCGATCAGGTTCTGGTCGTTGGTGTACGAGTGAACAGTCTCGACGTGGCCGTTGACGATGCCGAACTTGTCATTCACAGCTTTGAGCACCGGCACGATGGCGTTGGTGGTGCAGGAAGCGGCGGACACAATCTTGTCGTCAGCAGTGATTTCGGCGTGATTGATACCGTGCACGATGTTCTTGAGCTTGCCCTTGCCAGGCGCGGTCAGAACAACGCGGTCGACACCCGGGCAGGCAAGGTGCTGGCCCAGGCCCTCGGCATCGCGCCATACGCCGGTGTTGTCCACCAGCAGGGCGTCCTTGATGCCGTACTGGGTGTAATCCACCTCGGATGGGTTCTTCGCGTAGATCACCTGGATCAGGTTGCCGTTGGCGGTGATGGTGTTGTTTGCTTCGTCGATGACGATGGTGCCGTTGAACGGACCGTGTACCGAATCGCGGCGCAAGAGGCTGGCGCGCTTGGTCAGGTCGTTCTCGGCGCCTTTGCGCACGACGATGGCACGCAGGCGCAGGCCGTCGCCGCCGCCGGTTTTTTCGATCAGGATGCGCGCCAGCAGGCGGCCGATACGACCGAAGCCGTAGAGCACCACGTCGGTGCCTTTGCGGGCAGCGGCGTTTTGCTGGCCAATCACCTCGGCCATTTCTTCACGCACGAACTGCTCGGCGCTGCGACCCGCGCCTTCCTTGCGGAATTTGTAGGCCAGCTTGCCCAGGTCGACCGAAGCCGCGCCGAGCTTGAGCTCGCTCATGGCCTTGAGCAGTGGGAATGTTTCGTGGACGGAGAGTTCGCTGTCGTCGGCAGAACGGTGGCGCGCAAAGCGGTGCGCCTTGAGAATCGCGATGACGGACTGGTTGATCAGGCTGCGGCCATAGATCGAGCTCACCACATTGTTATTGCGGTACAGCTGACCGATAAGCGGAATCATCGCTTCAGCGAGTGCTTCACGGTCGATCCATTCACCAAGACACTGGTCGGGCTTCTGAGTCACGGGAACCTTCCACATGTAGGGGCTGAAAAAAGGGGCTACATTATGTCGTCCGACTGACCGTTGAGCAATGCGCGACAGGCAACAAAAACCCCTTGCAAAAAAATACCACCGCGCTACAGCCCAGGAAATACGCGGGTTCCAGAAGGCCACTAGTTTCACGAGCAGGCCGACTTGTCCGTAACCCTCCTAAACATTCGCGCATTTTGGCACTACATATTGAGTCAAAACCCACGATTGTTTGTCTTAGCCACTACATTTCCAACAAACCGTAATAGGCACAGTCAGCAACTGACAGGCGGCACCTCTGGCCGTTACAATTACCGACTTTGTCGCAACGCTTGGAGCTCAACCTTCCGTGCCCGTTCTGCGTCTACCGCTACTCCCTGCCGCGGCAGGTAAACAGCACTGGGGCAACCTGCCCGGTGCCGCCCTGAGCCTGGCCATTGCCGAGGCTGCCAGTGCAGCCAAGCGCTTTACCCTGCTGCTGACCGCCGACAGCCAAAGCGCCGAACGGTTGGAGCAGGAGCTGAGCTTCTTCGCCCCCGATTTGCCGGTGCTGCATTTCCCGGACTGGGAAACCCTGCCCTACGACCTGTTCTCGCCGCACCAGGACATCATTTCCCAGCGCATCGCCAGCCTGTACCGCCTGCCGGAACTGGCTCACGGCGTGCTGGTGGTGCCGATCACCACTGCCCTGCATCGCCTGGCGCCGACCAAATTCCTGCTCGGCAGCAGCCTGGTGCTGGACATCGGCCAGAAGCTTGATGTGGAGCAGATGCGCACGCGCCTCGAGGCCAGCGGCTACCGCTGCGTCGACACCGTGTACGAGCACGGTGAGTTTGCGGTGCGCGGTGCGCTGATCGACCTGTTCCCGATGGGCAGCAAGTTGCCGTATCGCATCGACCTGTTCGATGACGAGATCGAAACGCTGCGCACCTTCGACCCGGAAAACCAGCGCTCCATCGATAAAGTCGAGTCGATCAAGTTGCTGCCGGCACGGGAATTTCCCCTGCAAAAAGACGCGGTCACGCGTTTCAAGGCGCGCTTTCGCGAGCGCTTCGACGTGGACTTCCGCCGTTGCCCGATCTTCCAGGACTTGAGTAGCGGGATTACCCCGGCCGGTATCGAGTACTACCTGCCGCTGTTCTTCGATGAAACCTCCACCCTCTTCGACTACCTGCCCCAGGACACCCAGGTGTTCTCGCTGCCGGGCATCGAGCAGGCGGCGGAAAACTTCTGGAACGACGTACGCAACCGCTACGAAGAGCGCCGCGTCGACCCGTCCCGGCCTTTATTGCCGCCTGCCGAATTGTTCCTGCCGGTCGAAGACTGCTTCGCCCGCCTGAAAAGCTGGCCGCGCGTTGTGGCCAGCCAGCAGGATGTGGACGCCGGCAGTGGCCGCGAGCGCTTCCCCGCAGCGGCGCTGCCGGATTTGGCTATCCAGGCCAAAGCCACACAGCCGCTGGAGGCGCTGTCCAACTTCCTCGGCGACTTCCCTGGCCGCGTGCTGTTTACCGCAGAGTCCGCCGGCCGCCGCGAGGTGCTGCTGGAGTTGTTGGAGCGCCTGAAGCTGCGACCGAAGACCGTCGACAGCTGGCCGGATTTTGTAAACAGTAAAGAACGCCTGGCGATCACCATCGCACCGTTGGATGAAGGCCTGTTGCTGGATGATCCGGCCCTGGCCCTGATCGCCGAGAGCCCGCTGTTCGGCCAACGCGTGATGCAGCGTCGCCGCCGCGAAAAACGCGCCGATGCCAATAACGATGCGGTGATCAAGAACCTCACCGAACTGCGCGAAGGCGCGCCCGTGGTGCACATCGACCACGGCGTGGGCCGCTACCTCGGTTTGCAAACCCTGGAAATCGACAACCAGGCCGCCGAATTCCTTACCATGGAATACGCCGAAGGCGCCAAGCTCTACGTGCCGGTGGCCAGCCTGCACTTGATCGCGCGCTACACCGGCAGCGATGACGCGCTGGCGCCCTTGCATCGCCTGGGCTCCGAAACCTGGCAGAAAGCCAAGCGCAAGGCCGCCGAACAGGTGCGCGACGTGGCTGCCGAATTGCTCGACATCTACGCCCGCCGTGCCGCGCGCGAAGGTTATGCGTTCGCCGACCCGAAAGCCGACTACGCCACCTTCAGCGCCGGCTTCGCCTTCGAAGAAACCCCCGACCAGCAGACCACCATCGAAGCGGTGCGCGCCGACATGCTCGCGCCCAAGCCGATGGACCGCCTGGTGTGCGGCGATGTGGGCTTCGGCAAGACCGAAGTGGCGATGCGCGCAGCTTTCATTGCGGTGCACGGTGGCCGTCAAGTCGCGATCCTGGTGCCAACCACCCTGCTCGCCCAGCAGCACTACAACAGCTTTCGCGACCGCTTTGCCGATTGGCCGGTGACGGTGGAAGTGATGAGCCGCTTCAAATCGGCCAAGGAAGTCAATGCCGCGATTGCCGACCTGGCCGAAGGCAAGATCGATATCGTGATCGGCACGCACAAGCTGCTGTCGGACGATGTGAAGATCAAGAACCTGGGCCTGGTCATCATCGACGAAGAACACCGCTTCGGCGTGCGCCAGAAGGAGCAACTCAAGGCCCTGCGCAGTGAAGTCGACATCCTCACCCTCACCGCCACGCCGATTCCACGCACGCTGAACATGGCGGTGTCGGGCATGCGCGACCTGTCGATCATCGCCACGCCGCCGGCGCGCCGCCTGTCGGTGCGCACCTTCGTGATGGAGCAGAACAAAAGCACGGTCAAGGAAGCGCTGCTGCGCGAATTGCTGCGCGGTGGCCAAGTGTATTACCTGCACAACGATGTGAAGACCATCGAGAAGTGCGCCGCCGACCTCGCCGAACTGGTGCCGGAAGCGCGTATCGCCATCGGCCACGGGCAGATGCGCGAGCGCGAACTCGAACAGGTGATGAGCGACTTCTACCACAAGCGCTTCAACGTGCTGATCGCCTCGACCATCATCGAGACCGGTATCGACGTGCCCAGCGCCAACACCATCATCATCGAGCGCGCCGACAAGTTCGGCCTGGCCCAGTTGCACCAGTTGCGCGGCCGGGTCGGGCGTAGCCACCACCAAGCCTATGCCTACCTGCTGACGCCGCCGCGCCAGCAAATTACCAGCGATGCGGAAAAGCGCCTGGAAGCCATCGCCAACACTCAGGACCTGGGCGCAGGCTTTGTGCTGGCCACCAACGACCTGGAAATCCGTGGCGCCGGCGAACTGCTCGGCGACGGCCAGAGCGGGCAGATCCAGGCGGTGGGTTTCACCCTCTATATGGAGATGCTGGAACGCGCGGTGAAAGCCATTCGCAAGGGCGAGCAACCGAACCTCGATCAACCGCTGGGCGGTGGCCCGGAAATCAACCTGCGCCTGCCAGCGCTGATTCCCGAAGACTACCTGCCGGATGTGCATGCGCGGCTGATCCTGTACAAGCGCATTGCCTCGGCCACCGACGAAGAAGGTCTCAAGGACCTGCAAGTGGAAATGATCGACCGCTTCGGTCTGTTGCCGGAGCCGACCAAGAACCTGGTGCGCCTGACCCTGCTCAAGTTGCAGGCCGAGCAGTTGGGCATCAAGAAGGTCGACGCCGGGCCGCAAGGCGGGCGTATCGAATTCGAAGCCCAGACGCCGGTGGACCCGTTGGTACTGATCAAGCTGATCCAGGGCCAGCCCAACCGCTACAAGTTCGAAGGGGCTACGCTGTTCAAGTTCATGGTGCCGATGGAACGTGCCGAAGAACGCTTCAATACCCTGGAGGCGCTGTTTGAGCGCCTCATTCCGAAATCCGCTTGAAGGACGCCTCCATGCGCGTGTTCCGCATTCTGAGCCTGTTGTTGGTGGTACTCGCGCCTTCAGCCTTTGCCGACAGCCCCTACCAGGTGGAAATGATCCTGGTGCGCCAGAATGCGGAGCCTGTGATCAACAGCCGCGCGGCCCCGGAAAACTGGGATGGCGGTGCACCGCGCCTGGGCGAGCGGATGAGCCCGCCGCGCCTGGGTAACATCGTCGACAAGCTGCGCGCCGATTCCAACTACACCGTGCTCGCGCACAAGGCCTGGGAACAGAACCTGGGCGAGCAACCGGTGAAGATCGCCATCACTGACGGCCAGGAGCAGTTCGGCCAATTCCCTATCGAGGGTGTGCTGAACCTGCAGCTGGGTCGTTTCACCGACATCGATGCCGACTTCTGGATCAACCAGTTCGACAGCAACGGCAGCGTGATCGCCAGCGAACACTTGAGCCAGAAGGATGTACGCACCAAGAACAACCAGCTCAACTACCTGGATGGCGGCCACCTGGCGCTGCTGATCAAGATCACCTCGCTGACCGCCAAGCCGCCCAGCGCACCACCGCCCGACCTGCAGGACTGATCCAGCGCCATGCCCCCGTCATCACTGACCAAACCCCTGGCCCCTTCCTGGGCCAATCGTTTCAAGGAACAAAGCCTGGAGCGCGGGCGGCGCTATGCGCTGGAGAATCGGGTGCGCATCGTCGAGTCCGGCGACAGCACTATCACCGCCAGTTGCGAAGGGTCGGGCAGCAACGTGTACCGGCAAACCATCTCGTTGCGCGAATCGGCCAAGGGCATGCTGATTCTGGTGGACAGCCGCTGTACCTGCCCGGTGCACACCAACTGCAAACATATCGCTGCAGTGCTGCTCAAGGTCCAGGAAACCCTGGCCTACCCGGCGGCGGCCCAGGACGCCGAGTTGCTGGGCAAACTCCAGGCGGTACTGGATAACCGCGTGGTGCTGCCGCAGGTGGTCATGGAGGATGTGCGCCCCGTGCCGCGCCTGTGGCTGGCCAGTGTGGAGTTCAGCGCGTTCGAGCCGCGCAATGGCAAGATGCAGCGTTACATCCAGCACCGCGCGGCGCTGTCGTTCAACTATCTGGGCAATTATGTCAGCGGGCAAAAGAACGCCGACATCATCGTGCGCCAGGAAACCCAGAGCCTGCGCATCAAGCGCCATCCGGAGCTGGAACAAGCGTATCGCGAGCAACTGCGCCTGCTCGGCTTCAAGATCGCCACGCGCCAGAGCAAGGCGCTGCCGGAGAGTGCCGGCGAACTGTTCGAGATGGTCAATGACAGCGCCTGGTTGAATTTCACCCTCAACGCATCCCCCGCGCTGCGGGCCGAGGACTGGGAGCTGCAGATCGATGAAGACTTCGGTTTCGACCTCAGCCCGGTAGACGACTGGTACGCCAGCGTCGATGAAGCCCCCGAGCGTGACTGGTTCGACCTGGAGCTTGGGATTATCGTCAACGGCGAACGGCTGAGCCTGCTGCCGATCCTGCTCAACTTGATGCGCTCCCACACCGAGATCCTCAATCCGGAAAAACTCGCCCGACGTCGCGATGATGAACTCATCCTGGTGAATATTCCCGGCCTGCCCAACGGCCACGGTCCGCTGCAGGTGGCGCTGCCTTATGGACGCTTGAAACCGGTACTGGCGACGCTCGGCGAGTTCTACCTGCAGGAAGCCGGCAGCACCACGTTGCGCCTGGCCAAGGCCGATGCGATTCGCCTGAACCCGCTGGAAGACCTGCCGCTGCAATGGGAAGGCGGCGAGAAGATCCGCAACTTTGCCCAGCGTCTGCGTGACATCAAGGATTTCACCTGTGTGGCGCCTGAAGGCTTGAATGCAACCTTGCGCCCTTACCAACTGGAAGGCCTGAGCTGGATGCAGTCGCTGCGCCAATTGGAGGTGGGTGGAATTCTTGCGGATGACATGGGCCTGGGTAAAACCTTGCAGACCCTTGCGCATATTCTTACCGAGAAAGCCGCCGGTCGTCTGGACAGGCCGTGCATGGTGGTGATGCCCACCAGCCTGATCCCCAACTGGCTCGATGAGGCGGCGCACTTCACCCCTCAACTGAAGGTGTTGGCGCTTTACGGTGCCGGGCGCAAGAAGCACTTCGCCAATCTGCAGGACCACGACCTGCTGCTGACCACCTACGCCCTCCTGCCCAAGGACATCGAACATCTCGCCGCCCTGCCCTTGCACGTGCTGATTCTCGATGAAGCCCAATACATCAAGAACCCCACCAGCAAGGCGGCTCAAGCGGCCCGCGAGCTGAATGCACGGCAGCGCCTGTGCCTGAGCGGCACCCCACTGGAAAACCACCTGGGCGAACTGTGGTCGCTGTTCCACTTCCTGCTGCCGGGCTGGCTGGGCGACGTGAAAAGCTTCAACCGCGATTACCGCGTGCCGATTGAAAAACGCGCCAGTGAAGTGCGATTGCAGCACCTCAACGGTCGGATCAAACCGTTCCTGCTGCGCCGCACCAAGGAGCAGGTGGCCACGGAACTGCCGCCCAAGACCGAGATCATTCACTGGGTCGATCTTAATGAAGCACAGCGCGACGTGTACGAAACCATGCGCCTGGCCATGGATAAAAAGGTCCGCGACGAGATTACCCGCAAGGGCGTGGCCCGCAGCCAGATCATCATCCTTGAGGCACTGCTCAAATTGCGCCAGGTGTGCTGCGATTTGCGCCTGGTCAACGACGCCACTCTACCCGCCCGCGGCAGCAGCTCGGGCAAGCTCGACAGCCTGATGCAGATGCTTGAGGAATTGTTTGCCGAGGGGCGGCGGATACTGTTGTTCTCGCAGTTCACGTCGATGCTGAGCTTGATTGAGGCTGAACTGAAGAAACGCGAAATCGCCTACGCCTTGCTGACCGGCCAGACCCGTGATCGGCGCACACCGGTGAAGGACTTTCAGAGCGGCAAGCTGCAGATTTTCCTGATCAGCCTCAAAGCGGGCGGCGTCGGCCTGAACCTGACCGAAGCCGACACCGTGATCCACTACGACCCGTGGTGGAACCCCGCCACCGAAAACCAGGCCACCGACCGTGCGTATCGCATCGGGCAGGAAAAGCCGGTGTTCGTGTACAAAATGATAGCCCGGGGGACGGTGGAGGAAAAAATCCAGCACTTGCAGAAGGAGAAGTCCGACCTGGCAGCGGGTGTACTGGACGGGCGTACGACTGGGGACTGGCAGTTGGGTAATGAGGATATCGAGGCGCTGTTTGCGCCGTTGCCCAATAAGCAGGAAAAGCGCTGACTGTCGGAACGCCATCGGGGGCAAGCTCCCTCCCACACATTGAATTGCGAATACATTCAAATGTGGGAGGGGGATTGCCCCCGATGGGCGCGACGCAGTCTTCAGTCGATCAACTGCGCATCGCGCAACGCGCTAAGCGCTGTCAACCAACGCGGATCCTGCTTATAGTCCGTCGACGCAACTGCCTGGCCCCGCATACGTGCAATCCGCGCCGACGGGGTGACCTTCATCCGCTGCGCCGCACTCAGCGCCAGCTCGGCAGCCGCACGGTCATTGCACACCAGCCCCATGTCACAACCGGCCGTCAGCGCCGCCTCGATGCGACTCGCCGCATCGCCCACCACATGGGCGCCCGCCATGGACAGGTCATCACTGAAGATCACCCCGTCGAACTGCAACTCGCCGCGCAGGATGTCCTGCAACCAGCGGCGTGAGAAGCCGGCCGGCTGGCTGTCCACCTGCGGGTAGATCACATGGGCGGGCATCACGGCGGCCAATTGCCTGCTCAGGCGTGCGAACGGTACCAGGTCATTGGCGCGAATCTGTTCCAGGCTGCGCTCGTCATTGGGAATCGCAACGTGGGAATCGGCCTCGGCCCAGCCGTGACCGGGAAAGTGCTTGCCGGTGGCAGCCATGCCGGCGCTGTTCATCCCACGGATAAAGGCACCGGCGAGCACGGCAGCGCGCTCGGGATCGCCTTCGAACGAGCGAGTGCCGACCACGGCGCTGCGCTGGTAATCGAGGTCAAGCACCGGCGCAAAACTCAGGTCGAGACCCACGGCCAGCACCTCGGTGGCCATGATCCAACCACAGTGTTCGGCCAGGGACTCGGCGTTGGGTTTATCCGCCAGCGCGCGCATGGCCGGCAGGCGCACGAAGCCCTGGCGCAGGCGCTGCACGCGTCCGCCCTCCTGGTCGACCGCCAGCAGCAGGTCCGGGCGCACCGCACGGATCGCCGCGCTCAACTCGCGGACCTGGCGCGGGTGCTCGATGTTGCGCGCAAAAATGATCAAGCCGCCCACTTCAGGTTGGCGCAACAGATGGCGATCCTCGGCCGTCAGCCAGGTACCGGCAACGTCGACCATCAAAGAACCTTGCAGGGCAGCAGTCATAAATCTTCCTTAAATAACGCGCACAACCCGTCACTCCTACCAGGTACGGTAAGTACAACGGGTTGCGCGTAAATAGCTGAAATCGGCATGGCGGCTAGCTTAGCGGATGCAAGCGGCCACGCACACCCGCGACGGTCAAACCTTGGCGAGGGCGGGTGTGGATTTGCTGCGCGGGCGCAATTGGGCCACGGCCATGGCCTGATCGGTCACACCGGTTTCGGCGCGCATGCCCGCGGCGAGGAACGGCACCATCAGGCGCATCACCTGCTCGATGGACGTATTGACGCCGAAATCGGTCTCGGCAATCGCGCGCAGCGCCTTGATCCCGGACATGCTGAAGGCGGCGGCGCCGAGCATGAAGTGCACGCGCCAGAACAGTTCGATCGGAGGAATGCGCGGAGCGGCTTCATTGACCAGCAACATATAGCGACGGAATACCTTGCCGTACATGTCTTCCAGGTAACGTCGCAAGTGACCCTGGCTCTGGCTGAACGCCAGGCCCAGGAGGCGCATGAAGATAGACAGGTCATTGCCGCTGCGCGGTTGAACCACCAGGGCTTGCTCAACCAGGATTTCCAGCAGTTCTTCCAGGCTTGGCGTGTTATCGGCTTTAGCCTGGCGACGTTCGAGTTCACGGTCGAGACTGGCGCAGAACGGCCCCAGAAAGCGCGAAAACACCGCCTGGATCAGGGCCTTTTTTGAGCCGAAATGATAGTTCACGGCGGCGAGGTTGACCCCGGCCTTGCTGGTGATCAGCCGCAATGAAGTTTCAGCAAATCCTTTTTCCGCGAACAACTGCTCGGCAGCATCGAGAATGCGTTCAACGGTTTCCGACTGGGCCATGGCTACTCCGCCTGACAAACACTTGTTTGAAACATACGTTTCAGGGTATGTCTTGTCAAGCCTGCGCGCCCGTTTTCCGGCCGGGCAGTCATCTATTTCGTCGCTATTTAATCACATCCTCCACGGTCTGTAGGCAGCGCTATCTTCGCCTTGCAGTAACGCGGATGAATGACCGTCCAGCGGAGGCGCAAAAAAGGATGATTGCCAAGCGCGATTCACTGTATATAATCCCAGTCACTGTATAAAAAGACAGAGCGATCAACATGCTAAAACTGACGCCACGCCAAGCTGAGATTCTGGCTTTTATCAAGCGCTGCCTTGATGACAACGGTTATCCACCGACACGCGCCGAAATCGCGTTGGAACTGGGTTTCAAGTCTCCCAACGCTGCTGAAGAACACCTTAAGGCCCTCGCTCGCAAAGGCGCGATCGAAATGACCCCAGGGGCTTCACGCGGCATACGCATCCCTGGTTTCGAAGCCAAGGCCGACGAATCGACGCTGCCGATCATCGGTCGAGTGGCCGCTGGTGCACCGATCCTGGCGCAACAGCACGTCGAGGAGTCCTGCAACATCAACCCGACCTTCTTCCATCCTCGTGCCGACTACCTGCTACGTGTGCACGGCATGAGTATGAAGGACGTGGGCATTTTCGACGGTGACCTGCTGGCCGTTCACACCACCCGCGAAGCCCGCAATGGCCAGATCGTCGTGGCCCGGATCGGCGATGAAGTCACCGTCAAACGCTTCAAGCGTGAAGGCAGCAAGGTCTGGCTTATGGCCGAGAACCCGGAGTTCGCGCCGATTGAAGTGAACCTCAAAGACCAGGACCTGGTGATCGAAGGCTTGAGTGTCGGCGTCATTCGCCGCTAAAGGAGACATCATGCAGCTCGTGCACACCCCACAACACACACAACTGTCGCTGTTCGAGGCCTTCATGGCTCAACCCCTTGCGCCCCTCCTCAAGGAAACGGTCGAAGCTCCCTGGAGCTGTGAACCCGAGGTATTCAGTGAATTGTCGTTGCGTGGTGCTGCCGGGAGCTGCTTGAGCCTGCTGGCGCCGATCCTTCGCGAACTCAGTGAAGAGCAGGACGCGCGCTGGTTGACCCTGATCGCCCCGCCCGCCAGTCTGACCCAGGCTTGGCTAAGGGATGCCGGCCTCAACCGTGAAAGGATTCTGTTGCTGCAGCCAAGGGGCGCACAGAGTGCCCAGCAGTTGACCTGTGAAGCCTTGCGCCTGGGCCGCAGCCATACCGTGGTGAGCTGGCTGAACCCGTTGAGCGCAACGGCCAAGCAGCAGTTGATCAGTGCCGCTCACACAGGTGATGCGCAGAGCTTGAATATTCGATTGGGATAAGGGTGAACGGTTACACCGGGCTCAGTGAAGAACCCTTGGGCCATCGTCCTTTTCCGGCTCGCCTTCAGCCAGGCGACCGGCCATTTGCACCCCGACGCTCAACATGGCTTTAGCCACTTCCACATGCTGGCCTTGCAGGAACGCTTTTGCGTCTTCGGAGAAGTTCAGGGTGACCAGAGAACCTTCGTCCTCAGCCCGGCGCAGCTCGATTCGGCCGTCAGGCAGTTCAACAATTTCCAGAAAGGACGTTGGCATAAAAGTCTGTTCTCCACGAAAGCGTGGGATTATATCAGTGTTGTCGCGTGCAGGCTTGCCCGCTCAGCACTCGTTCAGGCCTTCGCGAAAGCGCAATGCCAGCTTTTTCAGCGCCTCGCGCCAGCTTTCCAGCTCTTCGCGACTCAAAGGCTTGGGTTCCTCCGCTTCCAACGAAACCGCCATGATCAATGGCTGCGTCACATCACCCTTGGGTACATGAGGGACACGGGGCGGCTGGAACATGTCGGCATGTGCCTTGAGCAGGCGCGCTACCCAACTGTCCGGGCTCTGGGCCATTTCCACCAGCTCGGCCAATTCCGGGATAGCCATGGTGTCCAATACTTCCCGGGTCATGATCATTTCAGCACGGGGCGAACCTGCCTGGGGCAGGCGGTAGAACCCGGCGATTTCATGGCATAGCCCCAGCAAGGCGCCGTACAGGTGAAACAAAGCGGCTTCACGCCCCGCCTGGACCAGCGCGATGGCATTCATCTCCTTCCCCACCTCGGCACGGCCAAGGGCCTCCAGGGACAAACCCGCGAAATAAATTTTCTGATTGGTACGGGTATAGAGTTCGTTGGCCATGACGGCAATCTCCACAACGAATTAGGCCTGATGCTGGCTTGTAGGAGCGAGCTTGCTCGCGAAAAACTTTAGAGCACCACTGTGTATCAGATTTCTCGCGTCATCGTTAACGACCTTCGCGAGCAAGCTCGCTCCTACACCAAGAAAAGGCCGCCTATGAAGGCGGCCTTTGTATTTCCCAGATTACTCAATCAAGCGCCCTGGCGCTTGTCCTCGACCTTCCACTTACCACCGTCGTAGAACGCCTTCCAGCCGGTAGGCTTGCCGTCGACTTCGGTCTGCACGTACTGCTCCTTGGTTTTGCGGCTGTAGCGGATCACGGCTGGGCGACCATCCGGGTCCTTCTTCGGCGCTTCACACAGGAAGTGGTACTTGGGATCGATCTCGTCCTTGTGCGGCACGATCTCCAGCACCAGCGGTGCACGGGTCTCGCGGTTTTTCGGGAACTGGCTGGCGGCCAGGAACAGGCCCGAAGCACCGTCGCGCAGGATATAGGTGTCGTTGACCTTCTCGCACTTGAGCTCGGGCATCTTCACCGGATCCATTTTCGGCGGCGCCGCATCACCGCTTTTCAGCAGTTTGCGGGTGTTCTTGCAGGTCGGGTTGGTGCAACCGAAGAACTTGCCGAAACGCCCGGTCTTGAGCTGCATCTCGCTGCCGCACTTATCGCACTCCAGGCTCGGACCTTCGTAGCCCTTGATGCGGTAGGTGCCCTCTTCGATCTCGTAGCCGTTGCAATCCGGGTTGTTACCGCAGATGTGCAGCTTGTGCTTTTCATCCAGCAGATAGGCATCCATCGCCGTGCTGCAGATCGGGCAACGGTGCTTGCCACGCAGCACCAGCGACTCCGATTCACCCTCGTCATCCGCGGCGATTTCATCGCCCGGTACCAGGTTGACGGTGGCCTTGCAGCGTTCTTTGGGCGGCAGGCTGTAGCCCGAACACCCCAGGAACACGCCGGTGGAGGCGGTACGAATCTGCATCGGCCGGCCGCAGGTGAGGCACGGAATGTCGGTCATGACCGGCTGGTTGGCGCGCATACCACTCTCAGGGCTCTCGGCCACTTCGAGTTTTTTCTTGAAGTCGCCGTAGAACTCGTCCAGCACGTTTTTCCAGTCGCGCTCGCCCTGGGCCACGTCATCGAGGTTCTCTTCCATGCCGGCGGTGAAGCCGTAGTCCATCAGGTTGGAGAAGCTCTCGGACAGACGCTCGGTGACGATATCGCCCATCTTTTCCGAATAGAAGCGGCGGTTGTGCAGCGCCACGTAGCCACGGTCCTGAATCGTGGAAATGATCGCCGCATAGGTCGAAGGACGACCGATACCGCGTTTCTCCATCTCCTTGACCAGGCTGGCTTCCGAATAACGCGCCGGCGGCTTGGTGAAGTGCTGGGACGGGTCGAGCTTGATCAGCTTCAACGTATCGCCCTGAGCCATATCCGGCAGCACATCGTCGTCGCCAGGCTTGGCGATCTGCGGCATCACACGGGTATAGCCGTCGAACTTGAGGATACGGCCCTTGGCACGCAGCTCGAAATCACCGGCGCCCACGCTTACCGTGGTCGACAGATATTGCGCCGGCAGCATCTGGCAAGCCAGGAACTGACGCCAGATCAGCTCGTAGAGGCGTTCAGCGTCGCGCTCCATGCCGCTCAGCTTGCTGGGCTCGGTGTTGGCGTCGGAGGGGCGAATCGCTTCGTGAGCCTCCTGTGCGCCTTCCTTGCTGCTGTAGACGTTGGGCTTTTCCGGCAGGTACTTCTTGCCAAATTCGCTTTCAATATAAGTACGCGCCATCGCCACCGCGTCTTGCGACAGGTTGGTCGAGTCGGTACGCATGTAGGTGATGTAACCCGCTTCGTACAGACGCTGGGCCATCATCATGGTTTTCTTCACACCAAAGCCCAGGCGGTTGCTCGCGGCCTGCTGCAGGGTGGAAGTGATGAACGGTGCCGACGGCTTGCTGCTGGTCGGTTTGTCTTCACGCTTGACGATGCTGTAGCTGGAGGCCTTGAGCTTTTCCAGCGCAGCCATGGCCTGGGCTTCGTTCAGCGGCTTGAAGGCCTCGCCTTTTTCGCGGGCCACTTCAAAGCGCACGTTGGCGCCCTTGGCGGTGCCGAGGTCGGCGTGGACTTCCCAATACTCTTCGGGGTTGAACGCGCGGATCTCACGCTCACGCTCCACCACCAGCTTCACCGCAACCGATTGCACACGACCGGCGGACAGGCCACGGGCAATTTTCGCCCACAGCAGCGGCGAGACCATGTAACCCACCACGCGGTCGAGGAAACGTCGGGCCTGCTGGGCGTTGACGCGGTCAATGTCCAGTTCGCCCGGCTTGGAGAAGGCTTCCTGGATGGCTTTCTTGGTGATTTCGTTGAATACCACGCGCTTGTAGCGGCTGTCGTCACCGCCGATGGCTTCCCGCAGGTGCCAGGCAATAGCCTCCCCTTCGCGGTCCAAGTCCGTTGCGAGATAGATGGTGTCGGCATCTTTGGCAAGCCGGCGCAGCTCTTCGATGACCTTTTCCTTGCCCGGAAGGATTTCGTACTTGGCCTTCCAGCCATGGTCCGGGTCCACACCCATGCGTGAGACCAGCTGCTTGCGCGCTTTCTCTTTAGGGGTGAGCACCGGACCTTCGCCCGCAGCCGCCTTGCCGCGCTTGGCGGCAGGCTCCTTGCTGGCGCTAGCCGAACCGCTGGTGGGCAGGTCTCGGATATGGCCGATACTCGACTTCACCACGTACTCGTTGCCCAAGTACTTGTTGATGGTCTTGGCCTTAGCCGGGGATTCCACAATGACCAGCGATTTGCCCATGGATCGGAAAATTCCTGAATTCGAGAAGTGAAAGGCAGTTGGCGCCTGTCGCGGCAACGCTATATATAGTGGCAACAAGATGAGGTCAAGCGCAGTATTCTGCGCGACCTGTGGTTATTGCCCTGAAAAAAGACTGGGTTCTGCCTGGACCAAAGCAAAGCGCGGGACCTGCTCGCCGTCAACTTCGACGGTCTCCAGGAACATGCTCAAGGGGCGCACCCAAAAGCCGTATTCGCCATACAGGGCTTGGTAAAACACCACTTCTTCTTCGGTTTCGGAATGCCGTGCCACGCTGAAAACGCGGTACTGCGGCCCCTTGTAATGTTGGTAGAGCCCTGGTTCGACTTTCATGCTCTGGCCCTCGTACAAAATTTGTTGAAAAAAAATATTAAAAAATCCCAAAAAACAAAAACCGGGGCACTGGGCCCCGGCTTCCGTCAAGCGAACGGTTAAACGCGTTCGAAGACGGTGGAAATACCTTGGCCGAGACCAATGCACATGGTTGCAACCCCAAGGTTGCCGCCATTTTGCTTCATCACGTTAAGCAATGTGCCGGAGATGCGTGCACCGGAGCAACCGAATGGGTGGCCCAGGGCAATCGCGCCGCCGTGCAGGTTAACCTTCTCATTCATCTTGTCGAGTACTTTCAGATCTTTCAGCACGGGCAGGGCCTGTGCGGCGAAAGCTTCGTTGAGCTCGAAGAAGTCGATATCGGAGATGGTCAGGCCCGCGCGCTTCAAGGCTTTTTGTGTGGCCGGCACCGGACCATAGCCCATGATCGCCGGGTCCACACCCGCCACAGCCATCGAACGAATCACCGCCAGCGGCTGGATGCCCAGGTCCTGGGCACGCTGCGCCGACATCACGATCATGCACGAAGCGCCGTCGGTGATCTGGGACGACGTACCGGCCGTCACGGTGCCACCCTTTGGATTGAACGCCGGCTTCAGCGCCGCCAGGCTTTCCAGGGTGGTGTCCGGACGGATGGTTTCATCGTAGTCGAACAGTTTGAGGAAACCGTTCTCGTCATAGCCGTTCATCGGGATGATTTCATCCTTGAACTTGCCTTCCACGGTCGCCTTGTGGGCGAGCTGGTGGGAACGCAGGCCGAACGCGTCCTGGGCTTCACGGGTGATGCCGTGCATTTTGCCGAGCATTTCCGCGGTGAGGCCCATCATGCCCGAGGCTTTTGCCGCGTACAGCGACATGTGCGGGTTAGGGTCGACGCCGTGCATCATGCTGACGTGGCCCATGTGCTCCACGCCGCCGACCACGAACACATCGCCGTTGCCGGTCATGATCGCTTGCGCAGCGGTGTGCAGCGCGCTCATCGACGAACCGCACAGGCGGCTCACGGTCTGGCCGGCCGCGGTGTGCGGGATCTGGGTCATCAACGACGCCATGCGCGCGATGTTCCAGCCCTGTTCCAGGGTCTGGTTCACACAGCCCCAGATCACGTCCTCGACTTCGTTCGGGTCAACCTTGACGTTGCGTTCCAGCAGCTTGCTGATCAGGTGCGCCGACATGTCTTCGGCGCGGGTGTTGCGGTGCATGCCGCCCTTGGAGCGGCCCATCGGCGTGCGACCGAAGTCGACAATCACGACGTCTCTTGGATTCAAGCTCATAAATATTCTCGCTCTAGTCGATTGGGCGCTTAACCGAAGAAGCTCTGGCCATTCTTGGCCATCTCACGCAGCTTCGCGGTCGGGTGGTACAGCGGGCCCAAATCAGCGTATTTGTCAGCCAGGGCAACGAACTCGGCCACACCGATCGAATCGATGTAACGCAGCGCACCACCACGGAATGGAGGGAAACCAATACCGTACACCAGGCCCATATCGGCCTCGGCGGCGGTCTCGACGATGCCGTCTTCCAGGCAACGTACGGTTTCCAGGCACAGGGCGATCATCATCCAGTTGATGATGTCTTCGTCCGACACCTCACGCTGCTCGTAGATGACCGGGGCCAGCACTTCGTGCACCGACGGGTCGGCTACTTTCTTCTGCTTGCCCTTCTTGTCGGCCTCGTAGGCGTAGAAACCCTTTCCGTTCTTCTGGCCCAGGCGCTTGGCCTCGTACAGCGCGTCGATCGCCGAACGACGGTCGTCTTTCATGCGGTCCGGGAAACCTTCAGCCATGACGTCGCGACCATGGTGGCCGGTGTCGATACCGACCACGTCCATCAGGTACGCCGGGCCCATGGGCCAGCCGAATTTCTCCATGACCTTGTCGATGCGCACGAAGTCCACACCGGCGCTGACCAGCTTGGCGAAACCGCCGAAGTAGGGGAACAGCACACGGTTGACCAAAAAACCCGGGCAGTCGTTGACCACGATCGGGTTTTTGCCCATTTTCTTGGCGTAGGCAACGGTGGTGGCCACGGCCAGTTCACTGGACTTCTCGCCACGGATCACTTCCACCAGCGGCATCATGTGCACCGGGTTGAAGAAGTGCATGCCGACGAAGTTTTCCGGACGCTTGAGGGCCTGAGCCAGCAGCGAAATGGAAATAGTCGAGGTGTTGGAGGCCAGGATGGTGTCGTCTTTGACCTGCGCCTCGACTTCAGCCAATACCGCCTGCTTGACCTTCGGATTTTCGACAACGGCTTCGACCACCAAGTCGACGTGGCCGAAATCGCCGTAGGACAGCGTAGGACGAATACCGTTAAGCACTTCAGCCATTTTTGCAGCGGTCATGCGACCTTTATCAACGCGGCCCACCAGCAGTTTGGCGGCTTCCGCCAGGCCCTGCTCGATACCGTGCTCGTTGATGTCCTTCATCAGGATCGGCGTGCCTTTGGACGCCGACTGGTAAGCGATGCCGCCCCCCATGATACCGGCGCCGAGTACGGCGGCCTGTTTCACGTCGCGGGCGATCTCGTCGTAGGCCTTGGCCTTTTTCTTCAGCTCCTGATCGTTCAGGAACAGGCCGATCAGGCTCTGGGCCGCCGAGGTTTTCGCCAGTTTGACGAAGCCCGCAGCTTCCACTTCCAGGGCTTTGTCGCGACCGAAGTTCGCGGCTTTCTGGATGGTCTTGATCGCTTCAACCGGCGCCGGGTAGTTCGGGCCGGCCTGGCCAGCCACGAAACCCTTGGCGGTTTCGAACGACATCATTTGCTCGATGGCGTTGAGCTTGAGTTTTTCCAGCTTCGGCTGACGCTTGGCCTTGTAGTCAAATTCGCCGCTGATGGCGCCCTTGATCAGGTTCAGCGCGGCTTCGGCCAGTTTGTCCGGGGCAACCACAGCATCGACGGCGCCGACTTTCAGCGCGTCTTCAGCACGGTTTTCCTTGCCGGCGGCAATCCATTCGATGGCGTTGTCGGCACCGATGATGCGCGGCAGGCGCACGGTACCGCCGAAGCCTGGGTAGATGCCCAACTTGACTTCAGGCAGGCCGATTTTGGCAGTGGTCGACATGACGCGGAAGTCCGCCGCCAGGCACATTTCCAGGCCGCCGCCCAGGGCGATACCGTTGATCGCAGCAACGGTGGGTACGTTGAGGTCTTCGAAATCGCTGAAAATCTTGTTGGCTTCAAGGTTGCCAGCCACCAGCTCGGCATCGGGCAGCTTGAAGTTGTCGACGAATTCGGTGATGTCAGCGCCGACGATAAACACGTCCTTGCCGCTGGAGACGATCACGCCCTTGACCGAAGCATCTGCTTTGATGGTGTCTACGGCCTGACGCAGTTCGTTCAGGGTTAGACGGTTGAACTTGTTGACGGACTCACCCTTGAGGTCGAATTTCAATTCGACGATGCCACTTTCAAGAGCCTTAACCGTGATGGCTTTACCTTCGTAAATCATCAACTGATCTCCACGATATGGAAGCTGAACAGTACACACCGAACGCTGGCCTCTGGTTGGACATTGACACCTGCATCAATGCTCACGCCAATCCGCCAGGCACACCCGCCAGTGCGATAGTCGGGGTTATGTCAGAGCCGTCTGTAGGACAAACGCTCAATTCATACGCCCGTTTGATTTGGGTACGCCACCTTCATCCAATTCCGGGCAATTGTCAATCGCTCCAAAGGCTAGGAAAAACGCGACTTTCCAGTCAGTTCAGAACCCGGAGCACAGGATAGCAAGCCGTCAATATCCAACTATTCACAGGATCAATAATAGGAAAGATGTGGGAAAAGGCTGTACAGAAAGGGATTGGCGGCTAGGCTAACCGCAACCTGAGGATTTACCGGCCTGCCTGGCCAGCTCCAGCCCGATGATGAGTCGGGCTTTTTATTGCCCGGCCTTCCGGTTTTTCTGCAGGCGCGAGCTTGCTCGCGAAAATCGCCACCCATAACGCAGCTAACTCGGCTTTAACGCGGCGCTCTCGGGTTTTTCGCGAGCAAGCTCGCTCCTACAATGAGTGGGTCCTATCAGGCCAGGGCTTTGAGCAGCGCGTCGATATCCTTCAACACACTGGCATCGCCCTTCTCGCCCCAGTACAAGGCGATCATTTGCTTGTCCGCCTCGACCTTGTAGACGTTAGCCGGCAGCGTTGAAAAATGCGGCAACAACTTCTCATCCACGCACACCTCGCGCCATTGGTTGACCCACACACCCGGTTCCCACTGCCAGTAACTCCAGATGGCCGGCGCGTTGCCGCGCCGTGGCCGGCAGTACTGCGCGCAGGGGCTCGGCGGCTCTTGCTTGAGCCAGTGCGGCCATTCCTGGGGCGTCAGTTGCATGGCCAGCCCGATGCGGCGCGCCTCCATGCGCAGCGCCATGCGCCCGCTCTGGTGGCGCGAGGGGCGCAGCCATGCCAAAGGGCTCAGCACCACAACAAGGATTGACACCACTATCCAGACCGTCATATGTGTACTCCCGAATTTCTAGATGAGCGGATTTGACCTGACGCAAGCCGATCCGCTTGAAAGCAGCCATACTGAACCTATTGCAGTCTCCCTGGAGGAACGCCCCATGCCCTATACCCATATTCTGGTCGCCGTCGACCTGACCGAAGAGTGCGATCCAGTGATCAAGCGCGCGCAGGAATCGTCAATTGCCAATGGCGCCAAACTGTCGCTGGTGCATATCGTTGAGCCGATGGCCATGGCCTTCGGCGGCGACGTGCCCATGGATCTTTCCCAGTTGCAGCAACAGCAATTTGACCAGGCCAAGGAGCGTCTTGAGCGGTTGATCGTCAAATATCCTCAGTTGACTAAAGACGCGTGCCACCTCACCTACGGCCAGCCGCGCCAGGAAATCCATCATCTGGCCAAGGAGCAAGGCTGCGACCTGATCGTGGTCGGCAGCCATGGCCGCCATGGCCTGGCGTTGCTGTTGGGCTCCACTGCCAATGATGTGCTGCATGGCGCGCCGTGTGATGTGCTGGCCGTCAAGTTGGTTAAAAGTTCGTAAGATCGATGGCGATCCAATGTGGGAGGGGGCTTGCCCCCGATAGCATTCTGTCAGTTGATATATCTGCTGACGGGTACACCGCTATCGGGGGCAAGCCCCCTCCCACACTTGAATCGCATTCATATGAAAAAGCCCGGCGCTCATAGAACAGCGCCGGGCTTTTTCATTGCGGGCCGATCACTCAGGCATCCAACTCGGCCCAACGCTCAACCAGCGCTTCCAACTCCTGGTTCAACGTCTCCAGGGAGGCGATGACCGCAGCGGTTTCCGCTGCCGGGCGCTGGTAGAAACCGGCGTCAGCCATCTCGGCCTCTACTGCCGCAATCTGCTGTTCCTTGGCATCGATATCACCCGGCAAGGCTTCCAGCTCGCGCTGCAGCTTGTAGCTGAGCTTTTTCTTGGTGGCGGGCGCAGCTTCCTGTACCGGAGCAGCGGCGGCCACAGGCGCGACGACCGCAGAGGTCAGGTCGGCCTTGCCGGACTTGCTCTCGGTCACGCCCAGCAGGCGCGGCGATCCGCCCTGGCGCAGCCAGTCCTGATAACCACCGACGTACTCGCGTACCTTGCCCTCACCTTCGAAGACCAGGGTGCTGGTCACCACGTTGTCGAGGAATGCCCGGTCGTGGCTGACCATCAGTACGGTGCCGTTGAAGGTCAACAGCACTTCTTCGAGCAACTCGAGGGTTTCCACGTCGAGGTCGTTGGTCGGTTCGTCGAGCACCAGCAGGTTCGCCGGCTTGCTGAACAGTTTGGCCAGCAGCAGGCGCGCGCGCTCGCCACCGGACAAGGCTTTGACCGGCGTACGTGCACGTTGCGGGCTGAACAGGAAGTCGCCCAGGTAGCTGAGTACGTGGCGGCTCTGGCCGTCGATGTCGATAAAGTCGCGACCTTCGGCGACGTTGTCGATCACGGTTTTCTCCAGGTCCAACTGGTGGCGCAACTGATCGAAGTAAGCCACGTCGATACGCGTGCCCTCTTCCACCGTGCCGCTGGTTGGCTGCAAACCGCCGAGCATCAGCTTGAGCAAGGTGGTCTTGCCGGTACCGTTGGCGCCCAGCAGACCGATACGGTCGCCGCGCGCCAGGACCATGGAGAAGTCCTTGATCAGGAACGGACCTTCCGGATGATGGAAGCTGACGTTCTCCAGCACCATCACCTGCTTGCCCGACTTGTCGGCGGTGTCGAGCTGGATATTGGCCTTGCCGGTGCGTTCGCGACGTTCGCTGCGCTCAACCCGCAGCGCTTTCAACGCACGCACACGGCCTTCGTTACGGGTGCGACGCGCCTTGATGCCCTGGCGGATCCAGACTTCTTCCTGGGCCAGTTTCTTGTCGAACAGCGCGTTGGCGGTCTCTTCAGCCGAGAGTGCGGCTTCCTTGTGCACCAGGAAGCTGGCGTAGTCGCCGTTCCAGTCGATCAGGCCGCCACGGTCCAGCTCGAGGATGCGGGTGGCCAGGTTTTGCAGGAAGGAACGGTCGTGCGTGATGAACAGCACGGCGCCCTGGAAATCCTTGAGGGCTTCTTCCAGCCAGGCAATGGCGCCGATATCCAGGTGGTTGGTCGGCTCGTCGAGCAGCAGCAGATCCGGCTCGGACACCAGAGCCTGGGCCAGCAGCACGCGACGACGCCAGCCGCCGGACAACTGGGCGAGGGTCTTGTCGGCCGGCAGTTGCAGGCGGCTCAGGGTGCTGTCGACCAGTTGCTGCAAGCGCCAGCCATCGCGGGCTTCGAGGTCTTGCTGGACATGCATCAGCTTGTCCAGGTCGGCTTCGGTGACGCAGTTCTGCGCCAGGTGATGGTATTGCGCAAGCAATTCGCCAACCCCGTCCAGGCCTTCGGCAACCACGTCGAACACTGTCCGCTCGTCGGCTACCGGCAATTCCTGCGGCAATTCGCCAATCTTGAGGCCCGGAGCGCGCCAGACAGAGCCCTCATCGGGCTTCTGGTCGCCTTTTACCAGCTTCATCATGCTCGACTTGCCGGTGCCGTTGCGGCCGATGATGCACACCCGCTCACCACGGGCGATCTGCCAGGACACCTTGTCCAACAACGGCATAGCGCCGAAAGCAAGGGACACATCGCTGAATTTGAGCAGGGTCATACGCTTCTCCAAAAACTGGGCGCGCATTCTACCTGAGTTGAGGGTGGGATGCGGCCTGCATTTTCGCTGCCGACACGTTCTGCAGGACATTTGCCGCGAACTTGAACCAACCGGCCGGCAAAGCTTTCGCCGGTCGCTGGCAAAAGGCTAAGCTAGGGGCAATCAGTGTCGGCGATGCCGGTGCTAGTCGTGATTTCTCTGCACGGACGTCTCATGCGCAGTCGCCTTTTCAACTTTTTATCCTGCCTGCTTCTTTCCGCCACCGCCGTTCAATCTGCCCAGGCCGTGGACCTCACCACCCAACGTCAATATTACGATGAAGCCAAGCGCGCCCTCGCCAAGGGTGACAGTGGCCCGTACATGCAATACAGCCAGGCTCTGGCCGACTACCCGCTGACGCCGTACCTGGCGTATGACGAACTGACCGCGCGGCTTAAAACCGCGAGCAACCAGGAAATCGAACAGTTCCTCGCCAAAAACGGCGACCTGCCCCAAGCCAACTGGATGAAGCTGCGCTGGTTGCGCTGGCTGGCCGAACGGGGTGACTGGCAAACCTTTGAAAAGTACTACGATACCAAGCTCAACTTCGTCGAGCTGGACTGCCTGCATGGCCAGTACCAACTGACCCACAACCTCAAGGCCGAGGGCTACAAGACCGCCGAAAAGCTGTGGATGACCGGCAAATCCCAGCCGGCCGCCTGTGATGTGACCTTTGGCCAATGGGCATCTGACGGTCAGTTGACCGAACAAAAAATCTGGGACCGCACCAAGCTTGCCGCCGAAGCACGCAACTACGCACTGGCCAACAGCCTGGTGAAAACCCTGCCGACGCTCGGCGCCCAGGGCCGCCTGATGATCGACGTGGCGCAAAAACCCGACATGCTCAGCGACCCGTCGCGCTTCCTGCCGGCCACCGAGGCCATGTCCGACGCCGTGGGCCTGGGCCTGCGCCGACTGGCCCGCCAGGACCCGGACAAGGCCATGGCCCTGCTGGACGGCTACGCCAGCAGCATGCACTTCTCCCGTGACGAAAAAGTCTCGATTGCCCGGGAAATCGGCCTGACGCTCGCCCGTCGCTACGACCCTCGTGCGTTGGAGGTAATGACCAAGTACGACCCGGAGTTGCGTGACAACACCGTTTCGGAATGGCGCCTGCGCCTGCTGCTGCGCCTGGCGCGCTGGGAAGATGCCTACCAACTGACCCGCAAGCTGCCCCAGGACCTGGCCACCACCAACCGCTGGCGCTACTGGCAGGCGCGCAGCCTGGAGCTGGCCGAACCGAAAAACCCGCAGGCGCTGGTGCTGTACAAAAACGTGGCCAAGGAACGCGACTTCTACGGCTTCCTCGCCGCCGACCGTTCCAAGACCCCTTACCAGTTGAACAACAAGCCGCTGGTGATGAGCCAGGCGCTGGTCAATAAAGTGCGCAATACCCCAGGCGTGCGCCGTGCCCTGGAGTTCTACGCCCGTGGCCAGATCGTCGATGGCCGCCGCGAGTGGTACCACGTCAGCCGTCACTTCAACCGTGATGAAATGGTCGCGCAGGCGAAGCTGGCCTACGACATGAAGTGGTACTTCCCGGCGATCCGCACGATCAGTCAGGCGCAGTATTGGGACGACCTGGACATCCGCTTCCCGATGGCCCACCGCGACACCCTGGTGCGCGAAGCCAAGGTGCGCGGCCTGCATTCGAGCTGGGTGTTCGCGATTACCCGTCAGGAAAGTGCCTTCATGGACGATGCCCGCTCCGGCGTCGGCGCCAGCGGCCTGATGCAACTGATGCCCGGTACCGCCAAGGAAACCGCACGCAAGTTCAGCATTCCCCTGGCTTCCCCGGCCCAGGTACTGGACCCGGACAAGAACATCCAGCTCGGCGCCGCCTACCTGAGCCAGGTGCACAGCCAGTTCAACGGCAACCGTGTACTCGCTTCCGCCGCCTACAACGCCGGCCCCGGCCGCGTGCGTCAATGGCTGCGCGGTGCCGATCACCTGAGTTTCGACGTGTGGGTGGAAAGCATCCCGTTCGACGAAACCCGCCAGTATGTGCAGAACGTGCTGTCTTATTCAGTGATCTACGGGCAGAAGCTCAATTCGCCGCAGCCGTTGGTGGATTGGCATGAGCGGTATTTTGATGACCAGTAAGAGGGGCAGCTTCAAGCGGCAAGTTTGAAGCTTCAAGAGGAATGCCCGCATTGAGAGATGCGGGCATTTTTTATGAGTCGGCTTTACACCGCCTCAGCCAGCGCCAGGCTCAAGGCTTGCAACATGAATTCAACAAAGGGCGTCGCTTCTGCCTGCTGATCCGCCGCCGAAAGCGCAGCATAGTAGGCATCCTGCTGATCCCGAATGACCGCCTCCACTGGCAGATAAGCGAGCGCCGGACGCCATTGGCTGAGTATCAACGTCTGCCAGAGCCGCCCCATTCGTCCATTGCCGTCTGCAAAGGGATGGATGAATTCGAACTCGTAATGGAATACACAACTGGCGATCAAAGGGTGCCAATCTGAAGCTGACTGCCATTGCAGCAAATCATCGATCAGCTGCGCAACGCGACTCGCGGGCGGCGCCATATGGACCAATTGCTCGCCGCGATAAATGCCAACCCCCGAGTGACGAAACCGTCCGGCATCGTCTATCAATCCGAACATCAGCAGTTCGTGGGCTTTCAGCAGGTCAGCACGATCACTCGGCGTCCAGTGCGGCATCGCCTCATAGGCTGCAAAGGCGTTGCGCACCTCCTGGATTTCCCGTGGCAGGCCCAGTACTCGCTTACCCTCCAGGACAGCGGTGACTTGCTCGACGCTGAGCGTATTGTTCTCGATCGCGAGCGAAGCCTGAATGGTGCGAATCCTGTTACCGCGCCTCAGCTGAGGCGTCTGGCGGCTATCATTGCCCGCCGAGAGCTGACCGATCTGCTCACTGATATCGGCCACTAGAGCCAGCATCTTTGTCGTCAGCGTCAACGGAGGTTGATAACGGCTCATATCCTCATCCAGATCATTTATCGAAAGGCCATATGATGCCCTAAGGCGCAAGCACACTGCAGCTTCATTCCTCCTGCCCGCCATCACTGAACTGCAACGCCGCCAACCGCGCATACAGCGGATTGCTCGCAATCAACTGCTGATGCGTGCCCACGGCCACCAGCTTGCCCTGGTCCATCACCGCAATCCGATCGGCGTTTTTCACCGTGGCCAGGCGATGCGCGATCACCAGGGTGGTACGGCCCTGCATCAATTGCGGCAGGGCCTGCTGGATCAGGTGTTCGCTCTGGGCATCGAGGGCGCTGGTGGCTTCGTCGAGCAGCAGGATGGGCGCATCCACCAGCAAGGCACGGGCGATGGCCAGGCGTTGACGCTGACCGCCGGAGAGGCCCAGGCCACCGTCGCCCAGGTGGGTCTGGTAGCCGTCGGGCATTTGCAGGATGAAGTCGTGGGCATGGGCGATACGCGCAGCGGCTTCGACCTGTTCGCGGGTGGCGGTGGGGTTACCGTAGCGGATGTTGTCCTCGATGCTGCCGAAAAACAACGCCGGGCTCTGGGAGACCAGGGCGAAGTGGCGGCGCAGGTCCAGCGGGTCGAGTTCGGTCAGCGGCTGGCCTTCGAGCAGGATGCGGCCTTGCTGGGGGTCGTAGAAGCGCAGCAGCAGGTCAAACAGCGTCGATTTACCCGCGCCGGAAGGGCCCACCAGCGCGAGGGTTTCGCCGGGGTTGATCGTCAGGTTCAGGCCATCGATGGCGTAGCTGTCTGGCCGCGACGGGTAGGAAAAGCGCAGGTCCTCAAGCGCCATGCGCCCGCTGACACGCTCCGGCAAGCGCACGCTGCCGCTGGCCGGCGCCTGGATTTCGTTGCTCGACTGCAACAGTTCGCCAATCCGCTCTGCCGCGCCGGCGGCCCGCTGCAATTCGCCAAGCACTTCGCTCAAGGTGCCGACGGCGCTGCCGACGATCAGGCTGTAGAACACGAACGCCGCCAGCTCACCGCCGGAAATGCGCCCGTTGATCACGTCCATCCCGCCGACCCACAACATCACGCCCACGGCACCGAGCACCAGCATGATCACCAGGGTAATCAACCAGGACCGCTGCAGGATGCGTTTGCGCGCAGTGGCAAACGCCTCCTCCACGGTCAGGGCAAAACGCTGTTCGTCCTGCGCCTGATGGTTATAGGCCTGCACGGTCTTGATCTGGCCCAAGGTTTCGGACACATAGCTGCCGACATCGGCGATGCGGTCCTGGCTCAGCCGCGACAGGCTGCGCACACGCCGGCCGAAGATGAGGATCGGCGCCAGCACCAACGGCAATGCCACCACGACAATGCTGGTGAGCTTGGGGTTGGTGATGAACAGCAGCACGATACCGCCAATGACCATCAAGGCATTGCGCAGGAACAGCGACAGCGATGAGCCGATCACCGATTGCAGCAAGGTGGTGTCGGTGGTCAGGCGCGACTGGATTTCCGAGCTGCGGTTGTTCTCGTAGAAACCGGGATGCAGGTAAATCAGGTGGTTGAACACCTGCCGGCGAATGTCCGCCACTACGCGCTCGCCGATCCACGACACCAGGTAGAAGCGCGTGAACGTACCCACCGCCAGGCCCAGCACCAGCAGCATGAACAGCGTGATGGACTGGTTGAGCAGGTGCGGGGACTGGGTCATGAACCCCTGGTCGACCAGCAGGCGTATGCCTTGCCCCATGGACAAGGTAATACCGGCGGTGACAATCAGCGCCAGCAGGGCGCCCAGCGCCTGCCAGCGATAGGGCGCAATAAAGCGGCTGGCCAAGCGGATTGCGCGGCGTTGACGGGTTGAAAACATAGGGCTTCACCACTGACGGAGTCTGACCCTCAACATTGGGGGAACTTGTGTAAATAACAATGAGTCAGGTTAATTATGCCCGCCGATAGAGGCCGCTAGAGGCTATCGGTCTAAGACTGATCTGGAAATATGTGCCGGTTTCTGGTGGACTGGGTGTTCGAACCGGTGAACGTGTATGGAGTTGTAATAGCTCGGTCACGCGGGGGAATTAAAGTAGGTACACAACCTGATGAGGAGACAGGCCATGACCTTGCAGAACAGCAGCGATGCCAAGATTGAAGTGATCCGCCAACCGCAGGAGCTGCCTTGCTCTTACATCGATGCCAAGGGCCTCGAAGTGCAGATTACCGAAGAGATGATCCAGCAAGCGTGCAGCGAACTGGAACAGCGCCTGGTCAAGCCTGCGCAGCAAGGCTGAAACGCCGACGCTCTTTCAAACCCGGCCCAGGTGGCCGGGTTTTTTATCGGCTGTCTAAACGCAGACCGCGCCCAGTGCGGCCACCATGCTCGACAACACGGCCGACTCGCCGTTGATGCGCACCTTCAGGCCATCGATCTCGCGGCGCTCAGGGTAATGCTTGCGCAATAAGTCAAAGGCTTTGCGCTGCTCGTCCACCGTTCCCACAAGGCTGCGACGCAAATCCGCATCATCGCGGCGCGGGTCATACACGCTGCGGCACAAGGTCGCCAACGCCCAGGCCGGGTCGGTCGACGCGTTCAGGTGCACCTCAGCCAGCCACGGTGGCGGCAGCAGGTCGCTCAAGTGAATGCTCGGCGCCTGGCCCAGGTGGGCACAGAACGCCTGATAGATCTGCGCAGTGCCGCGCTGCTTGCCGTCGAGGCTGTAGCCGGCGATGTGCGGGGTGGCCAGTACGCACAGGTCAGCCAGGTCGGCATCCACCTGCGGCTCACCCTCCCACACATCCAGTACCGCTTGCAGATCTTCGCGCTCAAGCAACACTTCGCGCAGGGCGGCGTTATCCACCACCGCGCCGCGACTGGCGTTGATCAGCCAAGCGCCGGGCTTGAGCTGTTCCAGGCGCTGGCGATCAAACAGATGCCAGGTGGCGCCATTGCCGGACTTGATCAGCGGCGTGTGCAGGCTGATCACGTCGCACTGCTCGATGATCTGTTGCAGGCTCACGTAGTCGCCGTCTTCGGCGATCTGCCGTGGCGGGTCACAGACCAATACGTTCCAACCCAGGCCCTTGAGCACCTGGACCAGCCGCCCGCCGACCTCACCGGCGCCAACGATGCCATAGGTACGCCGGGTAAGGTCGGCACCTTCGATTTCGGCCAGGGTCTGCAAGCTGCCCAGCACATAATCCACCACGCCCCGTGCATTGCAGCCGGGCGCGCTTGACCACTGGATACCGGCCTGCCGGAAATAATCGAGGTCCAGATGATCGGTGCCAATGGTACAGGTGCCGACAAACCCCACCTTCGAGCCCTCGAGCAAGGCCCGGTTGACGTTGGTCACCGAGCGCACCAGCAGCACATCGGCCTGCTCCAGCGCGGCACGATCAATCGAGCGGCCGGGCACGCGACGTATCTCGCCAAACCCTCGGAAGAATGCATCGAGCAGCGGAATATTTTCGTCGGCAACAATCAGCATGGCAGGCTCCTTTGGCGGATCAGCAGTGTACAGGCATGGGATTCAAGTAACACCCGGGATCCCTGTGGGAGGGGGCAAGCCTTCTACCACACAGGTTAAGGGGTGCCTGCGTAGTCGCATTACAAATCAGCAACACAGGTTTTTTCCTGACCCTTGCGTCAAAGCGTAGAATCCGCCGTCCTTGCGACTGCCTTTTTATTGGACATCTGTACGTGAACACTGCCACCGCTACCCTCACCCGCCCCGCCCGCATCCGCCGGGAAGTGCGCGGCCTGCTGACGCTGGCCCTGCCGATCATCATCGGCCAACTGGCAACCACCGCGATGAGCTTTGTCGACGCGGTGATGGCCGGGCGGGTCAGCCCCCAGGACCTGGCGGCGGTTGGCCTGGGTAACTCGATCTGGATCCCCGTGTACTTGCTGATGACGGGCACCCTGCTGGCCACTACGCCGAAAGTCGCGCAGCGCTATGGCGCGGGCAAGTTCAACGAAATCGGGCCTCTGGTGCGCCAGTCATTGTGGCTGGCCGTAGTGGTGGGCCTGTGCGGCGCCCTCTTGTTGCTGTGCGCCGAGCCGATACTGCACGCAATGAAGGTCGAGCCCGACCTGATCGAGCCGTCCATGGGCTATCTGCATGGCATCGCGGCCGGGATGCCGGCCATTGCGCTGTACTACGTGTTTCGCTGCTTCAGTGACGGCCTGGGGCGTACGCGGCCGAGCATGGTCATGGGCTTGTGCGGGTTGGCGCTGAACATTCCACTGAACTACATCTTCATCTACGGCCATCTCGGCCTGCCGGCCATGGGCGGCGTGGGCTGTGGCTGGGCGACGGCGATCGCGATGTGGGTGATGATGCTCGGCCTGGCCGGGTGGACGCGCTGGGGCGCGGCGTATCAGAGCAGTGAATTGTTCAAGCGCTTTGACTGGCCGCAATGGGCGGTGATCAAACGCGTACTGGGGATCGGCCTGCCGATTGGCGTGGCGATCTTTGCCGAATCGAGCATCTTCGCCGTCATTGCCCTGCTGCTGGGCAGCCTGGGCGCCACGGTGGTGTCCGGCCATCAGATCGCGCTGAATGTCAGCTCCCTGGTGTTCATGATCCCCTACTCCCTGAGCATGGCCGTCACCGTGCGCGTCGGCCAGGCCCTGGGCCGTGGCGAACCGCGTGAAGCACGCTTTGCCGCTGGCGTTGGCATGGGCACAGCGCTGGCCTATGCCTGCTTGTCCTGCAGCCTGATGCTGGTGTTTCGCGAGCAGATTGCGGCGATCTACACCCCCGACCCGGTGGTGATCCACCTGGCATCGATGCTGCTCGTGTTCTCGGCGCTGTTCCAGTTCTCCGACTCCATCCAGGTGACCGCCGCCGGCGCGCTGCGCGGCTACCAGGACACACGGGTGACCATGGTACTGACCCTGTTTGCCTACTGGGGCGTGGGGTTGCCGGTAGGTTACGCCCTCGGGCTGACCGACTGGCTGGGCGAACCCAGCGGCCCAAGCGGCTTGTGGCAGGGCCTGATCGTGGGCCTGAGTTGCGCGGCCGGCATGCTGCTGGTGCGCCTGGCGCGCAGTGCGCGCCGGCGTATCCATGCAGGCACCGCGCTTACGCGCGCCGTGTAGGAGCGAGCTTGCTCGCGAAAAACCTGAGAGCGCCGGGTTAAACCAGAAGCGCTGCGTGATCGTTAGCGTTTTTCGCGAGCAAGCTCGCTCCTACAAGGGTTCGGCGGCTTTCTTGCGGATCCAGTAAAGGTACGTGCCGGCGTCTTCCTGCTGACTGACCAGTTCATGGTCAAGGAACACACAGAACTTGGGAATATCGCGGCGGGTCGACGGGTCGGTCGCGATCACCTTGAGCAGGCCGCCCGCCGGCAGGTCACGGATGTGCTGGTGCAGCATCATGACCGGCTCCGGACAGTTGAGGCCAGTGGCGTCGAGGATGCCGTCGACGGGCAATTCAAGACTCATACTTCACTCCTAAACGAACCCGACTCCCTGTGGGAGGGGGCTTGCCCGCGATGACGGGGGCACATTCAACATACATTTCGACAGTGATACCGCTATCGCAGGCAAGCCAGCTCCCACATTGGATATCAGTGTCTCTTGGGTTTCTTTACGTCCAGCAGTCGACGCAAGTGGCACGTCACTTCCTCACGGTCGTGGTACAGCTGCTTGCAGCCGATTTCCACACGAATGCCACGGGCCTTGAAGCCGTCTTCGATCCGCTCGAGCAAACGCTTCACCTCGGCATAACGCTGCTTCATCGGCAGCTTGAGGTTGACCACCGCCTCGCGGCAATGCCCCTCGCCGATCCAGGTTTCCAGCAACGCCGCGTTGCGCGCAGGCTTCTCGACGATGTCGCACACCATCCAGTCCACCGGTTGCTTGGGGACGAAGGTGAAACCGTCGGCCATCAAGTGCTGCACCAGACCGGTGTCCATCAGGCTTTCGGCCATGGGGCCGTTATCAATGGCGGTCACCAGCATGCCCCGGTTGACCAACTGCCAGGTCCAGCCACCGGGGGCCGCGCCGAGGTCGACACCGGTCATGTCGCCGTGCAGGCGTTCATCCCATTGTTCGCGGGGGATGAAGTGGTGCCAGGCCTCCTCCAGCTTCAAGGTCGAGCGACTTGGCGCGTCACGCGGGAACTTCAAACGCGGGATACCCATGGGCCACATTGCCGAGTTGTTCGGCTCGGCCAGGCCCATGAACACTTCGCGGCCGCTCTTGAACGTCAGCAGCAGGCGCGGCTTGCTCGGGTCGTCCACCAGCCTGCCCGCGTTAAGCAAGGCCTTGCGCAGGTGCACTTCGAATTTCTTGCAGAAGTTCGACAGTTCCTTGCCATCGTTGGTATCGACCATCTCCAGCCACAGGCTACCGCACACCGGGAACTCCCGCAGGTGGGCGAGGATCACGCTGATACGGTCGGTTTCCGGCAGGTCGATAAACACCCCGCGCGCCCACTGCCTTGGGAAGATCAGCTCGGCGAAGCGCTGGCCGTGCATCAGGCGCTGCGCGCCGTCTTCTTCAGTGCAGACAAATTCGGCGCAGGCGCTGCCGGTCTTGGCCTTGGCGTAGCCGGATACGTTCAGGCGCGCGGCGTGTTCCGCGATCTCGGAACAGACTTCGCCTTCAAAACCCGGGCGGCAGTGCATAAAAAGGGTGTTCAATTGAATCTCCTGGCAACTGGATTGCTCTATCGCAATACCTGTCATGAAAACGCGCGCATGATAGCCGAGTTCGGAACCTTGGACTCAGCGATAGAGTCCAGTTATTAGCCTGCTAATGAAAACAGCGCTAAGTTGAACGCTCTGTTCGTCCCGTCAGGTCCGTGGCCGTGCGGATCATAAGGAGTCATGTAATGTCATCCCTTGATAGCCTGAGAACCCTTAAGACACTGCAAATAGACAGCAACACCTACCACTACTTCAGCCTGCCCGAAGCCGCCAAGAGCCTGGGTGACCTGGACAAGCTGCCGATGTCGCTCAAAGTGCTGCTGGAAAACCTGCTGCGCTGGGAGGACAACAAAACCGTCACCGGCACTGACCTCAAGGCCATCGCCGCCTGGCTCAAGGAACGCCAGTCCGACCGCGAAATCCAATACCGCCCCGCCCGTGTGCTGATGCAGGACTTCACCGGTGTGCCCGCCGTGGTCGACCTGGCCGCCATGCGCGCCGCCGTGGCCAAGGCCGGCGGCGATCCGCAGCGCATCAACCCGCTGTCGCCGGTCGACCTGGTGATCGACCACTCGGTCATGGTCGACAAGTTCGGCAACGCCGACGCCTTCGAGCAGAACGTCGATATCGAAATGCAGCGCAACGGCGAACGCTACGCCTTCCTGCGCTGGGGCCAGAGCGCCTTCGATAACTTCAGCGTGGTGCCACCGGGCACCGGCATCTGCCATCAGGTCAACCTGGAATACCTGGGCCGCACGGTGTGGACCAAGGATGAAGACGGCCGCACCTACGCCTTCCCCGACACCCTGGTGGGCACCGACTCCCACACCACCATGATCAACGGCCTGGGCGTACTCGGCTGGGGCGTGGGCGGCATTGAAGCGGAAGCGGCGATGCTCGGCCAGCCGGTATCGATGCTGATCCCGGAAGTGATCGGGTTCAAGCTTACCGGCAAATTGAAAGAAGGCATCACCGCCACCGACCTGGTGCTGACGGTGACCCAGATGCTGCGCAAAAAAGGCGTGGTGGGTAAATTCGTCGAATTCTATGGCGACGGCCTGGCCGACCTGCCGCTGGCCGACCGTGCCACCATTGCCAACATGGCGCCGGAGTATGGCGCCACCTGCGGCTTCTTCCCGGTCGACGAGGTAACGCTGGACTACCTGCGCCTGTCCGGTCGCCCGGCAGAAACCGTCAAGCTGGTCGAGGCCTACACCAAGGCCCAGGGCCTATGGCGCCACGCCGGCCAGGAGCCGATCTTCACCGACACCCTGGCCCTGGACATGGGCAGCGTCGAAGCCAGCCTCGCCGGGCCGAAACGCCCGCAGGACCGCGTCGCCCTGCCCAACGTCGGCCAGGCGTTCAGTGATTTCCTCGACCTGCAATTCAAACCCACCAGCAAGGAAGAAGGCCGCCTGGAAAGCGAAGGCGGCGGCGGTGTCGCCGTGGGCAATGCCGACCTGGTGGGCGAAGCCGACTATGAATACGAAGGCAACACCTATCGCCTGAAAAACGGTGCCGTGGTCATCGCCGCCATTACCTCCTGCACCAACACCTCCAACCCCAGCGTAATGATGGCGGCCGGGCTGTTGGCGAAGAAGGCCGTGGAAAAAGGCCTGACGCGCAAACCATGGGTCAAGAGCTCGCTGGCGCCGGGCTCGAAAGTGGTCACCGACTACTACAACGCGGCCGGCCTCACTCACTATCTGGACACACTCGGTTTCGACCTGGTGGGCTACGGCTGCACCACCTGCATTGGCAACTCCGGGCCGCTGCCCGAGCCGATTGAAAAAGCCATCCAGACAGCCGACCTCACCGTCGCATCGGTATTGTCCGGCAACCGCAACTTCGAAGGCCGCGTGCACCCGCTGGTGAAAACCAACTGGCTGGCCTCGCCGCCCCTGGTGGTGGCCTACGCGCTGGCCGGTACGGTACGTATCGACATCAGCAGCGAGCCGCTGGGTAACGACCGGCACGGCAACCCGGTGTACCTGAGGGACATCTGGCCCAGCAGCCAGGAGATCGCCGACGCGGTGGCCCAGGTCACCACGGGGATGTTCCACAAGGAATACGCCGAAGTGTTTGCCGGCGATGAACAGTGGCAAGCGATCGAGGTACCGCAGGCGGCGACCTACGTGTGGCAGCAGGACTCCACCTATATCCAGCATCCGCCGTTCTTCGACGACATCGCCGGCCCACTGCCAGTGATCAAAGACGTCAAGGGTGCCAACGTGCTGGCCCTGCTTGGCGACTCGGTGACCACCGACCACATCTCCCCCGCCGGCAACATCAAGACCGACAGCCCCGCCGGCCGTTACCTGCGCGAGCAAGGCGTGGAGCCACGGGACTTCAACTCCTACGGCTCACGTCGCGGCAACCATGAAGTGATGATGCGCGGTACCTTCGCCAATATCCGTATCCGCAATGAAATGCTCGGTGGCGAAGAAGGTGGCAACACCCTGTATATCCCCACCGGCGAGAAGATGGCGATTTACGATGCCGCCATGAAGTACCAGGCATCGGGCACCCCGTTGGTGGTGATCGCCGGCCAGGAATACGGCACCGGTTCGAGCCGCGACTGGGCGGCCAAGGGCACCAACCTGCTGGGGGTCAAGGCGGTGATCGCCGAGAGCTTCGAACGTATCCACCGCTCCAACCTGGTGGGCATGGGCGTACTGCCGCTGCAGTTCAAGCTGGACCAGAACCGCAAGGCGCTCAAGCTCACCGGCAAGGAGAAGATCGATATCCTCGGGCTGACCGATGCCGAGATCGAACCACGGATGAACCTGACGTTGGTGATTACGCGCGAAGATGGCAGCCGCGAGAAGATCGAGGTGCTGTGCCGGATTGATACCTTGAATGAGGTGGAATACTTCAAGGCGGGTGGGATCTTGCACTATGTGCTGCGCCAGTTGATCGCCTCTTAAGCAACACTGCCAAACCAATGTGGGAGGGGGCAAGTCCCCTCCCACATTGACGGTATTCCACATTTCAAATCAGCCGAACAGCCACTTCCACAGCAATACCAGGACAAGCACCGCCAGCACCGGCCGCGCAATGCGGTAGGCCTTGGGATGCTTGCGCTTCCACTGCTTGACCTGGCCGCTGAACGTGTCGCTGAAGGTCTTGCTCCAGGCATACGCCTGGTTGATCCCGCCCACGCGCTCGTCGTCCAGGTTCTGCGGCGCGGTCGCGCGTCCCAGTTGCTTGCTGACCCAACGGTTGATGCGGGTCATCAGGCGATTGCTCAACGGCCGCTCGATGTCACAGAACAGGATCACACGGGTCTTTTCAGTCTCGTTCTTCACCCAGTGCACGTAGGTTTCGTCGAACATCACGTCTTCACCGTCGCGCCAGGCATAGACCTGGCCATCGACGAAGATGCGACAGTCGTCGGAGTTCGGCGTGGACAGCCCCAGGTGATAGCGCAAAGAGCCGGCAAACGGGTCGCGGTGCGGGTTGAGGTGGCTACCGCCCGGCAACAGCGCGAACATCGCGCCTTTCACGTTGGGAATGCTGCTGACCAGCGCCACGGTTTTCGGGCACAGGGCTTCGGCCGATGGCAGCGGTTTGTCGTACCACTTGAGGTAGAAGCGCTTCCAGCCTTTCTTGAAGAACGAGCCGAAACCGGCGTCGTTGTTCTTTTCGGCGGCGCGGATATAACCCTCGTCGAACAGGTGCATGGCCTCTTCGCGGATCACTTCCCAATTGTCCTTGAGCACGTCCAGTTCCGGGAACTTGCTGCGGTCCAGGTAGGGCTTGGACGGCACTGCGGAAAACAGGTACATCAAGGCGTTATACGGGGCGAACAGCGCCGAATGGTTGACGAACTGGCGCAGCATCGGCAAACGGGCCTTGCCGCGCAGGTGCACATACAGCGTACTGCCGATAAACAGCAGCAACACCGACAATTTGGCGGCCAAAGAAAAGGTCATGCAGCAACTCCTGAAGATAAGCGCCTGGCCAACAGCTTCCCGTCGCAGGGAAACCAGACGTAGCAGCCGGCCATGATAAACACTTGGCGCATTATGCAGAAGGCCCATGCCGACCGGCTGACCTGGATCAACACGCCTTGCCCCTGCAGGAGCGAGCTTGCTCGCGAAGAACGTCAACGATAACGCGGGTTGACTGATTCAACGTGGCGCTCTCAGGTTTTTCGCGAGCACGCTCGCTCCTACAGCCGATTCACGCCTGGTTTTCCTGGTCGGTGAACAGGTCACTGAACAGCATGCTCGACAGGTAACGCTCGCCCGAATCCGGCAGAATCACCACGATAGTCTTGCCCTGCATTTCCGGTTTTTCAGCCAGGCGCACCGCCACGGCCATGGCGGCGCCGCAGGAGATGCCGCACAAGATGCCCTCTTCCTGCATCAAGCGCAGGGCCATGGCCTTGGACTCGTCGTCGGTGACCAGTTCCACGCGGTCGACCATCGCCAGGTCGAGGTTTTTCGGCACGAAACCGGCGCCAATGCCCTGGATCTTGTGCGGGCTGGGCTTGATCTCTTCACCCGCCAGCGCCTGGGTGATCACCGGCGACACGGCCGGTTCCACCGCCACCGACAGGATCGGCTTGCCTGCGGTGTTCTTGATATAGCGCGACACACCGGTGATCGTGCCGCCAGTGCCCACGCCTGCCACCAGCACGTCCACGGCGCCATCGGTGTCGTTCCAGATTTCCGGGCCGGTGGTTTTCTCGTGGATGGCAGGGTTGGCCGGGTTTTCGAACTGGGCCGGCATGAAGTAGGTGCTCGGGTCGCCGGCGACGATTTCGCCCGCTTTCTCAATGGCGCCTTTCATGCCCTTGGCCGGTTCGGTCAGCACCAGCTCGGCGCCGAGGGCCTTGAGCACTTTACGCCGCTCGATGCTCATGGACGCGGGCATGGTCAGCAGCAGTTTGTAGCCACGTGCCGCCGCCACGAACGCCAGGCCGATCCCGGTATTGCCGGAGGTCGGTTCGACAATGGTCATGCCCGGCTTGAGCTTGCCGCTGCTTTCCGCGTCCCAGATCATGTTGGCGCCAATGCGGCACTTCACCGAGTAGCCTGGGTTACGTCCCTCGATCTTGGCCAGGATGGTGACCCCGCGCGGTGCGATGCGGTTGATCTGCACCAGGGGTGTATTACCGATGGAGTGCGCGTTGTCTGCAAAGATGCGGCTCATGACGGGTCCTGTTTGGCAATGTCGGAAAGGCCCCAAGGGTATGCCTCGTGCCACTAGGCGTCCAGTCGGAGGAACGTTGCGCCGTTTGCAGCAGTCAATCTCCTACGAGCAAGGAGAACTGCCCCATGAAACGTCGTTACAGTTGGCCGCTCTGGACCGTCGCCGGGCTGGTGCTGGTCCTGGTTGCCATACACATCGCGCTGCCTTACCTGGTGCGTAACTACCTGAATGAAAAGCTCGCCGACATGGGCGATTACCGTGGCGAAATTGCCGATGTGGACCTGGCCTTGTGGCGCGGCGCCTACCGGATCAACGGTCTGCAGATCGTCAAGGTGGACGGCAAGGTACCGGTGCCGTTCGTCAAGGCGCCACTGATCGAGTTCGCGGTGAGCTGGCATTCACTGTGGTACGACCATGCCGTCGTGGCCGAAGGGCATTTCGTACGACCGGAGATCAACTTCGTCGACGGCGGCGCCAACAAGCAGGCGTCCCAGACCGGTAAAGGCACCGACTGGCAGGCACAACTGAGCAAACTGCTGCCGATCACCCTCAACGAAGTGCGCATCGAAGACGGCAAGATCGCCTTTCATAACTTCAGCTCCAAGCCTGAGGTGAATATCAACGCCACCGGGGTCAACGCCAGTCTCTACAACCTGACCAACGTGGTGGACGTCCAGGGCAAGCGCGACGCGCGCTTTGAGGGCAAGGCGCTGCTGCAAGGCCAGGCGCCACTGGAAGCCAGCGCCACCTTTGACCCGCTGAGTGATTTCGAAGAGTTCGAGTTCCGCTTTCGCGCCCGCGACCTGCAACTCAAGCGCATGAATGACTTCGCCTCGGCCTACGGCAAGTTCGACTTCAAGGCCGGCACCGGCGATGTGGTGGTCGAAGCCCAGGCCGAAAAAGGCCAACTGAGCGGCTACATCAAGCCACTGTTGCGCGATGTCGAGGTATTCGACTGGCAGCAGGACGTGGAAAACAAAGACAAGAACATCTTCCGCTCGATCTGGGAGGCCGTGGTCGGCGCCAGCGAGACGGTATTGAAGAACCAGCGCAAGAACCAGTTCGCGACCCGCGTGGAGCTGAGCGGCAGCGTGCACCAGCAGAATGTCAGTGCGTTTTCTGCGGTGATCGCGATCCTGCGCAATGGCTTTATCCAGGCCTTCAATGCCCGCTACGAACAACCCAAGCCTAGCGCCGATTAAAACTGTGGGAGGGGGCTTGCTCTCGATGGCGGCGTGTCAGTTTATACATCTGTGACTGAACCCCCGCTATCGGAGGCAAGCCCCCTGCCACATTGACTGCGTTGACCGGACTGCCGTGACCGGCCATTCAGAGACTGAATAACCCGTCTGCGTTCACAGTCGCCGGGGCTGCGCGGTATAGTCGGGCATTGATGAATGTGAGGAATGACCGATGAAGTTCGAAGGCACCCAGGCCTATGTGGCTACCGATGACCTGAAACTGGCCGTCAACGCCGCCATCACCCTGGAGCGGCCGTTGCTGGTCAAGGGCGAACCGGGCACCGGCAAGACCATGCTCGCCGAGCAACTGGCCGAGTCCTTCGGCGCCAGGTTGATCACCTGGCACATCAAGTCCACCACCAAGGCGCACCAGGGCCTCTACGAGTACGACGCGGTCAGCCGCCTGCGCGACTCGCAGCTGGGCGTGGACAAAGTGCATGACGTACGCAACTACCTGAAAAAGGGCAAGCTGTGGGAGGCTTTCGAGTCCGAAGAGCGAGTGATCCTGCTGATCGACGAAATCGACAAGGCCGACATCGAGTTCCCCAACGACCTGTTGCAGGAACTCGACAAGATGGAGTTCTACGTCTACGAAATCGACGAGACCATCAAGGCCAAGAAACGCCCGATCATCATCATTACTTCCAACAACGAGAAAGAGCTGCCGGACGCGTTCCTGCGCCGCTGCTTCTTCCACTACATCGCCTTTCCCGACCGCACGACCCTGCAGAAAATCGTCGATGTGCACTATCCGGACATCAAGAAAGACCTGGTCAGCGAAGCGCTGGATGTGTTCTTTGACGTGCGCAAGGTGCCAGGCCTGAAGAAAAAACCCTCCACCTCCGAACTGGTCGATTGGCTCAAGCTGCTGATGGCCGACAACATCGGCGAAGCGGTATTGCGCGAACGCGACCCGACCAAGGCCATCCCTCCACTGGCCGGGGCCCTGGTGAAGAACGAGCAAGACGTGCAACTCCTGGAACGTCTGGCATTCATGAGCCGTCGCGGTAATCGATAATGTTGCTCAACCTGTTCAATGAAATGCGTGCCGCCAAGGTGCCGGTCTCGGTACGCGAACTGCTCGACCTGATCAACGCGCTGAAACAGCGCGTGACCTTCGCCGACATGGACGAGTTCTACTACCTGGCGCGGGCGATCCTGGTCAAGGACGAGCGGCACTTCGACAAGTTCGACCGGGCTTTTAGCGCCTACTTCAACGGCCTGGAAAAGCTCGATGACCACTTGCAGGCGCTGATCCCGGAAGACTGGCTGCGCAAGGAGTTCGAACGCTCGCTGAGCGATGAGGAGCGCGCGCAGATCCAGTCCCTCGGCGGCCTCGACAAGCTGATCGAGGCATTCAAGAAGCGCCTGGAGGAACAGAAGGAACGCCACGCCGGCGGCAACAAGTGGATTGGTACCGGCGGCACCAGTCCCTTTGGTTCCGGCGGCTACAACCCCGAAGGCATCCGCGTGGGTGATGCCGGCAAGCGCCAGGGCAAGGCGGTCAAAGTCTGGGACCAGCGCGAGTACAAGAACCTCGACGACCAGGTTGAGTTGGGCACGCGCAATATCAAGATCGCCCTGCGCCGCCTGCGCAAGTTTGCCCGCCAGGGCGCCGCTGAAGAGCTGGACATCGACGGCACCATCGACCACACCGCACGCGACGCCGGGCTGCTGAATATCCAGATGCGTCCTGAACGGCGCAACACCATCAAGCTGCTGTTGCTGTTTGACATCGGCGGCTCGATGGACGCCCACGTGAAGACCTGCGAAGAACTGTTCTCAGCGTGCAAAACCGAGTTCAAGCACCTGGAGTACTTCTACTTCCATAACTTCGTGTACGAGTCGGTATGGAAGAACAACCAGCGGCGCACGTCCGAACGCACCTCCACCCAGGACCTGCTGCACAAATACGGCGCCGACTACAAAGTGATTTTTATCGGCGATGCGGCCATGGCGCCCTATGAAATCACCCAGGCCGGCGGCAGCGTCGAGCATTGGAACGAAGAGCCTGGCTACGTGTGGATGCAGCGCTTCATGGCCAAGTACAAGAAGTTGATCTGGATTAACCCGTACCCAAAGGATACCTGGGGTTATACAGCGTCAACGGGGATTGTGCGGGAGTTGGTCGAAGATCAGATGTATCCGCTGACACTGCGCGGATTGGAAGAAGGCATGCGTTTTTTATCAAAATAGCCTTCAGCCAGTGACCCGCACCGCGTAGTGTGCGGGCCCGTTTTCAGCAGTGCTCGGCGTCTATCCAGCCGAATGCCAGGAACAGCGTGGAAAACTTCTTGACCAGTTCAGCGTCCCTTTTGTCGACCTTCTGGTCATTGTTAACGTCCTGGTAGATCGCCGTCGCGCCCTGACCATTCCCGTCGGCATACAATGCGGCGGTGTAGACCAGGCTTTCATCGCACGGCGCGCCCGCACCCTGATGAAAATGCAGGCGCACGGTGTCCGGCACGCCGTTGTCGTCAAAGTCTCGAGCGAACACCTGCAGATATTTATCGAACGGCTCATCCAGGCTGTACCAGTTGAACTCAAGAAACAACTGGGCCAGTTCGATCGCTTGGGCCCTATCGACCGCGTCAATGACGCCATCCTGATTCACATCATCGGCAATTATCCAATCCAGCTTTCCATCATCGGTAATATCAAAGGCCGTGGCGCTGTGGGAAATTGTCGGCGTACGCGTATCGTCATGGAACTCCAGATACACCACGTCCGGAACATCATCATCAAGCACGTCTTGTGCGTAAATTTTCAAATAGCGCATGTTAAAACTCAGTATCGAATGGAACACCAGCTTTTCACTGCGTCATCGGTAGGGCCATACGACAAACTCCCTATCATCATGGGACTTTTCCGAAAATTGCAACGCACTTTTTGAAACACAGGTTTCGCAGGAACCCATCGCGCCCGGCTCAATTGAGTCGGCGCAAGAACTCTACCTGCTGCCGATGCGCAGTCTCCTGAACCATCGGCGCCAACCGTAGCTTCTCACCGGGCAAGCATTGCGCCAGGCGCGCCAGCGCCAACGGCGTCAACGCACCTAGACGCGGATACCCACCAATCGTCTGCCGGTCATTGAGCAACACAATCGGCTGCCCATCCGGTGGCACCTGGATCGCGCCCAACGGAATGCCTTCGGAAATCAACGACGGCCCCTGGTACTGCAGGGGTGTGCCCAGCAAGCGCATGCCCATGCGGTCGGCTCGGCTGTCCAGAGCCCACTCGGTGTTGAAGGCGTCGAATAAACTCTGCCCGCTGAACTGGCCGATCTGCGCCCCCAGGATTACGTCCAGCGATGAAACGGTTGGCAAATCCGGGTTAGCCAGCACTTTCATCGCGCCCCCGGTACCGGAATAGGTCAACCGCCCGCCCTCGGCCAATGCCTTGCCATACCCGTCCACCCCGCCCAATGCCTCACGCACTACGGTGGCACAACTGCCGAGCACTGCCTGCGCATCAAACCCACCGGGCGCGGCCAGATAAGCCCGTGCTCCACTGAACGGCTGGGTGAAGCGCAGGCGCTGGCCCTTTTGCAGGATAAAGCTGCGCCCGGGGCTGATGGCCCGCTCGTCGATACAGGCGCCCAGGTCCGCACCGGCAAGCGCCAACAAGCAGTAGTCCTCGGCCTGCACGGTAAAACCGCCCAGGGTAATTTCTATTACCGGCGCATCCAGGGCATTGTCCAGCAGCCAATTGGCCCATGACATCGACACCCAGTCCAGCGCCCCGCCCTGGGTCACGCCCAGGTGGCGTACGCCGAAACGCCCGGCGTCCTGCAACAGGCACAGCGGTGTGCTGGCCTCAATCATCAAGCGGCTCATGCGTGCGCCTCCAGAGGCGCGTCATCGCCACCCAGGTTGACGAACTCAGCGTGGCTGACCGCCTCGAAACGCACCGTGTCGCCGGGCTGCATCAAGCTGTAGCCGTCGCGTTCGCGGTCGAAGAGTGTGGCCGGGGTGCGCCCGATCAGGTTCCAGCCGCCGGGGGATACCACTGGATAGGCGGCGGTTTGCCGCTCGGCGATACCCACGCTGCCGGCCGCTACGCGTTTGCGCGGGGTGTTGAGACGCGGCGTGGCGAGGATGTCGTCCACCAGCCCCATAAAGGCAAAACCGGGGGCGAAACCCAGGGCGAACACCTGATACAGGTGGTCGCTGTGGCGACGAATCACCTCAGCGACCGCCAGCCCGCTGCGCTGCGACAGCAAGCTCAGCTCCGGCCCGACGCTGAGGTCGTACCATACCGGCAGCACATGGCAACGGCCGCCGCCCTGGGCCTGGGGCTGCAGGTCGGTCAGGGCCTGGTCGATCAACGCCCGTGCCTGGGCCGGGGTCAGGAGGGTGAGGTCGTAATGCACCATCAAAGTGGTGTAGGACGGCACCAGGTCAACCAGCGCGCTGCCGAACCCGCTGCGCAGACGTTGGGTGGCGGCAAGCATCCAGGGCATGTTGGCTTCGGCAATCACGTCAAACAAACGCACCATCAGGCAGTCGATGGCCACCACTTCAATCCGTGGCTTCATGCTGGCCTCAACGCCTCGCGGATACGCTGCACCGCGGCCATCGAGCTGGCGTTATCACCGTGTACGCACAGCGTATTGGCCTGCAGGACCAGCGGGCTGCCGTCACTGGCAGTCAGCGCCTCACCGCGGGAAAGGGTCAGGGCCTGTTCGACGATGGTGTCGGCGTCATGATGCACCGCGCCCGGCAACTGGCGCGAAACCAGATGGCCCTGGCTGTCATAGGCACGGTCGGCAAAGGCTTCGAACCACAGGGTCACGCCGTATTCATCGCCCAGGGCCTGGGCCGCGCTGTTGTCGCGCGTGGCCAGCAGCATCAGCGGCAGGTCGCCGTAAGCAGCCACGGCCTGCAACACCGCGCGCAGCTGTGCGGGGTTGGCCATCATGTCGTTGTACATGGCGCCATGCGGTTTCACGTAACTGACGCGCCCGCCTTGGGCGCGGCAGATACCCTCCAGCGCACCGATCTGGTAATGCAACAGGTCCTGGATTTCCTGAGGGGTGTACTGCATGGAGCGTCGGCCGAAACCTTGCAGGTCCTGATAGGCCGGGTGCGCGCCTACTTGCACGCCATGCTTGAGCGCCAGGCTGACGGTCTTGCGCATGATGCTCGGGTCGCCGGCATGGAAGCCGCACGCCACGTTGGCGCAGTCGATGAACGGCATGACTTCGGCGTCCAGACCCAGGGTCCAGTTGCCGAAGCTCTCGCCGATGTCGCAATTCAATAGCAGGCGGCTCACGGGGTCGCTCCTGTAGGCTTTGTTTTTTTGTAGTGTGGGATCTTTTACCAACATCTCGCAACGATGTTGTCCTGAAACCCAACGACGCTTATCGTGGAACGGCTCGATTTTTGGCGCCGGCACGCTGCGGCGTCCAACTAATAAAAACCGATCCATGCATAAGAAAAAGTTGATCCCATGAATTTGAAGTTCCTCGAAACCTTCGTCTGGGTGGCCAAGCTCAAGAGTTTCCGCCTGACCGCCGAAAAGCTGTTCACCACCCAGGCGTCGATCTCCAGCCGCATTGCAGTGCTGGAGAGCGAGTTGGGGGTGAAGCTGTTCCTGCGCGATTCGCGCGGCGTGAGCCTGACCCCGGAAGGCTTGAAGGTGCTCGATTATGCCGAGCAGATGATGGTGACCCTGCAGGGCTTGAAGCAGTCCCTGGAAACCACCAGCAGCAAGGTCGGACGGATTAGGATCGGCGCAATGGACACGGTGATCCACACCTGGCTCAGCCCGTTGGTCGCCGAGTTGATGAGCCTGTTCCCGCGGGTGGAAATCGAATTGGTCGCCGATACTGCGTTGAACCTCAGCGATCAGCTGCAAAAAGGCTTCCTTGACCTGATCCTGCAGACCGACCTGCTGCGCCTGGAAAGCGTGCGCAGCCTGGAACTGGGCAGTCACCCCATGGCCTGGATTGTCGCCAGCCAGTCGATTTATAACCGCGATTACGCCTCCCTCGCCGAATTGGCCCAGGAACGCATCATCACCTACTCGAAAAACTCCTGCCCCCATCAGGATGTGTTGAGTTTGATGCAGGCCAACGGCGTCGCCGCACCGCGCATGAACTGCGTCAACTCGGTATCAGCCATCACCCGGTTACTGCGCGACGGGTTTGGCATTGGCGCGCTGCCGCCGGTGCTGGTCAGTGAAGAGCTGGCACGGGGGGATCTGGTGATGCTGCCGATGGCGCAGCAACTGCCGAATCTGCAAGTGGTGGTGTCGTGGCGCGTGGGGGTGGAGTTGGTGGAGGAGATTGTGGGGTTGTGCCAGAAGGTCGTGGCTCGCTATGCCGAGCAGGTCGGTAAAGAGCGGATGGTGCTGAGTTAAACCGGGTCAAAATGTGGGAGGGGGCTTGCCCCCGATGGCAGTGTGTCAGCCAACATAAGTTTAGCTGGCCCACCGCTATCGGGGGCAAGCCCCCTCCCACATTGGATGTGTGTCAGGACTTAGAGCCCCTTGAGGTCCCGCTCTTCAATCGGCCGGCTCTGGCGCAGGCGCCGGCCGCCCAGCACCACCCAGTCGATCAGGCGGTACAGGCATTCGATACCGAACGACAGCAACATCGCCCCGCCCAGGCCCCAGCCCATGGCCTCGGGCGTCAGCAGGATCTGGTAGCTGTAGCCGTTCCAGGTTTCCAGGCGAATATCCGGGTCAGCCGCCACCGCCACTTGCAGGACGCGAATGTACCAGGGGCCCTGCATGGCCTGGAATTGCTTGTCCAATGCCAACTGACGGTCGAGCATCGCGCCCAGGCTGCTGGCGTCGCTCTGGAATACCGGGTCATCACTGGCACGGTAATGCGCCACCAGGGCTTGCATGTCACCGTTGAAGAACTGCTGCGCGGTGGACTCGAATCCGCGCAGGCCTGTCTGGGCCTCGATCAAGTGGGCTTCGACGCGCTTGGCGTAATCGTTGATGAACCCCGGCACTTGCACGCCGACCAACAAGCCTATGGCAAACAGCACCAACCGCAGATAGCTGAGCAACATGGTCGATTCCTTATTGGGTAACGCCCTGGCTGACGCATTCACCGCGTCGCCACAGGCTCCATTGGCCCGGTTCGTAGCGGGTCCAGTTTTCGTTGTCGGTCAAAGGTTCGGTGGCGATGACCGTTACCACGTCATTGGGGGTGGTTTCGGCCTGAAAATCGACGATCACGTCGACATCTTTCAAGCGGGCCGGACCAAATGGCGCGCGCCGGGTAATCTGCGCCAGTTTGGTCGAGCAGTAGCAAAACAGCCAGTCGCCATCGCTGAGCAGGCAGTTGAACACACCTTTGCTGCGATATTCGGCGCAGGCGGCGATCAGGTCCGGCAGCATCTGCTCGATATCCACCGGTTCCGGGAAGGCTTCGCGTACGCGGTTGAGCAAGTCGCAGAACGCCGCTTCACTGTCGGTGTCGCCCACCGGTCGGTAGAAGGTGGCGCGGGGGTTGAAGTCCGCCAGTTGGCCATTGTGCGCAAAACACCAGTTGCGCCCCCACAGTTCGCGCACGAACGGGTGGGTATTGGCCAGGCTCACCTTGCCTACATTGGCCTGGCGGATATGGCCGATCACCACTTCGCTCTTGATGGGATAGCGCTGCACCAGCAGGGCGACTTCCGACTCGCTGCTCGCGGCCGGGTCCTGGAACAACCGCAGGCCACGGCCTTCGTAGAAGGCGATGCCCCAACCGTCGCGGTGGGGGCCGGTTCGCCCGCCCCGCTGCATCAGCCCGGTGAAGCTGAACACGATATCGGTGGGGACGTTGGCACTCATGCCCAATAATTCACACATGCCAGGGCTCTCGCTGCAGGGCGGACAACGTTAAAGACGCGGTTCGACCCGCATGCCCCCGACGGGGGCCGGGCGACGGAACGGTTCGTCTTCCTCCGGCTCGGCGGCCAACGCCGCATCCGTGGCCGCCTTGCGCTCACGGCGCGCCTTGGCAGCGCGCTCGATGGGCCAGCGGATCAGCACGAATACGATGTACAGCGCACATACGATCATCGTGTACATGAACAGGTCGGAGATCGCGCGCCAGGCGTTGTTGCCGACCTTGAGCAGCAGGTCCAGGGCGGTAATCGCCACCGCAGGCGCGAACTGGGTCTTGATCGGGTCGACGATGGTGGGGCTGAGCAGCAGCACCGCCATCAGTAACTGCAACGGCTCGCGCAGCCAGCGCCAGACCCAGCGGGTCATGCGCCACCACACCAACAGGCAGCCCAAAGCAGCAAAGGCGTAAAGGCCCCAAGCGGTCAGATAGTCGTTCTCGGTCATGGTGTCCATGGCAAGGCTGGCAAAGAGGCGGCTATGATAACGGCTTTTGCGTGTCGCGGCTGCAATGCCGGCCACCGTCTGCCAGATAGAGAATTATCCATGCCTATTTCCACCGCACCGATCGCCCGCAAGGCCCCAGGCCCGGACCCGTACGCCTGGCTGCAAGAACGTGACAGCAGCGAGGTCCTCGATTACCTCAAGGCAGAGAACGCCTGGCAAGACGCCCAACTCGCCGACCAGCAGGCACTGCGCGACACCCTGTTCGAAGAGATCAAGGGCCGAATCCTGGAAACCGACCTGTCGCTGCCCTCCCCCTGGGGCCCGTACCTGTACTACACACGCACCACCGCCGGTGACGAATATGCGCGTCACTACCGTTGCCGGCGCCCTGCCGATGACAGCAACCAGGTGGATGACAGCAGCGAAGAATTGCTGCTGGACCCGAACGTGCTGGCCAATGGCGGCTTTTTTTCCCTCGGCGCGTTCAGCATCAGCCCCGATCATCAGCGCCTGGCCTACAGCCTCGACACCACCGGTGAAGAGATCTACACCCTGTACGTGAAGGAATTGGCGAGCGACAAGGTCAGTGAGCTGGTATTCGACAACTGCGACGGCAGCATGACCTGGGCCAACGACAGTCTCACGCTGTTTTTCGGCGAACTGGACGACACTCACCGACCGCACAAGCTTTACCGCTACCGCCTGGACGGCACGGCGGCGCAGGAAGTGTTCCACGAACCCGACGGACGCTTCTTCCTGCATTGCTACCGCTCCAGCTCCGAGCGCCAGTTGCTGTTGGCCCTGGGCAGCAAGACCACCAGCGAGATCTGGGCACTCGACGCCGACCAGCCGCACCTGGATTTCACCTGCCTGGCGCCACGGGTCGAGGACCACGAATACGATGTCGACCATGGCCAACTGAATGGCGCATGGACCTGGTTTATCCGCAGCAACCGCGACGGTATCAACTACGCGCTGTTCGTCGCGCCTGACACCGGCACGGTACCCACCGAAGCCGACTGGCAGAACCTGATCCCCCACAGCGACGAGGTGATGCTCGACGGCGTCAGCCTCAACGCCAGCGCCATGACCCTGAGCCTGCGTATCGGCGGCCTGCCGGTGATCGAAGTGCATCCTGAAGGTGTGGCCGCCTATCGCGTGGAACTGCCTGACGCGGCTTACAGCCTCTACGTACAGAACAGCCTGGAATTTGCCAGCGACAGGATTCGCCTGCGCTATGAAGCACTGAACCGTCCGGCCCAGGTGCGTCAGTTGGAACTGGCCAGCGGTGCACAGCAGGTGCTCAAGCAAACCCCGGTACTCGGTGTGTTCAACGCTGACGATTATGTCAGCCAGCGCTTGTGGGCCACGTCCGCCGACGGCACCCAGGTGCCGATCAGCCTGGTGGTCAAGCGTGACCAGATCGGCAAGCCGACGCCGCTGTACCTGTATGGCTACGGCGCGTATGGATCTAGCCTGGACCCGTGGTTCTCCCACGCGCGCCTGAGCCTGCTGGACCGAGGTGTGGCGTTTGCCATCGCGCATGTGCGCGGCGGTGGCGAGCTGGGTGAAGCCTGGTACCGCAACGGCAAGCAGGAACACAAACAGAACACGTTCAGCGACTTTATCGCCTGCGCCGAACACCTCATCGCCCAGGGCCTGACCACCGCCAACCAGTTGGCGATCAGCGGCGGCAGCGCCGGCGGCTTGTTGATCGGTGCGGTACTCAACCAACGGCCGGAGCTGTTCCAGGCGGCGATCGCCGAAGTGCCGTTTGTCGATGTGCTCAACACCATGCTCGACCCGGAACTGCCGCTGACCATCACCGAGTACGACGAATGGGGCAACCCGCAGGAGCCCGAGGTGTACGCGCGCATCAAGGCGTATGCGCCGTACGAAAACGTGGGTGCCCAGGCCTACCCGCACCTGCTGGTGATCGCCGGTTACAACGACAGCCGCGTGCAGTACTGGGAAGCGGCCAAGTGGGTGGCCAAACTGCGCGACACGAAGACGGACGATAACCTGCTGCTGCTCAAGACGGAGCTGGGCGCCGGTCACGGGGGCATGAGCGGTCGTTACCAGGGATTACGTGACGTAGCGCTCGAATATGCATTTGTGTTCAAGGCGCTGGGCTTGATTTGAGAACTTAGTCAGGCGGCCCTGTCTGAACACAGGACCGCCTACCGGATTGATGGACCAAGATTGCCGCCATGTCACAACCTACCCTGCTTAACGACGAAATCCGCGACATGCTCATGGACTGCGGTTTGTTCGACCCGCTGCTGCCGGAAGATTTTCATATTGCCGCGGGCTATTTCAATATCAGCAGCATTGCCGGGGGAGAGGTGATTTTCCTCGAGGGCGATGCTGGAACCTTCATGTGCATCCTCCACAGCGGCCAGGTGGCGGTGCAGAAAACCAACCCCGCCGGTCAACGCCTGACCATCGCCACCCTGCGCAGCGGCCGGGCCTTTGGGGAGATGGCGGTGCTCGACGGCGAACGGCGATCGGCCAGTTGCATTGCGGCCACCGATTGCGTGCTACTGAACCTGGGCAAGGACGCCCTGGAAAAAATGCTCAACGAAGCGCCCAGGGTCGCGGCCAAGATCATCCGAGCGATTGCCATTGCCCTGTCCAGGCGCTTGCGCATGGCGGATGGGCAATTACTGTCGCAACAGTTTTAACCGCCGGGCGTCTTCGGCTTGCTGTCGTTCTGCTGCAGGCCCGGGACAGTCTGGTCCTTTGGCGGCGCCGGCAGCACGATCGGCGCCAGGGGCGGCGAGCCGTTGGTCTTGGGCACGACGGGCGGCGTGACCTGCGGGTACAACGTGGGCGTTGGCGTACCCGGCGCGCCGGGAGTTGGCGCGGGTGCGACCGGCACGGTTTGCAACTCCTGCGCCTGCGCCGCACCCAATGTGAGCGCGCCAAGCACAATGACCGTTAGAATGCTGCACTTCATCGATGGCTCCATGGCCTGACCGGAATGTCACAAGGCTACTCCCAACCGCGCAAGAATGCCCTTCCCAATGAGATTTCCATGAAACGTTTCGTTCTGCTGGACACCACTCCGATCCCCGACAATGGCGGTGCCTTGTGCCTGTTCGAATACGGCGAGGATTTCGTCATCAAGATCCAGGGCGGTGACGGTGGCCAGTTGATGAACACGCGCATGCACGGCTCCGAAGATGCCTTGGCCGAAATTCCGTGCCGCAAAGTCGCCGGTCGTCCGGGTTCACGGGTGCTGATCGGCGGCCTGGGCATGGGGTTTACTCTGGCCTCGGCGCTCAAGCACCTGGGCAAGAGCGCCGAAGTGGTGGTGGCGGAGTTGGTGCCGGGCGTGGTGGAGTGGAACCGTGGGCCGCTCGGCGAAAAGTCCGGCCGCCCCTTGCTCGACCCGCGTACGGTGGTGCGCATGGAAGACGTGGCCAAGGTGCTGCAGGCCGAGCCCCAGGGGTTTGATGCGATCATGCTTGACGTCGATAACGGCCCTGAAGGCCTCACGCAAAAAGCCAACAGCTGGCTGTATTCCGCCGGCGGCCTGGCCGCGTGTGCCAAGGCCTTGCGCCCCAAGGGCGTGCTGGCCGTGTGGTCGGCCAGCGCCGACAAACTGTTCAGCGATAAACTGCGCAAGGCCGGTTTCAAGGCCGAAGAAGTGCAGGTATTCGCCCATGGCAACAAAGGCACGCGGCACACCATCTGGATTGCGGAAAAGCTCAAGGGCTAATTGCGCTGTGATTAGCTAGAATCAACCTGTCCGTGACCACCCAATAGCCAGGAGCCATGATGAGCTCGACCAACCCGCCCTCCCACACCGCCAAGCTGGACCGCATCCTCGCCGATGCCCAGCGCGACCGGGAAATGGGCTATCGCGACAAAGCCCTGAAAATGTACCCCCACGTGTGCGGCCGCTGCGCCCGTGAATTCGCCGGCAAACGCCTGAGCGAACTGACCGTGCACCACCGCAACCACAATCATGACGACAATCCCCAGGACGGCTCCAACTGGGAACTGCTGTGCCTGTACTGCCATGACAACGAGCACTCGCGCTACACCGACCAGCAGTACTTCGGCGAAGGCTCCACCAGCAGCCCGACGATCGCCAAGGCCACGCACAACCCGTTTGCGGCGTTGGCGGGGTTGATGAAGAAGGACGGTTGAAAGCGGCAAGCTGCAAGCTGCAAGTGGCAAGAAAAAGCCGCCTGCTTTTACTTGTCGCTTGCAGCTTGCCGCTATAATGCTGCCTTTTTAAGGCACCCTTCCCCGTGGGCAATAAACGCTACAGCTGTATCGGCTTGTATAACCCCAAATCCCCCGAAAATGTCGGCTCGGTCATGCGCGCCGCCGGCTGCTACGGCGTGGCTTCGGTGTTCTATACCGGCGTGCGTTACGAGCGCGCGCGGGACTTCATCACCGACACCAAGAAGGTGCATCACGACATTCCGCTGATCGGCATCGATGACCTGAAGAAGATCCTGCCCCTGGGCTGTATCCCCGTCGCCGTGGAGCTGGTGGAAGGCGCCCGCCCGCTGCCCGAATACACCCACCCCGACCGCGCGCTGTACATCTTCGGCCCCGAAGACGGCTCGCTGGACAAAGACATCCGCGACTGGTGCGAGGACGTGGTCTATATCCCGACCACCGGCTGCATGAACCTCGCCGCCACCGTCAACGTGGTGCTCTACGACCGCCTGGCCAAGGGCAATAACACCCGCTCGGGACCCAAGTACTGAAAATCAGGTAATGAAAGTCAGGGCTCAAATAGCGGGAACATCCGGCCATCGCCAACAGTCAGCTACTTACACTTGCCTTTGTTGGAGACGGATCATGAGCGACAGCAAAACCCTGCGACCTGTGATTGAACACCTGCAGCCGGACGCCCAGCGCACGCAGAACGTACACGGCTGGGAACGCATCGGCTCGGTAGCCGGTGGCGTGATGATGGTAGGCAAAGGCCTGCGCCGTGGCGGGCTCTTCGGGCTGATCCAGGTGGCGATTGGTGGCGTGGCGCTGGCACGCGGTTTTACCGGCCACAGTTCGCTCAAGGACAAGCTTGAGCAGGGCCGCCAGGAAATGAACAGCGTCCGTACCAAGATCGAGCGTGCGGGTGCGCAGCTGAAGAACTTGAAGACCAAGGCCGAAGTGGCGGCTGAAGAAGCGGTGAAAACCACGGGCTGAAGTTAGCGAGCAGCCAGAGATTCAAATGTGGGAGGGGGCTTGCCCCCTCCCACATTTTGCTTTGTGCAAGGTTTGAAGATCAGTGCAGCAGTTTGCTATCGAGCACCACCGATGACTCGCCAATGATATTCTCGGCCAGCTGCACAAACTGCGCAGTGGTCACGCTGCCGGCGCGCATTACCGCTTGCGCCAGATCATCCAGCGAGCGCTTGTTATGGGTTTTCACGCGGATCTCCCGGTCCAGCTCCTGCAACACCACCACCGCCCGTGACACTGTTGCGCCGCTGACGTGTTCGCCACGCAGGCGGGTCACGTCCTTGCCCTCCTTCGTCAGGCGCACCTGTATCGCCTGATACCGCTCATCGGTGATCCCACCGGCGCGGCGTACCAGTTCAATGGCGTAGTAACCGGCCAGGCCTTCGCTGATCCAGTCACTGGTGTCGTGGTCATTGAAACGGGCAATGGTCTGTACCACTTCGCGGATCAACGGGCTGCTGCCGTCTTCACTGACCAGCGGCGTGCGGCTGTTGAGGTAGATCGAGTCACGCGCCGCAAAGGCGCCACGGCGCATCGGATCGCCGGCGCCCACCACCAGCAGTTTGGCCGGGTGGCGCGGGAACGCAGCTTCCACTTGCGGCCACACGAAGGTCAGCAGCGTCAGCACATCCATACGCCGCATGCCCTGGCCCTTGGGCGACGTCACGGTGACGTCGGTCTGTCCCAGGCGCATGCGGCGGCTGCCCAGGCTACCGGCGAGCATCCAGCCGGTGGGGCGGTCGAACAGGCGGGACACGTTGTCGATGCGGAACTTGTTTTTGCCGATACGCGGCCAGGCGGTCTCGACGCTTTTCCAGCCCGGCGGCAGCTCGAACGTCAGGCGCGAGACCAGCTCGACACCATCCTGCTGGTCCAGCCGTGCGGTGGGCACCAGGTCGTCGCCGCGAAACAGCGCCCAGGCCGGCGTCATCCGCGCTTCGTAGGTGCCGGGGTTGTGCGCGTGGGTCAGACGTACGCGGTAGGTCAGGCTGGCCTTGTCGGCGCTGGGTTGCCAGTGACCCCGACGACCATCGACCTTCCATTGCCCATCGGCCTTGAAATCGCTGTAGTCGCCGTCGCGGCCCAGGTCGAAATCCAGGCTGCGCACCGCAGAACCCTGGGACAGGCTTACGAGCACCTCGGCCTGATCGCTCTGGGGCAGAAGTTTGACGTGGTAATCCAGGTCGACTTTCCTGGCGCACCACGCCGACGTGCTCAGCGCCAGCAACAGCGCCACTGTCGCCAGCTTGAATCCCACCTTCATACACACTCCTGGTTCAACCCGCGCGGAAGATCAGGTAATCCTCCCAGTCGTCCTCTGGCACGCTGCCTTCGCTGAGCATGCGCCCGGACTGGGAAATGCGTTCGTGGTGCACGGCGTCGCGGTCGCCGCAGACCAGGTGGTGCCACAACGGCAAATCCTTGCGCTCGCTGACCAGGCGATAGCCGCAGGTGGGCGGCAGCCATTTGAACTGGTCGGCCTGCCCGGGCGTGAGCTGAATGCAGTCCGGCACCGACGCCCGACGATTGGGATAGTCGCTGCACTGGCAGGTTTTCAGGTCCAGCAGTTTGCAGGCGATGCGCGTGTAATAGACGCTGTTGTCGTCTTCATCCTCGAGCTTTTGCAGGCAGCACAGGCCACAGCCGTCGCACAGCGACTCCCATTCCTCCTGGTCGAGGTGCTCGAGGGTTTTGCGTATCCAGAAAGGTTCGACTTTGGCGGCCATGGCTCTGCATCAGTATCGGTAGGTTCAAAGGCCGCCAGTCTAGTGCCCAAGCCCCCTGGGGCCAAGCGCTTACGACTGGCGGTGTAACAAGGCTTGTCAGTCTAGTGGTTGCGCAGTAGTTTTGAGCGCCGAATTGACGATCAGGAACTGCTCATGACCCGTGTTGCCGACTATCCGATCCACCCCCAGTTCACCGAACGCTGGTCGCCTCGCGCCTTTACCGGCGAGAGCATCTCCCGGGAAACCCTGCTGAGCTTCTTCGAAGCGGCGCGCTGGGCACCTTCGGCCTACAACTCGCAGCCATGGCGCTTTCTCTACGCTCGCCGCGACACGCCGGACTGGGAGCGCTTCCTGGGTTTGCTCAATGAATTCAACCGGGGCTGGGCGCAGCATGCGTCGGCACTGGTGATCATCGCCTCGAAGACCGACTTCGTCGCCCCCGGCGCCACGGAAGAAACCCCGGCCCTGTGGCACACCTTCGACACCGGCGCCGCCTGGGGCCACCTGGCCTTGCAGGCCAGTCTCGCCGGCTGGCACACCCATGGCATGGCCGGCTTCGATCAGGAACTGACCCGCAAAGAGCTGAAGATCCCCGCAGGCTATGCGCTGCACGCCGCCGTGGCAGTGGGCAAGCTGGGCGACAAGTCGAGCCTGCCCGAGTACCTGCAAGGCCGCGAAGCGCCAAGCCCGCGCAAGCCGCTGAGCGAGCTGGTATCGGAAGGTGACTTCAGTCTCTGAATCGCGCGCAAAAACCAATATGGGAGGGGGGCAAGCCCTAATGCCAGTTAGTTAAGGCTTTTTGTAGGAGCGAGCTTGCTCGCGAAAAACTCACAGGCACCGCGTTCATGCAGAAAGCACGCGTTATCGTTGACGCTTTTCGCGAGCAAGCTCGCTCCTACAGACTGGCATTAGGGCAAGCCCCCTCGCACATTTTGTCCACGCCTGCGTTCGTATCAGTAGCCGCGCTCGAAACTTACTTCCCCGCGTAGTGCCTGTTTAGCCTGGTACGCACGCACGTTCTGCACGAACAACTGCACCATCATTGCCGGCGAAGTCGGTGCCGAGCTGTGCCCGGTCAACAACAAGCCCCACGCCGTCCAGAACGGATGGCGTTGCGGCAGAGGCTCCTGGCGGCAGACGTCGATCACCGCTCCGGCCAGATGTCCCTCTTTGAGGGCTTCGACCAGATCGGCATCCACCACCGCCACGCCGCGCCCGACGTTGATAAACAAGGCGGTCGGCTTGAATTGCTTGAACAGTGCGGCGTCGTACAGGTCATGGGTGTCGGGGGTGTTGGGCAGCAGGTTGATCACATAATCCACCTCGCCCACCAGCCGGCCCAATTGATCGAGCCCGGCGACTTCGATAAACGGCGCCTGCTCGCGGGCCTGGCTGGCGATGCCATACAGCTTGACGCCAAACGGCAGCAGGAACTGCGCCACGCTCTGGCCAATATCGCCGGTGCCGACCACCAGCACCTTGCGCCCCGCCAGGCTCTGGCCCAGGCGGCTGTCCCACTTGCGCTCGACCTGGCTGACCAGCCGCGCCAACACTTCACGTTCGTGTCCGAGCATGTAGGCCAGGACGAATTCGGCCATGACCTGGCCAAAGATGCCGACCGCGCGGGTCAGGCGATAATCACGCGGCAATCCTTCGGCCAGCAGCGGCGTGATGCCAGCCCAGGTCGACTGCAACCATTGTGGATGATGCCCCTGGCGCAACAGCGTCGCCAGCAGGTCCGGCTGGCCCAGCCACACGGGGGAATCGGCGGCCAGGCGCGAGAGTTCGGCCGAGTCGCCGCTGGTCAGTACCTCAAGGTCCGGCGCGGCTTCGCGAAGCAATTGGGCGTAGAGCGGGTGATCCTGTTCAGCAATCAGAACACGCATGGTTCAAACCTTTCAAAAACAGTGCAGACGGCCGCCCGCATCCTTACGGCCACCGTCCTCTAATACAATTCCATTCAAGCCTGCGCCCTGATACGGACGCTGATCGGTCACATCGGGTCGTTGCGGCGTAGCAGCTCTTCAGGCAGGTGCTCGATGTACTCGTCCTCGGCGGGCGGCATTTGCAGGTGATAGCCCTGCTTGTCGAGGTTTTCCAGCACCACGGCGATGTCCTCGCGCGACAGTTTGCGCTCGGGTGTCAGCACCATGTCGAAGGCGTGATGCGGCTTGCCGAAGGCGAGCATCAACGGCTCCGGCACCCGCTCCAGGGCGTCGCTCTTGAGGACATAGAGGTACATGCCGTCTTTTTTCAAGCTGCGATAAATCGAGCAAATACGTTTCAAGGCTGTTCTCCGGCACTGGCCAGGCTGTCGAGCAGCGCCTGGCCCATCAATTCGCGACGCCAGCCACGCAGCGAATCGGGTAATTGGTAAGGCCCATCGGGATAGCCACTTTTAACCAGGGCTTCGAGGGTTTTCTTGCGTAGCATCAGTTCCGGCGCCATGTCCAGGCGCTCGGCGAACGTCTGGCCCAGGGCGCGCAGTTGCTTGATCAGCGCAGCGGCATCGACCGGCAGCGGTTCAGGCACGGCAGGCGGCCATTGGTCCATGGGCACGCTGCCCGCACGCTTGATCAGGTCGAGCAGGAACTGGCCGTCCTGACGCACGGTGCGCGGGTGCATGTCTTCGATCTTGCCCAGGGCGGCGAGGTTATCCGGCTGGGATTTGGCCAGGGGCCATAACGAGTGCTCACGCACGATGCGGTTGCGCGGCAGGTCACGAGCGCGGGCTTGCTGCTCGCGCCAGGCGCACAGTTCACGCAATACGACGAGCTGGGCGCGGGACAGTTTCCACGCCAGCTTGGCGTCGCGGTACACCTCGTACGGGTCGACTTCGCGGCGCAGGTTGGCCACCAGCTCGGCGCCGTCTTCCAGTACCCAGGCGTATTTGTCGTCGGTCAATTGCGGGCGCAGGCGGATGTAGACTTCAGCCAGGTGCACGGCGTCTTCGGCGGCATAGCTCACCTGGGTTTCGGACAATGGCCGCTGCAGCCAGTCCGAGCGCGTCTCGCCCTTGGGCAGGTCGATGTCGAGCACCGCTTGCACCAGTCGCGAGTACCCCATGGAGAACCCGAGGTTCAGGTAAGCCGCGGCCAGTTGAGTGTCGAACAACGGCGCCGGCAGGCTGCCGGTCAGGCGCAACAGCACTTCCAGGTCTTCGCTGCAGGCATGTACCACCTTGATCACGCCCGGGTTTTCCAACAAGGCGGCCAAGGGTTGCCAGTTGTCGATGGTCAGGGGATCGATCAGGTACGCGCGCACGCCATCACCGATCTGGATGAGCCCGGCAATGGGGTAGAAGGTGTCGACCCGCATGAATTCGGTGTCGAGGGCGACGAATGGCAACTGCTGCCATTGGGCGCAATGCTGGCCGAGGCTATCGTTGTCGCAGATCCAGTGAATATCGATGGCCACACGGCTCTCCCTTGAAGAATGGCGCGCAGTATATATCGCGAAAGGGACTTGCGAGCATCCGCAGTGCACAGGCAACCATGAAAACTCAGACAGACGATGAAGAATAATCCGACAGGCGGAAGCTATCTCCTCTGAAGCTATCCCCTCTTGCGCAGGACGTAGACACACCAGAGTTTGGAGCCGGGCAGGAACTCCCGCTGATTCAGGACTTTGAAGCCGGCCTGGCGAAACTCCTCCTCAACCGGGATACGCGCGTCCACGGACACAATCACAGTGTCGCGGCTGACGCGGTGGAATTCCCGTAGCAAGGCCAGGCGCACCTCGGTATCGGGCACATGGCGAAACAACTCCAGGCAGAAGATGCAATCCACCGCATTCGCCGACAGACCAATGGAAAAGGCTGAGCCCGGGAAAGTCTTGACGCGTTTGAGCAAGGCCGCCGAGTGATGGGTGCGGGCATGGTCGAGCATGTCCTGGGAAGGGTCCGATGCCAGGATCACCCGATTGACGTGCTCTGCCAGGACCGGCCAGAACCGCCCGGAGCCGCAGGCCAGGTCGAGGATCAATCCAGGCTCCCCGGCGACCTTCAACGCATGGCGCACCAGCCGTGCATCGCGCCACGCGGACAGACGCTGCAACAGCCCGGGCGGACAGGTATCACCACAGACCCTGGCATGCTCACGGTCATAGCGCTCGGTGAATTCGGTCTCGATGGAGGATGGAGGTTGTGACGACATCGCAGGCTCATGTGGACAAAACGGAAGTAAAACGACCTTGATCGGCAGCTTAACCACCGCAACGTGAAAAAAAGGTCGAAAGCCGCAACGCCGTAATCCGACACCTTGCCACCCTGCCCCGTGCTGGAAATAATGTCCGCCCGACCTGCCCCAAGGACTCGACCGCATGAAAGCTCCTCTAGCCCTGTGTGTACTGGCGAGCGTGGCAACCACCGCCCTGGCCGATACCAGCCCGTCACGCCTGGACGAGGTCATCGCGCGTGGCACGCTGACGGTGTGCACCACCGGCGACTACATGCCCTACACCTCGTTGCGTGCCGATGGCCGCTATCAGGGCATTGATATCGCCATGGCCGAGTCCCTGGCCAAGAGCCTCAACGCGACGATCACCTGGGTGCCCACCACCTGGAAAACCCTGATGCCGGACTTTCTGGCCCAACGCTGCGACATCGCCGTAGGCGGTATTTCGGTGTCACTGGAGCGCCAGAAAAAAGCCTTCTTCAGCCAGCCGCTCGGTGTCGACGGCAAGATCCCGCTGGTGCGTTGCGCCGACGTGCAGCGCTACCAGAGCGTCGAGCAAATCAACCAGCCCCAGGTGCGCGTGATCGAACCGGCGGGCGGCACCAATGAGGCGTTTGCCCGCGCCCAGCTGGGGCAGGCGCAGATACGCCTGCACGACAACGTGACGATTTTTGACGAACTGCTGGCGGGCAAGGCCGACGTGATGATCACCGACGCCAGCGAAGCGCGTTACCAGCAAAAGCAAAAACCGGGACTGTGCGCGGTCAACCCCGATCGGCAGATGCAATACAGCCAGAAAGCCTTCCTGCTGCCGCGCGACGATGTGGCCTGGAAAAGCTACGTCGACCAGTGGTTGCACCTGAGCGTGGCGACCGGCGTGTATGACGGCATTGTCAGTCAGTGGCTGGCGGCGCCTTGATCAGCTCGACAAAGGCCGCGCACGCGGCGCTGCGATAGGCGCCCCTGCGGCTGAGCAGCCCTACGGTGCGGTGCGGCAACGGCGGCTCGATGGCCACGGCGTGCAACCCGGCCTGCGCCAGGGCCAGTGCGCGGGGCAGGATGGTCGCCAGTGAAGTGTTACGCACGATTTCAATGATCGCGCCGATGGAGTTGGCCTCCATGACAATGCGCGGTTTCACGCCTTGCCGGCGGCAGTAGTCATCGATATAGCGGCGCGTGGCAAACCCCGGATCGAGCAGGACCAGCGGCTGCTCGAACCATGCCGACCGATTCACCTCGGGCGAATCCGCCCGCACCACCACGCTCAAGGCCTCGGCAAACAACGCCTCACACTCGATATCCGGCCCGTGTTCGCCGGCAAAGCCGATGCCGATATCCAGCAAATCCTCCCCCAGCGCGGCTTCGATGCGGTCCTGGGTCAACTCTTGGACGCTCAAGGTGATGCCTGGGTACAGCCCATGGAACCGCGCCAGCAACGGGCCGATCAGGTAGGCGGTAAAGGTCGGGGTCATCGCCAGGCGCAGATGCCCGCGGCTCAAGTCCTGCACATCATGCATCGCACGGGTGCCCGCCTCCAGGTCCTGCAATGCCAGCCGGGCAAAGCGTACATAAGCCTGGCCCGCATCCGTCAGGCTGACGCTGCGCCCGGAACGATCGAGCAGCGGCGCTCCCAGGGTGTCTTCAAGTTGCTTGATCTGTTGCGACAAGGTGGGTTGCGACACATGCAACGCTTGGGCCGCTCGGGTGAAATTGCGGTGCTCGGCAACGGCCAACAGGTAACGGATATGGCGCAACAGCATCAGTGACGCTCCAACTATAGGCAGTACTTATAGAAACAATAATAAGCCGGTCTTGGACGCTATAGGCGAAAACTTCCATCCTTGCCCTATCAGCAACGCAAGGAGAACTCCCTATGCAGCACCTCATCGACGGCTTTCGAAAATTCCAGCGCGAAGCCTTTGCCCAACGCAGCGACCTGTTCAAACACCTGGCCACCACGCAAAACCCCGGCACGCTGTTCGTGTCCTGCTCCGACAGCCGTGTCGTCCCGGAACTGCTGACCCAGCAGGAACCAGGCGACCTGTTCGTCATCCGCAATGCCGGCAATATCGTGCCGTCCTACGGGCCGGAACCGGGCGGCGTATCGGCCACGGTCGAATATGCGGTGGCGGTACTCGGCGTGAGCGACATCGTGATCTGCGGCCACTCCGACTGCGGCGCGATGACCGCCATCTCCACCTGCACCTGCCTGGACCACCTGCCTGCGGTCGCCAACTGGTTGCGCCATGCCGAGTCGGCCAAGGTGATCAACGCCGCCCGCCCGCATGTCTCGGACGCGGCGCGCCTGGATGCCCTGGTGCGTGAAAACGTGGTCGCTCAATTGGCTAACCTCAAGACTCACCCGTCCGTCGCCCTGGCGCTGGAGCAAGGCCGGCTGAACCTGCACGGCTGGGTGTACGACATCGAAACCGGTGGCATCGACGCACTGGATGGACGCAGCGCACGCTTCGTGTCCCTGCTCCAACACCCGACCACCCGCGCTCACGCCGCCTGAACCCATTCAACCCAAGAGGACTTCATCATGCTGCAATCGAACTTTTCCCAAACCCCTCGCCTGGCCCTGGCCGACACCGTCATCGACCTCAAGGCACGCAAGGACCTGTCCTGGCAGGACCTCGCCGACGGCACCGGCCTGAGCCTGGCTTTCGTCACCGCCGCCCTGCTCGGCCAGCATCCGCTGCCCAAGGACGCCGCCGACGTGGTGTGCGCGAAACTCGGCCTGGACGAGGACGCCAGCCGCCTGCTGCAAAGCGTGCCCCTGCGCGGCAGCTTCCCCGGCGGCGTGCCGACCGATCCGACGATGTACCGGTTCTACGAAATGCTGCAGGTCTACGGCTCCACCCTAAAGGCCCTGGTGCATGAGCAGTTTGGCGACGGCATCATCAGCGCGATCAATTTCAAGCTGGACATCAAGAAAGTCGAAGACCCGGAGGGCGGTTCGCGCGCGGTGATCACCCTGGACGGTAAATATCTGCCAACCAAACCCTTCTGATCGTTCGCCGAACCGTCTACGCTCTGGTGATTCCAACAAGACCGAGGGACGGGTAGATGAACACACTGCTACGACTCGCCTGGCTGCTGCTGTTGTGCGGCAGCCAGGTGCACGCCGACACGGCCAATGACGCCGACGCTCAAGCGGCCAAGGCGTTGCTGGAAAAGGCCCTGGTGTACTACCAGAACAATGGCGACAAGGCGTTGGCCGCTTTCAGCCGCCAGGGCGAATTCATCGACCAGGACCGCTACGTCTTCGTGGTCGACACCAAAGGCGTACTGCTGGCCAGTGGCGGCCCCTCCTCGGCCTTGATCGGTCGCGACGTGTCCACCGTACTCGGGCCCGATCTGCAAGCCTCGTTCAAACACGCCATCAGCGCGCCCGAAGGCCAGGGTATCCAGCAGGCCGATTATCGGTGGCAGAACTGGAATGACGGCAAGGTCGAACACAAGCATGTGTTTTACCAGCGGGTGGGCGAGCGCATCCTGGCGGTCGGCTATTACCTGCCACGGGCCACACCGGAACAGGCGCGGGCACTGCGCAACAAGGCGGTGAACGCGCTGCTGAAGGACGAAGCGGGGACGCTCAAGGCGATCAACTCATTGCAGGGTGGTTTCCTGCAGGATGATCTGTATGTGTTCGTGGTTGACCTGGATACGCGGCGCTATGTAGCGCACGGCACCGATCTGCGCTTGATCAATACCGATTTCGCCAAGGTCAAGGACCCGGATGGCCGGCCTGTCGGGGAGCCGATCCTTGCGTTGATGGGGGAGCAGGATCAGGGCGAATATAAATACCGCTGGAAGAACCCGGTGACCGGGAAGGTCGAGAATAAGCATGCTTATGTGCGCAAGGCCGGGCATTGGATGGTGGCGGTGGGGTATTACAGTCCTTGATTCATCTGACGGGTACATATCCTGCTGCGGTAACGGATATGTACGCTGTTGGCTTTGTGTGGGAGGGGCGGTGCGACGATTCGACTTGCCCCCGATGGCGGCCTCTGGGCCGACCAGGATGTTGGATCAGATTGAGTACATATCCGTTTCTGCGGTAACGGCCACTTAGGGTTCCGCCCTGACGGCGGCTCACTTTTGAAAAGCGTAAAAGTAAGCAAAACGCTCATGCGGGTATGACTCACCCACATGGGTTACAAATCAGTTCACGCACATAGGTAACAGTTTTTAACTGGCAGGGTCGATTTCGCGAGGATCTGACCATG
>NZ_QGAJ01000014.1:0-155433 GCF_005233615.1 Pseudomonas sp. CFBP13528
TCGAATAAGATTTACGCATAACCAAACACCTCAGATTTGGGCGCTATCATAGCGCCCGATTGAAGTGTCCAAAATCATTAGGCCAGTTCAAGCCAGCTCCCACATTTGGATCGTGTTTCAGGTTGGAAGTGGGCGGTGTGGGATGAATCCGCTGGTGCCACTTTTCTACAGACGAAAAAAAAGACCTTGAATTTCAAGGTCTTTTTTTAAGATGGTGCCCCGAGGGAGAATCGAACTCCCACTTCTTTCGAAAACGGATTTTGAATCCGCCGCGTCTACCAATTCCGCCATCAGGGCTCAATGGCGGCGAAGTATAGAGATGAGATTACCGTTGGTCAATCACGTTTCATGGTCAATTTTGACTATTTCCGCTAGACTTCCCGGCCCTGCTAGACGAACCCCATCATGCGCGTTGCTGACTTTACTTTTGAGCTCCCTGATTCGCTGATCGCTCGCCACCCTTTGGCCGAGCGTCGCGCCAGTCGACTGCTGACCCTGGACGGGCCGAGCGGTGCCCTTGCACACCGTCAATTCACTGATTTGCTTGAGCATTTGCGCCCGGGCGATTTGATGGTGTTCAACAATACCCGGGTGATTCCGGCGCGGCTGTTTGGCCAGAAAGCTTCCGGCGGCAAGCTGGAAATTCTGGTGGAACGGGTGCTGGACAGCCATCGCGTGCTGGCCCATGTGCGCTCCAGCAAGTCGCCGAAACCGGGGTCGAGCATCCTGATTGATGGCGGTGGCGAGGCCGAGATGGTCGCGCGCCATGATGCGTTGTTCGAGCTCAGGTTTGCCGAAGAGGTGTTGCCGCTGCTGGAGCGTGTCGGCCATATGCCGTTGCCTCCTTATATAGACCGCCCCGACGAAGACGCGGACCGCGAGCGCTATCAGACGGTGTACTCGCAGCGCCTCGGTGCCGTTGCGGCGCCGACGGCGGGGCTGCATTTCGACCAGATGCTGCTGGATGCGATTGCCGCCAAGGGCGTCGAAACCGCCTATGTGACCCTGCACGTGGGGGCCGGGACGTTTCAGCCGGTGCGTGTGGAGAACATCGAAGACCATCATATGCACAGCGAATGGCTGGAAGTCGGCCAGGACGTGGTGGATGCGGTCAATGCGTGCAAGGCGCGCGGTGGGCGGGTGGTGGCGGTGGGCACCACCAGCGTGCGCTCGCTTGAAAGCGCGGCGCGCGATGGTGTGCTCAAGCCGTTCAGTGGCGATACCGATATCTTTATTTTCCCGGGCCGGCCGTTTCATGTGGTCGATTGCCTGGTCACCAACTTTCATTTGCCGGAATCCACGCTGTTGATGCTGGTGTCGGCCTTTGCCGGTTACCCGGAAACCATGGCGGCTTATCAAGCGGCCATTGCCAACGAGTACCGCTTTTTCAGCTACGGTGATGCGATGTTCATCACCCGTAACCCGGCGCCGCGCGGCCCTGAGGACAACTTATGAGTCGTATGTCGTTTGAACTGCTGGCCACCGACGGCAAGGCCCGTCGTGGTCGCCTGACTTTCCCGCGCGGCACCGTGGAGACCCCGGCGTTCATGCCGGTCGGCACCTACGGCACCGTCAAGGGCATGCTGCCCCGTGACATCGTCGCCACCGGCGCCGAGATCATCCTCGGCAACACCTTCCACCTGTGGCTGCGCCCGGGCACGGAAGTGATCAAGAAGCACGGCGACCTGCATGACTTCATGAAGTGGCAAGGCCCGATCCTCACCGACTCCGGTGGTTTCCAGGTGTTCAGCCTGGGCGCCATGCGCAAGATCAAGGAGGAGGGCGTGACCTTCGCCTCGCCGGTGGACGGCTCCAAAGTGTTCATGGGCCCGGAAGAGTCGATGCAGGTGCAGCGCGACTTGGGCTCGGACATCGTGATGATTTTTGACGAGTGCACGCCGTACCCGGCTGACGAAGACGTGGCGCGCATCTCCATGGAACTGTCCCTGCGTTGGGCCCAGCGTTCGAAGAATGCCCACGGTGACAACACCGCGGCGCTGTTCGGCATTGTGCAGGGCGGCATGCATGAAAGCCTGCGCAAACGCTCGCTGGAAGGTCTGGACAAGATCGGCTTCGACGGCCTGGCCATCGGCGGTTTGTCGGTGGGCGAGCCCAAGCACGAGATGATCAAGGTGCTCGATTACCTGCCGGGCCTGATGCCCGCAGAAAAACCTCGTTACCTTATGGGCGTTGGCAAACCGGAAGATCTCGTAGAGGGTGTGCGCCGCGGTGTGGACATGTTCGATTGCGTGATGCCAACCCGTAATGCCCGCAATGGGCATCTGTTCATCGATACAGGCGTGCTGAAGATCCGTAACGCGTTCCATCGCCATGATGATTCGCCGCTCGATCCAACCTGCGATTGCTACACCTGCCAGAACTTCTCTCGTGCTTATCTGCACCATCTGGACAAGTGCGGGGAAATGCTGGGTAGCATGTTGAATACCATCCACAATTTGCGTCACTACCAAGTCCTGATGGCTGGTTTGCGCGAGGCTATTCAACAGGGTACATTGGCCGCCTTCGTCGATGCCTTCTATGCCAAGCGCGGGCTCCCTGTGCCGCCCTTGGACTGAGTTTCCCGACCCTAAGATTCACTATTTGCAACTGGAGTGCTAAATGAGCTTTTTTATCTCTAACGCCATGGCTGACGCCGCCGCGCCTGCTGCTGCCGGCCCGATGGGCGGTGGTTTCGAGTGGATTTTCCTGGTCGGCTTCCTGGTCATCTTCTACCTGATGATCTGGCGTCCACAGGCCAAGCGCGCCAAAGAGCAGAAGAACCTGCTGGGCAGCCTGCAGAAAGGCGACGAAGTCGTGACCACTGGCGGTATCGCCGGCAAGATCACCAAGGTTTCCGATGCTTTCGTGGTTCTGGAAGTCTCCGACACCGTGGAAATGAAGTTCCAGAAGGGCGCCATCGCCGCCACGCTGCCAAAAGGCACGCTCAAAGCGATCTGAGTAACAACCTTTACCAATCGACGGGGCGCGCAAGGCGCCCCGCGTTATAAGCGGGCGGCGTGATGCTGAACAAATACCCTCTGTGGAAATACGTACTGATCCTGGCGGTGCTGGCGATCGGTTTTATTTATTCCGCTCCCAATCTCTATCCTGATGACCCGGCGATCCAGATCTCTGGCGCCAGCACTTCGCTGCAGGTCAATCAGGCTGATCTGGAACGCGCGAGCAAAGCGCTGACTGACGCGGGCATCCAGGTTAAAGCGGCAACCTTGGCAGCTGGTTCCAAAGGCGGCTTGTTGCGCCTGACCAAGCAAGAAGACCAATTGCCGGCCAAGGACGTCGTACGCAAGGTCATGGGTGACGACTATGTTGTCGCGCTGAACCTGGCACAGACCACGCCACAATGGCTGCGCAGCATTGGCGCGCACCCGATGAAGCTGGGTCTGGACTTGTCCGGTGGTGTGCACTTCCTGCTGGAAGTCGACATGGACAAAGCCCTCGACGCACGCCTGAAAGTGTATGAAGGCGACGTCAAGAGCCTGCTGCGCAAAGAGAAGCTGCGGTATCGCAGCCTGCCGCAGCTCAACGGTGCCATCCAGCTGGGTTTTGCTGACGAAGCGTCCCGCGAACAGGCTCGTACGCTGATCCGCAAGAGCTTCAACGATTTCGACATCGTACCGGCCGACCTCAATGGTCAGGCGGTGCTGCGTCTGGCGATGAGCCCGGCCAAGATCGCGGAAATCCGCGAATACTCCATCAAGCAGAACTTGACCACGGTGCGTAACCGCGTCAACGAACTGGGTGTGGCCGAGCCGATCGTGCAGCGCCAGGGCGCCAACCGCATCGTGGTTGAACTGCCGGGCGTGCAGGACACCGCTGAAGCCAAGCGTATCCTGGGTAAAACCGCCAACCTGGAATTCCGCCTCGCGGCTGAGCCGGGTGCTACCCGTGCGACTTCCGAAGAGTTCGAGTTCCGTGAAGGCAACCGTCCTCCAGCCCTGATCGAGCGTGGCCTGATCATCACCGGTGACCAGGTCACCGATGCCAAGGCTGGTTTCGGCGAGCACGGCACGCCTGAAGTGAACATCCGCCTGGATGGCCACGGCGGCGAACTGATGAGCCGCGCCACGCGCAGCAACGTCGGTCGCAGCATGGCGGTGATCTTCATCGAGCAGCGCCCGGTTACCACCTACACCAAGCAGATGGTCAACGGCGTCGAGAAAGACGTGCCGGTACAGACCTTCAAGGAAGAGAAGAAGATCATCAGCCTGGCGACCATCCAGTCGCCGCTGGGTGCGCAATTCCGTATCACTGGTTTGAACGGCCAGGGCGAATCCTCGGAACTGGCCCTGCTGCTGCGTGCCGGTGGCCTGGCGGCGCCGATGTACTTCGCTGAAGAGCGCACCATCGGCCCGAGCCTGGGTGCCGACAACATTACCAAGGGTGTCGATGCGGCGCTGTGGGGCATGTTGTTCGTGTCGCTGTTCATCATCGCCATCTATCGCTTCTTCGGCGTGATCGCCACCGTTGCCCTGGCGGGCAACATGGTCATGCTGCTGGCGCTGATGTCGCTGCTGGGCGCCACGCTGACCCTGCCGGGTATCGCCGGTATCGTCCTCACCATGGGTATGGCGGTGGACGCCAACGTGCTGATCTTCTCGCGGATCCGTGAAGAGATCGCGGCGGGCATGACCGTACAGCGTGCAATCAACGAAGGCTTCGGCCGGGCATTTACCGCGATTCTCGACTCCAACCTGACCACCTTGCTGGTCGGCGGGATTCTCTTTGCCATGGGCACCGGCCCGGTCAAAGGTTTTGCGGTGACCATGTCCCTCGGTATCTTTACCTCGATGTTCACGGCCATCATGGTGACCCGCGCAATGGTCAACCTGATCTTTGGCGGGCGTGACTTCAAGAAGTTGTGGATTTAAGGGGCTGCCATGTTACGTACAATCAACTTCATGGGCGTTCGCAACGTTGCGTTCGGCGTCACCGTGCTCCTTACCGTTCTGGCGTTGTTCAGCTGGTTCCATAAGGGCCTGAACTACGGTCTGGACTTTACCGGCGGTACGCTCATCGAGCTGACCTACGAGAAGCCGGCCGACGTCACCCTGGTACGCGATGAGCTGGTCAAGGCCGGCTATCACGAGGCGGTGGTGCAGAGCTTCGGCGCCACTACCGACTTGCTGGTGCGCATGCCTGGCGAAGACCCGCAACTGGGTCACCAGGTGGCCGAGGCCTTGCAGAAGGTCGGCGGCGACAACCCGGCCTCGGTCAAGCGCGTAGAGTTCGTCGGCCCGCAAGTGGGTGAAGAACTGCGCGACCAGGGCGGCCTCGGCATGCTGATGGCGCTGGTCGGCATCATGATCTACCTGGCCTTCCGCTTTCAGTGGAAATTCGGGGTCGGCGCCATTGTGTCGCTGATCCACGACGTGATCGTGACCGTGGGTATCCTGGCGTACTTCCAGATCACGTTCGATCTGACCGTATTGGCGGCTGTGCTGGCGATCATTGGTTACTCGCTCAACGACACCATCGTGGTATTCGACCGGGTTCGTGAGAACTTCCGTGTACTGCGCAAGGCCACGTTGATCGAGAACATCAACATCTCCACCACCCAGACCCTGCTGCGGACCATGGCGACGTCGATCTCCACCTTGCTGGCGATCGCGGCGCTGATGATCTTCGGTGGCGACAACCTGTGGGGCTTCTCCCTGGCGCTGTTCATCGGCGTTCTGGCGGGTACCTACTCGTCGATCTATATCGCCAACGTGGTACTGATCTGGCTGAACCTCAACAGCGAAGACCTGATTCCTCCGGCCAGCACTGGCAAGGAGGTCGACGACCGTCCTTGATGGGCGTTTGTTGATCGGCGGTACAAGAAAGGCACGAGATTGAACTCGTGCCTTTTTTTTGGCTCCAAGGCTGGGTATAGCGCGGATCTTTCGGTCCGCTTGTGATGGTCAGGAGGTTCAACGTGAACAAGTCGTTGCTGGTTGGTGCGGTATTGGGTGCTGTCGGTGTGACTGCCGGGGGCGCTGTTGCCACCTACAGCCTGGTAAAAAGCGGCCCTGAGTATGCGCAAGTACTGGCGGTACAGCCGGTAAAAACCCAGATCAAAACCCCGCGTGAGGTCTGCAAGGACGTCACCGTGACCCGGCAGCGTCCGGTGCAGGATCAGCATCAAATCGCCGGTACCGTCGTAGGCGCGCTGGCAGGCGGCCTGCTCGGCAACCAGATCGGTGGCGGGAACGGCAAGAAGCTGGCAACGGTCGCCGGTGCGGTCGGTGGCGGTTACGCGGGTAACAAGGTTCAGGAAGGTATGCAGAACCGCGATACCTACACCACTACCCAGACTCGCTGTAACACCGTGAACGACATCAGCGACAAGGTTGTTGGCTATGACGTGCGTTACAACCTGGATGGCAAGGAAGGTACTGTGCGTATGGAGCGTGATCCAGGCGGCCAGATTCCAGTGGACAAGGAAGGGCGTCTGATCCTGGGCCAGAACCAGCAGTAATCCCAGGTTTGGAACAGATTCAAAACCTGTGCAGTTCAAAATGTGGGAGGGGGCTTGCCCCCGATAGCGGTGGACCAGTCAGCTGGTTATTTGCTGACCCACTGCCATCGGGGGCAAGCCCCCTCCCACATTTGATCTGTATTGCTGCTGATGGCTGGGGCTGGCTCAAATCCCAGGCATAAAAAAAGCACCCCTCGGGGTGCTTTTTTGTGCTCGCTCGCTTAACGCTTCAGCGAAGCCGGCAGATGCGGCTGGATCGCCGTCAGCACTGCCTTGAAGCATTTGGTGTTGCCGGCAACGACGTGGCCTTTCTCCAGGAAGTCGTGCCCGCCGGTGAAGTCGCTCACCAGGCCGCCAGCTTCCTGAATCAGCAGGGCGCCCGCAGCCATGTCCCACTCGGACAGGCCCGACTCCCAGAATGCGTCAAAACGACCGGCGGCCACGTAGGCCAGGTCCAGGCTCGCTGCGCCAGCGCGACGGATGCCTGCAGTCTGGCCAACCAGGGCGCGGAACATGCCCAGGTAGTTTTCCAGGTTGTCCATCTGGTCGTCACGGAACGGGAAGCCGGTGCCCAGCAGGGCGCCGTCCAGGCTGGTGCGGCCGCTGACACGCAGGCGGCGACCATTGAGCTGGGCGCCACGGCCACGGCTGGCGGTGAATTCTTCCTGGCGGACCGGGTCCAGAACTACGGCGTGTTCCAGGCGGCCACGGTATTTGCAGGCAATGCTTACGGCAAAGTGCGGGATGCCGCGCAGGAAGTTGGTGGTGCCATCCAGTGGGTCGATGATCCACAGGTAGTCTTCGCCTTCGCCGCTGCCTTTGTGCAGGCCGGTTTCTTCACCGAGGATGCCGTGGGTAGGGTAGGCCTTGCGCAGGGCATCGATGATTTTCTGTTCGGCGGCGCGATCCACCTCGGATACATAATCCTTGGCGTCTTTTTCATCGACCTTGATGGTATCCAGGCGCTCGATGGAGCGGAAGATCAATTCACTGGCGCTGCGGGCGGCGCGCAGCGCGATATTCAGCATGGGCTGCATGGATAGGTCACCTAAGGTTGTTAAAGAAAGCCGGGCAGTTTAGCAGAAACTTTCTTCAGGTGAAGGGCGACGTTAGCTTTCGTGGCATAACCCTGGGCGCTTCTGTAAGATTTGCTCCCCTTTCCCGTGTCCGAGAGCGCCTCCCTTGCTGCAAAACATCCGTGTCGTTTTGGTCAATACCAGTCATCCCGGCAACATCGGTGGGGTGGCGCGAGCCATGAAAAACATGGGGCTGACGCGGCTGGTGCTGGTCGAGCCACGTGTGTTTCCGCACCATGAGGCCGATGCCCGCGCATCCGGCGCCAATGACATCCTGGAAAACGCCCAGGTTGTCGCCACCCTGGAAGACGCCCTGGTCGGCTGCAATCTGGTGCTCGGCACCAGTGCCCGCGACCGCCGCATTCCCTGGCCGCTGCTGGACCCGCGTGAGTGCGGCACCAAAGTGGTGGAAGAGGCGGCCGGTGGCGCAGAAATCGCCCTGGTATTTGGCCGTGAAGACTCCGGCCTGACCAATGAAGAGCTGCAGCGATGTCATTACCACGTGCACATTCCATCAGACCCTGAGTTCAGTTCGCTGAACCTGGGTGCGGCGGTGCAGGTGCTGACTTACGAAGTGCGCATGGCCTGGCTGGCGGCTGAAGGCCAGCCGAGCAAGATGGAGAAGGACGAAGTGGCGTCGACCAAAAGTGGCGAGCTGGCCACAATGGACGAGCTGGAGCGGTTCTATGAGCACCTGGAGCACACCCTGGTGGCCATCGAGTTCCTCGATCCTGAAAAACCACGGCACTTGATGGCGCGCCTGCGCCGCCTTTACGGACGCAGCTCGGTCAGCCGGGCGGAAATGAATATATTGCGTGGCATCCTCACGGAGACCCAGAAAGCGGCCCGTGGCGAGCTCCTTAAGCGGAAGGATTAAAGATGTTCGAGCGTTTGCGAGAAGATATCCAGAGTGTTTTCCACCGGGACCCGGCGGCGCGCAACGCCTTTGAAGTGCTGACCTGCTACCCGGGCATGCACGCGATCTGGATTCACCGCCTGTCCGGCGCCTTGTGGGGCATGGGGTGGAAATGGCTGGCACGGCTGGTGTCGAACTTCGGGCGCTGGCTGACCGGGATCGAAATTCACCCGGGCGCCAAGGTCGGTCGTCGCTTCTTTATCGACCATGGCATGGGCATCGTGATTGGCGAGACCGCCGAGATTGGCGATGACGTAACGCTCTATCAGGGTGTCACCCTGGGCGGTACCACCTGGAATAAAGGCAAGCGCCACCCGACGCTGGGCGACGGCGTGGTGGTGGGCGCAGGTGCCAAGGTGCTTGGTCCGTTCACTGTGGGCGCCGGCGCCAAAGTCGGCTCCAATGCCGTGGTCACCAAGGCAGTGCCGCCCGGCGCGACGGTGGTGGGTATTCCTGGTCGGATCATCGTCAAGCCGGAAGTCGGCGACGAGCAGGAGGCCAAGCGCAAGGCCATGGCCGAGAAGATCGGCTTCGATGCCTATGGCGTCAGTGAAGACATGCCTGACCCGGTGGCGCGTGCCATTGGCCAGTTGCTTGATCACCTGCAAGCGGTGGATGGCAAGCTGGAGGGCATGTGTGGCGCACTGAAGGACTTGGGCAGCCCGTACTGCGCCAAAGACCTTCCTGAGCTGCGCGAAGAAGACTTCGCCGAGATCAAGGACGAAGCCGCTACCAAGGCAAGCTGAGATCTCGGAATCACCAGAGATCCCCTGTGGGAGGGGGCTTGCCCCCGATGGCGGTTGATCAGCCGGCCTATTTGGCAACTGACCTACCGCTATCGCAGGCAAGCCCCCTCCCACATTTGACCTTTGTTGTGCCTGGCATCGCTGGTTGTCCGGTGCCGCTGTTCGACCCCGGCCCAGCCTGCTATGATTCGCGCGCCCTTTTTACGGGTAATCCTGACTAAAGTACTAGGTCTTATAGTTGACTTAAATACTCGGGAATCGCATACTTGCTCCCATTCTGAAACACCTTGGTACCTTGTCCATGAGACTGACTACAAAAGGCCGATACGCGGTGACTGCCATGCTTGACCTGGCTTTGCACGCGCAAACTGGGCCGGTGTCCCTGGCCGATATCTCCGAGCGCCAAGGCATTTCCCTGTCCTACCTCGAGCAGCTGTTCGCCAAATTGCGCCGCAGCAACCTGGTTTCCAGCGTGAGAGGGCCAGGTGGCGGCTATCAATTGTCCCGCGATATGCAGGGCATCCAGGTAGCCCAGGTGATCGACGCGGTCAACGAATCCGTCGATGCGACCAAATGCCAGGGCCTGGGTGATTGCCACGCCGGCGACACCTGCCTGACGCACCACTTGTGGTGTGACTTGAGCCTGCAGATCCATGAGTTTTTGAGTGGTATCAGCTTGGCTGATCTTGTGACTCGCCGTGAGGTGCAAGAAGTAGCCCAGCGTCAGGACCAGCGCCGTTGCAACACCAAGGCGCCGCGTCTGGACAAGATCGAAGCGTCCGCCGTCGAGTGACAGCCGCAGAGCTAACGGCACGCCAGCCAGCCTGATTTAGGAGAAAGTCCATGAAATTGCCGATTTACCTTGATTACTCAGCGACCACCCCGGTTGATCCGCGTGTCGCGCAAAAGATGAGTGAATGCCTGCTGGTTGACGGAAACTTCGGCAACCCGGCCTCCCGTTCCCACGTGTTCGGCTGGAAAGCCGAGGAAGCGGTCGAGAACGCTCGTCGTCAGGTCGCCGACCTGGTGGGCGCCGACCCGCGCGAAATCGTCTGGACCTCCGGTGCCACCGAGTCCGACAACCTGGCAATCAAGGGCGCGGCGCATTTCTACGCGACCAAAGGCAAGCACCTGATCACCACCAAGATTGAGCACAAGGCTGTCCTCGACACCATGCGCCAACTGGAACGTGAAGGTTTCGAGGTCACCTACCTCGAGCCGACCACAGACGGTATCGTCACTCCGGCCATGATCGAAGCGGCGCTGCGTGAAGACACCATCCTGGTTTCCGTGATCCACGTGAACAACGAAATCGGCACGATCAACGATATTGAAGCGATCGGCGAACTGACCCGTTCCAAGGGCATCCTGCTGCACGTCGACGCCGCTCAGTCCACCGGCAAGGTCGAGATCGACCTGTCCAAGCTGAAAGTCGACCTGATGTCGTTCTCCGCCCACAAGACCTACGGCCCCAAAGGCATCGGCGCTCTCTACGTAAGCCGCAAGCCGCGCGTACGTATCGAAGCCACCATGCACGGCGGCGGTCACGAGCGCGGCATGCGTTCGGGCACCCTGGCGACCCACCAGATCGTCGGCATGGGCGAAGCCTTCCGCGTAGCCAAGGAAGACATGGCTGCCGAAAACGTGCGCATCAAGGCCCTGAGCGACCGCTTCTACAAGCAGGTCGAGAACCTTGAAGAGCTGTACATCAACGGCAGCATGACGGCTCGTGTACCGCACAACCTGAATTTGAGCTTCAACTACGTCGAAGGCGAGTCGCTGATCATGGCGCTCAAGGACCTGGCGGTTTCGTCCGGTTCGGCCTGCACCTCGGCGTCCCTTGAGCCTTCGTACGTATTGCGTGCCCTGGGCCGCAACGACGAACTGGCACACAGCTCGATCCGCTTTACCTTCGGCCGCTTCACCACTGAAGAGCAAGTCGACTACGCCGCGCAGAAAGTCTGCGAAGCCGTCAACAAGCTGCGCGTTCTGTCGCCGCTGTGGGACATGTACAAAGACGGTGTCGACATTTCCAAGATCGAGTGGGCGGCACACTAAATATAGAAGCCGCCACCCCAGCTCTGTAGCAACGTGGCGGAAAACGCAGGCGTTACTACAGGGTTCCAGAGCGGCCCTGATGAGTGAGGATTCAGTACCATGGCTTACAGCGAAAAGGTCATCGACCACTACGAAAACCCGCGCAACGTCGGCAAGATGAACGCGGAAGACCCTGATGTCGGCACTGGCATGGTCGGCGCTCCGGCGTGCGGCGATGTGATGCGCCTGCAGATCAAGGTCAACGACGCTGGCGTTATCGAAGACGCCAAGTTCAAGACCTACGGCTGCGGTTCGGCCATCGCCTCCAGCTCCCTGGCGACCGAGTGGATGAAAGGCAAGACCCTGGATGAGGCTGTCACCATCAGCAACACCCAGCTGGCCGAAGAACTGGCCCTGCCGCCGGTGAAAATTCACTGCTCCGTACTCGCCGAGGACGCCATCAAGGCGGCCGTTCGCGACTACAAGCAGAAGAAAGGCTTGATCTAAGTATTTGGCGACGAGTAAGGAGTCAACGATGGCTATCAGCATGACAGAAGCGGCTGCGCAGCACATTCGCCGCTCCCTGAATGGGCGCGGTAAAGGTGAGGGGATTCGTCTGGGTGTTCGCACCACGGGCTGTTCCGGCCTTGCCTACGTGCTGGAGTTTGTCGACGAGGTGGTTGCGGAAGACCAGGTGTTCGAAAGTCACGGCGAGAAAGTGATCATCGACCCGAAAAGCCTGACCTACCTGGACGGCACCGAGCTCGATTTCGTCAAGGAAGGGTTGAACGAAGGCTTCAAGTTCAACAACCCCAACGTACGCGGTGAATGTGGCTGCGGCGAAAGCTTCAACATCTGAGGCTTCTTGTGGGTACTCCTTGTCATTTCGCTTTATTCGAGCTGCAGCCGAGCTTTCGGCTGGATCTTGAGCAGCTTGCCACGCGCTATCGAGAATTGGCGCGTGGCGTGCATCCGGACCGCTTCGCCGATGCTTCCGAGCGTGAGCAACGCCTGGCGCTGGAGCAATCGGCCAGCCTCAACGAAGCCTATCAGACGCTCAAAAGCCCCCCGAAACGCGCACGTTATCTACTGGCGATGAAGGGCGGCGAGTTGCCGATGGAAGTCACCGTGCATGACCCGGACTTCCTGATGCAGCAGATGCAATGGCGCGAAGAACTCGAAGACTTGCAGGACGAAGCCGACGTGGCTGGCGTCGCGGTCTTCAAGCGTCGTCTGAAAGCGGCCCAGGATGAGCTCAACGAAAGCTTCGCAGCCTGTTGGGATGATGCTGCGCAACGCGAACAGGCCGAACGCCTGATGCGGCGCATGCAGTTTCTCGACAAGCTCACCTACGAAGTGCGCCAGCTAGAAGAGCGCCTCGACGATTAACCCAGTGTGCTGCCCGTGATGCACGCCTGATAGACAGATAAGACCTGATTACCATGGCTCTACTGCAAATCGCCGAACCCGGCCAAAGCCCTCAACCGCACCAGCGTCGCCTGGCGGTCGGGATTGACCTGGGCACCACCAATTCCCTGGTTGCTGCCGTACGCAGCGGCCTGTCCGAGCCGTTGCCCGATGCCGATGGTCAGGTAATCCTGCCGTCCGCCGTGCGCTATCACCCCGACCGTATCGAAGTGGGTGAGTCAGCCAAGCTGGCGGCGTCTAACGACCCATTGAACACCGTGTTGTCGGTCAAGCGCTTGATGGGTCGTGGCTTGTCCGACGTCAAGCAATTAGGCGACCAACTGCCTTACCGCTTTGTCGGCGGTGAGTCCCATATGCCGTTCATCGACACCGTCCAGGGCCCGAAAAGCCCGGTGGAAGTGTCGGCCGATATCCTCAAGGTGCTGCGCCAGCGTGCGGAAACCACCCTGGGCGGCGAACTCGTGGGCGCGGTGATCACGGTTCCAGCGTATTTCGATGATGCGCAGCGCCAAGCCACCAAGGATGCGGCAAAACTCGCCGGCCTGACCGTGCTGCGCCTGCTGAATGAGCCGACTGCCGCTGCCGTGGCTTACGGCCTGGACCAGCATGCCGAAGGCCTGGTCGCCATTTATGACCTGGGTGGCGGCACCTTTGATATTTCGATCCTGCGCCTGACCGGCGGCGTCTTTGAAGTGCTGGCCACCGGGGGCGACAGCGCTCTGGGCGGCGATGACTTCGACCACGCCATCGCAGGCTGGATCATCAGCAGTGCGGGCTTGTCCGCCGACCTGGACCCAGGCGCCCAGCGCAACTTGCTGCAAACCGCCTGTGCGGCCAAGGAAGCGCTGACCGACGCTGCTACCGTTGAAGTTTCCTACGGTAGCTGGTCGGCCCAGCTGACCCGCGAAGCCTTCGATGCGTTGATCGAACCGATGGTTGCCCGCAGCCTCAAGGCCTGCCGCCGTGCGGTGCGTGATTCCGGTATCGAGTTCGAAGAGGTCGGTGCCGTGGTCATGGTCGGTGGTTCCACCCGTGTTCCTCGGGTTCGCGAGGCGGTTGCCGAAGCCTTTGGTCGCCAACCGCTGACTGAAATCGACCCGGATCAAGTGGTGGCCATCGGTGCTGCGATCCAGGCCGATACCCTGGCCGGCAACAAGCGCGATGGTGGCGAGCTGCTGCTGCTCGACGTGATTCCGTTGTCCCTGGGCCTGGAAACCATGGGCGGCCTGATGGAGAAGGTGATTCCGCGCAACACCACCATTCCCGTCGCCCGCGCTCAGGACTTCACCACTTACAAAGACGGCCAGACGGCCATGATGATCCATGTGCTGCAAGGCGAGCGCGAGCTGATCAGCGACTGCCGCTCCCTGGCGCGTTTTGAATTGCGCGGTATCCCGGCCATGGTGGCGGGCGCGGCGAAGATTCGCGTGACCTTCCAGGTCGACGCCGACGGCCTGCTCAGCGTGGCGGCCCGTGAGCTGGGCTCGGGCGTCGAGGCCAGTATCCAGGTCAAGCCGTCCTATGGGCTGACCGACGGTGAAATCGCCAAAATGCTCAAGGACTCGTTCCAATATGCCGGCGATGACAAGGTCGCCCGCGTGCTGCGTGAGCAGCAAGTCGATGCCCAGCGCCTGCTCGAAGCGGTACAGGGCGCCCTGGATGCCGACGGCGAGCGCTTGCTGGACGCCGAGGAGCGCATGGTCATCGACCTGCAAATGCAGGAGCTGGCCGAACTGATGAAAGGTAACGATGGCTACGCCATCGAGCAGCAGACCAAGCGCCTGTCACAAGTCACCGATGCCTTTGCCGCCCGCCGTATGGACCAGACGGTAAAAGCCGCCCTGGCGGGTCGCAACCTGAATGAAATTGAGGAATAACTGATGCCGCAGGTCATTTTTCTGCCACACGCCGAGCATTGCCCGGACGGTATGGTCGTGGAGGCTGAGACCGGCAAGTCCATCCTTGAGGTCGCCCACGACAACCACATCGAGATTGAAAGTGCCTGCGGCGGTGTGTGCGCGTGCACCACGTGCCACTGCATCATTCGCGAGGGCTTCAACAGCCTTGAAGAGGCTGATGAGCTGGAAGAGGATTTCCTCGACCGCGCCTGGGGCCTGGAAGCGACTTCGCGTCTAAGCTGTCAGGCAAAGGTCGGCACTGAAGACATCACGGTCGAAATCCCGAAATATTCGCTCAACCATGCGGCCGAAGCGCCGCATTGATTCAAGGAACTGTCATGAGCCTGAAATGGGTTGATGTACAAGAAATCGCTATACAACTTGCTGAAGCTCACCCTGAGGTCAATCCTCTTACGGTGAACTTCGTCAAGCTGCGCAACCTCGTAATGGCACTGCCGGATTTTGACGACATCCCGGATCGCGGTGGCGAAAAGGTCCTGGAGGCGATTCAAGGCCTGTGGATCGAAGAAGCAGACTGAGCCGCCTTATTACGCAGTTAGGCAATACCTGATAACCCGCGTATAATTCGCGGGTTTAATTTTTCGTAAATTACCGTTTCTGGAGTTACACCATGGCTGTTCAACGTACTTTCTCCATCATCAAGCCTGACGCTGTTGCAAAAAACGTCATCGGCGAGATCACCACTCGTTTCGAAAAAGCCGGCCTGAAGGTTGTAGCTTCGAAACTCAAGCAACTGTCCAAGGCTGAAGCTGAAGGCTTCTACGCTGAGCACAGCGCCCGTGGCTTCTTCGGCGACCTGGTTGCCTTCATGATCTCCGGTCCTGTTGTTGTTCAGGTGCTGGAAGGCGAGAACGCTATCGCTCTGAACCGTGAACTGATGGGCGCTACTAACCCTAAAGAAGCGGCTGCCGGCACCATTCGTGCTGACTTCGCCGAGTCCATCGACGCCAACGCTGTTCACGGTTCGGACTCCGAAGCCGCTGCTGCTCGCGAAATCTCGTACTTTTTCGCTGCTACTGAAGTAACCGCTCGCTAAGCATCGGCTTAAAGAGTGAGGGTGAATCCATGACTACATCGACTGTTAAAACCAACCTGCTGGGTCTGACTCAGCCGGAAATGGAGAAATTCTTCGACTCAATCGGGGAGAAGCGTTTCCGTGCCGGTCAGGTAATGAAGTGGATTCACCACTTTGGCGTCGACGATTTCGACGCCATGACGAACGTCAGCAAGGCCCTGCGCGACAAGCTCAAGGCCATTGCCGAAGTTCGTGGTCCCGAAGTGGTCAGCGAGGACATTTCCAGCGACGGCACCCGTAAGTGGGTGGTGCGCGTGGCGTCCGGCAGCTGCGTCGAGACCGTGTACATTCCCCAGGGCAAGCGCGGCACCTTGTGCGTTTCGTCCCAGGCAGGCTGTGCCCTGGACTGCAGTTTCTGCTCCACCGGCAAGCAAGGCTTCAACAGCAACCTCACCGCCGCCGAAGTCATCGGCCAGGTGTGGATTGCCAACAAATCCTTTGGCAGCGTCCCGGCGACCGTCGACCGTGCCATCACCAACGTGGTGATGATGGGCATGGGTGAGCCGCTGCTGAACTTCGACAACGTAATTGCGGCCATGCACCTGATGATGGACGACCTGGGCTACGGCATCTCCAAGCGCCGTGTGACCTTGTCGACCTCCGGCGTGGTACCGATGATCGATGAGCTGGCCAAGCACATCGACGTTTCCCTGGCGTTGTCGCTGCACGCACCCAATGACGCATTGCGTAACCAATTGGTGCCGATCAACAAGAAGTATCCGCTTAAGATGCTGCTCGAATCCTGCCAGCGTTATATGGCGACCTTGGGCGAAAAGCGTGTCTTGACCATTGAGTACACCATGCTCAAGGACGTCAACGACAAGGTCGAGCACGCGGTCGAGATGATCGAGCTGCTCAAGAACACCCCGTGCAAGATCAACCTGATTCCGTTCAACCCGTTTCCCCATTCTGGCTACGAGCGGCCGAGCAACAACGCCATCCGCCGTTTCCAGGATCAACTGCACCAGGCCGGCTACAACGTCACCGTGCGCACCACCCGTGGTGAAGACATCGACGCCGCCTGTGGCCAATTGGTAGGGCAGGTGATGGACCGCACCCGCCGCAGCGAGCGTTACATCGCCGTGCGTGAACTGAACGCCGCCGACGATCTGCCGCAAATTGCTGTGAATCGAATCTGAGAGAGGATCTCTATGCCCTTGCGCCTTGCGCTGCTTTTACTGGTTACCGGTCTCGTGGCCGGTTGTGTTTCATCGGGCCACGATAGCCCTTTGCAAACCGACAAGGGGCGTGAGGCGGCGCGAGTGGCGTATGTGCAACTGGGGCTGGGCTATCTGCAACAAGGCATGAGCGAGCAGGCCAAGGTGCCATTGAAGAAGGCCCTGGAGCTGGATACCGACGATGCGGATGCCAATGCCGCGCTGGCGCTGGTCTTCCAGGCTCAGGCCGAGCCCGAGTTGGCTGATCGCTATTTCACCAGGGCGCTGGCTTCCCGTCCTGGCGACGCGCGGTTGCTGAACAACTACGGCAGTTTCCTGTTCGAGCAGAAACGTTATGAACAGGCAGCCGCTTATTTCCGCCAGGCCAGCACCGACACTCTTTATCCCCAGCGTTCGCGCATCTTCGAGAACCTGGGGGTGACTTCGATCCACCTGGGACAGCGCGAGCTTGCGCGCCAGCAACTGGAAAAAGCCCTGCACCTGAACGCTCGCCAGCCACGCGCTTTGCTTGAAATGGCTGAGTTGTCCTACGAAGACAGGCATTATGTGCCGGCACGTGACTATTACGAGCGTTTCAGCCTGCTCAGCGGGCACAATGCACGTAGTCTATTGCTCGGTGTGCGCCTGGCGACGGTTCATGAAGAACGCGACACGGCCGCACGTTTTGGCCAGCAACTCGAGCGACTCTATCCCGGTACGCCGGAATATCAGCAATACCTGTCGGAGCAATGATGAAAGCCGCGCACCCGGAAGTTGTAGCAGCTAATCGCGTAAACCCAGGCGACACCTTGCGTGAGGCCCGCGAAAGCAATGGTTGGTCGCTGGCGCAAGTGGCCCTCAAGCTCAATTTGACCAGCACCTCCCTGGCCAACCTGGAAGCTGGCGCGTTCGACAAGCTGCCGGGGCACACGTTTGCCCGCGGCTATATCCGCGCTTATGCCAAGTTGCTGGGTATCGACCAGACCGTACTGGTCCAGCAGTTCGACCAGTTCACCGGCACCGACTCCCAGGGCAGCAATGTGCATGGCCTCGGGCGTATTGAAGAGCCAACCCGGGTGTCCCACACGATCCTGCGCATTGTCAGCCTGTTGCTGCTGATTGCCGTGATCGGGGGTGGCTTCGTCTGGTGGCAGGACCAGACTTCCCAACGCAATAAAGACCTGACCAGCAACGCGCTGGAGCACGTCGAAGTCGAGAGCGCCGACGGCACCACCCAGATTCATCCACTGGATGAGCCGGAGGACCAGGCAGTCGTCGAAGGACAAGCTGCGCCGCAAACGCCAGCCATCGCCGAACAGCCTGCTCCAGAAACCGGCAGCGCACCTGCTGCAACTGCCGCCGTACCTGCTCCGGTTCCAGCAGCACCCGCCGCCCAGGCCCAGGTTCCCGCAGCGCCCGCTCCGGCCCAGGCTCCAGCGCCAGCCACACCGGCTGCGCCTGCGATTTCGCCGCCCACCACCCCCGCGTTGATCGCCGGTGACGGGCGCGTACAGATCACCTTCGTCGCTGACTGCTGGACGCAAGTCAGCGATGGTAATGGCAAAGTGCTGTTTAGCGGTCTGAAGCGTAAGGGAGATACGCTTGATCAGGGCGGCAAGCCTCCTTTGACGCTGCGTCTGGGCTTCGCCCGTGGCGCGCAAGTGGCCTACAACGGCCAGCCTGTGGACGTGGCGCCGTTCACCAGTGGCGAGACCGCTCGCCTCAAGTTGGGACAATAGTCATGCACGGCGAATCTCCAATCAAACGTCGCGTATCGCGCAAGATCTGGGTCGGCTCGGTGCCGGTGGGCGGCGATGCCCCCATCGCGGTGCAGAGCATGACCAACAGCGACACCAACGATGTGGCCGCCACGGTCGCCCAGATCAATCGTCTGGAAGCGGCCGGCGTGGACATCGTGCGGGTGTCCGTACCGGACATGGACGCTGCCGAAGCCTTTGGCCGTATCAAGCAATTGGTCAAGGTGCCGCTGGTTGCCGACATCCACTTCGACTACAAGATTGCGTTGCGCGTAGCCGAACTGGGTGTGGACTGCCTGCGGATCAACCCGGGCAATATCGGCCGTGAAGACCGTGTGCGCGCCGTAGTCGATGCGGCCCGTGATCGCGGTATTCCCATCCGCATCGGGGTCAACGCCGGTTCGCTGGAAAAAGACCTGCAAAAGAAATACGGCGAGCCTACCCCGGCGGCGCTGGTCGAGTCGGCATTGCGTCACGTTGAACACCTGGAGCGCCTGAATTTCCAGGACTTCAAGGTCAGCGTAAAGGCTTCCGACGTGTTCATGGCCGTAGAAGCCTACCGCCTGCTGGCCAAGGAAATCGTGCAGCCGCTGCACCTGGGCATCACTGAAGCGGGCGGTTTACGCTCAGGCACAGTGAAATCTGCGGTGGGTCTCGGTATGCTGCTCGCCGAAGGGATTGGCGATACCATCCGCATCTCCCTGGCGGCAGACCCCGTAGAGGAAGTGAAAGTCGGCTACGACATTCTCAAATCCCTGCGTTTGCGTTCCCGTGGCATCAACTTCATTGCCTGCCCGAGCTGCTCGCGGCAGAACTTCGACGTGGTGAAAACCATGAACGACCTGGAGTTGCGTCTCGAAGACCTGCTGGTGCCGCTGGATGTCGCGGTGATCGGTTGCGTGGTCAATGGACCGGGCGAGGCCAAGGAGGCGCATGTGGGCTTGACCGGCGGTACACCTAACCTGATTTACATCGACGGCAAACCGTCGCAGAAATTGACGAATGACAATCTGGTGGATGAGCTGGAAAAGCTGATCCGCGAGAAAGCGGCCGAAAAGGTCGCCGCTGATGCAGCGCTGATCGCTCGCGGCTGATTGAACGAATTTAAGGATTTGATGTGAGCAAGTCTCTGCAAGCCATTCGTGGCATGAACGACATCCTGCCGGAGCAGACGCCACTGTGGCGCTATTTCGAGGCCACGGTCGCGCGTCTGCTGGATAACTACGGTTACAAGCAGATCCGCATGCCGATCGTCGAGTTCACCGAGCTGTTCAAACGCTCCATCGGTGAAGTGACCGACATCGTCGAAAAAGAGATGTACACCTTTGAAGACCGTAACGGCGACTCCCTGACCCTGCGTCCGGAAGGCACCGCCGCCTGCGTTCGCGCTGTGCTGGAGCATGGCATCACCGGTGGTGGCCAGACCCAGAAACTGTGGTACATCGGCCCGATGTTCCGGCACGAGCGTCCGCAGAAAGGTCGCTATCGCCAGTTCCACCAGATCGGTTGCGAAGTGTTCAACCTGGACGGTCCGGACATCGACGCCGAGCTGATCGTCCTGACCTGGCGCCTGTGGGGCCAGTTGGGCATCCGCGATGCGGTCAAGCTTGAACTCAACAGCCTGGGCACCAGCGAGTCCCGCGGACGCTATCGCGAAGCCCTGGTCGAGTACCTGTCTGCCCACCTGGACAAGCTGGACGAAGACAGCCAGCGCCGCCTGAAGACCAACCCGTTGCGCGTGCTTGATACCAAGAACGCCGATACCCAGGCCGTACTGGTCGGCGCGCCGAAAATGGCCGATTACCTGGACGAAGAATCGCGCACGCACTTCGAGGGCCTCAAGGCTCGCCTGGATGCGGCGGGTATTCCCTACGTGATCAACCCCAAGCTGGTGCGCGGCCTCGATTACTACAGCAAGACCGTGTTCGAATGGGTCACCGACAAACTCGGCGCCCAGGGCACTGTGTGTGCCGGTGGTCGTTACGACGGCCTGGTCGAGCAAATGGGTGGCAAGCCGACCACGGGCGTAGGTTTCGCCATGGGCATCGAGCGGCTGATCCTGCTGCTCGAGACCCTTGAGCAAGTGCCGCAAGAGATTTCCCGCCAGGTGGACGTGTATCTTTGCGCTTTTGGCGAGGCCGCCGAACTGGCTGCCTTGGCCCTGAGCGAAAAGGTGCGTGACCAACTGCCGAACCTGCGTCTGCAAATCAATGCCGGCGCGGGCAGCTTCAAGAGCCAGTTCAAGAAGGCTGACAAGAGCGGCGCGTTGTATGCGCTGATCCTCGGCGATGACGAGTTGGCCCAGCAAGTGATAGGTTTCAAACCCCTGCGTGGCCAGGGCGAACAACAGAACATTGCCTTTGATGCGCTCGCTGCGCACCTGGCCACCTGCGTCGTGCAGGGTTGAAGCTGTCGAACAGCCGAATTTAGCGATTAAGGAGTATTGGGGTGTCGAGTACTGATGATGAGCAACTGGCCGAGTTCAAGGACTGGTGGCAGCGTAACGGCAAGCCCCTGGTTACTGGCGGTCTGCTGGCTTTAGTGGTGGTGTTCGGCTGGCAAGCCTGGACCAAATATCAGGCCAACCAGTCCCAGGGCGCCTCGATTGTTTATCAGCAATTGCTGGAAACTACCCTGACGCCGGACGGCAAGCCGGACCCTGCCCGGGTGGCAGACCTGGCCGGCAAGCTGAAGAACGAATTTGGCGGCACGACCTACGCTCAGTACGGTAGCCTGTTCGTCGCGAAAGTCGCGGTCGAAACCGGCAAGCTGGATGATGCAGCCACTGAACTCAAGGCCATCGCCGACAAACCGACCAACCCGACCCTGGGTGAAATCGCACGTCAACGCCTGGCACAGGTATTGGCGGCACAGAACAAGGCTGACGAGGCACTCAAACTGCTCGACGGCGATGCTGACAAGGCATTTGTAGCCACTCGCGAAGAGCTCAAGGGCGACCTGTTGGTCCAATTGGGTCGTACCGACGAAGCCAATGCTGCGTACCAAAAAGCCAAGGCGGCGCTGTCTGATGAAGCGGCGGTCGGTGGCTTACAAATCAAGCTGGACGACTTGGCCAAAGGGGATGCGTGACGTGATCCGTTGGAAACATGCAGCATTGCTGGCTCTGGCCGTTCTGGCCGCGGGTTGCAGCAGCAACAGTAAAAAAGAACTGCCACCTGCGGAGCTGACCAGCTTCAAAGAGGAAGTGGTCCTGCAAAAGCAGTGGAGCCGCTCCATCGGTGACGGTCAGGGCGAAACCTACAACATGCTGGTACCGGCAATCGACGGTGACAACATTGTGGCCGCAGACGTAACCGGCATCGTGACCTCCATGGATCGAATGACCGGCGACGTGAAGTGGAAGAAAGACCTTGAACTGCCTGTCTCCGGCGCCGTTGGCGTGGGTTACGGCATGGTCATGCTCGGCACGCTCAAAGGCGAAGTCGTGGCGCTGGACTCCAGCACCGGTGAAGAGAAATGGCGCGCTCGCGTGACCAGTGAAGTGCTCGCACCGCCTGCCACCAACGGCGATATCGTCGTGGTGCAAACCCAGGATGACCGTGTGATCGGTCTGGACGCCAGCACCGGCGAACAGCGCTGGTTGTACGACAGCACCCCGGCGGTGTTGACCCTGCGTGGTACCAGTGGTCCGATTGTGACCAACAATCTGGCCGTTGCCGGGCTGTCCACCGGTAAAGTGGTCGCCCTGAATACCCAGAACGGCGTGCCGGTCTGGGAAACCCGTGTGGCTATTCCGCAAGGTCGTTCCGAGTTGGATCGGGTCGTGGATATCGACGGCGGCCTGTTGCTGTCCGGCGAGACCCTCTATGTCGCCACTTATCAGGGCCGTGTCGCGGCACTGGACCTGCAGAGCGGCCGGGTCAACTGGCAGCGTGATGCGTCCAGCTACGCCGGTGTCGCCCAAGGGTTTGGCAGCGTCTACGTGAGCCTGGCGTCCGGCACCGTTGAAAGTGTCGACGAGCGTTCCACCACTGCGCTGTGGAGCAACGACTCCCTGGCTCGCCGCCAACTGTCGGCGCCGGAAGTCTTCTCCAGCTATGTAGCGGTCGGTGACTTCGAAGGCTACCTGCACCTGCTGAGTCAGGTGGACGGTCGCTTTGTAGGTCGCGAGCGGATCGACAGCGACGGCCTGCGTGCGCGTCCGCTGGTGGTGGGTAACATGCTTTATGTGTATGGCAACAGCGGCAAGCTGGAAGCCCTGACCATCAAGTAAAGGTTTGACTATGCTTGGGGTAATCCCCCAGGCGGCCCTGTTTCAATGCTCTCTGTAGGAGCGAGCTTGCTCGCGAGGAACGTCAACGATAACGCGGGCTTGCTGAGTTAACGCGTCGTCCTTGGGTTTTTCGCGAGCAAGCTCGCTCCTGCAGTGGTGGTGTCAGAGCAGGGCATGTGGCATTCAAATGCCGCCCCGAGCACCAGCCGCTGCCCTGCAGCGGCTTTTGTATTTTCTGAAATAACGAAGTGGAGAGCCGCATGGTTCCCGTAATCGCCCTGGTGGGCCGACCTAACGTCGGCAAGTCCACCTTGTTCAACCGCCTGACCAGGACTCGCGACGCCATCGTCGGCGACTTGTCCGGTCTGACCCGTGATCGCCAATACGGTGAGGCAAAGTGGCAAGGGCGCTCCTACATTATTGTCGACACCGGTGGTATCTCCGGTGACGAACATGGCATGGACGAAAAAATGGCCGAGCAGTCGCTGCTGGCCATTGAAGAAGCCGATGTCGTGTTGTTCCTGGTGGACGCCCGCGCGGGCTACACCGCTGCCGACCAGATGATTGGCGAGCACCTGCGCAAGCGCAACAAGCGTTCCTATCTGGTCGCGAACAAGATCGATAACATCGATCCTGAGGCGGCCCGTGCCGAATTCAGCCCGATGGGCCTGGGCGACGCGATCCCGGTTGCCGGCGCCCACGGTCGCGGCATCACGCAGATGCTCGAAATTGCCCTCAGCACCTTTCCCAAGGATGACGATGAGGAAGAAGAGGGTGAGGAGGAAATCGTCGCCGAAGGCGAGGAAGCCAAGCGCATTCCTGGCCCGAGCGAAAAAGACGGTATCAAGATCGCCATCATCGGCCGCCCTAACGTCGGCAAGTCGACCCTGGTCAACCGCATGCTCGGTGAAGACCGGGTAATCGTCTATGACGAACCCGGCACCACCCGCGACAGCATCTACATCCCGTTCGAACGTAACGAGGAAAAGTACACGCTGATCGACACTGCCGGTGTGCGCAAGCGCGGCAAGATCCACGAAGAAGTTGAAAAATTCTCCGTGGTCAAAACCCTGCAAGCGATCAAAGACGCCAACGTGGTGATCTTTGTGATGGACGCGCGCGAAGGCGTGGTGGACCACGACCTGAACCTGCTGGGCTTTGCCCTGGAAGCCGGTCGCGCCCTGGTGATCGCGATCAACAAGTGGGACGGCATGACGCCGAGCGAGCGCGATTTCGTCAAGATCGAGTTGCAGCGTCGCCTGTTCTTCGTTGAGTTTGCCGATATTCACTTCATCTCGGCGCTGCACGGCACCGGCGTGGGCAACCTTTACGCCTCCGTACAGAACTCGTTCAAGTCTGCGGTCACGCGCTGGCCGACCAATCGCCTCACCCAGATCCTGGAAGACGCGGTGGGCGAGCACGCGCCGCCGATGGTCAACAACCGCCGCATCAAACTGCGTTACGCCCACCTGGGTGGTGCCAACCCGCCGATTATCGTGATCCACGGTAACCAGATCGAGAAGGTGCCCAAGTCCTATGTGCGTTACCTGGAAAACACCTACCGCCGTGTCTTGAAGCTGGTCGGTACGCCGATCCGTATCGAGTTCAAGGGTGGCGAGAACCCATACGAAGGCAACAAGAACACACTGACCGACCGTCAGGTGAACAAGAAGCGTCGTTTGATGACTCACCACAAGAAGGCCGACAAGAAGCGCCGCGACAAGAAATAACGGCCGCTTCAAGTTGTAAGCTACAAGCTGCAAGAGAGGGCGCCGTTGGCGCCCTTTTTTGTGCGCGGCGGTTTGCCCCTTGACCCGCTTGCAGCTTGCAGCTTAAAACTTGCAGCTCACCCGAAGGGGGCTCCCATGATCACCAGCAAGCTGCCGAATGTCGGCACGACCATTTTCACCAGCATGTCGCAGTTGGCGGCCGAAACCGGCGCAATCAACCTGTCCCAGGGTTTTCCCGACTTCAGCGGCCCTCAAGACCTGCTCGACGCCGTGGGCCGGCACGTCGCCAACGGCCATAACCAATACGCACCGATGAGCGGCTTGCCCGCGCTGCGCCAGCAGGTGGCGGCAAAGATCGCCCGCAGTTACGGTGTCAGCGTCGATGCGGATCTTGAAGTGACCATCACGCCCGGCGCTACTCAAGGCATTTTCTGCGCTATCCAGGCGGTTATCCGCACCGGTGACGAAGTGATCATCTTCGACCCTTGCTACGACAGCTACGCACCCTCGGTGGAGCTGGCCGGCGGGCGATGCGTGCATCTGCAGTTGGGCTTGCAGGATTTCAGCCTGGATTTGGAGCGCATCAAGGCCGCGCTGTCGCCGCGCACGCGCATGATTGTGCTCAATACACCGCACAACCCCAGTGGCGCGCTGGTCAGCCGTGAGGAACTGGACCAGTTGGCCGAGCTGATTCGCGGCCGCGATATCTATCTGCTCAGCGATGAAGTGTACGAACACCTGGTGTTCGATGACGTGCCCCACGTCAGCGTGCTGGCCCACGAGGAGCTGTACGCGCGTGCGTTCGTGGTCAGCTCGTTCGGCAAGACGTATCACGTCACGGGCTGGAAGACCGGCTATGTGGTTGCACCGCCGGCCCTCACTGCCGAGCTGCGCAAAGTGCATCAATACGTCAGCTTCTGTGGCGTGACACCGCTGCAGTACGCGCTGGCCGATTTCATGGCTGAGCACCCGGAGCACGTGGATGCGCTGCCGGCGTTCTATCAAGCCAAGCGCGACCTGTTCTGCCAGTTGCTGGCGCCGTCGCGGTTCAGCTTCAGCCCCTCGGCGGGGACTTACTTTCAACTGGTGGATTATTCCCGGATCCGCCCGGACCTGGATGATGTCGCCATGTCCGAATGGATGACGCGCGAACACGGCGTGGCGTCGATTCCGATCTCGGTGTTTTACCGCAACCCACCCCAAGGCCAGCGCCTGGTGCGCCTGTGCTTTGCCAAACGCGAGGAGACGCTGCAACGAGCGGCGGAAAAACTATGCGTGATTTGAGTGCCTTGCCGAACCTGAACGTTGCCCTGATCCAGACCACCCTGGCGTGGCACGACCGCCAGGCCAACCTTGAGCATTTCGAGCTGCTGCTGGAGCAGGCCAACGGCGCTGACCTGATCGTATTGCCGGAGATGTTCACCACCGGCTTCTCCATGGAATCGGCCGCCCTGGCCGAACAGGAAAACGGCCCGACTCTGCGTTGGCTTCAAGCCCAGGCGGCGAAATACAACGCGGTGATCACCGGCAGTGTGATCATCCAGGCGGCGGACGGCAGCCACCGTAACCGCCTGCTCTGGGCGCGCCCCGACGGTGAGGTGCTGCATTACGATAAACGCCACCTGTTCCGCATGGCCGGCGAACACGACCACTACACACCCGGCGAGCGTCAGGTGCAGTTCGAGTTGAAGGGCTGGCGTATCCGCCCGCTGATTTGCTACGACCTGCGCTTCCCGGTGTGGAGTCGCGATGCCCAGGACACCGACTTGCTGCTGTACACCGCCAATTGGCCGGGGGCGCGGCGCCAGCACTGGAACCGTTTGTTGCCGGCGCGGGCCATCGAGAATTTGTGTTATGTGGCAGCGGTTAATCGAGTCGGCACGGACGGCAAGGGCTTTGCCTACACCGGCGATAGCCAGGTGTTGGATTTCCAGGGTGAGACATTGCTGAGCGCGGGGGAGGCTGATGGGGTATTCCAGGTGATTCTGAATGCAGCGGAGTTGGCGGCGTATCGCACCAAGTTCCCGGCGAATCTGGATGCCGATAGCTTTCAGTTTGTCTGACAGGCCGCCACCGGGGGCGAGCTCCCTCCCACATTTGAAGGTATTCACAAGTCAAAAAGTGGGAGGGGGCTTGCCCCCGATGAGGCCATCAGCAGCACCACCATAGCCCAAAGTAAAAAGGCCCCTGGATTCTCACCCAGGGGCCTTTTGCTTGTGCCGATAACGCTTACGCCGCCTTCGCTTCCTGCTGGCTCAACGAGCGGTTCAGCGCACTGAACAGCGCCTTGAAGCTTGCGGTGGTGATGTTTTCATCAATCCCCACGCCATGCACCGGACGCTCGCCATTCACGCGCAGTTCGATGTAGGCCGCTGCCTTGGCGTTGGTGCCTGCGCCAATCGCATGTTCGTTGTAATCCATGATTTCCACGCCGATCGGCAAGCCGGCCACCAGCGCTTCCAGCGCGCCATTGCCTTTGCCTTTCCAGTGCAGGTTGGTTTCGCCCTGGCCCTTGCCGGAGACTTCCACTTCCACATGGCTGTTGCCGTTCTCTTCCTGCAGGCGATGGCTGACCAGCGCGTACGGGGTGTTGGCCTGCAGGTATTCACGTTGCAGCAAGGCGTAGATCTGCGGCGCAGTCATCTCAAGGCCGACGCGGTCGGTCTCGGCCTGTACCACCTGGCTGAATTCGATCTGCATGCGGCGCGGCAAGCTGATGTCGTATTCCTGTTCCAGCAGGTAGGCAATGCCGCCCTTGCCCGACTGGCTGTTCACACGGATCACCGCCTCGTAGCTGCGGCCGATGTCGGCCGGGTCGATCGGCAAGTACGGCACTTCCCACAGTGCATCGTCTTTCTGCTGGGAGAAGCCCTTGCGGATCGCGTCCTGGTGCGAGCCGGAGAACGCGGTGTGCACCAGGTCGCCGACATACGGATGACGTGGGTGCACCTGGATCTGGTTGCACTCCTCGACGACTTTGCGCACGCCGTCGATGTCGGAGAAATCCAGCTGCGGGTCGAGGCCCTGGGTGTACATGTTCAGTGCCACGGTGACCAGGTCGACGTTACCGGTGCGTTCGCCGTTGCCGAACAGGCAGCCTTCGACACGGTCGGCGCCGGCCATCAGGCCCAGCTCGGTGGCGGCCACGCCGGTGCCACGGTCATTGTGGGTGTGCAGGCTGATGATCACGCTGTCACGACGGTTGATATGGCGACCGAACCATTCGATCTGGTCGGCGTAGATATTCGGCGTGGCGCATTCCACGGTGGCCGGCAGGTTGAGGATCATCTTGTGCTCGGGCGTCGGGTTCCACACCTCGATCACCGCGTCACAGACTTCCTTGGCGAACTCCAGCTCCGTGGCGCTGAAGGTCTCGGGGGAATATTCGAAGGTCCACTGGGTTTCCGGCTGCTGCGCGGCGTATTTGACGAACAGCCTGGCGGCGTTGACCGCGATGGCCTTGATGCCGTCCTTGTCCTGGTTGAAGACAATGCGGCGAAACGACGGCGACGTAGCATTGTACAAATGCACGATGGCCTTTTTGGCGCCGCGCAGGGATTCGAACGTGCGCGCGATCAAGTCTTCACGGCCCTGGGTCAGCACCTGGATGGTGGTGTCCTCGGGGATGTGGTTGTCTTCGATCAGGGTGCGCACGAAATCAAAATCGGTTTGCGATGCGGCCGGGAAGGAGGCTTCGATTTCTTTCACGCCGACCGCGACCAGGGTCTTCCAGAAACGCAGCTTTTTCGCGGCGTCCATCGGCTCGATCAGCGACTGGTTGCCGTCACGCAGGTCGGAGCTGCACCAGATTGGCGCGGCGGTGATGGTTTTCGACGGCCAGGTGCGGTCCGGGATATCGATGGTCGGGAACGCGCGGTACTTCGAAGACGGGTCTTTGAGCATGCTCATCGCAAAATCCTTTGTTGTAGGGCCGAGAAGAGGCGGCCTGCCGATTCACTATTATTGGGGGGCGACGCTTGGGGCGAGACAGATCGATTCAGCCTGGCAGTCGTGCGCTGACGAGGCACAGGCTGCGGTGCTGGCGGAGCTGAATGAGGGTGTGAGAGGTTTTCATAAGCCCAACCCTAATCGTGGGCACGGCAGATGGCAAGTGATCTTGAAAAATCGATAGGATTTCTCCATTTTGTTATCTTTTGAGAAATTTATTGTCAGCTTTATAAATCTTCTTTGGTTTTATTGCCGATCCTTCTTGAGGTGCACAATTTAAGAACGAGCGTCGAGGGCGCGCGCTCAGCAGCGTGGTGCAATGGTGAAGGACTCACCATTGCCTGCCGTACTTGCAGCGATGCTCCTTCAGGTGATTTTCTGAAAGGCTTGATAGTCTCCGGCCGTGTGGCTGCCCGTCACGACGCGTCCGGGGTCTTTCGGGATTGATGGACCGCTGATGGCAATGCTCTTGTTATAGGTCGTGGCCGGGTACACGCCTATCCCTACGCCACCGCTGAGTTCGGCCAGTCCTGGAACGTTTCGGGACGTATTCATGTGAGCCCTGCCTACCAGGGCCAGCACTTTTTCGCCGGGTTTGCGTCTCTGCATGATGCGCGTTGCGTAATAGTTGAATTCCTGCAAACGAGTCACGCCCTTGTCATTGTCGCCGATGTCGCGATAGAAGCCCGGCATGTCCTCCCGTCGAGTCAGGAAGCGATGGTCCAAGGCTCTTATCGCTATACCGTTTTCCTGGGCGAGACTGGTTAATTCCAAGAGTGTCGGCGACGCCCCGGGCGGGCGGCCACTGCCCATTCCAGCAGGCACGACTTGGCCCGCGGCGTTGGTTTGGACATTTTCCAGATAGATGGCTTTCACGCCGGCGTCTTTGAGGGTTTGCATGTTCTCTTTAAGCAGTTGAAAGCTGGCGATTTCGTTATGGCTCTCGCCCAGCACCACAACGTCACTGATCTGATAGGCATCCTTAAGGAGTCCAGCGGGCGATGTGTTGGGTGCCAGGTCAAGGCGAGGCGGGCGTGGCGGCATTTGTCCCCCTGCGGTCATAGCATGGTAGAACCGTTGTGCATCTCGCCTGAACCAATGCCTGGCCACTGGCAGCGACTTGGGGGTGAAGTCGGCTTCCAACAGTTGACCGTTGTTGCGGCTGAGGTATTCGGTCTCGGGCAAGGCTTTTTTGACTGGCGTCTCTGCTCCCTGAGTCGGTGCTCCTCCCCGTAACGCATTCAGTCGCCATTCGCCGTTTCCAGCCGATTGCAGGGACGCCACGATTCGGCTCCCCCTGGGCGCTGTCAACGGGGCGTTGGGATCAACAATATTGACTTGTCCGCTGCGGGCGTGAAATACCGAGTCGATCTGGTAAACCCCGTTCGTGCCGGTGCTGTCGGTAAAGCGTACGTACCAGTTGTCGTCAACGTTATAAGTACCATCGGGTCTCAAGGGGCGGCCACTGATGATCTCGCTGGGCACGGTAAACGCGCTTAAATCACGGCTTGGCAAGGCGACGGTGGTGGGGGTGTGCGAACCCATGCTGGCAATGCCACTGCTGGTGCCGGCGAGCGCGGGCGCCGCTGGTATGACTGGAGCAGGTAACGCCCTCGAGCCCGCCTGTGGGGTCAGTGTGCCCGCTGTCGTTGACGCTCTGAATACCGGACGCATCGGCGCCGCGCGAACATTGTAGATACGCGATCCCGCCAGAGTGAAGTCGCTGTAGATCGCGCGTGCCAGGCCGGGCTTTTTGATCAGGTGCGGCAAGATTCGGCTATTGGCGCGTAACGCGGTGACGCCGGCCTTGCCCAGACGAATCCCGGTGGATATCCCTTTGCCGGCCACCGGTATCAAGTCCGCGAAAATCAAGGCCACTTCAATGCCGAACTCGATTTTGTTGAGTTTTGATTGCTCTGCGACCTCCGCGCTGCTCACGGACTGGTGATCAGCTCGGTCGATCATCATCTGTACATGTTGTTGGTACAGATGATCCTGAGCATTGGCGTTGATGGGCTCAAGGCTCAAAGCGCCGCCCAATAGCTTGACCGATGAGATGACCAGCTTGGGGTCTATCATCTTCATTGGGTTGTAGGCGCGCTTTTTAAGCGCGTCCTTGAACTCCTCAATTTGATCCTTGCTGACCGGTGATTTTCTTTGCGCAATATAGGATGCCCATTCGCCCTTGGCCAACAGGGTGTCCAGGCTCTTGTGGTCAGCCACCTCACGAAAGGTGATGCCGTCAGGCGCTTTGGGGGTGTAGAGCACCAGTGACGCGTCGCTCTGGTTGCCGATCACCATCACGCCCTGCACCGCCAGCCCACGGTGGATAAGGCTGTTGGCAACAATGGTTTTCCCATCCACCTGGGGGCGCGTTGCAGGATCGGGGTGCTCCACCACCGCATCCACCCATTGCGCCGCACGCTTGGTGCTGGTGTCTTCGGTTGCCGGTTCCGCGTAGGCCTCGGGATTAAGCTCTGCGAGAAACGCCTCTTTAGTCTGGGTGGCTTTCAGGCTGTCTTTCCAAGCCGTACGCAATTGCGCAGCGCTGCCCGACTCGGCATCAGTGGTCATCTCGCGTTTCAGCAGTTTGACGTATTCACCCCCGACATCAGTGACGCTGACCAGTTTTTTGAGGTCGTCGGTGCCCAGGGTTACCGGATTGCCCGCCAGATCGAGGACGGGGTTGCCTGTGGTGTCAACGAGCGGCAGGGTCATTTTTACATCGGTGAACGTGCCTCTCTCCACGGCTGGAAAGCCGCTGGGGTTCTTCAACGCCAGGTCTGTCAGGCTTACGCTTTGCTGGTTCGCGTAGAGAGGCTGGCCGGTTCCCCTGCCGCCCTGGACACCGGTCCGGGTGCGCACCTGAACCATGAGCTTATCGGCATCGATGTGTGCATTCGGGTATTGCTGCTTGATGGCGGCATTCATCCGCTCACGGGAGAAGCGCGGCAGTGAAGGGATTTTCTCCAGCAGCGGAGTCAGCTTGTCCAAGCTTTTTTCTTGCTCCTCTTCCAGGCGCGTGAAAAACGCTTCTTGCAGCGGATTCAGATTTTTTAACCACTCGGGTTGGTATTTGTCTGCCAGTTTGGCATCGCGAGCCTGCATGGCGTTGGTGCCATCAAGCAGATAAGACGCGTCGGCCGTATCGTCAATGCTCTGGAGTGAGGCGCTGTCGGTGAGTGGATTGATGCCGTCAGCGGGTGCCAGGGCTTTGCTCAGGTGGGTGTCGATCTCTGCCTGCTGACGTTTGAGCATCCAGGGTATGGCGTCTGCCAGTACATCCCCTGATGACGGCTCGACACTGCGCATCAGGTCTTCCCCGGTAAACGAACCAGGCCGGTTTTGCAGTGAGGGTGGCAGGGTCTGCAGTAGCAGCTGCGCATCGGTTGCGCCTTGATCCAGGCGGTTGGCCAAGGCCTGGCGTGCCTGGGCCGGCGTGGCAAACTCCTCGAAACCTTCGCCGGGTGTGTAAAGCACCACCGGGCCATTAGCCTCGTTGAGCGTAAAGGTGCGCCCATTCGGCCAAGTCGGCGGGCTGCCATGGGAGCCGTCATTGTGGGTGATGAGAAATGCGCCGGCCAGCATCGCGCCGCGTTCTGTCTTGTTATCGACAGTCACGGGATATACGCCCAGGCGAGCGCCATGGGCGAATTTCTTTTCCCGGGCAGCCAAGGTGGGATAGCGCAGCGCGTTGTCGATCAGCTCCTTGCTTTGCGCACTCAGGGTGCCGTCGGCCACACGCAGCGCGGCCAGGATCGACAATTGTTTTTTATGCAGGATCAACAGATGGTCTTTTGGCGACAGCTGCAGTTTCGGCTCCCCCTTCGCTTGCCCGGGCGTACTCCAGAATTCTTCAAGTGCCTGGGGATATTGCGTGGCAATGCTTCGGGCAATCGATTGCAATGAGCTTGACGTAAGGGCGGGTGTTCCAGGTTCGTCAGCGGTTTGTCGCGTAGCAAATTCGGTGCGTATGTTGCGCTCAGGGCGCATCAGCGCGTTCGGGTTGGCCAGGATTTTTTTCACCATTCTGGCCAACGCGGTCATCAGGGGTTCGGAAGATTCCGGCGACTGAGCGTCACCGCCGACGCGGTAGCGGTCGAAATACAGAAGGTGGGCATCGAGAGGCCTGACGTCCGGAAACGCTTTTTCAAGCTGTGTCTGTACAAATGTTTCAAACTTCGGCTGCCTGCTGTGTAACCGTTGCATGTCTTCAGTCAGAAGACCGTGCTCAAGGCTCAGCGCTAATTGCTTGGTGGGTTTGAAATGCTTTACCAACTGCGCGTACCGCATTTTGGCGGGGTTCATGGCATACGAGTTGGGCGCGGCCGGGCTGTCTGGGGCATAGCTTGAGGCGGGCGCAGGTTCTTGTGCGGTGAAGGCGGGCGTTGGTAAAGCGGGGGGTGATACAAGGGGCGCAAGGGTGGCGGAAGAAGTCGAGGAGAGTGGCTGATGCCGCTCTGATAGCGGTGGGGTAAGGGAGAACATAGAGTGAGTCTCACTGGATTTGGATGTCCATGTGTCAGTTCATGCTCATTACGCTCCGTGTAATTCGTTGATTGGGTGAATATCGGGCATCAGACAGTTCCTGCCGAAAGTGTAAGGCGATGGCAACGCACCGCATTGAATGTCACGCAGTGGAGGCGCCGGACAAGAGGGGCAGCGTTCGCCGGCGCCCAACGACTGACACGCCGGTCAGGGCTGAAACGCACCAATGAAAATGGCCGGATCAACCCGCGCGTCATTCAGGCTGACGTTCCAGTGCATATGCGGGCCGGTTGCCCGACCCGTCGAGCCGACCTTGCCCACGACCGCGCCACGCCCCAACTGGTCGCCGACTTTCACGTCAATCTTCGACATATGGCAGAACATGCTGATAAAGCCCTGGCCATGGTCGACGAACACGGTGTTGCCGTTGAAGAAGTAGTTGCCGGTCAGGATCACCTTGCCAGCCGCCGGCGTCTTGATCGGCGTACCCGCGCCCACGGCAAAGTCCAGTCCCGAATGAGGATTGCGCTCCTCACCATTGAAGAACCGTCTTACCCCAAACTTGCTCGACAGCGGCCCGTTGACCGGTTTGTCCAGCAGCAGGTTGCTCGGTGTGTTCGGGCTGAAACTGCGGTAGGCCTTGAGCTGCACGGCCAGTTCGCCCTCGATGCGCTTGAGTTGCGCCGGTTGCGGGTTGACCTGGCTTTTGTTCTTCAAGTTGATGCGCTGCTCGGGGTATTTCTTGAAACCCACCAGGAATGGCAGTTGCCGTCCGCCACTGGTGATGCGTTCGGTGCCGGGCTTGACCGTCAGCGGGATGCCCACAATCGCCAGCCAGGTGTTTTGCTCCTTCACCACCAGCACCGGCCTGTTGAGGTAGGTGGCCTTGGGCGCGGTCGCCGCCGTGCCCAGGTCCACGACAGCGACGCCGCCGGGCACCGGCTTGTTCAGCAAGCGTGTGATGTAGCTGTCGGCATGGGCATTGAAGGTCAGGCAAACGAGCATCAACAAGCTGAGAAAGCGTGGCATCGGTCAATCCAGTAGCGAAAGGGTGACGGGTGTCAGGTGGTTGTCTTCCACCCGTACTTGCAATTGGCCCTCACCGAGGCGTGCGGTCAGGCGCTGGCCGGTGTGGGTTTGCGCGGCGTTGCGAATCGCCTGGCCACGCTCGTCGAGCAGGATGCTGTAGCCACGGCCCAGGGTGGCCAGTGGGCTGACCACGTGCAGCGTCTGCACCTGGCTTTGCAGCTGCAGGCGCCGCGCCTTGAGACCTTCGCGCATGGCGCGGGGCAGGCGTTCGGCGAGGCTGTCCAGGCGCTGGCGCAGCAGGGCCAGTTGACGGCCCGGATGTTGGCCGGCGAGGCGGGTTTCCAGGCGAATCAGGCGTTCGCGACGGGTAGTGAGGCTGCGCTCGAAAGCGCGGCGCAGGCGCATGTCCAGGTCATCCAGGCGCTGGGCCTGCTGGCGCAGACGTTCGCCAGGGTGTCGCAGGCGTCGGGCCATGCCCTCCAGGCGCAAGCGATCATGGCGCAGGCGGTTGTGCATCAACAGCACCAGGCGGCGCTGCAGGTTTTCGACCTGGCGCACCAGGTGGCTGGCGTCCGGTGCCAGCAGTTCAGCGGCAGCGGACGGGGTAGGGGCGCGCACGTCCGCCACGAAGTCGCTGATCGATACATCGGTTTCATGGCCGACCGCGCTGACGATGGGCGTGACACAGGCATCCACCGCGCGAGCCACGGCTTCTTCGTTGAAGCACCAGAGGTCCTCCAGCGAGCCGCCGCCACGGGCCAGGATCAGCGCGTCGAAACCGCGGGCGTCGGCCAGTTTCAATGCACGCACAATCTGCGCGATGGCCTCGCGGCCTTGTACGGCGGTCGGGATCAACGTCAGTTCAATGTTCGGCGCGCGGCGGCGGAATACGCTGATGATGTCGCGAATCACCGCGCCGGTCGGCGAACTGATAATACCGATGCGCCGAGGGTGCGCCGGCAATGGCACCTTGCGCTCGGCACTGAACAGGCCTTCGGCGCTGAGCTTTTCCTTCAAGGCATCGAAGGCCAGGCGCAACGCGCCATCACCGGCCGGCTCCACGGTGTCGAGGATCAATTGATAGTCGCCACGGCCCTCGAACAGCGAGACCTTGCCGCGCACTTTCACCGCAAGGCCATCCTTCAACGCCTGGCGCACCCGCGCAGCGTTGTTGCGAAACAGCGCGCAACGCACCTGGGCGCCGCTGTCCTTGAGGGTGAAATACACGTGGCCGGAAGCCGGGCGGGCGAGGTTGGAGATCTCGCCTTCCACCCAGATATTGGTGAACACGTCTTCCAGCAGCACCCGCGCGCGGCCGTTGAGCTGGCTGACAGTCAGGACTTCGCGGTCCAGGCCCAATCGGGCAAAAGGATCTTTAATCATGGGCGGCAGTTTATAGGCATTCGTGCCAGGTTTGACAGAACTGCTCCACCTGCGTGCGCCTTCGCGCTGGCGCAATGCTCACGGATGACTAAAGTGTCGGCATTCTCTTTCAAGGAATTACCCATGAGTCCGGTTGAGCTGATGAGCCAGTGGTCGTTTGGCGCGGTTGAGTGGCTGGTGATCGGCCTCGGTATCGTTGTGGCGTATATCGTTTTCGGTATCGCCGGCTTCGGTACGGCGTTGGTGGCAGGGCCTGTGCTCATTGTGTTCATGCCGTTGTCGAAGATCATACCGCTGTTGGTCTTGCTCGATTTTGTCGCCGCCTTCGGTGGCCTGCTGCAAACACGTCGGGATGTCAGCAAGCCGGAGTTGCTGCGACTGCTGCCGTGCATGGCCATCGGCTGCACCTTGGGTGTGGTGTTTTTGCTCAACCTGCATTCCGACTTGCTGCTGTTGTTGATGGGGCTGTTTATCAGTGCCTACGCGGTCTACAGCCTGGCGGTGAAGGCGCGACCTGCGCAATTGGCGGCGGGCTGGTCGATTCCCATGGGCACGGTCGGCGGCTTGTTTGGTGCGCTGTTCGGCAGCGGCGGCTTTTTATATGCGATCTACCTGAACAGCCGTCTGTCCAAGGAGGCGGCGCGGGCCACGCAAAGTGCGTTGATCAGTTGCAGCACCGTGGTGCGCCTGAGCCTGTTTCTGATTGCCGGGGTGTATGCCGAATTGCCGCTGCTGATGTTGGCGCTGTGCCTGTTGCCGGCAATGGCGCTGGGCTTGTGGTGCGGGCGCCGGCTGACGATGCGGATGTCCCGCGAGGCGTTTGTGCGGTTGGTGACGTGGCTGGTGCTGGCCAGTGGGATTGCGTTGATTGGACGGTATTTGAGTACTTGACCTGTGTGGGGCAGGGATTAAGCTGCCAGCCTTCAGGGCGCCATCCGGGGCAAGCCCCCTCCCACAGTTGACTGTGTTCACAATTCACAATGTGGGAGGGAGCTCGCCGCCGATGACGTCAGCAGCCCCACCGCAGGACTCCCATGAATTCCCAAAGCATCCTTGTCCCGAAAATCTCCACCTTGCCCGTCCACGAACCCCGCGCCCGGGCAATCGTGCGCTGGCTGGTGCGCAAGAACATCATCAAGGAACAGCTGACCACCTGCGGCCGCACCGGCAACCGCATGGCCTACGCCCTGGCCGACGGCGCCCGCGCGGTGGTGCTGCACCCTGAAGCGCTGCCGTTCAACGAGCCCGTCAATGGCCTTGAAATCATCTACAAACGCTGCATCTACACGCCGGCCAAGGGCTTTCTCGAAGAAGCCGGCTGCCCGGAGTGCCTGAAGGAAGTCGGCGAAGCGCTGTTCGAAAGCCTGGAAGACTGGATGCCCGGCCACACCGACAACTTCACCTGCCCGCTGTGCGGGCATGAAGATGACATCAACGGCTTTCTGTTCCTGCAGGCGTGCGGGTTTTCCAACCTGGGGTTTATCTTCAACAACTGGGCGGAGGCGGGGTTCAAGCAAAGTTTTATCGATGAATTTGCCGATTGGCTCGATCAAAAAATGAGTTGGGTCAAAGTCGAACTGTAGGAGCGAGCTTGCTCGCGAAAATCGTCAACGATAACGCGGGTTGCCTGGTTTTACGCGGTGCCTTGGCGTTCTTCGCGAGCAAGCTCGCTCCTACAGAAACGCAGCAGGTTTTCTCCATCTATCAGTATTACCAAGTTTGTCAGAGTTTTACATTGAGCCCGACAGGGTGCATGTATATAATGGCGCGCTTCCATTTTCCCGCTCGGGAGCCCCCGCGATGCTGCGTATCAGCCAAGAAGCTCTGACATTCGACGACATTCTCCTAGTGCCCGGTTATTCCGAGGTGCTTCCTAACGAAGTCAGTCTCAAGACCCGCCTAACCCGTGGCATCGAGCTGAATATTCCCCTGGTTTCCGCTGCCATGGACACCGTCACCGAAGCCCGTCTGGCCATCGCCATGGCTCAGGAAGGCGGCATCGGCATCATCCACAAGAACATGACCATCGAGCAGCAAGCTGCCGAAGTGCGCAAGGTCAAGCGTTACGAAGCCGGTGTGGTGAAAGATCCCATCACCATCGAAGCCGACGCTACCGTGCGCGATCTGTTCGAACTGACCCGCCTGCACAACATCTCCGGCGTTCCGGTACTGCACGATGGCGACCTGGTCGGCATCGTCACGTCCCGTGACGTGCGTTTCGAGAACCGTCTTGAAGTCACCGTCCGCGAAGTGATGACGCCTAAAGAGCGCCTCGTCACGGTCAAGGAAGGCGCCGACAAGAACGATGTGCGCGAATTGCTGCACAAGCACCGCATCGAGCGCGTCCTGATCGTCGACGACAAATTCGCCCTCAAGGGCATGATGACCGTCAACGACATCGAAAAAGCCAAGGCTTACCCGCTGGCCAGCAAGGATGACCAAGGTCGTCTGCGTGTTGGCGCTGCGGTCGGCACCGGTAAAGACACTGGCGATCGCGTTTCGGCGCTGGTTGCTGCCGGGGTTGACGTGGTGGTGGTCGACACCGCCCACGGTCACTCCAAAGGCGTGATCGACCGCGTGCGCTGGGTCAAGCAGAACTTCCCTGATGTGCAGGTGATCGGCGGTAACATCGCCACCGGCGCAGCGGCCAAGGCCCTGGCCGAAGCCGGTGCCGATGCGGTCAAGGTCGGTATCGGCCCTGGCTCGATCTGCACCACGCGTATCGTTGCCGGCGTGGGCGTGCCGCAAATCAGCGCCATCGCCAACGTCGCCGCGGCCCTTGAAGGCACTGGCGTTCCGTTGATCGCCGACGGCGGCATCCGTTTCTCCGGTGACCTGTCCAAGGCCATCGTAGCCGGTGCTTCCTGCGTGATGATGGGCTCGATGTTCGCCGGTACCGAAGAAGCGCCAGGCGAGATCGAACTGTTCCAGGGCCGCTCCTACAAGGCTTACCGTGGCATGGGTTCGCTGGGCGCCATGTCCCAGGCGCAAGGTTCTTCCGACCGTTACTTCCAGGACTCCTCGGCAGGCGCCGAGAAGCTCGTCCCGGAAGGCATCGAAGGCCGTGTGCCTTACAAGGGCACCCTGAGCGCGATCATCCATCAACTGATGGGCGGCCTGCGTTCCTCGATGGGCTACACCGGCAGCGCCGACATCGAAGAAATGCGCACCAAGCCAGAGTTCGTACGGATCACCGGCGCCGGCATGGCTGAATCCCATGTCCACGACGTGCAGATCACCAAGGAAGCGCCAAACTATCGGGTCGGCTGAGGCCGACAGCTCTAAGCCACAAGTTATAAGCTGCAAGCGGAGCTGTGTTGAAGCAGTCTCCGCGCGGCTTCCGATTACTTGCAGCTTGCAGCTTGAAGCTTGCAACTGCTTTTCAGAGTTTCTTTCATGGCCCTCGATATTCACGCCCACCGCATCCTGATCCTCGACTTCGGTTCCCAGTACACCCAGCTGATCGCCCGCCGCGTGCGTGAAATCGGCGTGTACTGCGAACTGCATCCGTTCGACATGGACGACCAAGCGATCCGCGAATTCGCACCCAAAGGCGTCATCCTCGCCGGTGGCCCCGAGTCCGTGCACGAAGCCGACAGCCCGCGCTGCCCGCAAGCGGTCTTCGACCTGGGCGTACCGGTGTTCGGCATCTGCTACGGCATGCAGACCATGGCCGAGCAACTGGGCGGCAAGGTTGAAGGCTCCGAGCTGCGTGAATTCGGGTATGCGCGTGTCGACGTGGTCGGCAAGAGCCGCCTGCTGGACGGTATCGAAGACCACATCGACGCCGATGGCCTGTTCGGTCTCGACGTGTGGATGAGCCACGGTGACAAGGTCACCAAAATGCCGCAGGACTTCCACATCCTGGCCAGTACCCCAAGCTGCCCGATCGCCGGCATGTTCAGCGACGAGCGTCGTTACTACGGCGTGCAGTTCCACCCGGAAGTGACCCACACCAAGCAAGGCGGGCGCATCCTGTCGCGCTTCATCCTCGATATCTGTGAGTGTGAAGCCCTGTGGACCCCGTCGAAGATCGCTGAAGACGCCATCGCCAACGTGCGCGCCCAGGTCGGCACCGACAACGTGCTGCTCGGCCTGTCCGGCGGCGTCGACTCCTCCGTGGTCGCCGCGCTGCTGCACAAAGCCATTGGCGACCAACTGACCTGTGTCTTCGTCGACAACGGCCTGCTGCGCCTGCACGAAGGTGAGCAAGTAATGGCCATGTTCGCCGAGAACATGGGCGTCAAGGTGATCCGCGCCAACGCCGAGGAGCAGTTCCTCAACAACCTGGCCGGCGAGTCCGACCCGGAGAAGAAGCGCAAGATCATCGGCCGCACCTTCATCGACGTCTTCGATGCCCAGTCCAACAAACTGGACAACATCAAGTACCTCGCCCAGGGCACCATCTACCCTGACGTGATCGAGTCGGCCGGCGCCAAGAGCGGCAAGGCCCACGTGATCAAGTCCCACCACAACGTGGGTGGCCTGCCTGAGGAAATGAACCTCAAACTGGTCGAGCCGCTGCGCGAACTGTTCAAGGACGAAGTCCGTCGCCTGGGCCTGGAGCTCGGCCTGCCGTACGACATGGTCTACCGCCACCCATTCCCGGGCCCGGGCCTGGGCGTGCGCATCCTCGGTGAAGTGAAAAAGGAATACGCCGACCTGCTGCGTCGCGCCGACCACATCTTCATCGAAGAACTGCGCAAGGCCGACTGGTACCACAAGGTCAGCCAGGCGTTCGTGGTGTTCCAACCGGTCAAGTCTGTAGGCGTGGTCGGCGATGGCCGTCGTTACGCGTGGGTCGTGGCCCTGCGTGCCGTTGAGACGATCGACTTCATGACGGCGCGTTGGGCACACCTGCCGTACGAACTGCTGGAGACTGTCAGTGGCCGTATCATCAATGAAATCGAAGGTATTTCACGCGTGACGTATGACGTGTCGAGCAAGCCGCCGGCGACGATTGAGTGGGAGTGATTGGACGTCCGGCATTGTCCGGCACCTACTAGCAAAAAATGCTCTGGAGCCCGCGTAATTGCGGGCTTTCGGCTTTTTGGGGGGACACATCAGATCGCCTAATCGTCGATGTAATTGGCGCCCGCGAAATCGTAAATATCACTGCGCATCAAGCGAAAAGGGCAATGCCATGCGCACAGGGGCGATCCTCGTCGGGAGCGGTGCTTGCAGGCCACCCGCTGTCCGCTTTTGATTCATTCCTTTGCTAAACGAGGAACAGCATCTAGCCGATAGCCTTCAGTCGCAACTGGCCGCAACGTTTAAAAAACGTGAACAATGATGACATGCTGATGGGTGTCTCCCATACCCACCCCGTTATTGGAGACCCTTGAGAAGCAGCCACCTCGCCCTATCTCCCACCGCAAGCCTACGCCTCAGGGCATTTATTTCTGCGAACTTCGAAGGGGGTCGCCGTTCCATACGCCTTCGTCGGTCTCTAGGATCTGGCTAATCAGGTTGCACACAATTGGCAACTTCTCATGGCGGCGAAACAAAGCTCCCACCTCTGAAAAAATGGGAGGCCCAGCGATCTCCCTAAAGACCACATTGGGCAGTTGAACAGTTTGAATCAGAACGCTGGGAATGACGGCTACACCCACACCCAGTGCCACTTGTGTCAGCACGGCGACCAGACTTCCGGGCACCGAACCAATGTATGGATCGAATTTCCCGCGCTTGGCCACTTCACGCAACCCTAATCCTTGTTCAGGTAGCACAAACGACTCGCCAGCAAGCGCACTCGGGCGAATGCCATCAACTGTCTTTGCCAGAAAATGGTCCGCTGGCAACGCAACGCAGAATCGGTCTCGGGCCAATATACGGCTGGAGATAGCGTCGGGCAGATGCACCGGCATCCGTACAAAGGCCACGTCAATCCGACCGTCCTCAAGAAGTGCCGTGAGCTGCTCGGTAGGGAGTTCCTTGGTGTTCACCATGACGGCTGGCCACTGATTGCGAAAGCGCTGGACCTGGTCCTGGAGTACCCCGAAAAAGGCGGCTGAACCCACGTATCCGATTTCCACTCGGCCAACCTGGCCTCGGCCTGCACGTTGGCCCACGTTAACAGCTCTTTTGAATTGTTCGAGAGTGGCGCGCGCTTCTGTCAAAAACGCTTCCCCAGCTGGCGTTAAAGCGACAGTCCGCTTTGTTCTATTAAAAAGCCGAGCGTCTAACAAGCTCTCCACTTCCTGAATCTGCGCAGTGAGAGTTGGGGCAGAAACGCCCAGTTGCTCGGCCGAGCGTGAAAAATGTAGATTTTCCGCCACTGTTACGAAGGCGCGGAGATGGCGTATGTCCATGGCAGCGGAACCTGATATTCAGTTTTTCTGAATTATAAAGCCATAAAGCTTTGTTGTACTGAATTATCACCGCTGTTCCAATCATTGAACTCACGACATCAGGAGTTCACCATGTTCCGTCTTCCTCACATCGCGACTGCCTTGGCTCTTGCTGGATCCCTTGCTCTGCTCTCTCTGTCAGCCGCAGCATCGAGTTTGCCCAGCCAGCCCGTTCTGACGCTTGCCGCGGCTCAACAAATCCTCACAGCAGCGCAAACAAAAGCGCAAACGGCTGGATGGCCGTGCGTGATCGCAGTTGTCGATAACGCCGGCTCGCCTGTTCTCCTCGCTCGAATGGACAACGCCGCTGTGCCGGCAGGCGTTGAGCTGGCCCCCGGAAAAGCACGCACAGCCGCTCTATTCCGTCGTCCCAGTGGCGCGCTGGAAGATGCCATCAACGGCACTAGACCCGCCGCCATCACCGCCCAAGGCTTTGTGCTGATGCGTGGTGGTTTCCCGATCATCGTCAATGGATACACCGTTGGGGCTGTAGGGGTATCTGCGGACACACCACAGCACGATGAAGAGATCGCTCAAGCCGGGCTAGCTGCCTTTAAATAAAAGCCCTTTTCAAACAGTGCGGTTACCGTTCCCGTTATTAGAAGAGGCTGTCATTGCATGAGAAAAGAAGCGGCCATACTGGTTGTCGCATCGGCAGGCTGTGCCATGACAGTTCTGGATACGAACGTCGTGGGCATCGTTTTGCCAACCATTGCCAGGGATCTTCATGCGTCATTTGCAGAGATCGAGCGGGTCATAAGCACCTACGTGCTCTGCTTCGCTGCCCTCCTGCTTCCAGCCGGTTCCATCGCTGACCGATATGGCCGACGACGCGTCTTCCTGGTTGGAATAGCTCTCTTTGCAGTCTCTTCTCTGGCCTGCGGTCTGGCGCCTTCAGCGCCAGGCCTTTATCTGGCGCGAGCGGTGCAAGGAGTCGGCGCTGCTTTCCTGCTTGCTCCTGCCCTAGCCATCATTGGACACACTTTTCACGATGAAAAAGCACGCAGCCACGCTTGGGCGATATGGGGGGCAATCATGGGACTTACGATGGTTGTTTCGCCGCTCATTGGTGGAGTAATCAGCAGTTCACTGGGATGGCGTTGGGCTTTCTTTATTAACATCCCAGTCTGCTTATTGCTGGCGGCAGCGGTCGTGACGCTGGTTGATGAATCTCGTGACCCCACGCCCAGGACTCTGGACATACCGGGAATCGGGCTTTTCGCGCTAGGGATGTTCAGTGCCACTTGGGCACTGATCGCTGGTCCCGGTCGTGGATGGTCGAGCACCCCTGTTCTCCTGAGCATGATCGCAGGCCTGCTGTTGTTCGCCGTTTTTGTCTGGGTTGAAAAACGTCGCACCCACCCAATGCTTGATCTCCAATTGTTCAAAGCCCGACCCTTCGTCGGCGCCGTGCTTGCGATGCTCGCGTATGCCTCATCTGCACAGGTCATGGCATCGCTGCTGCCACTCTTTCTACAAAATGGCCGTGGAAACGGAGTAGTCGAAGCGGGTATAGCCATGCTTCCCTTTGCCACTGCGATGCTGGTCTTTCCGCAAGTAGGCAGGCGCCTTTCGCGCTATCTTGGGAGCGCAGAAATCCTGGCACTGGGCCTTTTAATCGTTGCACTGGGTAACCTTATTCTGATGTTCGCCGCCGTTCAGCAGGGACCACGGTTGCTGATTTCCGGCATGGCAATTCTGGGAGCAGGCGGTGGATTGCTGAATGGCGAAACCCAGAAGGCCATCATGGGCACGGTTCCTCGGAGTCGCGCCGGAATGGCGTCCGGCATCAGCACTACATCCAGGTTCACCGGCATCTTGCTGGGTTTCGCCGGGCTGGGAGCGGTGCTCGCCAGCGGAGTGAAATCTGCGATTGAAAACAAACTGATAGACGCGGGGGTTTCTGCTAAACCCGGATTTTTCGAGTACGTCATGGCAGGCGACTTCGAACGTGCTATCGCGATGTATCCCCACGAATTAACCGAAACGCTGAATGGGCTCGCTCAGCAGAGCTACAGCCAGGGATTCGCGGGCGCATTTGTGATTGCCGCTATGTTCTCGCTACTCGCATCCGCTGCGGTGTATGGGCTGATGCGCAGCGAACGAAGCTGTTTCCAGAGCCCTGCAATCTGAAAGGCGTTCTGCAAAACGTGAGTAAAATTCCATGTCGATAAGCGACCTGAACATTGCACATCCAGTAGAGACAGACGCAATCATTTTTGACCTGGACGGCACGCTCGTCGACTCTGCGGGCGACATGACAGCGCAACTGAACGCAATTCTTATCGAGCGGGATCTTGAGCCTCTTTTGGTCGCAACGGCTTCAACATTCCTCGGTGACGGAATGCGCTCATTTGCCGGGCGAGCGTTCTCCCTGCGAGGGATGGATGATAGGGAAGAAGCGATTGATACCTTCATCTCGCGCTACAAACACACTGACCATCCGATGACAAAACCCTATGACGGGGTAATTGAAACCCTTGGCGCGTTGCGAGAAGCGGGCTGGCAAATATCTGTCTGTACGAATAAAGACGAATCCATTGCCATCGATATCCTTAGGCAAACCGACCTGTTGAGATTTATGGATATCGTTTGTGGTGGGGATACCGTGTCTTTCAAGAAGCCTGACCCCAGACACCTGGGTGCATTGGCCGCGCGTGCCTGTCACGCAAAGCTTCCCAAGATAATGATCGGAGACAATAGGAACGATTTTGAAGCTGCACGCGGATACGGAATACCGTTTGCTTTTGCCAGTTGGGGCTATGGATCCCTGCCTGACGATTGCAAAGCCGTTTATCTCACAAAATTTAGCGATATTCTTCACATCGTTGGCTTGCCTGGGCACTGAGCAGCCGCTATGGATGGACGCTTCTGCGCGTCGGTCCACCAAATTCCGGATGCTTTGCAGGCAGCAATGTCAGAGGTTTTCCAATGGTGTTTCATGGTGGAGTCCTCAGCGTCAGGAGAGGCCCAAGGTGGATCAGGTAAAGTATGCCGTGATCGCTATTCGTCCCGGTATTGCCGCTCACTGATTTGGCTTCAATTGACTCCGTGCAGCACGGCCTGAGAGGCGTCGGTTGAGTGCTCACTTCACTGACTAGCGGCTGACGTCTCTCGTTTCCCCGAGGATCCGCCCCGCATCTTTTGCAGGGGGTAGCCCGAACACCCGAGCATAATCGCGACTGAATTGCGTGGCGCTTTCGTAGCCGACCTCGAAGGCCGCAGCCATGACGCTTTTGGCATTTGCCACCATCAGTGTTCGCGCCTGGAGCAAGCGCACGCGTTTCTGATACTGCAAAGGGCTCAAGTTGGTAACCGCCTTGAAATGGCGATGAAATGCCGAGACGCTCATCGATGCTCGTGCCGCCAAGCGTTCTACGCCGATGGGCTCGGCGAAGTCGCGGCGAATCCATTGAATAGCCATGTTAACGCGGGCCATCGCGGTATCAGGCGCTGCGATCTCTCTGAGCATCCATCCATGCGGCCCTTGTAGGACGCGGAAGATGATCTCCCGTTCGTAAACCGGGGCCAAAGCGGCGATGGCATCTGGATCTCCCATCAGTCGGAGCATGCGTATCCAGGCGTCCATCAACTCGGTCGTAACCGAGGCCACCGAAAAGCCGGGATTATTTTCCATACGTACGGCAGGTTTGGGCAAGTCGGCGAATAATGTCGCCAGGACTGCCGGATCAAGCGTCAGACTGACTGCCAGGTATGGCTCGCCAGATGCGCAGGGATGTACTGAACCCACGGCTGGTAGATCGATGGACATGACAAAGTAGGTCGCAGGATCATACCTAAGCGTGCGATTACCCACCGTCATGCTTTTGCTGCCTTGCAGAATCAGATTGATCATGGGGTCATAGACCGCCGCGAGCAGGTGCTCGGGGATCTTGCCCTGAACCATGGCCACACGCGGGATGCCTGTTTCGGTTCGGCGATTTTCAGCACCGGCCGCCAGTAACCTGAGTTCTTTGAGTTGGTTGTCCATGGTTGGCATGCTGAAGGTATAACCACTCTTCGCGCAAGAAAAAAGTAGAAACAGGCAGGTTTCGAGTAGGAAACGATATGACCTGCCAGGCGCTGATTATTACTCTGGACGCACATTCCAACCACAGAGTAGACAGATATGAGCGTCATCGTGATCACAGGCGGCAGCCGCGGAATCGGTGCCAGTGCCGCCGAGCATATTGCCAAGAAAGGTATGGGTGTCATCCTGACCTATAACGCCAACCCCCAGGCGGCGGCTTCGGTTGTGGAGCACATCAAGGACGCAGGTGGGAAAGCCATCGCGCTCAAGCTCGATGTCTCGAATGTTGGCAGTTTCGGGGCATTTCGCGAATCAGTCGTGGTAACCCTGCGTGAAACGTGGAATGCCACGACGCTCAGTGGCCTAGTCAACAACGCCGGCTATGGCCTGTTCAACCCATTGGCCACCGTAAGCGAAGTGCAGTTTGACGATCTGTTCAACGTGCACCTCAAAGGGCCTTTCTTTCTGACCCAGGCACTGCTGCCCCTCCTTGCGAAGGGCGCCAGTATTGTCAATCTGACAAGTGCCACTACCCGAGTAGCTACAGCCGGAGTTGCACCATATGCCGCCTTCAAGGGCGGGCTCGAAGTGCTCACTCGCTATATGGCGAAAGAGTTCGGCGAGCGGCACATACGGGCCAACGCCGTATCACCGGGCGCCATCCGTACAGAGCTGGGGGGCGGGCTGAACGATGAGTTCGAAGCGATGCTGGCGGCGCAAACAGCGCTAGGCAGGGTGGGTGAGCCTGAAGATGTCGCGCGGGTTATTGCCATGCTGCTGTCCGAGGAGAGCACTTGGATCAATGCCCAGACCATTGAAGTCGCTGGCGGCTACAACATCTGAAAAGACGAGGTTACCCCCATGCTTGATCATATTTTTTTGTCGGTAAGCGATATCGCACGTTCTATCAGTTTCTACGAGGCTGTACTGACGCCTCTGGGCATCACCGCGCGTTTGGACTACGACGGCAAGGACGGCCCACCGGGACACCCCGACCTTAAAGGTTTTGGCGCCAATGGCCGAATGTTTTTCTGGTTGCGTCAGGGGCTGCCTGAAGCGCGAACTGTCCACGTGGGTTTCGTCGCGACCAACAAGGCAGAAGTTGACGCTGCATATGCCGCCGCCATAGCCAAGGGCGCCGTCGACAATGGCGCGCCAGGGGCCCGCTTACACTACGACCCTGATTATTACGCGGCTAATGTACTGGACCCGGATGGGTACAGCCTGGAATTCGTTTATAAAAAGTGGCAGCAAGTCCAATGAGCGCACTACTGATCTACGGAGCCACGGGATATACCGGTCGTATGGCGGCCCAGCGGGCAAAAGCACTTGATCTGGATTTTATAATCGCCGGGCGAAGCCAGCAACGGCTTGCGACCCTTGCCGCGCAGTTGGACGTGCCCTATCGAGTGTTCGATGCTGGCGCAGTTCTCGAAACGGATCTGTCTGGCATCTCGGTATTACTAAACTTTGCGGGACCATTCGCGCAGACAGCAGAGCCATTGATGAGCGCGTGCATCAAGGCTGGGGTCGACTATCTGGACATCACCGCCGAGATCAACGTCTACCGGCTGGCTGAGAGACTGGGCGTTCAAGCCGCCGCCAATAAGGTCATGCTGTTGCCAGGCGTTGGTTGGGACGTCGTCCCCACTGATTCGCTGGCGGTGCAGGTTGTCAGGCGCGTTGAAAATCCGCTTGCAATGAGCATCGCACTTCAGGTCCCAGGATCAATGTCTCGTGGGTCGGCCATGAGCGTGAGTGAGATCATTGGTGCAGGCCTACTCGCAAGGGTGGACGGCGAATTGGTTGCGGCGCCTGATGCGATGCCACGGGACTTTGACTTTGGCCAGGGGCCGGTGCTTTGCGTGCCCCTATCTTTCGGTGACCTGGTCACCGGTTGGCATTCGACGGGCATTGCTAATATCGCGATGTATGTGCATATCGCGGGCGATGCGTTTCCAGAAGGTGATCTGTCGCAACTGCCTGACGGACCCACGGCAGAGCAACGGGATACGCATCGCGCACGCGCAGTGGTTGAGGTCATAGGTGCTGATGGAACAACCGCAACGTCTGTAATCGAAACCGTGAACGGTTATTCCTATACGCCACTGGCAGCTGTGGAAGCTGCGCGTCGGGTACTGAATGGCGAACGGCGCACGGGCTTTGCTACACCAACCGCAGTCTTCGGAGATGGCTTTGCCGAGAGCATTGCCGGGACGGTAATTACTCACTTCTAACTTTGGTGCTGCCAATTCAAATGGTTGATGCACGCGCTCTGGCGGAGGAGGGTGGCCTAAATTGCGCAGCGTCACGGGCAGACGGCAGGCCAGAAAGCCGTCCGTACGCTCGGTTGAATTGCGAGGCGATTTCATACCCCACCGTATTGGTGATCGGCCGCCGCTGGCCAAGAGCTGCCCCTCGCGAACAATGTCTGTCGCCCGCCAACGCCAGGGAATGATACTGACTGGCATTTTTGTTTCGGGTAGAACGCTGCGAAGCATGAACTGTCGTTTTCAAAGAACAGCAAAGGCTGGCATAGATGTTAGAGAAACTGAGATCGAATCAAATCCGTATCGAACGGTGTTATTCCTTGATCTTCGGCAAATACCGCCTGTGCCTGTTGCAGTGAAGCCACTCGTTCGCCCCGTGCTCGAACGTGTAAATCGAACAATGTCTCCAAATCCGGCCTTGGGGTATGCACCAGCGCTTTGAGCATCAACGATACCCCACTGAGGTTGTTCTGGACGTTGTTCCACCGCGGGGATGAAGTGAGCCCAAGATCGGCCCAAATCATGCGTCGTTCCTGCAAGTCCATCACGAATGGCAGACAGATCGCTGTATCGGATGCGATATCGATACGGTCGAACACGGAGCGCGGCTCAAAGACTTCACCCGACGCGGTGTCGGCGCGGGCCATCCAGCCAGCGAAGCATTCTGGAAGATCGCAGTAGGGCTGTTCGGTGAATGAGTTGATAGACGTGACGACATAACGGATACCCTTTTCGGCAAGGACATCAAGGTCGAAGTCGATGAATTCCGAAGCCCCTTCGGGCGCGTCGACGATGTCGCCGCTGTGGTAGCCGCCGAAGCCCTTCAGGTTGTAGTACGCCACCGTTTGTTTGAACACGAAGTTGGCGTCGAAAAATGCGGCGGACAAGTCGATATCCGTGCGTCCACGGCCGTTCTTCCACCACAGGAACAGGCGTATGAAACGCGTGTCAGGCATAGGCAGCCGACTGCCCCGCACCAGCGTACGTAGCGACTTCGATGAGGCCCGCTGCGCCAGCGGCACTTTATATTCGCGTAATGCTGGATCGATGAAACAGCGGCCTAATGGCGCAAGCGATGCAAAACGCGCTACGAGAGCCTCCTCGCAGATTCTGGCCGCACTAGCCAATACGTCTGGGGCGAGATGTTCGCGTCGATCCTCAATACCATAGACCTTGGCGAATGCTCCTTTCGGTGTGAACGCTCGCAGGGGAAGTGGGCGGGGAGCGCGTACCTGAGCCAGCAACTGCAGCAGGACAGGTGAGGAGACTTGTGGCGCAACCGCCTCGAACGCGTCGAGAACCGATTCAGGTTCCGTCGCGCGCCGCAGGATTACATCCAGCCGTCGTGCGAACTCGCCAGGACGGTTTTGTAGTATGGGGATAAGCGTGGCGATGTGACGCTGGGCAAGTAATGTTTCGACACGTGATCCAAATGAGTCTGGCGCTTCATTGCGACGCGCCGCCGTGATGGCGGCTAGCGCTCGTGGGTACTTGTCGGCGTAATCGCCCGGATGCAGTACTTCAGCCAGGCGTTTCCATCGCTCAGCATGGCGCATTACGTCTTCTGCAGCGTTGGGTGCATGATCGAGCAGGCGCAACAGCAGGCGCCGCATCGAGCGCTTCATCGCCGTGAAACGTGTCGAGGCTGTCGCGAGTGACACGTCTCCACCATTCAGCGCGACAGCGAGCCGTAGCACGTCAGTCGCCGTGTCGACGTTTCGCTGCAGGAATGCGTCTACCCGTGCATCCCCAGCTACATTCTGAATAAGTGCACTGCCAACCTGCGCCCGGATCTCCCGGAACGGGACGGTGTCCGGCAGCAGCCGGAATACATCGCTCTTGTACTTTCGGATAAACCAGACGACGTCGGCAGTGTCCCTTTCGGAGAGCGAGGTACGCGCTGACACCAGCGGCTCGAGCAGTGACTCGAACTCGGGGATGCTTCCCGGTTCGATCACGCGGGATATGAAGTTGCCCTCAAGCATTGCAGGTCGAGAGTTTTCAGTCGGCGTTAGGCGCTGAAGCGTGAGGTAATGCAGGACGGCATTCAGGTACAACTGCGCCTCTGAGGCCGACAGAACCTGCTCCGGAAAGTCAGGATAAAATGGCCTGTGGTGTATATGAGCGCCATTTTCCCGGCGAAGGACGCCGACAATTTCGCGTAGCCAGTACTTCAGTTCTGTCGGCGACAAAGTGCCGATTTGTTCAATCAGAGGCTCTGAAAATACGCATCGGAACGCCGCGACTTCGCGGACAGCCGACGCGACCTGAGCGTGCGTGGCACCACCAGTGCCCACCGGGACGTGGACTTTGCTACGACGGCGCAGGAACATATCTTGATTCATGCTTGAGTTTCTCCCTTGCGCCGCCATGGATGAGCTGCGTGGTTCTACAGCGGATATAAAAACGCCTGCAACAAGCAGGCGCGGTGTGGAGAGCGAAACCCCTAGGTCATAGGAGGTTAGAAGGAAGGAGTTCCATAGCCACGAAGGCATTCTACGAACGTTGTATTTTGTTGTCAGGCCGCTGGGGTATCTCAACGGTAACAATCTGCGTCGCCAGATGATTAGGCTGATTTCTTCGGATGTGAGCTTTCAGTCAAGAACGTATCCGCAGAAAACACTGTTCAGGATTTTATGCATCGTATAGAGTGCATTAATTCGCAAATGGCTATTTATGCATTGTATAGGATGCATTTTGTATATGGGCGATCTAGGCACTCTGATCAAAAGTCTGCGCAAGGCCGCCGGCCTTTCACAAACCCAACTTGCGCAGCGGCACGGCATGAGCCGTGCCACTATCTCGGGGATCGAGAACAACACCATCCCGGAAGTGGGGATCCGTAAGGTCGCGGCGATTCTTGAGGGATTGGGGTATGAGTTGACCGCCATACCCAGGCATCGCCGCAAGACGCTCGATGAGCTGAAATCAGGAGGTATCCATGACTAGCCAACGTGACCGGTTGTATATCGGCGCGGATGGTGTGTCTGCTGGAACGCTCGGGCGCGGTGAGGACGATCGGCGTGATTCGGTATTCTCGTATAACGAAAAGGTTGCTCCAGAGCATGCCGTTTCCCTGACCATGCCTGTGCGCCTGGAGAGCTACAACTGGAAGTATGGAGTCCACCCGTTGTTCGAGATGCATATCCCTGAGGGGTATCTCAAGGACGAACTTGTGCGACGGTTCAGCAAGTCGGTACGCGGCTTTGACGACTTCACCCTGCTGGGTATCGTAGGCCCGCACCAGCTAGGTCGTATCAGCATTGCCCACGATGCGGGTGGCGAGCCACTGCCTGAGCTCAAGATCTCGGAACTGTTGGTCTATGACGGGGCGAAGCACCTGTTCGAAGATCTTCTGAAAACCTACGCGGCCTATTCCGGGGTGTCGGGTGTTCAACCCAAGGTACTGGTGCGCGACCTTGACGATACGGCCTCCGGCATTGAGCGTCTCACGCACAGGGGCGCTACGCATCTGGTGAAGGCGTTCAACGAAGCTGACTTTTCACAATTGGCCGCCAATGAGTTTTTCTGCATGCGGGCCGCATTCCATTGCGGCCTGGAAGTGCCTGAGTTTCAGCTTAGTCAGCGCGGCAAATTTTTGGTGGTGAAGCGGTTCGACATCGGTGCAAGCGCCTTCCTCGGATTCGAGGACATGTGTGTTCTATCCGGATGGGGGACCGCCAGGAAGTACGACGGCAGCTATCAGGGATGCGCGAAGCTGATCAGGTCATTTGTCACGCCCAATCGTGTCACCAGGGCACTGGAAGACTTCTTCCTGATGGTGGCGCTTTCTGCCGGGATCCAGAACGGTGACGCGCACCTGAAAAACTTCGGCCTGCTGTATGAGCACTGCGCAGAGGACGCGGACGTCTGGCTCGCCCCTGCTTACGATCTGGTGACCACCACGGTATACAGCAGCAACGACATCATGGGTTTGCTGCTCGGCGGTTCGAAAGCCTGGCCAAAGCGCGAGATGCTGGTCAAGTTCGGACGCAGTGCGTGTGGTTTGACACAAGCCCGTTGCAACGAACTGCTGGTCAGGGTGCGCGATGGCATGACCCGTGCGATGGCGGAGCTTTCGCAATACCGAAGCGCTCACCCGGAGTTCGAGGCAGTCGGGGAGAAGATGACGGCTGCCTGGGCAGCAGGACTGGCGAAGAGTATCGCAGTGCAGTGATCTTCCCGGCTCAGGCTCAGCGCCGCGCAATATCCGAAAAGTAAAACTTGTCCAACGTATGCCGCGACTCGGTGTACTCGAACTGCCGCCCGTCCTGCAAAAACGTCTGGTTACTCACCACGATCACATGGCTTTGCCCGTCAAGGTCCAGGTGCGCCTGATCGTCCTTGCTGCGCGGCAAGGCTTCGATGGTGCGTTGCGCGTAGCTGATCTGCAGCTGCAACGTCTGTTCGATAAACGCGTAGATCGACTGCTCGGCAATCGAGCGGTCCAGGCCGGGGATCAGTTCGGCGACGAAGTGGTTGATGTCGAGGATCACCCGTTTGCCGCCAATGCGCCGTACCCGCTTGATCCGGGTGATCAGCGTGCCGGGTTCGGCCTCGATGTGCTGTTGCAATGAGCCTTCCAGCGGCACTTGGGTGAACTCGACCACTTCAGTGTGTATGTCATCGCCCAGGTCGGCATGGGTTTCATGGAAGCTCACGATGCCACCCAGTTGAAACTCGATCGGGTTGGGCGACAACACAAAGGTGCCTTTGCCGTGGATCTTCTGCGCGAAACCGCGTTCCTGCAGCTGCTCGATCGCTCGGCGCACCGTGCCCCGGCTGGCCTGGTAGCTGTCCATCAGTTCGGTTTCGGAGGGAAGGCGCGTACCGCGCTGCAGGCGTTCAGTGGTGATGCTGGCAAGCAGATCGGTATAGATCTGGTTGTATTTGCTCATGGGATGGCTCGATGCCCGGCTCTATGAAGGTGAACGGCGCTTTCAAGGCAGGAACCTTAGTGGCACCGGTGGGGTTTGTCCATTCGCCACTGGCGCAGTGGGTGGAAATGTCTGACGGACGATTTACAAAAATTAAACAAATTGTAACTCGTATAGACGAGTTGTTGATTTAACTCGTACAGACGAGTACTTTTCCCTCTCGGCGTGCTGCCAATGACTGCCACCCATAAAAACAATCACAGTGGAAAACGAGCATGAGCCACGACTATTCGATGATTGCCCGCGAGATTCTTGAGAACCTCGGGGGGCGCGACAACCTAGAGCAAGCTGCCCACTGCGTGACGCGCCTGCGCCTGGCGCTCAAGGACCCCAGCCTGGTCAACAGCAGTGCGTTGAACCAGGTCGATCTGGTCAAGGGATCGTTCTTTACCGGCGGTTTGTTCCAGGTGGTGATCGGCCCCGGAGAAGTGGAAAAGGTCTACGCCGCCTTGCGCGAAGTCACGGGCCTGGCGGCATCGACCATTGCTGATGTGAAGCGCAAGGGCGCCGACAAGACCAACCCGATGCAGCGCCTGGTGCGGGTGTTCTCCGACGTGTTCATGCCGATCCTGCCGGCGCTGATCATTGCCGGCCTGCTCATGGGCATCAACAACCTGATGGGCGCCAAGGGCATGTTCATCGAGGGCCAGACGCTGCTGGAGGCGTATCCGAACCTGGATGGCCTGTGGAGCCTGATCAACCTGATGGCCAACACCTCGTTTGTATTCCTGCCGGCACTGGTGGGCTGGTCGGCGGCCAAGCGTTTTGGCGGCAGTGAAATTCTCGGCATCGTGCTGGGCCTGATGCTGGTTCACCCGGACCTGCTCAACGCCTGGAACTATGGCAAGGCGGTCGCCGGTCTCGACGGTCAGAGCCTGCCGTACTTCGATATTCTCGGCTGGTTTCAGGTCGAGAAAGTGGGCTACCAGGGGCAGATCCTGCCCATCCTGATGGCGGCCTACGTCATGAGCGTGATCGAGAAGTGGCTGCGGGCACGGGTGCCCAATGCAATCCAGTTGCTCGTGGTGCCTATCACCACCATCGTTGTCACCGGCGTGCTGGCCTTGGCCATTATTGGCCCGGTCACCCGGCACCTGGGCATCCTGATTACCGAGGGTGTGGTGACGTTGTTCGACCTGGCGCCGATGGTCGGCGGCGCAATATTCGGCCTGCTCTATGCCCCACTGGTCATTACCGGCATGCACCACATGTTCCTCGCCGTGGACCTGCAGTTGATCTCGACCCAGGGCGGCACCTTTATCTGGCCGATGATCGTCATGTCCAACCTGGCCCAGGGCAGCGCCGCGCTGGGTGTGTTCTACATGAGCCGCAATGCGCGGGATAAGAGCATGGCGTCGACGTCGGCGATTTCCGCCTACTTCGGTATCACAGAGCCGGCGATGTTCGGCGTGAACCTGCGCTTCAAGTTTCCATTCTATGCCGCGCTGCTGGGCTCGGCGCTGGGCAGCATTTTCCTGTCGCTGAACAAGGTGCAGGCGTCGGCCATCGGCGTCGGTGGCCTGCCTGGATTTATCTCGATTGTGCCAAGCGCCATTCCGATGTTTGTGATCGGCATGGTCGTGGCGATTGTCGTGCCCTTTGTTGTGACCTGTGTGTTGAGCATGAAGATTGTTCGGCCGGGATACAGGGTCGCCTGATCCATCGCTATCGGGGGCAAGCCCCCTCCCACAGGGGAATGTATTTCAAATGTGGGAGGGGGCTTGCCCCCGATGAGGCCCGCACGGCCAGCACCCAATTCTACTGAAGGAACCCACCATGCAGACCTGGCAACACTCGGTGATCTACCAGATCTACCCCAAAAGCTTCCACAGCCACGCGGGTAACGCTACCGGTGACCTGCTGGGCATCGTCGACAAGCTCGACTACCTGCAATGGCTGGGCATCGATTGCCTGTGGATCACCCCGTTCCTGCGCTCGCCGCAACGCGACAACGGCTACGACATCAGCGACTACTACGCCATCGACCCCAGCTACGGGACCATGGCCGATTGCGACCTGTTGATCAGCGAAGCGGCCAAGCGCGGCATCAGGCTGATGCTCGATATCGTGGTCAACCACACCTCTGTCGAGCATGAGTGGTTTCAGCAGGCGCGCAGCAGCCTCGACAATCCCTACCGCGACTTCTATATCTGGCGCGACCAGCCGAACAACTGGGAATCCAAGTTCGGCGGCTCGGCTTGGGAATATGAGGCGCAAACCGGCCAGTACTACCTGCACCTGTTCGACCACACCCAGGCCGACCTCAACTGGGACAACCCCAAGGTGCGCGCCGAAGTTTTCAAAATGATGCGCTTCTGGCGTGACAAGGGCGTTGGCGGCTTTCGCCTGGACGTGATCAACCTGATCTCCAAGCCCGCGGATTTCCCCGACGACCACACCGATGGCCGGCGCTTCTACACCGACGGCCCGAATGTGCACGACTACCTGCACGAAATGCACCGCGAAGTCTTCGAGGGCCATGACCTGATCAATGTCGGCGAAATGTCCTCCACCAGCCTGGAGCACTGTATTCGCTACTCCAATCCGGCGTCGAAAGAGCTGTCGATGACCTTCAACTTTCATCACCTGAAAGTCGATTACCCGAACCTGCAGAAGTGGGTGAAGGCCGAGTTCGATTTCCTGCAACTCAAGCAGATCTTCTCCGACTGGCAGTCGGGCATGCAGGCCGGTGGCGGCTGGAATGCGTTGTTCTGGTGTAACCACGACCAGCCACGGGTGGTCTCGCGGTTTGGGGATGACGGCGACCATCGCGTGGTGTCGGCCAAGATGCTCGCCACCGCACTGCACTTGCTCCAGGGCACGCCTTATGTGTACCAGGGTGAAGAGCTGGGCATGACCAATCCGGGCTTCGACAGGATCGACCAATACCGTGATGTGGAGACCCTGAACATCTTTCGCCTCAAGCGCAATGCCGGTGAGTCCGAGGCGTCGAGCATGGCGGCGATCATGCAGAAGTCTCGCGACAACGGCCGCACACCGATGCAGTGGAACAGTCAACCCAACGCCGGTTTCAGCAGCGGCGAGCCGTGGATCGACATCCCGGCCAATGCGGCGCAAATCAACGTCGAGCGCCAACGGGATGATCCTGATTCGGTGTTGCATCACTACCGCGCGCTGATCGCCTTGCGTCGCCGTGAACCCCTGATCCAGGAAGGCATTTACCGCGAACTGCTGCAAGGCCATCCCCAGGTCTGGGCGTACCTGCGCGAAGGCCGAGGCGAACGCTTGCTGGTGGTCAGCAACTTCTACGCAACGCCGTGTGAAATCCAGTTGCCCGTGCAGGTCGTCAACGCGGCGAACGAACAGCGCCTGTTGATCAGCAATTACCCCGACTGCCCGGTGCGTACCAGCAAGGTGGTGTTGCGCCCTTATGAATCCTTCGTGCTGCACCTGACTGGGTGAAATGCCGCCTGTAGGAGCGAGCTTGCTCGCGAAGATCGTCAACGATAACGCGCCCTTCCAGGTGCAGCGTGGAGCCTGGAAGTTCTTCGCGAGCAAGCTCGCTCCTACAGGCGATCGCGTCACGCAAGACAGTAAGAAAAACAATAAAAATATCGGAGTGCTTTATGAAAACAACAATAAAGCTGGGCCTCGTTGCATCCTGCCTGAGCCTGCCCTTTGGCGCTCAAGCCCTGGAGTTTGGCGGTTACCTGCGCAGCGGCGCCGGCACCTCTACCGGCAGCGGCAAGCAGCAGTGCTTCCAATTGCCGGGCGCGCAAACCAAATATCGCCTGGGCAACGAATGCGAGCAGTACGGCGAACTGGAATTGCGCCAGGACCTGCTGACCTTCGACGATGGCTCGGTGCTCAGCGTCGATGCCATGGCGTCCCTCTATAACAAGTACGACCGCGCCCTGAAATTCCAGGGCGAGAACAACGGCTCTGCGCGTATGCCGCAGATGTACGCGCAATGGTCCAACCTGTCCGGTCTCAATGGCGGTTCGCTGTGGGCCGGGCGGCGTTACTACAAGCGTAACGACATCCATATCTCCGACTTCTACTACTGGAACCAGAGCGCCACCGGTGGCGGTATCGAGGATGTGTTGATCGGCGGCTTGAAATACAGCTACGCGCTGTCACGCAAAGACAACCTGTACCAGAAGGAATACGCCACCCGGCATGACTTCAATGTGGCCGGTTTCAACACCAACCCGGGCGGCGAACTGGAGCTTGGCTTGAGCTACATCCAAAAGGCCGGCGGGCGTGACACCAACAGCGGTTGGGCGTTGACCGCGCAGCATGTGCAAAGCGCGTTCCTGGGCGGCAAGAACAAGTTCGCTTTGCAGTATGGCGAAGGTCCGGGCACCGGCCTGGGTTACACCGGCAATACGCGGTTGGACAAGAGCAGCAAAAGCTACCGTGCCGTGGAGTTTTTCGACTGGCAATTGACCCCGCGTTTTGGTGGGCAGGTGCAGGCGGTGTACCAGAAGGATGTGCGTCCCGGGCGCCAGGACCTGAACTGGCTGTCGCTCGGCGTGCGCCCGGCGTATGCCATCAGCGAACAATTCAAACTGGTCACCGAGCTGGGGCACGATCAGGTCGAGGCCACGGGCGGTACGCGCAAGCTGAGCAAATTCACCTTCGCGCCGACCTGGTCGCCCAAGGGCCCGGAGTTCTGGGCACGGCCGGAAGTGCGCTTGTACTACACCTATGCCACTTGGAACCAGGCGGCCAAGCGCGCGGCGAATGAGCTGGCGGCAGGTTCGGCGTTGTCCGACACCGGTGCCTACGGCACGGCGCGGCATGGGTCGAACATGGGCGTGCAGGTTGAATACTGGTGGAAATGACTCGTACTGATGGGGGAGGGGCCAAGCCTCCTCCCACATTTGATCTTCGTTTGCCATGAATTTAAAGAACAACAACAGGTGAAGCCATGAACCCCTCTCAACCCCTGGAACTGCTGGCACCCCTGTCCGGAATGCTGCTGGCGCTGGATCAGGTGCCGGACCCGGTATTTTCCAGCCGCATGATCGGTGATGGTGTGTGCATCGATCCCACCTCGCAGACCCTCTGTGCACCGCTGGCCGGAGTGATCAGCAATATTCAGGACAGCGGCCATGCGGTCAGCGTCACCGACGACAACGGCGTACAGGTGCTGATGCATATCGGCCTGGACACCGTGAGCCTGGCAGGCAAGGGCTTTACCCGCCTGGTCGAAGAGGGCCAGCGGGTGACGGCCGGCCAGCCGTTGATCGAGTTCGACGCCGACTATGTCGCGCTCAATGCCCGCAGTGTGTTGACCTTGATGCTGGTGGTCAGTGGCGAGCCGTTCGTGGTGCTGGCGGCGCAGGGCGACCTGATTGAAGAGGGCCGGCCGGTGCTGCGACTCTCGCCCGGCGCGGCAGCGGCAGACGCGAATGAGCAGCAGGGCTCGGCGCTGTTCTCCAAACCGCTGACCTTGCTCAATGCCCACGGCTTGCACGCTCGCCCTGCGGCGGTGCTGGCCCAGGCGGCGAAAGGCTTCAGTTCGAGCATCTACCTGCACAAGCAGACCCAGAGTGCCAACGCCAAGTCGTTGGTGGCGATCATGGCGCTGCAAACCGTGCAGGGCGACACCTTGCAGGTGAGCGCGGCGGGTGAAGACGCCGAGGCCGCGATCCGGGCGCTGGCGGCATTGTTGGCCGAGGGCTGTGGCGAAACGGTGGTGGCTGCGGCTGAACGGCTTGAGCCTGCCGCGCCGGTGTCGTCGGCTGCGCTGCTGCGCGGGGTATGTGCGTCACCGGGCTCGGCGTTCGGCCAGGTGGTCCAGGTGGCCGAGCCTGCGCTGACTATTACTGAAGCCGGCGCCGGCGAAGCCACCGAGCGCGATGCACTGGTGCGCGGCCTGCTGGCGGCCAACGAGGCCTTGCAACGCTTGCAAGCCGGCGCCGCCGGCAGTGCCCGGGCCGACATCTTCCGCGCCCATCAGGAGCTGCTTGAAGACCCGACACTGCTCGAGCAGGCCCACCTGTTGCTGGCCAAGGGCAAGAGCGCAGCATTTGCCTGGAACAGCGCCACCGCCGCCACGGCTAAATTGTTCCAGGGCCTGGGCAATGCGTTGCTCGCCGAGCGTGCGGCAGACCTGTCCGACGTCGGCCGGCGCGTGCTCAAACTGATTCTGGGTGTTGAGGACCGCGCCTGGACCCTGCCGGAGCGGGCGATCCTGATCGCCGAGCAACTGACCCCCTCGCAAACCGCGAATCTCGATACCCGCAAGGTGTTGGGGTTTGTCACGGTCGGCGGCGGCGCTACCAGTCACGTCGCAATCCTCGCCCGCGCGCTGGGCATTCCCGCCCTCTGTGGTGCGCCCGCTGACGTATTGGCGTTGGCCGAGGGTACGCACGTGCTTCTTGACGCCGATCAGGGCGAACTGCACCTGGAGCCGGACCAGGTCGACATCGACCACTCCCAGGCGGCCCGTGCGCGGCAGGGGGTGCGACGTCAACGCGAAGTGGCCGAGGCCGCCCAGGCTGCCGTCACCCGTGACGGCCATCACGTCGACGTCACGGCCAACGTCGCCTCGTTGCAGGATGTGGAGCAGTCACTGGCCCTGGGCGGCGAAGGCGTCGGTCTGCTGCGTTCGGAATTTCTCTACCTGGACCGCAACCGCGCGCCCAGCCCCGCCGAGCAGGCCGGCACCTATCGCGCCATTGCCCGTGCCCTGGGCACCGAGCGCAATCTGGTGGTGCGCACCCTGGATGTCGGCGGCGACAAACCGCTGGCCTATGTACCGATGGAAGCCGAAACCAACCCGTTCCTGGGCTTGCGCGGTATTCGCCTGTGCCTGGAGCGGCCGGAGCTGTTGCGCGAACAGTTTCGCGCAATCCTCGCCTGTGCCGGGCTGGCGCGGCTGCACATCATGTTGCCGATGGTCAGCCTGCTTTCGGAGCTGCATCTGGCGCGCAAGGTGCTCGAGGAGGAAGCGCGGGCACTCGGGCTCAGCGAGTTGCCAAAGTTGGGCATCATGATTGAAGTGCCATCCGCCGCGTTGATGGCCGATGTGTTCGCGCCCCATGTGGATTTCTTTTCCATCGGTACCAATGACCTGACCCAGTACACCCTGGCCATGGATCGCGACCACCCACGCCTGGCCAGCCAGGCCGACAGTTTTCACCCGGCGGTGCTGCGCCTGATCGCTACTACGGTCAAGGCTGCCCATGCCCATGGCAAGTGGGTGGGCGTATGCGGTGCGCTGGCCTCCGAAACCCTGGCGGTACCGGTGTTGATCGGACTGGGCGTGGATGAACTGTCGGTCAGCGTGCAGTTGATCCCGAGCATCAAGGCCACGGTGCGTGAACTGGACCTGGTCGACTGCCAGATCATCGCCCGGCAGGTGCTGGGCCTGGAAGAAGCCGGCCAGGTGCGTGAGGCTTTGCGCCTGTACCACGCCGCCACCGTTGAAACCTCATCTGTCGTGGAGCACTGAGCATGTTCGAGAAATTGCAGCGGGCGTTCTGGAAAGCCCTGACGCCGGATCTGATTGCGGAAACGGTCGCGGCGCCGGCGGGGGAGAGCCTGTTACCGGTCGATGTGCTGAGCGCATTGGGCGGCGAGGCCAACCTCAGGTCGCAACAACGCGTGGCGCTGACGCGGGTGCGGGTGCAGTTGAAAGAGGCGGGGCGGTTGGATGAGTCAGCGCTGAAAGCGGCGGGCGTGCCGGGCGTCATGGTGTTGGCGGTGGGCGTGGTCCATCTGCTCACCGGTCTCCAAGCCAAGTAGAGGTCAAAATGTGGGAGGGGGCTTGCCCCCGATGGCGGTCTGTCAGTCAATCCATCCAGTGACTGACACTCCCTCATCGGGGGCAAGCCCCCTCCCACATTGCTCTATGGCGCATTGGGTTTACAGCTGCGGGGTTTCTTCCGGCGGCTTGGTCTTGTCCACACCCGGCACATGCAGGTTGCCTTCCACCACCTGGTTACCTTCCAGCTGCGGTTGGGTCACCCAGGTCAGAATGTCGTAGTAGCGCCGGATGTTCGCCACAAAATGCACCGGCTCGCCGCCCCGGGCATAACCGTAGCGCGTCTTGCTGTACCACTGCTTCTGCGACAGGCGCGGCAGCATTTTCTTCACATCCAGCCATTTGTTCGGGTTAAGGCCTTCCTTCTTGGCCAGAAGGCGCGCGTCGTCCAGGTGCCCGGTACCGACGTTGTAGGCCGCGAGGGCAAACCAGGTACGGTCGGGCTCGGCGATCTTGTCGTCCAGCTCGTCCTTGATCTTGGCCAGGTACTTGGCGCCGCCCATGATGCTTTGCCTGGCATCCAGACGATTGGACACACCCATTGCCTGGGCGGTGTTCTGGGTCAGCATCATCAAGCCGCGCACGCCGGTCTTGGATGTAACCGCCGGCTGCCACAGCGATTCCTGGTAGCCGATGGCCGCCAACAGTCGCCAGTCGACCTTTTCTTCCTTGGCGTAGGCGCGAAAGTGCTTCTCGTATTTGGGCAGGCGCTGTTGCAAATGCTGGGCGAAGGTATAGGCGCCGACATACCCCAGTACATCGACGTGCCCGTAATAGCGATCTTTCAGACGCTGGAGGGTGCCGTTCTTCTCGACCTTGTCCAGGTAACTGTTGATCTCGTTGAGCAGGCTGTTGTCAACGCCTGCGGCCACGGCCCAGCTCTGGTTGCTGGCATTGCCCAGATCGAACGCGACCCGCACGTTGGGGAAGTACACCTGGTTCATGGCGACTTCGTTGGAGTCCACCAGGGTCAGGTCGATTTGCCCTTCGTCGACCATGCGCAGCAGATCGACCACCTCAACGGCATCGGATTCTTCGTATTCGATGGCAGGGTTCTGTTTTTTAAGCGTCGCCAACTGCTCGGCGTGGGTGCTGCCCTTGAGCACCATGATCTTCTTGCCGACCAGGTCCGCCGCATTGGTCGGCCGTGACTGGCCGTTGCGGTAGATGATCTGCGGCGTCACTTCGAGGTACGGGTGGGAAAAGCGCACCTGCTGCTGGCGCTGCTCGCTGCTGACCAGGCCGGCGGCGGCGAGCACCGGACCGTTGGGCTTGCCCAACTGGCCGAACAGGTCATCGAGGTTGTCGGCGGTTTCGATTTCCAGCTTGACGCCCAGGTCATCGGCAAAGCGCTTGACCAGTTCGTATTCGAAACCGGTTTCACCGTTGCGGTCCTGGAAATAGGTAGCCGGGCTGTTCCGGGTAACCACCCGCAATACGCCATCCTCCTTGATTCGCTCGAGCGTGCTGGGTTTATCAACACAGGCGCTGAGCATCAGGAAGAGTCCGGTGACGATGAGCCATTTGGCGCATCGCGGGCGCAAAGCAGTTGGGGAGAACATCTGCGCAGTATACGCAAACGGCCCACGGCGCCATATCTCGACAGCGGCACACTTGTCTGCTAGTCGCTGCGAAACTGTGCTGCATCCCGCAGAAACGCGGCCTGGCGCGTGATTGTGACGGTTAAAATATCTGCGCCCGATGCCATGGAATGCCCCTCGACACCGCGCAAACCGTGCCAACTGACGTTCGGCAGCGGCCACCGGTAGCGTTTCGGGTGCCGTGGGCGAAGGTTTACGCTAGAATGCACGGCCTCAAAGCACACCCCCTTCCCGAGGCTGTCCCGAAGATGTTGATCCTGCGCGGCGCTCCTGCCCTTTCTGCCTTTCGCCACAGCAAACTCCTTGAGCAACTGAGCCAGAAGGTTCCAGCTGTTACAGGCCTGTATGCTGAATTTGCTCACTTCGCCGACGTAACCGGCGTCTTGACCGCCGACGAACAGCAAGTGCTCGCACGCCTTCTGAAGTACGGCCCAAGCGTTCCCGTTCAAGAGCCGACCGGCCGCTTGTTCCTGGTGCTGCCGCGGTTCGGCACCATCTCGCCGTGGTCGAGCAAGGCCAGTGACATCGCCCGCAACTGCGGCCTGGACAAAATCCAGCGCCTGGAGCGTGGTATCGCGTTCTACGTGGCCGGCCAGTTCAGCGATGCCGACGCCGAGCTGATCGTCAGCAGCCTGCACGATCGCATGACCCAGATCATCGTCAGCCAGCTGGAACAGGCTGCCGGGCTGTTCAGCCACGCCGAAGCCAGGCCACTGACGGCGATCGACCTGCTCGGCGGTGGCCGCGCCGCCCTCGAGAAGGCCAATACCGAACTGGGCCTGGCCCTGGCCGAAGACGAGATCGACTACCTGGTCAACGCCTTTACCGGCTTGAAGCGCAACCCCCACGACATCGAACTGATGATGTTCGCCCAGGCCAACTCCGAGCATTGCCGTCACAAGATCTTCAACGCCAGTTGGGACATCGACGGCCAGAGCCAGGAAAAAAGCCTGTTCGGCATGATCAAGAACACCTACGTGATGCACAGCGAAGGCGTTCTGTCGGCTTATAAGGACAACGCCTCGGTGATCGTCGGCTCCGTCGCCGGCCGCTTCTTCCCGGACCCGGAAACCCGCCAGTACGGCGCGGTGCAGGAGCCGGTGCACATCCTGATGAAGGTTGAAACCCACAACCACCCGACTGCGATTGCCCCATTCCCTGGCGCAGCTACCGGTTCGGGCGGCGAAATCCGTGACGAAGGTGCCACCGGCCGGGGCGCCAAGCCCAAGGCGGGCCTTACCGGGTTCACCGTGTCCAACCTGCAGATCCCAGGCTTCGAACAGCCATGGGAAGTGCCGTACGGCAAGCCCGAGCGCATCGTCACCGCGCTGGACATCATGATCGAAGGCCCGCTGGGCGGCGCCGCGTTCAACAACGAATTCGGGCGCCCGGCGCTGACCGGTTACTTCCGTACCTTCGAACAATCCATCACCACCCCCCGTGGCGATGAAGTGCGCGGCTACCACAAGCCGATCATGTTGGCCGGCGGCATGGGCAACATCCGTGAAGAACACGTCAAGAAAGGCGAGATCCTGGTCGGTTCCAAGCTGATCGTGCTCGGCGGCCCGGCGATGTTGATCGGCCTGGGTGGCGGCGCTGCCTCTTCCATGGCCACCGGCACCAGTTCGGCCGACCTCGACTTCGCTTCCGTACAGCGCGAAAACCCCGAGATGGAACGTCGCTGCCAGGAAGTCATCGACCGTTGCTGGCAGTTGGGTGACAAGAACCCGATCAGCTTCATCCACGACGTCGGCGCCGGTGGTTTGTCCAACGCCTTCCCGGAACTGGTCAACGATGGCGACCGTGGTGGCCGTTTCGAGCTGCGCAACATTCCAAACGACGAGCCGGGCATGGCCCCGCACGAAATCTGGAGCAACGAATCCCAGGAGCGCTACGTACTGGCCGTTGGCCCTGAAGACTTTGCGCGCTTCCAGGCCATCTGCGAACGCGAGCGCTGCCCGTTTGCCGTGGTCGGCGAAGCCACTGCCGAGCCGCAGCTTACTGTTACAGATAGCCACTTCGGCAACAGCCCGGTGGACATGCCGCTCGAAGTGCTGCTGGGCAAAGCCCCGCGCATGCACCGTTCGGCGGTACGTGAAAGCGAGCTGGGCGATGATTTCGACCCAAGCACGCTGGACTTGTCCGACAGCATCGAGCGCGTGCTGCACCACCCGGCCGTGGCGAGCAAAAGCTTCCTGATCACCATCGGCGACCGCACCATCACCGGTCTGGTTGCCCGTGACCAAATGGTCGGTCCGTGGCAGGTGCCGGTAGCCGACGTTGCCGTCACCGCCACCAGCTTCGACGTCTACACCGGTGAAGCCATGGCCATGGGCGAGCGTACGCCGCTGGCCCTGCTGGACGCTCCGGCGTCGGGCCGCATGGCCATCGGTGAAACCCTGACCAATATCGCGGCCTCGCGCATCGGCAAGCTGTCCGACATCAAACTGTCGGCCAACTGGATGTCCGCTGCCGGCCACCCGGGTGAAGATGCACGCCTCTACGACACGGTCAAAGCCGTCGGCATGGAGCTGTGCCCTGAGCTGGGTATCACCATTCCGGTGGGCAAGGACTCCATGTCCATGGCCACCCGTTGGAACGAGGACGGCACCGACAAGAGCGTCACCTCGCCGCTGTCGTTGATCGTCACCGGTTTCGCGCCGGTCACTGACATCCGCCAGACCCTGACCCCGCAATTGCGCATGGACAAGGGCACCACCGATCTGATCCTGATCGACCTGGGCCGTGGCCAGAACCGCATGGGCGCCTCGATACTGGCGCAGACTCACGGCAAGCTCGGCAGACACGCGCCGGATGTCGACGACGCCGAAGACCTCAAAGCGTTCTTTGCCGTGATCCAGGGCTTGAATGCCGACGGTCACGTGTTGGCATACCACGACCGTTCCGACGGTGGTTTGCTGACCAGCGTCGTGGAAATGGCCTTCGCCGGTCACTGCGGCCTGAACATCGTGCTCGACAGCGTTGCCGAGGATGCCGCCGAGATCAACGGCATCCTGTTCAACGAAGAGTTGGGGGCGGTGATCCAGGTGCGCCAGGACGCTACCCCGGATGTGCTCGCACAGTTCAGCGCCGCCGGCCTGGACGACTGCGTGGCGGTGATTGGCCAGCCAATCAACAACGGTGAAGTCAATATCTCCTTCAATGGCGACACCGTATTTGCCGGCCAGCGCCGTCTGCTGCAACGCCAGTGGGCAGAGACCAGTTATCAGGTCCAGCGCCTGCGCGACAACGTCGACTGCGCCGAGCAGGAATTCGACGCGATCCTGGAAGAAGACAATCCGGGCCTGAGCACCATGCTCAGCTTCGACGTCAACCAGGACATCGCCGCGCCCTACATCAAGAAAGGCATCCGCCCACAGGTTGCCGTGCTGCGTGAGCAGGGCGTCAACGGCCAGGTGGAAATGGCGGCGGCGTTCGACCGTGCCGGGTTCAATGCGATCGACGTGCACATGAGCGACATCCTCGCCGGTCGCGTCGACCTCAACGAGTTCAAAGGCCTGGTGGCCTGCGGTGGTTTCTCCTACGGCGACGTGCTGGGTGCCGGCGAAGGCTGGGCCAAGTCGGCCCTGTTCAACAGCCGCGCCCGCGACGCGTTCCAGGGTTTCTTCGAGCGCAACGACAGCTTCACCCTGGGCGTGTGCAACGGTTGCCAGATGATGTCCAACCTCAGCGAACTGATCCCGGGCAGCGAGTTCTGGCCGCACTTTGTGCGTAACCGTTCCGAGCAGTTCGAAGCCCGTGTCGCCATGGTGCAGGTGCAGGAATCCAACTCGATCTTCCTGCAGGGCATGGCCGGTTCGCGCATGCCAATCGCCATCGCCCACGGCGAAGGCCATGCCGAGTTCGCCAGCGAAGAAGCGCTGCTCGAAGCTGACCTGTCCGGCACCGTGGCCCTGCGCTTTGTCGATAACCACGGCAAAGTCACCGAAAGCTACCCGGCCAACCCGAACGGCTCGCCGCGCGGGATCACCGGCCTGACCAGCCGCGACGGTCGCGTCACCATCATGATGCCGCACCCGGAGCGCGTATTCCGCGCCGTGCAGAACTCGTGGCGCCCGGAAGAGTGGAACGAAGACGGCGCCTGGATGCGCATGTTCCGCAACGCCCGTGTGTGGGTGAACTAAGGCCGTGTACAAGCTCGCCTTCTTCGTACCCGACAGCCACGTGGAGACGGTGAAAACCGCCGTCTTCGCCGCCGGCGGCGGGCGCATCGGCGACTACGACAGCTGCGCCTGGCAAGTGCTGGGCCAGGGCCAATTCCGCGCGCTGGACGGCAGCCAGCCGTTTATCGGGCAGGTGGGCCAGGTTGAAGTGGTTGAGGAATGGAAGGTTGAGCTAGTGGTGGCGGATGAGTTGATTGTGGCTGTAGTGGCTGCTTTGAAGCTGAGCCATCCGTATGAGACACCGGCGTATGAGGTGTGGCAGTTGGCGGATTTTTAATCGGCTGGCTGCATAAACAAGCAACCCGCTGGGCCAGTTTGGCCAGCGGGTTTTTTGTTGCCTTTCAAGGCCTCATCGGGGGCAAGCCCCCTCCCACATTCAACTGCATTCCAACGATGAAACTCGGTCAACTGTGGGAGGGGGCTTGCCCCCGATGGCGTCCGCCCAGGCGCCTCAGACCTTTCCGACAAGCCTTTCAGGTTGTCCCTCGGAACCTGTCTTCCTAGCCTATCGGTTTGAATTTTCTAGGCGGTGCAGTGATATGAGTCTGACGATCAAGACCGATATGCGGTTATTGCAGAGTGTGATGTATCACATCACAATCGCACCATGATCGTTAGTTGGAAACATAAAGGCCTTCGTGTTTTTTATGAAACTGGCTCAACCAAAGGGATCAATGCGAACCATGCAAATCGCTTGCGCCGTGTCTTGCTGATTTTAGACAGTGCGAGTCACTGGAGCGATCTGGAACTGCCAGGTTGGCGCTTCCATCGCTTGAAGGGAGACCTTGTAGACTATTGGTCGGTGAGCATCACTGGCAACTGGCGAATCATATTTCGTATGTTCGACGATCAGGTCGAGCTGGTCGACTATCTCGATTACCACTGAGAAGGGGTCTGTTTATGGGTATGCACAATCCTCCTCACCCAGGAGAAATACTGCTTGAGGATGTTATTCCGGGGCTCGGAATGACCATCACTGAAGTGGCAAGGCGCCTGGGTTTCGCCAGGGAGACCTTTTCCAGAATTCTTCACGGACACGCGCCGGTCAGTCCTGATCTGGCGGTACGGCTGGAGCGCGCTGGCATCAGTAAAGCTCAGATGTGGCTCTCAATGCAGAGCAGCTATGACCTGTGGCAGGCAGAACATCGAGAACAGCCTGTTATTGAGCGGTTTGCTCGGGTTGAGTAAATGAGGTCAAAGAGCCCGGCTTAGACCGGGTTTTTGTTGCGTGCTGGATCTACATCTCTCGGAGATTTCCGACAAGCCTTTCAGGTTGTCCGTCGGAACTCGCACAACTAACCTTCGCCAGTCGCTGCCAATTCAGCGACCGGGACTGCAAGCCCGCCGAAATAATGTTAGGAGCTCGGAAGCGCCGCTATAATCGTGGCGCTTTTCATGGTCATCGTTTTCTGGTGGCTGTGCGCGGGAGACCTTTGGGTCTGCCGAGGTGCTCCTGACTCGGTCTTGCAGACCCGCGCACAGCTGCCACCCATCATCTGCAAGTGATGCTGACAGCTCCTATTTTTCAGGAGTTTTACCATGAGCCCAAACCCCCCATCTGATTCCCCGCCCACCGACCAAATCTTCACCGTCCTGACCCACCTGAACAGCGAAACCCTGCTCGCCAACGCCTCTCAAGACCTGGCATCGGTACAGGCACTGGCGAGTAATCTGGCATTTGATGTCGACGGTCCCCAGCGTGATGCCGTGCTGGGTATTCATCGAATGGTGGAGGGCATTCAGTTGATGGTGGAACGGGTGCTGGATCTTCGCGAAGTGTCAGCAGCCACCGCCAACTGATCATTCCCGCGCGGAGCATGGCGACGATCAATACTGCGTTGACAAGAAACCCGCTGGGCCAGTTTGGCCAGCGGGGTTTTTGTTGGCTGTAACGACCCTGTCGCGAGCAAGCCCGGCTCTCATGTTTGAGCGCATGGACATGGTGTATATCCATCCACGCTTGACGCCATTTCTTTCACATGGCACTGTATAAATGTACAGTATATGGGGTGTTCGGCAATACCTGACGTTCAGTCGGTTGCGCCGCCAATCATCCCACTGTGCACATGACCAGGACGGTCATGTTTCATTCTTGACCCGATCATCGGGTCCCATGTTGAAAGAGAGGGAACTCCTATGTCTTATCCAGAAAGCAAACTCACCGGCATGACCGGCTTCGCCAAAGCCGCTAAGGTCACTGGCGGCTGGTCCGGTCCGGTTGTCAGCATCACTAACCTGGATCAGCTCAAAACCAATATTGCCGGTTCCACACCCCGCGTGCTGGTGATCAATAGCAATATCTCGGCGTCCAGTTTGACCAAGGTCTCCATGGGTTCAAATAAAACCCTGGTCGGTTCGTTCCAGAACCGCACGCTCAACAACATTCACTTGCGTGCGACACCTGAGTCGCAAAACATCATTTTTCAGAACATCGTTTTCCAGCACTCGGCGGGTATCAAGGCCAATGATGATATCCAGCTGTACCTCAACTACGGCAGCAAGTACTGGATCGATCACTGCTCCTTTGTCGGCCATGACTGGTCCGCCAACGATGGCAGCCTCGACAAGCTGTTATACATCGGCGACAAGGCCGACTACGCGACCATCAGCAACTGTTTTTTCGGCAACCACAAGTATGGCCTGATCCTGGGCCACCCGAGCGATGACAACAACACAGCCTTCAATGGTTTCCCACGGCTGACTATTTGCCATAATCGCTTCGAGAATATGGAAGTGCGCGCACCGGGGTTGATGCGTTATGGCTACTTCCATGTCTATAACAACTACATCAACAAGTTTCATCTCGGCTTTACGCTGGCGCAAAACGCCAACATTCTTTCCGAGAACAACAACTTTGGCGAAGGCAGCGCAAGCAACGGCATGTTGGATGATAAAGGCAACGGTACGTTTACCGATATTGGCAGCGTGCCTGCTATCACGAATCAGAAGTCGCCCAAAGCGCAGTGGACCGCCTCGTCCAATTACACCTACACCTTGAGGACCGCCGCGCAGGCAAAGGATTTCACCGTCAAGAATGCGGGGGCCCAGTCGGTAAGCCTGGTATTCGGTGACTAAAGCCTGGAAGCTCAGCCACCCCGGTGAGATACCGGCGTGACGTGTGGCAGTTGGCGGATTTCTAATCTGTGGGCTGCATAAACAAGAAACCCGCTGGGCCAGTTTGGTCAGCGGGTTTTTTGTTGGCTGTCAGGGCCTCATCGGCGTCGTGACAGGCGCCCCCGATCTTTCTGACAATACCCAGCGGTTGCCGCTCGGAATCAGCCCCATTAGTTTGATCGACTCATTTAAGCTGAGCCACACCTCATGGACGATACCGAACACCTCAATCGCGAAAGCGACTTTCAAGAAACCCTCAAAGACGCTAGACAAGACGAAACCGTCATCTGGAATAAAGTCCAACAAGTCAGTTCCCACAGCCATGTCGCACTCTGTCTTTTGAACGGCACTGCACGCACATTTGAACTCACTGCTGCCAGCTGGGACATCGGTGCTGCGCCAGAGGCATACCTCCTCCATCCTTGGAGCTATCTGACATTCGTTCTGCGAGCACAAATACCTGTCTTTGCCCGAGGACGAGTGTCTACCCAGGCCACACACCGCTTTACCTATAAAAGTGGTGACCAATCCTTCGAGTTCTCGACCTGGCTCAAGGTCAGGAAAAAATACCAATCCTTCTCTTTTGCACCGGATACCGTCGCTCAAAGAGAGCACTCAGTTCGCTCCACCGGTAAAGCCCAGTTGCTTTGTTTTTCAGCGATTACCCAAGCCATGGCCAATCTGCCCTATCACTACGCGGTGGCTGTCAGTCTTGGGGGGCAATACTGAGGCTACCGAAATTGTTGATGGGTCGGAGATTGTCGAAACCCGCTAGCCCAGTTTGGCCAGCGGTTTTTTTGTTGGCGGTTCTGGCCTCATCGGGGGCAAGCCCCCTCCCTCATTTTGATCGGTGCCGGACTTGGCAATGCGGTCAAGTGTGGGAGGGGGCTTGCCCCCGATGAGGCCAGAACAACCACGACATCTCTAAACCCTGGCGGCGACCTCACGGCCACTGACCAACCGCTCCAACGCCTCACCCAACCCGGATGCCCTGTCGCCCATCAACAGATGCCAAACACCGCTGTCGAGCTGACTTACCCCTTGGCAGCCCAGCGCAGTGAGCTGAGCCTCAGACAACCGCGAATCATCCCCCAACTCCACCCGCAACCGGGTCATCGCCACTGCTTCCAGCTGGCGCACATTCTCTCGACCACCCAGCGCGCTCAGCCATTTCTCGGCCTCCTGCACATGCACCGTCACTGGCTTATCCACAGGCGCAACCGCTGCAGGCGCTGCCGCAACAAACCCCGGCATGGCCAAGCGAATTTCATCAGCAATGCTATCGGCCATGGGCCCGACGACCACCTGCAAGCTGCCGCCATTACCTGGCCGTACGACAGCCATGGCGCCCAGCGCTTTGAGTTCAGCATCCACCGCCTTGTTGCGATCCACCATGTCCAAGCGCAGCCGCGTGGTGCAAGCACCCACACTCAGCAAGTTCTCAGCACCGCCCAGCGCCTGGATGTAGGCCGTCGCACGCTGGTTGTCGCTCATGGCCTCGGCCTGCACCACCTGGATATCTTCACGACCCGGCGTCTTGAGGTTGAAGCGGCGGATGCAGTAGGTGAACACCGAGTAGTAGATCAGCGCGTAAGCCAAGCCAACCGGGAACACCAGCCAGCCATTGGTGGATTTGCCCCAACCGAGCACCATGTCGATAAACCCTCCGGAGAAGGTAAAGCCGAGATGGATATTCAACAGGTTGGTGAGCGCCATCGACAGGCCAGTCAGCAGTGCGTGGATCAGGTACAGGAACGGCGCCAGGAACATGAACGCAAATTCAATCGGTTCCGTCACGCCGGTCAGGAATGAGGTCAGTGCCATCGACAGGAAAATCCCGCCCATCACTTTACGGCGCTCCGGCAACGCATTGCGGTACATCGCCAGGCACGCGGCGGGCAGGCCGAACAGCATCACCGGGAACATGCCGGTCATGAATTGGCCGCCTTTCGGGTCGCCGGCGAAGTAGCGGGTCAGGTCGCCGGTCACCACCGCGCCGGTTGCCGGGTCGGTGAAGGTGCCAAACACGAACCACGCCATATTGTTGAGGATGTGGTGCAGGCCGGTGACGATCAGTAAACGGTTGAACACGCCAAACACGAAGGCGCCCAGGCTGCCGCTTTCCATCAGCAACACGCCGAAGCTGTTGATGCCGTGCTGGATCGGCGGCCAGATCAAACCAAAGATCACGCCCAGGCCCACCGCCGAAAAGCCGGTGACAATCGGCACAAAGCGTCGCCCGCCAAAGAACGCCAGGTACTCCGGCAGCTTGATGTCCTTGAAGCGGTTATACAGCGCGCCCGCCATCAGGCCACTGGCGATACCGGCGAGCATGCCCATGTTGATCGAGGTGTCCATCACCTTGAGTGTGGAGATCATCACCAGGTAGCCAATCGCCCCCGCCAGGCCGGCCGTGCCGTTGTTGTCGCGGGCAAAGCCCACGGCGATGCCGATGGCGAAGATCAGCGCCAGGTTGGCGAAGATCGCCTGCCCGGCATCGTGCATCACCGCGATGTTGAGCAAATCGGTGTCGCCCAGGCGCAGCAACAGGCCGGCGATCGGCAGGATCGCAATCGGCAGCATCAGGGCGCGGCCCAGGCGTTGCAGGCCTTCGATGAAATGTTGGTACATGGCGTGTCTCCCTATTCTTGTTGTTGTCAGCTCAGCGGCCAGTGGTGTTGACAGGCGTGGCGAACGGCCTTGGCGCTGCTCAGGTCAAGCAGCGTCTGGCTCAGTTGCCGGCATTGCGCCGCGTCCAGGTGACGGACGCGGTCCTTGATTTCGCCGATCTGCGGCGGGCTTACCGACAGTTCGCTGACACCCAGGCCGACCAGTACCGGCGTGGCCAGCGGGTCGGAGGCCAGGGCGCCGCACACGCCGACCCAACGCCCGTGTTTTGCCGCACCGGCGCAGGTCTGGGCGATCAGCCGCAGCAAGGCTGGATGCAGCGCGTCGACGCGGGCAGCCAAGCCTGCGTGGTCGCGATCCATGGCCAGGGTGTACTGGGACAGGTCATTGGTGCCGATGGACAAAAAGTCCGCGTGTTCGGCCAACTGCTCAGCCATCAGCGCGGCGGCCGGCACTTCGATCATCACACCCAGTTCGGGGCGCTGCGTCAGGTTCAGTTCCACGCACAGTTGATCCAGGCGTTGGCGGATCTGCAGCAGTTCGTCCACCTCGCTGACCATCGGCAACAGGATGCGGCAACGCGCCAGCGGCGAGACTTGCAACAGGGCGCGCAGTTGCTGGTCGAGCAGTTCCGGGCGCACCTGGGCCATGCGAATGCCGCGCAGGCCCAACACCGGGTTGGCTTCGACAGGCAGCGGCAGGTAGTCGAGCTGCTTGTCACCGCCCACATCAATGGTGCGAATGATCACGGACTTGTCGCCCATCGCATCCAGCACGGCCTGATAAGCCTGGCGCTGTTCCTGTTCATCCGGTGCGGTGCGGCGGTCGACGAACAGAAATTCGGTGCGCAGCAAACCGACGCCATCGGCGCCATTTTCAAATGCGTGCCGGGCCTCGTTGCTGGAGGCGACGTTGGCGGCGACTTCAATGCTCACGCCATCGGTGGTGCGTGCCGGTTGTTGCGCCTGGGCGTGTTGCTGCTGGCGACGGAGCTTCTGCGCGTCGCGAATCTGGTGGACTTCAGCATGACGCGCGTCACTGGGGGCCAGTTCCAGCCGGCCATTGACGGCGTCCAGCACCACACGCTGGCCCTGAGGCACATCCAGCACCTCGGCACCCAGCGCGACCACGCAGGGCAAACCTTTACCCCGCGCAAGAATGGCGACGTGTGACGTGGCGCCGCCTTCGGCCATGCAGATACCCACAGCCCGCTGCTCACTCAACTGCAGCAGATCTGACGGCGTCAGTTCATGGGCACTGACGATCGACCCGGCAGGCAGTTCAAAGTGCCAGGCCTCGCCCAGCAAGGCGCGCAGTACGCGTTGTTGCAGGTCGCGCAGATCGTTGGCGCGCTCGGCAAACAACGGCTTGCCCAGTGCCAGCAGCACCGCGCACTGGGCCTGGATCGCATCGCGCCAGGCGTGGGTGGCAGCGCTGCCGTGTGTGATGGCGGCGGTGGCCGCTTCCAGCAGCGCCGGGTCTTCGAGCAGCGCGAGGTGGGCGGCGAAGATGTCTTCCTCCTCGACGTTCTTGCGTTGGCGGGCATGGTCGAGGGTGCTGCGGATTTCATCGCGCACCTGCTGCAGAGCCGTGTCGAGGCGCTGTTGTTGGTCGTCGGCCGAATGGTTGCCGGTGTCTTCCGGCAGCTCGATGCCGGTCAGGCGAAACAGCGGCCCGCACACCAGGCCGGGCGCTGCACAAACGCCTTGCAACACATCGGCTTCCACACTGGCACGACGGGGCGCAGCAGCGGCCACCGGCGCGTGATGGACTTCGCTGACTGCCACGGACAATGCCGCGATCAACCCTTGCAACGCGGCCTCGGCGTCCTTGCCACGGCAACTCACGCGCACTTCGTCGCCTTCGCCAATGCCCAGGCCCATCAAGCCAATCAGGCTGTCGCACGATGCCGACTTGTCAGCGAAGTGCAGGTGCGACTGGCTGCTGAAGCCCTGGGCCGTCTTACGAATCAAGGCGGCGGGGCGGGCATGCAAACCGCCACGGTGGGTGATGCGCACGCTGGCGCTGGCTTCTGAGTCGGCTTCGGAGTCGGCTTTTGAGTTGTAGTTATCCACAGCTGCTTGAACGGTGCTGGTCGCGCGCGCGGCAATCTGCAGCAATGGCTCTCCGACCTTGACCGTTTTCAGCGCCAAAGGCGTCAGTTCAAAGCGATCACTGTTGGTCAGGATGATCAGGCTCACCAGGCTCTTGCACTGACGCGCAATGCGGTCCAGGTCAAACTGCACCAGCGCCTGGCCCTGGCTCACCCGTGCGCCTTCCTTGACCAGCAAGGCAAAGCCTTCGCCATTGAGTTCCACGGTGTCGATGCCCACATGCATCAGCACCTCGGCACCGTTGTCGGCGCGCAGGGTCAGGGCGTGCCCGGTGCGGGCGACATGGATGATCACGCCGTCACAGGGTGCCTGCAGACAGTCGTTCAATGGGTCGATAGCGATACCGTCGCCCATGGCGCCGCTGGCGAACACTTCGTCGGGGACGCTGTTCAGGGCCAGCACCGGTCCACTCAAGGGGGCGCTGAGGGTCAGTCGATTATTGTTGTTGGACATGGGCACGGTACTCATCAGGAAAACGCCGCTTTAGTGGGTGCGGGTGACTTTGCTCAGGTGGCGCGGCTGGTCCGGGTCCATGCCCCGGGCCTCAGCCAGGCCGGCGGCCATCACGTAGAAACTCTGGATCGCCAGGATCGGGTCCAGGCTCGGGTGTTCGGCGCGGCTCAGGGTCAGGTCGCGTTCGGCGATATCGTCCGGCGCGGCCAGCAGCACCCGGGCACCGCGTTGACGCATATCGGCGGCCAGGCTCAACAGCCCGGCCTGCTCGGCGCCCCGTGGGGCGAACACCAGCAGGGGGTAGTTCTCGTCGATCAGCGCCATCGGCCCATGGCGCACCTCGGCGCTGCTGAAAGCTTCGGCCTGGATCGCCGAAGTTTCCTTGAGCTTGAGCGCGGCTTCCTGGGCGACGGCGAAACCGGCGCCACGGCCGATCACCATCAAGCGCTGGCTGCCTTTGAGGGCGTCGACGGCCAGGCGCCAATCCTGTCTGGCGGCGTCGCGCAGGCCATCGGGCAGGGCCTGGCAGGCTTGCAGCAGGTCGGTTTCCTGGTTCCAGTGGCCGATCAACTGCGCGCTGGCGCTGAGGGTGGCGATAAAACTCTTGGTCGCGGCCACGCTGAGTTCCGGCCCGGCGCACAGCGGCACATGGAATTCACACGCGGCTTCCAGCGGCGAGTCTTCGGCATTCACCAACGAAATGCTCAAGGCCCCGCGTTTGCGCAACAGGCGCAGGCTGTTGACCAAGTCCGGGCTCTGCCCCGACTGGGAGAACCCGAACGCCACCTGGCCGCTGACTTTCATTGGCGCCTGCAACAGGGTCACCACCGACATCGGCAATGACGCCACCGGAATGCCCACATGCTGCATGGCCAGGTAGGCGAAGTAGCTGGCGGCATGGTCCGAGCTGCCGCGGGCGATGGTCATCGCCACTTGCGGCGGCTGGCGGCGCAGGCGACCGGCGACTTCCGTCAGCAGCGGGTCCAGGCGTTGCAGTTGTGCGGCGACGGCGTCGCAGGAGGCCAGGGCCTCTTCAAGCATTTTTGAAGTCAATGGTTTCTCCTTCGACCATTACGTCGGTGAGTGTCAGGGAGCGGTCCAGGCGCACGCAGTCGGCGAAGCTGCCGGGTTGCAGGCGGCCGCGCGCTTCCAGGCCCAGGTAGTCCGCGGGAAATTGCGACAAGCGTTGTGAGGCTTCGCTGACAGGCAGGCCGATTTTCACCAGGTTGCGCAGCGCCTGGTCCATGGTCAGGGTGCTGCCGGCCAGGGTGCCGTCGGCCAGGCGTACACCGCCCAGGCATTTGGTCACGGTGTGGCTGCCCAGCTTGTATTCGCCATCGGGCATGCCGGCGGCGGCGGTGGAGTCGGTGACGCAATACAGGCACGGGATCGAGCGCAGTGCCACGCGCATGGCACCGGGATGCACATGAAGCAAGTCCGGGATCAACTCGGCGTATTGGGCATGGGCCAGCGCGGCGCCGACGATGCCCGGCTCGCGGTGATGCAGCGGGCTCATGGCGTTGTACAAATGCGTGAAGCTGGTAGCGCCGGCGGCGAGGGCGGCGACGCCTTCTTCATAGCTGCCCAGGGTATGGCCGATCTGCATGCGCACGCCGCGTTCGCTGAGGGCGCGGATCAATGCATCGTGGCCGGCGATTTCCGGGGCGATGGTAATCACCCGGATCGGCGCCAGGCGCAGGTAGGCTTCGACTTCCGCCATCAACGCGGTGTGGGCGAAGTTGGGTTGGGCGCCGAGTTTGCCCGGATTGATGTAAGGGCCTTCCAGGTGCACACCCAATACCCGGGCGCTGCCCGTCGGACGTTGTTCGCAAAACCTGCCGAGTTCACCGAGGACGCTGGTGATTTCTTCCACCGGCGCCGTCATGGTGGTGGCCAGTAGCGAGGTGGTCCCAAACCGCACGTGGGTACGGGTAATGGTCTCGAAAGCGTGCGCACCTTCCATGATGTCCGCACCGCCGCCGCCGTGCACATGCAGGTCGATAAAGCCCGGCAGCAGGTAGGGCAGGTCGTTGTCGGCCGGGTCGCACGGCGTGCCTTCAATGGCGACCACCTTGCCGTGCTCGTGCACCAGGCGGCCGCGCATCCAGCCGCTGGGCGTGAGGATATTGTCTTCTGACATGGGCAGTTCTCTAGATTCGCAATTCGGCGGAATAGTCATGACGGCGCAGCTCTGCGACAAAGTCGTAGTAGTCGTTGCGGCAGTAGGTGTCGGTGATTTCAATCGGCGTGTTGTCGGCGGTGTAGCCCACGCGGGTCATCAGCAGCATGGCGGTGCCGGGGGCGATGCCCACCAGCTTGGCGAACTCGTCCGAGGCATTGATCGCCTGGATATGCTGCAGGGCGCGCACGATGGGCTTGCCGATGCCTTCCAGGTATTCGTACAGCGAATTGCCGATGGCTTGCGGCTGTGGCAGTACCGAGGCGGGCATGGCGGTCATTTCAATCGCCATCACCGTGTCATCGGCTTTGCGCAGACGCTTGAGGCGCGCCACTTTGTCGGTAGGCGACAGGCACAGGCGGATCAGCTCTTCGTGGGTTGGCGGGGTGATATCGCGTTCCAGCCATTGGGAAGTGGGTACAAAGCCTTTGAGCCGCAACATTTCGCTGAACCCCGACAGGCGCGACAACGGTTGTTCCAGGCGCGGCGTGATAAAGGTGCCGGAGCCCTGGCTGCGGCGGATCAGGCCCTGGGCAAGCAACACCTCCAGCGCTTTGCGGGCGGTCACCCGCGAGATGCCCAACTGCTCGCTGAGGGCGCGTTCCGAGGGCAGGGCCTGCTCGGATTTCCACTGGCCGGCATGGATCGCCGCTTCAAGGTTGCGGGCCAGTTGCAGGTACAGCGGCGTGGATTGCTTGTCGTCGGGGCGCAAGGCCAGGATGGGGTTCATCTGTCAGGTTTCCGATGCGTTATTGGAATGTTGTCGCCCGGTAATGGCCGGAAATTAATACCACTTAAATACCATGTCAATGCTACCAAAACGGTGCGCGCCCCGGTTTCAGGGCTCCTTAACGGTGCCTGGTATCAAGTGGTATTAGAGAGGTCTTTATTGCGCGCACAAACGCACAGCCTGCGCGGTGAACTGGTATTCACCGGCAGGCGCTGCTTGAGGGCAGGAAATATTTTCGAATTATTTTACGAGCGGTCGCCGATCAGGGCCGAATCTCGATCAGGGTGCCGTCCTTGACCAGGCTCCAGACTTCGCGCATGTCCACATTGCGCATGCCGATGCAGCCGTCGGTCCAGTCCAGGGTGTGGAACCACTGCTCCGGGTAGTCTTCGGTGTCGGGCGTGCCGTGGATCATGATCATGCTGCCCGGTTTAACCCCTTCGCGGCGCGCGCGGGCGGCGTCGCTGATATTGGGGTAGGAGATGTGCATGGCCAGGTTGAAGCGCTCGCTGGTCTTGCGCCAGTCGATCCAGTAGAAGCCTTCAGGCGTGCGACGGTCGCCCTCGATCAGTTTGTGGCCTTTCGGGTTTTTACCCAGGGATATGCGATAGGTCTTGAGGGGCTTGCCGTCGTTGATCAGTTGCAACTGATGGGCGGATTTGAGCACCAAAACTTTTTCGACAGGTTTGCCGCCGAGGGTTTCCACCGTGGAGGCCGAGGACAGGGCAGCGAACAACACACAGATCAGAGCAAGCAACCAACGCATTGAAACGATTTCCCTTTGGCGACGATTGGCCGGCTTGTTATTGGGCGGGCTTGGACAGGGGAGGCACGGACTCGCTGCGCACCGGGAACAGCTGTTGCGCACGGTCAGCGAAGAAGCATTCTAAGGTACGCCCGACCGTGCGGAAAGCCAGCTCGGACCAAGGGATATCGGCGTGTGCGAACAGCTTCACTTCCAGGCTTTCCTGGCCTGCGGCGAAGTCCAGGTCGGCCAGCTCGGCGCGATAGAAAATATGCACCTGGTTGATGTGCGGCACATTGATCAGGGTATAGAGGCGCAGGTTGCGCACGCGGGCGCAGGCTTCTTCCAGGGTTTCGCGCATGGCGGCCTGTTCCACGGTTTCGCCGTTTTCCATAAAACCGGCGGGCAGGGTCCAGTACCCCAGGCGTGGCTCGATGGCGCGGCGGCACAGCAGCACTTTGTCTTCCCAGACCGGCACGGTACCGGCGACGATATTGGGGTTCTGATAGTGAATGGTCGAGCAGTGGTCGCACACATAGCGCAGGCGTGCGTCGCCTTCGGGAATGCGTTGGGTGACCGTTTTACCGCACTGGCTGCAGAAGTTCATGCTGGGGTTCCTGGAAAGTGGGCCTATCTTGGCTTGGCAGGCAGGGCCCTGCAAGTTGTCGTTTAGCGACACACCGGCGGTTTTGGGGTTGGGCGCCCGTGCGCTTTGGTGCATGATGCAAGGTAGCCAACAGATCGAGATGACTCATGCTGGACGAGCTACTTCGCCGGGTAAGCAATCACACCCCCCACACCCTGGAGACTGACGGGCGTTTCCCCGAGGCCGCGGTGCTGGTACCGATTACCCGCAGCGACGAACCCGAGCTGATCCTGACCCTGCGCGCCAGTGGCCTGTCGACCCATGGCGGCGAAGTGGCCTTTCCCGGCGGGCGCCGTGACCCCGAAGACCCGGACCTGATCTTTACAGCCCTGCGCGAAGCCGAAGAAGAAATCGGCCTGCCGCCGGGGCTGGTCGAGGTCATTGGCCCCTTGAGCCCGCTGATCTCCCTGCACGGCATCCGTGTAACGCCCTACGTGGGCGTGATCCCCGACTATGTCGAGTACCTGGCCAACGACGCCGAAATTGCAGCTGTCTTCAGCGTCCCCCTGGAGTTCTTTCGCCAGGACCCCCGCGAGCACACCCACCGCATCGACTATCAGGGCCGCAGTTGGTATGTGCCAAGCTACAGGTTCGGCGAATACAAGATCTGGGGCCTGACGGCAATCATGATCGTCGAGCTGATCAACCTGCTCTATGACGACGCCAAGATCAGCCTGCACCAGCCACCCAAGAGCTTCATCAATATCTAAGCCAGCCTTTGAATGGCAAGCCGTGAGGGACAACCATGAAATACCGCCTGGGCGATGCCCGCGTCGAGACTCATCCACAAAGCTGGGTAGCACCCAATGCCACGCTGGTGGGCAAGGTCAAGCTGGAGGAGGGCGCCAACGTCTGGTTCAACGCGGTATTGCGTGGCGACAACGAACTGATCCTGATCGGCAGGAACAGCAATGTGCAGGACGGCAGCGTGATGCACACCGACATGGGCTACCCGCTGACTCTCGGCACCGGCGTGACCATCGGCCATAACGCCATGCTGCACGGCTGCACTGTCGACGACTACAGCCTGATCGGCATCAACGCGGTGGTTCTCAATGGCGCCAGAATTGGCAAGCACTGCATCATCGGCGCAAACTCGCTGATCGGCGAAGGCAAGGAAATTCCCGATGGCTCGCTGGTGATGGGTTCGCCGGGCAAGGTGGTACGTGAGCTGACCGAGGCGCAGAAACGTATGCTCGAAGCCAGCGCCGCGCACTATGTGCATAATTCGCAGCGGTATGCGCGTGATCTGGTTGAGCAGGAGCAATGAGTGCAGTTGAACGGCCTGTGGCCTCGCCTTGCGTGAGCATTTGCGCGTTGGACGAGGACGATATCTGCACCGGTTGTCAGCGTACGGTTGACGAGATTACGCGTTGGAGTCGCATGGACAACGCCGAACGCCGGGTGGTGTTGGGGTTGTGTCATGAGCGGGCGGTGGCCAGTGGTTTAGTGTTTATGGCTTCTGGCAAATCCGGCGCCTGATAGACCGCCATCGGGGGCAAGCCCCCTCCCACCTTTTTGATCTGTGAACACAGTCAAGTGTGGGAGGCGGCTTGCCCCCGATGAGGCCCTTCCAGACGGCCTCCCTGTAATTGTGTACTCTGTGCGGCATCACCCACAGGCCCATCCCCATGCTCTTCCTGATCGCCTATATCAGCAGCGTCGTGCTGATCAACTTCGCCTTCTCCACCGCCCCGCACCTGGACGTGATCTGGTCCGCCTGGGGTGGCCTGGTCTTCATCCTGCGCGACATGGTGCAAACCCGCTTCGGCCACGGTGCGATCATCGCCATGCTGGCGGCGCTGGTGCTGTCGTATATCACTTCCGATCCGTCCATCGCCCTGGCCAGCGCCACGGCGTTCGCGGTGTCCGAATGCATCGACTGGCTGGTGTTCAGCATCACCCGGCGCCCGCTGCACGATCGCCTGTGGATCAGTTCGGCGCTGAGCATTCCCCTGGATACCTTTATTTTCTTCGGCCTGATCGGTGCGCTGACGCCGGCGGTGGCGGGCACGGCGCTGGTGTCGAAATTCGCCGGGGTCACCGTGGTGTGGCTGGTAATGGTCTGGCGCATCCGCCGGCGCGCCGTCGCCAACTGAGGCCAATTTTTACAGTTCATGTAAAATGCCGGCCTTTCTCCCCCATGATCCGCTCCCCTGAGGACCTGAGATGACCCGAATCGGAACTCCATTGTCGCCAACCGCGACCCGCGTTTTGCTGTGTGGCTGCGGTGAGCTGGGCAAGGAAGTGGTAATCGAGCTGCAGCGCCTGGGCGTTGAAGTGATTGCCGTGGATCGCTACGCCAACGCGCCCGCCATGCAGGTGGCGCACCGCAGCCACGTGATCAACATGCTCGACGGCGCCGCCCTGCGCGCCGTCATCGAGGCGGAGAAGCCGCACTTCATCGTGCCGGAAATCGAAGCGATCGCCACGGCGACCCTGGTCGAGCTGGAAGCCGAGGGATTCACCGTGATCCCGACCGCGCGCGCCACCTCGCTGACCATGAACCGTGAAGGCATCCGTCGCCTGGCCGCCGAAGAGCTGGACCTGCCGACCTCGCCGTACCACTTCGCCGATACCTTCGAAGACTACAGCAAGGCCGTGCAGGACCTGGGTTTCCCGTGTGTGGTCAAGCCGGTGATGAGTTCGTCGGGCAAGGGCCAGAGCCTGTTGCGCAGCGCTGACGATGTGCAGAAAGCCTGGGACTACGCGCAGGAAGGCGGGCGGGCCGGCAAGGGCCGGGTGATCATCGAAGGCTTTATCGACTTCGACTACGAAATCACCCTGCTGACCGTGCGCCATATCGGCGGCACTACGTTCTGCGCGCCGGTCGGCCATCGTCAGGAGAAGGGCGACTACCAGGAATCCTGGCAGCCCCAGGCCATGAGCCCGGTTGCCCTGGCCGAGTCCGAGCGGGTTGCCAAGGCGGTGACCGAAGCCTTGGGCGGTCGTGGTCTGTTTGGCGTGGAACTGTTCATCAAGGGCGATCAGGTGTGGTTCAGCGAAGTCTCGCCGCGCCCCCATGACACCGGCCTGGTGACCCTGATTTCCCAGGACCTGTCGCAGTTTGCCCTGCACGCCCGCGCCATCCTCGGCTTGCCGATTCCGTTGATCCGCCAGTTCGGGCCTTCGGCTTCGGCGGTGATTCTGGTGGAAGGGCAGTCGACCCAGACCGCATTCGCCAACCTGGGCGCCGCGTTGAGCGAGCCGGATACGGCGTTGCGTCTGTTTGGCAAGCCTGAAGTCAATGGCCAGCGTCGCATGGGCGTAGCGCTGGCGCGGGATGAGTCGATTGCAGCGGCTCGGGCCAAGGCGACCCGGGCTTCCCAAGCCGTTGTGGTCGAGCTTTAAAAGCATCGGGGGCAAGCCCCCTCCCACATGTTGATGTGTGAACGCATTCAAGTGTGGGAGGGGGCTTGCCCCCGATAGCGGTCTATCAGGCGACCTTGTTCAAATCATTATCCCGCGTCTCTTTCAAACACAGCACCGCAATCAAACTCAGCAACGCTGCCGCCGACACATACCCCCCGACGTAACTCAGTCCGCCCATCGCCACCAGCTTGGTCGCGAAAAACGGTGCCGCCGACGCGCCCACGATTCCCCCCAGGTTATATGCCGCCGAAGCGCCGGTATAACGCACGCGGGTCGGGAACAGTTCCGGCAGCAGCGCACCCATCGGCGCGAAGGTTACGCCCATCAGGAACAGCTCCAGCGCCAGGAACAGCGCCACGGCCCAGGTCGAACCGTGGGTCAGCAGCGGCTCCATGGTAAAACCCGACAGAATCGCCAGGATCGCGCCGACAATCAGCACCGGCTTGCGCCCGTAGCGGTCGCTGGCCAGCGCCGCCAATGGCGTCGCCAGGCCCATGAACAGCACCGCGAAACACAACAGGCCGAGGAAGGTTTCACGACTGTAGCCGAGGGTCGACACCCCGTAACTCAGGGAAAACGCCGTGGTGATGTAGAACAGCGCATAGCACACCACCATCGACGCGGCGCCCAGCAATACCGGCAGCCAATGCTGGCTGAACAGCTCCACCAACGGCACCTTCACCGGTTTTTCATGGGCCACGGCATTGGCGAAAACGGGCGTCTCGTGCAGCTTGAGCCGTGCGTACAGGCCCACCATCACCAGCGCCGCGCTGAGGATGAACGGAATGCGCCAGCCCCAGCTGCGGAACTGCTCGTCGTTCAGGCTCATGGCCAAAATCAGGAACAAACCATTGGCCGCCAAAAAGCCAATCGACGGGCCCAGTTGCGGGAACATGCCGAACCAGGCGCGTTTGCCTTTGGGCGCGTTCTCGGTCGCCAGCAAGGCCGCGCCGCCCCATTCCCCGCCCAGGCCCAAGCCCTGGCCGAAGCGCAATACACACAGCAGGATCGGTGCCCAGGCGCCAATGCTGTCGTAGCCGGGCAGCAAACCGATCAGGGTGGTACACACGCCCATCAGCAGCAGCGAGGCCACCAGCGTCGACTTGCGTCCGATACGGTCGCCAAAGTGGCCGAACAGCGCCGAGCCCAGCGGGCGGGCAATAAACGCGATGCCGAAGGTCAGGAACGACGCCAGCATCTGCGCGGTGCCGGACGTCTGCGGGAAGAACACCGGGCCGATCACCAGCGCGGCAGCCGTGGCGTAGATATAAAAGTCGTAGAACTCGATGGCGGTGCCGACGATGCTCGCGGTCGCCACGCGAGCCGTCGAGTTGGTCGGGGCAGCGGTTGCCGCCTCGTTATAGGTGGTGCTCATGGCGGTAATCCCTGACGGTCATTGCGCGTTTGGACGCGGATTATTATTGGTCGTACACCCATGGATCAGGGGTGTGCTCGGAGCGGCTCGGGATGGGAGCAAACACCGGTCAGACAGGGTAAAGCGCTGCCTGGACGCGCTGAGTGCGGGTAGCACGCGGTCGGGCGGGGCTTGGGTAAGCCGCAGGGATTATAGGAAGGGGTGTGGAATTACAACAAGTGGTTGGAGTAACACCGATCCAGTGTGGGAGGGGGGCTTGCCCCCGATAGCGGTGTATCAGCCACCTGATGCAGTGACTGGCATTCTGTTATCGGGGGCAAGCCCCCTCCCACATTGGATTGTGGTTTATCAGAACGTCAGGCGGCGACGGGCACATGGCTGGTATGCCAGATCAGTACCTTGCTTACCCGGTTGTCCTCGGTCTCGAGGATTTCCAGGCGATAACGGCCAATTTTCAGGCATACCGCGCAGTCCGGGATAGTCTCCAGCGCTTCGGTCACCAGGCCGTTGAGGGTCTTGGGGCCGTCGCTGGGCAGGTGCCACCCCAGGCTTTTGTTCAGTTCACGGATCGAAGCCGCGCCGTCGATGATATAGCGGCCGTCCGGCTGGGCTTCGATGTGCGGGTTATCCACAGTCTGGTCGCTTTCGAATTCGCCGACGATTTCTTCCAGGATGTCTTCCAGGGTAACGATGCCCAGCACTTCGCCGTACTCGTCCACCACCATGCCCAGGCGGCGCTGCTGCTTGTGGAAATTGAGCAGTTGCAGCTGCAACGGCGTGCTTTCCGGCACGAAGTAGGGTTCGTGGCAGGCGGCCAGCAGCGCTTCCTTGGTCAGGCTGGCGTCGGCCAGCAGGTGCCGGATCTGCCGTGTGTTGAGCACCGCTTCAACCTGGTTGATGTCGCTGTGGAACACCGGCAACCGCGTGCGCTGGGAAGTGCGCAGTTGCTCGATGATGTCCTCGATCGCGTCATCCAGGTTGATGCCGTCCACTTCGCTGCGTGGCACCAGGATGTCATTGACGGTGATGTTGTCCAGAGCATGGATGCCAGGCATGCCGGGCATAGGCTCTTCATCGGCATCATGTTGCGGTTCGTCGTTAGGGTCGGACGAAGGCTCGTCGCTGTTTCTCACCACGCCGGTCTTGCGCGAGAACGGGCGCAGCAACATCAGGCTGATGGCATTGAGCAGCCAGGCAACGGGATAAAGGATTTTCAGCGGCACCCCCAGCAGCGCATTGCCGAAACCCAGTATGGCGTGCGGATAGCGGGTAGCCAGGGCGCGGGGCAGGTAATCGGCGAGGATCAGCAGCACTGCGCAGGCGATCAGCCCGCCGAGCCATGGCCCGTTCTGTGCCCAGGCATGGATCGCCAGCAGTGTGCAGAGAATGACCACCGCTGCGCGGCACAGGCTGTTGCACAGGATCAGGCTGTGGCGCGGAAAGCTCAGGCGTGCGGCAGCCTTGTCACCCTGGCGTGTGCCCGGGCGCAGGGCCAGCAGGTGTTGTTGTGCGGCCTCGATGGCGGTAAACAGCGCCGCCCATAAAACCAGCAGGGCAATTACGGCGAGCATCGGCCCAAGGGGCAAGTTGTCCATGATCGCCGCTCGTCAGATATGCAGGATGTATTCGCGAACCAGCTTGCTGCCGAAATAGGCCAGCATCAGCAGGCAGAACCCGGCCAGGGTCCAGCGGATGGCCTTGTGCCCGCGCCAGCCGAGGCGGTTGCGGCCCCACAGCAACACGCTGAACACGATCCAGGCCAGGCAGGCCAGCAAGGTCTTGTGCACCAGATGCTGGGCGAACAGGTTCTCGACGAACAGCCAGCCGGAAATCAGCGACAGCGACAACAAGGTCCAGCCGGCCCACAGGAACCCGAACAGCAGGCTTTCCATGGTTTGCAGCGGCGGGAAGTTCTTGATCAGCCCGGACGGGTGCTTGTGCTTGAGCTGGTGGTCTTGCAGCAGTACCAGCAGCGATTGGAACACCGCAATGGTGAACATGCCGTAGGCAAGGATCGACAACAGGATATGCGCGAGAATGCCCGGCTCTTCATCGATCACCTGTACGGTGCCGGTGGGCGCGAATTGCGCCAGCAGCACCGTGAGCATGCCCAGCGGGAACAGCAGCGCGAGCAGGTTCTCGACCGGAATCCGATAGCACGCCAGCAGTGTCAGTGCGATCACGGCGGCGGCGATCAGGCTGGCGGCGCTGAAAAAATCCAGGCCCAGGCCGATCGGGGTCATCAGGTGCGTAAACAGACTGGCGGCATGAGCCAGCAGGGCGAGGACGCCAAGGCCTGTCAGCAGACGTTTGTCCGCTTTGGCGCCTTGGGCCAGACGAGTGCCCTGATAGAGGGTCGCAGCGGCATACAAGATGGCGGCGGCGAGGCTGGGTAGCAAACTGGGTGACAAGGGGAGCATAAATCCTGATAGACAAGCCCGAAAGGCGCTGAGTTTGGCACACACCCGCGCCGCACGAAAGACTCCCCCGCCAGACAGCGGGTGTGCATGGGCGCAGTCTTCGCTATAATCCGCGACCTGCCCACGCCGCAGGCTTGCCGAGCGCTATGTTTAATAGCGATTTACCACAGCCTGGGCCGCCATTACCTCGGTCTACCAATGCATTTCGTTGAATAGGGCCTGAAAGGATCGCGCATGTTTGAAAACCTGACTGACCGTCTCTCGCAGACGCTGCGCCATGTAACCGGCAAGGCCAAGCTGACCGAGGACAATATTAAAGACACCCTGCGTGAAGTGCGCATGGCGTTGCTGGAAGCCGACGTGGCCTTGCCGGTGGTGAAGGACTTCGTCAACTCGGTCAAGGAACGCGCGGTCGGCACCGAAGTGTCGCGCAGCCTGACGCCGGGCCAGGCGTTCGTGAAAATCGTCCAGGCCGAACTCGAAAGCCTGATGGGCGCGGCCAACGAAGACCTGAACCTCAGCGCCGTGCCTCCGGCCGTTGTGCTGATGGCCGGCCTGCAAGGTGCGGGCAAGACCACCACCGCCGGCAAGCTGGCGCGCTTCCTTAAAGAGCGCAAGAAGAAGTCCGTGATGGTGGTGTCGGCCGACGTTTATCGTCCGGCGGCCATCAAACAGTTGGAAATGCTCGCGGGCGAAGTGGGCGTGACCTTCTTCCCGTCGGACCTGAGCCAGAAGCCGGTCGACATTGCCAACGCGGCCATTAAAGAAGCCAAGCTGAAATTCATCGACGTGGTCATCGTCGATACCGCCGGTCGCCTGCACATCGATGAAGAGATGATGGGCGAGATCAAGGCGCTGCATGCCGCGATCAACCCGGTCGAAACGCTGTTCGTAGTTGACGCCATGACCGGCCAGGATGCGGCCAACACCGCCAAGGCCTTCGGTGACGCACTACCGCTGACCGGCGTGATCCTCACCAAGGTCGACGGCGACGCCCGTGGCGGTGCCGCGCTGTCGGTACGTGCAATCACCGGCAAGCCGATCAAGTTCATCGGCATGGGCGAGAAGAGCGAAGCGCTCGAGCCGTTCCACCCCGAGCGTATCGCCTCGCGCATCCTCGGCATGGGCGACGTGCTCAGCCTGATCGAGCAGGCCGAAGCCACGCTCGACAAGGACAAGGCCGACAAACTGGCCAAGAAGCTGAAGAAGGGTAAGGGCTTCGACCTCGAAGACTTCCGCGATCAGTTGCAACAAATGAAGAACATGGGTGGCCTCGGCGGCCTGATGGACAAGTTGCCGAACATCGGCGGCGTGAACCTGGCGCAAATGGGCAACGCCCAGGGCGCGGCAGAGAAGCAGTTCAAGCAGATGGAAGCCATCATCAACTCCATGACCCCGGCCGAGCGCCGCGACCCTGAGCTGATCAGCGGTTCGCGCAAACGCCGGATCGCCATGGGTTCCGGCACCCAGGTGCAGGACATCGGTCGCTTGATCAAGCAGCACAAGCAGATGCAGAAGATGATGAAGAAGTTCTCCGCCAAGGGCGGTATGGCCAAAATGATGCGCGGCATGGGCGGTATGTTGCCCGGCGGCGGCATGCCCAAGATGTAAAGAATTCGAGCGCAAGCCCTGCTTGCGCTCCGACCCGCAGGGATGCGGGATCTCCAGCAAACCCGCCATTGGCGGGCGCTGACCTGCCGTTTTAACCGACGGCTCTATAGCAGATCTGAATGGCACGCTGGTAGGCGCCGGAAAAAGACATTTGCAAAAGTCCGGATATTCCTTAGAATATGCGGCCTTTCGGGCACCTATGCCCGCTGTGCATTTAGATTTGCAGCACCGACTACAGGAACGATGTTCACATGCTAACAATCCGTCTTGCCCTTGGCGGCTCCAAAAAGCGCCCGTTTTACCACTTGACCGTAACTGACAGCCGCAACCCACGTGACGGCTCTCACAAGGAACAAGTTGGTTTCTTCAACCCGATCGCTCGCGGTCAGGAAGTTCGTCTGTCCGTGAACCAAGAGCGCGTAGCCTACTGGCTGAGCGTGGGTGCACAGCCATCCGAGCGCGTTGCCAAGCTGTTGAAAGACTCGGCTAAGGCCGCAGCCTGAGCAATATGAACGCGACGCCAGTTGTTGCTGATGATTTGATCGTTATCGGCAAGATTTACTCTGTTCATGGCGTTCGCGGCGAAGTGAAGGTGTATTCCTTTACTGATCCGACTGAAAACCTGTTGCAGTACAAAACCTGGACGCTCAAGCGCGAAGGCAGCGTGAAACAGGTCGAGCTGGTCAGTGGACGCGGGAGCGACAAGTTCCTGGTCGCAAAGCTCAAGGGTCTTGATGATCGTGAAGAAGCTCGGCTTCTGGCTGGTTATGAGATCTGCGTGCCGCGCAACCTGTTCCCTGAATTGACCGACGGCGAGTACTACTGGTACCAGCTGGAAGGTTTGAAGGTTATTGATCAACTCGGGCAACTGCTCGGGAAAATCGATCATCTTCTGGAAACCGGCGCCAACGATGTAATGGTGGTCAAGCCTTGCGCTGGCAGCCTGGATGATCGCGAACGCCTGTTGCCCTATACCGGGCAGTGCGTGTTGGCCGTCGACCTGGCAGCGGGCGAGATGAAGGTGGAATGGGATGCGGACTTCTAGGCGTGGCTAATTTGCGCATTGAAGTGATCAGTTTGTTTCCCGAGATGTTCTCCGCCATCAGCGAGTACGGCATCACCAGTCGGGCGGTGAAACAGGGGCTGTTGCAGCTTACCTGTTGGAACCCGCGAGACTACACGACGGATCGACATCACACTGTGGACGATCGCCCATTTGGCGGTGGCCCGGGCATGGTGATGAAGATCAAGCCCCTGGAAGACGCGTTGGCCCAGGCCAAGGCAGCGGCCGGGGAGAAGGCGAAGGTAATTTACCTGTCCCCTCAAGGCCGTCAGCTGAAACAGGCTGCGGTAAGCGAACTGGCGAATGAGGAGGCACTGATCCTGATTGCCGGTCGCTATGAAGGCATTGACGAGCGTTTTATTGACGCTCATGTCGATGAAGAGTGGTCGATTGGGGACTATGTCCTGTCTGGCGGCGAGCTGCCGGCGATGGTCCTGATAGATGCGGTTACACGACTGCTGCCTGGAGCTTTAGGGCATGCGGACTCTGCGGAGGAAGATTCCTTCACGGATGGTTTGCTGGATTGCCCGCACTACACCCGTCCGGAGGTGTATGCGGATCAGCGTGTTCCCGACGTATTGCTAAGTGGCAATCACGCACACATCCGGCGTTGGCGTTTACAGCAGTCCCTTGGTCGGACCTATGAACGACGCGCCGATCTTCTGGAAAGCCGCTCGCTTTCTGGAGAAGAGAAGAAGCTGCTCGAGGAATACATCCTCGCGCGGGACGATAGTTAACAACGTATCGATGGTAGGTCCATTGACTTACCTTAGGAGCACAGCATGACTAACAAAATCATCCTTGCACTCGAAGCAGAGCAGATGACCAAAGAGATCCCTACCTTTGCCCCGGGCGACACCATTGTCGTTCAGGTGAAAGTGAAGGAAGGCGACCGTTCGCGTCTGCAAGCGTTCGAAGGCGTGGTAATCGCCAAGCGTAACCGTGGTGTGAACAGTGCTTTCACTGTTCGTAAAATCTCCAACGGTGTTGGCGTAGAGCGTACTTTCCAGACCTACAGCCCGCAAATCGACAGCATGGCTGTGAAACGTCGCGGTGACGTACGCAAAGCCAAGCTGTACTACCTGCGTGACCTGTCCGGTAAAGCAGCTCGCATCAAGGAAAAACTGGCTTAAGTCCAGCTTCCCGATGCAGAAAAAAGCAGCCTACGGGCTGCTTTTTTGTGCCTGCGATTTAAGCGGTGCGCCCCTAGGCCTGACCAGGCTGAATGACTGCCAGTAATGTCCATCCCGCCAGCGGTTTCATATCGCTCTGCGGCGTGACCACATGCACCCAGCCGCTGTTATCGCGGGCAAACAGCAGTGTCGCCCGCTCCCCATGCAGTGCCTGATAGTCGCTCCAGCCAAACCCTTCGGTCAGGTGGGTGGTATACAGCTCGGCGCCTTGCCCCAGCAGGCTGGCGAGCTTGGTGTAGCTCAGCGGCTGGCTGCCCAGCAAGTGCCCACGATGCTCGCCGCTGGCCCGGTGCTTGTCGGTGCGACGGCTTTCCTGGCTGTTGGCCAAGGCGAACAGGCGATGCCCGAAGTCGTGACGAAAGCGCATGGTGGCCAGGGTGTTCAATTCGCCGGAAGGTGACAGCGCGAGCAAATGCCCGAGACCGACCAGGTCCAGATGGGACTCGGCATGCTGTGAGGCCGGGTTGCCGAAGTAGGTCGGCAGCCCTTCCATACGGCTGGCGCGAATGTTCTCCCAGCTCGAATCGGTCAGCAGCACGCGGCTGCCCAGCTGTTGCAGGGCTTTGCCGAGAATGCGTGCCGGGCCGTTCGCGCCGACGATCAGAAAGCCGCTTGGCGCGGGCTCGGCTACTTTCAGCAAGCGCGCCAGAGGACGCGCAGTCGCGCTTTGCAGCACCACCGTGCCGATGATCACCGCAAACGTCAGCGGCACCAGCAACAACGCACCTTCGTGGCCGGCCTCATCCAGGCGAATCGCAAAAATGGCCGACACCGCCGCGGCCACAATCCCGCGCGGGGCGATCCAGGCCAGCAGTGCGCGTTCGCGCCAGTTCAGTTTCGAGCCGACGGTCGACACCGCAACGTTCAGCGGGCGCGCAATGAACTGAATGATCAGCAGCAGAATCAGTACGAACGGCCCCAGGGCGATCAGTGCGTTCAGGTCCAGGCGCGCTGCCAGCAGGATAAACAAGCCGGAAATCAACAGAACACTGAGGTTCTCCTTGAAGTGCAGGATGTGACGCACGTCCACGCCCTTCATGTTGGCCATCCACATGCCCATCAGCGTCACCGCCAGCAGGCCCGACTCATGCATCACCTGATTGGAGGCGATGAACACCCCCAGCACCGCCGCCAGGGTGGCCAGGTTATGCAGGTATTCCGGCAACCACTGGCGGCGCATGACCAGGCCCAGCACCCAGCCCCCGGCAATCCCGAACAGACTGCCGCACAGGATGACGCCGCCAAAGGTCAGCAGGCTGTGACTCAGTCCATCGCCCGAGGCGCTGGCGATGATAAAGCTGTAGACCACCACGGCCAGCAGCGCGCCGATAGGGTCGATAACAATGCCTTCCCAGCGCAGGATGTTGGCGATGGACGCCTTGGGGCGTACCACGCGCAACATGGGCACGATGACGGTCGGGCCTGTCACCAGCGTCAAGGTGCCGAACAGCAGCGCCAGCATCCAGTCGAAACCCAGCAGCCAGTGGGTTGCCAGGGTGATCACCGCCCAGGTCGTCAGCGCACCAAGGGTCACCAGTCGGTGCACCACGCTGCCGATTTCCTTCCATTCCGACAGATGCAGCGTCAGGCTGCCCTCAAACAGGATCAATGCGACGGCCAGCGACACCAATGGCATCAGCAACGGGCCGAACATTTCCTGCGGGTCGAGCCAGCCAAGTACCGGCCCCGCCAGAATTCCGCTCAATAACAGAAACAGAATCGCCGGCAATTTCAGGCGCCAGGCCAGCCATTGGCAGCCGAGCGCGGCCACACCGATACCGCCGAAAGCCAACAAGATCTGTTGTTCGTTCATTAAAGCTTCCTGTTCCTAGAAGTAGCGGGCTATGAAAGACTAGTGGCCCTTGCCACAGTTCACTAAATAAAATGGCGCCAAGCCCCTTGCCGCGTCGCTTGAGTAACCATGCCCGCCATTGACCACCCGCTGATCGACCGCTTCCTTGACGCCCTTTGGTTGGAAAAAGGCCTCTCGGACAACACTCGCCAGGCTTACCGCAGCGACCTGGCCCTGTTCAACGGTTGGTTGCAGGAGAAAAACCTGGAGCTGATCAATGCCGGGCGCGAGCTGATCCTCGATCACTTGGCCTGGCGCCTCGAGCAACATTACAAGCCGCGTTCCACCGCGAGATTTCTCTCCGGTGTGCGTGGCTTTTATCGCTATCTGTTGCGTGAAAAACTCATCGCAATCGATCCAACTCTACAAGTCGATATGCCGCAATTAGGTAGGCCTCTTCCTAAATCTTTGTCGGAAACTGACGTGGAGGCTCTGTTGGCCGCGCCGGATCTCAGTGAGGCCATCGGCCAGCGTGATCGCGCCATGCTGGAAGTGCTCTACGCTTGCGGGCTGCGGGTCACCGAGCTGATCAGCCTGACCCTGGAGCAGGTCAACCTGCGCCAGGGCGTGTTGCGGGTGATGGGCAAGGGCAGCAAGGAGCGCCTGGTACCGATGGGGGAGGAGGCGATTGTGTGGGTCGAGCGTTACCTGCGCGATGCGCGTCACGAGCTGCTCGGTGGCCGTCCCAGTGATGTGCTGTTCCCCAGCCTGCGCGGCGAGCAGATGACCCGCCAGACCTTCTGGCACCGGATCAAGCACCAGGCCAAAGTGGCCGGGATCGGCAAGTCCCTGTCGCCGCATACCTTGCGTCATGCGTTCGCCACCCACTTGCTCAATCATGGCGCGGATCTGCGTGTGGTACAGATGCTGCTCGGCCACAGCGACTTGTCCACCACCCAGATCTACACCCATGTGGCACGGGCGCGCTTGCAGGAGATGCACGCCAAGCACCATCCACGCGGCTGAAAAATCCCAATTTGTTCGGCTGCGGGCTGCCCTGCGGCCCAACTGTGGTAGGCTTTGCCGGTTCGCAAAGGCGACGGTCCACACCCCCGGTTTCCAATCGGCGTAGCTGCACCCGTCCCTGCATCTGCCTTCAGGAGTTACCATGCGCTTGACCCAGATTATTGCCGCCGCAGCCATTGCGTTGGTTTCCACCTTTGCCGTCGCCGACGATGCGGCTGAGCAGGCCATTCGCAAGAGCCTGGTCAACCTGCAACTCGATACCCCCATCGAAAGCATCAGTGCCAGCCCCATGGCCGGTCTGTACGAAGTCAAGCTCAAGGGCAGCCGCGTGCTGTACGCCAGTGCCGATGGCCAGTACATCGTTCAGGGCTACCTGTTCCAGCTCAAGGACGGCAAGCCGGTCAACCTGACCGAGAAAGCCGAACGCCTCGGCGTGTCCAAGCTGATCAACGGTATTCCCGTGGCTGAAACCGTGGTGTACCCGGCCATCGGTGAGACCAAGACCCACATCACCGTGTTCACCGACACCACCTGCCCGTATTGCCACAAGCTGCACGCCGAAGTGCCTGCCTTGAACAAGCTGGGTGTGGAAGTGCGCTACGTCGCATTCCCGCGCCAGGGCCTGGGTTCGCCGGGTGATGAGCAGTTGCAGGCGGTCTGGTGCTCGGCCGACAAGAAAGCGGCCATGGACAAGATGGTCGATGGCAAGGAAATCAAGGCGGCCAAATGCGCCAATCCGGTTTCCAAGCAGTTCGCCCTGGGCCAGTCCATCGGCGTGAACGGCACACCGGCCATCGTCTTGGCCGACGGCCAGGTGATTCCGGGCTACCAGCCGGCACCACAAGTTGCCAAACTGGCACTGGGTGCCAAGTAAGCATTAATCGTCGAGCCTTCGACGAGCATGATCCGCCGAACCGTCGGCGGGTCATTAATTGAGAGCCGCAGTTGTGCGGCTGTGTTCCACGGCCGACCTCGCGTCGGCCGTTTCATGGGGAGTTCTTCAGTGAAACCGGTCAAAGTAGGCATCTGTGGGTTAGGGACCGTCGGTGGCGGCACCTTCAACGTACTTCAGCGTAACGCTGAAGAAATTTCCCGCCGTGCAGGGCGTGAGATTGAAGTGGCGCAGATCGCCACGCGTTCGCCGAAGCCTCAGTTCGAAACGACCGGTATTGCGATTACCAACGATGTGTTCGCCGTGGCCACCAACCCTGACATCGATATAGTCATCGAGCTGGTAGGCGGCTATACCGTAGCCCGCGAGCTGGTGCTCAAGGCCATCGAGAACGGCAAGCACGTGGTCACCGCCAACAAGGCGCTGATCGCCGTGCACGGTAACGAAATCTTCGCCAAGGCCCGTGAGAAGGGCGTGATCGTGGCGTTCGAAGCCGCCGTGGCCGGCGGCATCCCGGTGATCAAGGCGATTCGTGAAGGCCTGTCCGCCAACCGCATCAATTGGGTCGCCGGCATCATCAACGGCACCGGTAACTTCATCCTTACCGAAATGCGCGAAAAGGGTCGCACGTTCGAAGACGTGCTGGCTGAAGCCCAGGCCCTGGGTTATGCCGAAGCCGACCCGACCTTTGACGTGGAAGGCATCGATGCGGCCCACAAGCTGACCATCCTGGCGTCCATCGCCTTTGGTGTCCCGCTGCAGTTCGACAAGGCCTACACCGAAGGCATCACCAAACTGACCACCGCCGACGTGAACTACGCCGAAGCCCTGGGCTACCGCATCAAGCACCTCGGTGTGGCGCGCAGCACCCCGGCCGGTATCGAATTGCGTGTGCACCCGACACTGATCCCGGCCGACCGCCTGATCGCCAACGTCAATGGCGTGATGAACGCGGTGATGGTCAACGGTGATGCCGCCGGCTCCACCCTGTTCTACGGCGCCGGTGCCGGCATGGAGCCGACCGCTTCCTCGGTAATCGCCGACCTGGTGGATGTGGTTCGCGCCATGACCAGCGACCCGGAAAACCGCGTACCGCACCTCGCCTTCCAGCCGGACTCGCTGTCGGCCCACCCGATCCTGCCGATCGAAGCCTGCGAAAGCGCCTACTACCTGCGCATCCAGGCCCAGGATCATCCGGGCGTGCTGGCCCAGGTGGCGAGTATCCTGTCGGAGCGCGGGATCAACATCGAGTCGATCATGCAGAAGGAAGTCGAGGAGCAGAACGGCCAGGTGCCGATGATCCTGCTGACCCACCGCGTGCTCGAGCAGCATATCAACGATGCCATCCGAGCACTCGAAGCGCTCCAGGGCGTGGTTGGACCGGTGGTCCGTATCCGCGTCGAGCATTTGAATTAATTCAGCTGCAAGCGGTTAGCTACAAGCTGCAAGTAAAAGCCGATTCGCTCTAACTTGCCGCTTGTAACTTGAAGCTTGAAGCCCAAACCGAAGGTTTGCCCCTATGCGCTATATCAGCACCCGCGGCCAGGCACCGGCCCTGAATTTCGAAGATGTTCTGCTGGCAGGCCTTGCCACCGACGGCGGCCTGTACGTGCCGGAGAACCTGCCACGCTTCACCCAGGAAGAAATCGCTTCCTGGGCCGGCCTGCCGTACCACGAGCTGGCATTCCGAGTGATGCGCCCGTTCGTCACCGGCAGCATTCCGGATGTGGATTTCAAGAAGATCCTGGAAGAAACGTACGGCGTGTTTTCCCACAGCGCCATTGCGCCCCTGCGCCAGTTGAACGGCAACGAGTGGGTGCTTGAGCTGTTCCACGGCCCGACCCTGGCGTTCAAGGACTTTGCCCTGCAATTGCTGGGTCGCCTGCTCGACTACGTACTGGAAAAACGCGGCGAGCGCGTGGTGATCATCGGCGCCACTTCCGGTGATACCGGCTCGGCGGCCATCGAAGGGTGCAAGCACTGCGAAAACGTCGACATCTTCATCCTGCACCCGCACAAGCGCGTCTCGGAGGTGCAGCGTCGCCAGATGACCACCATTTTCGGTGAGAACATCCATAACATTGCCATCGAAGGCAACTTCGATGACTGCCAGGAAATGGTCAAGAACAGCTTCGCCGACCAGAGTTTCCTCAAGGGCACGCGCCTGGTGGCGGTGAACTCGATCAACTGGGCGCGGATCATGGCCCAGATCGTCTACTACTTCCACGCCTCCCTGCAGTTGGGCGGCCCGGCGCGTTCGGTGTCGTTCTCGGTGCCGACCGGCAACTTCGGCGACATCTTCGCCGGCTACCTGGCGCGCAACATGGGCCTGCCGATCAATCAGTTGATCGTCGCGACCAACCGCAACGACATCCTGCACCGCTTCATGAGCGGCAACGGGTACGTCAAGGAAACCCTGCACGCCACGCTGTCGCCGTCGATGGACATCATGGTGTCGTCGAACTTCGAACGCCTGCTGTTCGACATGCACGGTCGCAATGGCGCGGCGTTGGCCGAGCTGATGAACAGCTTCAAGCAGGGTGGCGGTTTCAGCGTCGAGCAAGAGCGCTGGACCGAAACCCGCAAGCTGTTCGACTCCCTGGCGGTGGACGACGCGCAGACATGCGAAACCATCGCCGAGGTCTACGCCCAGACCGGCGAGTTGCTTGACCCGCACACGGCCATCGGTGTGAAGGCCGCCCGCGAGTGCCGTCGCAGCCTGGATATCCCCATGGTGATCCTTGGCACTGCGCACCCGGTCAAATTCCCCGAAGCGGTGGAAAAGGCCGGTGTTGGCAAGGCCCTGGAGCTGCCGCAGCATCTGGCGGATCTGTTCGAGCGCGAAGAGCGTTGCACGGTGCTGGCTAACGACCTGAAGACTGTGCAGGCGTTTGTCAGCCAGCATGGCAATCGGGGCAAGCCGCTGTAAGGCGCACCGCGTAGACAAAAACGCCGCTTTCCCTTCCCTGGGTCAGCGGCGTTTTTTGTTTCTGGCAGGCCCGACAACGTGCTGTTTACAGGAGCAGTTTAATAGCCACTCCAGTGATTGAGGCAATCGTTGCGACCACGGCCATCGCTACGCCCATGGGGTACCAGAAAGTTTCGCAATTTATCTTCAGTGATTCCGATTTGAGCTTATCTTGCTCAGCCTGCATGCGTGATATTTCGGCATAGATGCGCCTTACATCGGCATGCATCCTCTCCATCGATGCTTGCTGTTCATTTTGTTCCAACATCATTTTCATCCTTCGCAATAAGGGCCTATGACATGCACTCTGCCTGCACGGCAGGGTGATCAGCGCTCACCGAGTATAGGATTCACGCCTGGCCTGCGCGCTCGGCGTAGCCCAAAACCGCAACCCATTGCGTAAGCAGTTATGTGTCGCCGTTTTTTGCCTGTCATGTTGCAAGCGCATGCTGGAGACGTCATCCCCGCACAACCCTTGAAAGACGAAAAAGCGAACTTTCCTACGTCACAACCAGTCACTAGGAGAGATGCAGCACCCGTTGAAACGATTGTTCCCGAACTATTGAGTGGTGATCGAGATGGAAAGTATCAGCCTGTTGCTCGAAGAAGCACTGAGCCCTTATCTGGTTACGCTGACCACCTCTGGTGTGCAGGGCGAATGCCTGGTGACCGTGAAGAACCCCGGTGGCGCCATCATGGTCGAGCGCGAATTCAACCGCGCACAGTTGACCGACAAGCGCGCGCTGGTGGATGTGGCGGATTGCCTGCTGCGCGATTTGAAAATTGCCGAAGGTCGACTTGAGCCCTCGGTCATCGCAGCCCTGCGAAACGCCGCCATGACACGAACCCCGGTGTGCGCATGAAGAATTATTTATCCTTCGAAACTTCCTACGGCATGGCCGGTCAGAGTTTGTAACAGCAAGAGCAAACATTGTGCTCCGGTGTTTGTGGCTTGTTGTACTGGTCTTTGTAGATCACGTTTAACCCCGAGTTGTCTCCCCACTCCTCGGGGTTTCTTTTTGCCTGGGATTTGGCACGGCGCGCGCTCAGATCGCGCCATCGGCACGCAGGCGGGCGATGGCCGCCGCGTCATAGCCCAGCGCGTTGAGCACCACAGTGTTGTGCTCGCCCAATTGCGGTCCTACCCATTCGCAGCTGCCTGGCGTATCCGACAGCTTGGGCACGATGCCGGGCATCTTGAAAGCCTTGCCACCCGGCAGTTGCGCGCTGAGGAACATCTCCCGGGCCAGGAACTGCGGGTCACCCAGCATGTCTTCGGCACTGTAGATGCGGCTGGCGGGCGCCTGGGCCTGATTCAACTGCGCCATGACCTGCTCCAGCGGCAAGGCGTTGACCCAGCGATCGATCACCCCGTACAGCTCATCGCGGCGGCTGTCACGCCCGTCATTGCTGGCAAGCGCCGGGTCGTTCGCCAGGTCGTCGCGGCCGATGGCGACCATGAAGCGCTTGAAGATCGCATCGCCATTGGCGCCAATCTGCACATGTTTGCCGTCGGCGCTGGTGTGGATCGAGGAGGGCGTAATACCCGGCATGATATTGCCGGTGCGTTCGCGAATGAAGCCGAACACGTCGAACTCGGGGATCATGCTTTCCATCATGGCGAAGATGGCTTCGTACAGCGCCACGTCCACCACCTGGCCCAGGCCACCGTTGACTTCACGATGACGCAGGGCCATCAGCGCACCGATCACCGCCCACAGCGCGGCAATCGAGTCACCGATGGAAATCCCGGTGCGCACGGGCGGGCGGTCTTCGAAGCCGGTGATGTAGCGCAGGCCGCCCATGGACTCGCCCACCGCGCCAAACCCCGGTTGGTCTTTCATTGGCCCGGTCTGGCCAAAGCCGGAAAGGCGCACCATCACCAGCCTGGGGTTCAGTGCGTGCAGGGTCTCCCAGCCCAGGCCGAGTTTTTCCAGCACGCCGGGGCGGAAGTTTTCGATCAGGATGTCGGCGTCGGCCAACAATTGCTTGAGGATCGCCAGGCCATCCGGGTGCTTGAGGTTGAGGGTCAGCGACTGCTTGTTACGCGCCTGCACGAACCACCACAGCGAGGTGCCTTCATACAATTTGCGCCATTTGCGCAGGGGGTCGCCGCCGTCCGGGGATTCGACCTTGATCACCTCGGCGCCGAACTCGGCGCAGATACGTGAGGCAAAAGGGCCGGCAATCAGGGTGCCGAGTTCGATGACTTTCAGGCCGGCAAGCGGTTTGGCATTAAGCGACATGGGGATCCTTGAGCGCGCGGGACGGTGACGTACTGCTTTTTAACATAGGCGGGCAGCCTGGATGCAGCGCAGTATTCGTTGATTGGCCTCGCCATCGGTTAGACTGGCCGCCTTTCCTTGTCTCCAGAGCCCGTTCATGGCCCAGCCGTCCACGACCTACAAATTCGAACTCAACCTCACCGACCTTGACCGTTCGGTGTACGAGAGCGTCAAACAGACCATCGCCCGCCACCCTTCGGAAACCGAAGAACGCATGACCGTGCGCCTGCTGGCCTACGCCCTCTGGTACAACGAGCAGTTGGCGTTCGGCCGTGGCTTGTCGGATGTCGACGAGCCGGCCCTGTGGGAAAAGAGCCTGGATGATCGGGTGTTGCACTGGATCGAAGTCGGCCAGCCGGATGCAGACCGCCTGACCTGGTGCTCGCGTCGCACCGAACGCACCAGCCTGCTGGCCTACGGCAGCCTGCGGGTGTGGGAAGGCAAGGTGGTGCCGGTGGCGAATAACCTGAAGAACGTGCATATCGCTGCCGTGCCGCAGGAAATTCTGGAGGTTCTGGCCAAGGACATGCCGCGCGTGATCAAGTGGGACGTGATGATCAGCGAAGGCACGATCTTCGTCACCGATGACCGTGGCCAGCATGAAGTGCAACTGCAATGGCTCGTTGGAGAGCGCGATTGAAGAGTTGCAGCTACAAGCGGCAAGCTTTTAGCTGCAAGCTTGAAGCTTGAAGCTTGAAGCCTGAAGCCTGAAGCCTGAAGCTTGAAGCTTGAAGCTTGAAGCCAGCTATTATTCCCCTACAGAGAACCCCCCAGCGTCCCATGCGTATCGATCCCCGTCCCTTGCCCGCCGTCCTGCCATTCCTCGGTGAATTGCCCCCGCTGCTGACCCGTCTCTACGCCGCGCGCGGGGTGCAATCGGAAGCCGAGCTGGACAAGAGCCTGGCGCGGTTGATTCCCTATCAGCAGCTCAAGGGCATCGATGCCGCCGTCGACCTGCTGGTGACGGCGTTGGAACAACGCCAGCGCATCCTGATCGTCGGTGACTTCGATGCCGACGGCGCCACCGCCAGCACCGTAGGTACACTGGGCCTGCGTTTGCTCGGTGCGGCCCATGTCGATTACCTAGTGCCCAACCGTTTTGAATACGGCTACGGCCTGACGCCGGAGATCGTTGCGGTGGCGCTGCAGCGCGAGCCGCAGTTGCTGATCACGGTGGACAACGGTATCTCCAGCGTCGAAGGCGTGGCGGCGGCGAAGGCGGCGGGGCTGAAGGTGCTGGTGACCGATCACCACTTGCCGGGCGACGAACTGCCGGCGGCGGACGCGATCGTCAATCCGAACCAGCCAGGCTGTGCGTTCCCCAGCAAGGCACTGGCCGGTGTGGGCGTGATCTTCTACGTACTGATGGCCCTGCGCGCGCGTTTGCGCAGCCTGGGCTGGTATGACAGCAGCCCGCAGCCGAACATTGGTGAACTGCTCGACCTGGTGGCCCTGGGCAGCGTCGCCGACGTGGTGCCGCTGGACGCCAACAACCGCATCCTGGTGCATCAAGGATTGGAGCGTATCCGCGCTGGCCGCGCGCGGCCGGGGATCAAGGCGATCCTTGAAGTGGCCAAGCGTGACCATGCCCGCATCACCTCCACCGACCTGGGCTTTATTCTCGGCCCACGGCTCAATGCGGCCGGGCGCCTGGACGATATGAGCCTGGGCATCGAATGCCTGCTGACCACCGATGTTGCCGCGGCGCGGGAAATGGCCGCGCAGTTGGACGGCATGAACCAGGACCGCAAATCCATCGAGCAAGGCATGCAGCGCGAAGCCCTGGCTCAACTCAAGGATTTGCCGGTGGAGTCAATGCCGTACGGCTTGTGCCTGTTCGACCCGGAGTGGCACCAGGGTGTGATCGGGATTCTGGCCTCGCGCATGAAAGAACGTTATTTCCGTCCCACCATCGCGTTTGCCGATGCCGGTGATGGCCTGCTCAAGGGCTCCGGGCGTTCAGTACAGGGCTTTCATATCCGTGACGCGCTGGCGGTGGTGGCCAGCCAGCACCCCAACCTGATCGCCAAATACGGCGGTCACGCGATGGCGGCGGGCCTGACCCTGCCCGAAGCGAACTTCCCCTTGTTTGCCGAGGCTTTCGATGCCGAAGTGCGTCGGCAACTGCGCGAAGAAGACCTCACCGGGCGGCTGCTCTCCGATGGCACCCTGGCGGTGGAAGAGTTTCACCTGGAACTGGCGCGCGCGCTGCGCCATGCCGGCCCGTGGGGGCAACACTTTCCCGAGCCGTTGTTTCACGGTGTGTTCCAGTTGGTGGAACAGCGGGTGGTCGGCGAGCGGCACTTGAAGGTGGTGCTCAAGAGCGAATGCGGGTCGGTGAAGCTTGATGGCATTGCGTTTGGGGTAGACCGTGAAGTCTGGCCGAACCCGACCGTGCGCTGGGTGGAGTTGGCCTACAAGCTGGATGTGAATGAGTTTCGTGGCAATGAGACGGTGCAGTTGATGATTGCGCATATCGAGCCGCGCTAGATCCAGCTGACAATGCAATACAACTGTGGGAGGGGGCTTGCCCCCGATAGCGGTGGATCAGTCACAACATCATTGACTGACACCATGCTATCGGGGGCAAGCCCCCTCCCACATTTGGTTTTGTGTATAGCCTGGGATTACTCGGCTTTGGCCTGGTGTTTCACGATGATATCCACCAACCGCTTGGCCAGCGCCGGATAGTTCTCATCGAAGTGATGCCCGCCCGGCAGCTTCATGGCTTCGCCCACGGCAGTCTTGTCGGTGCAGCCACTCTCGTCGACTTCTTCCGCGCCATAGATGCACACCACTTTTTCGGGGGGCAGCTTGGCCATTTCCGGGCCGGTCGCGGCTTCTTTGCCGGCGTTGCCCAGCCAGCCTTCCACTTCAATCTCAAAACTGCCGGTGCGGGCGAAGGCCAGCAGAATGATCGCGTCGACGCGTTGCTGTTCGTTTGCCGGCATACGGTTGTAGATGGCCGGCAGGACGTCGGCGCCGAACGAGTAACCGGTCAGCACGAAGCGCTTGGTGCCCCATTTCTGCCGGTAGTGCTGCATCAGTTCGGTAAGGTCCTTGGCGCTTTGTTCCGGGGTTTTGTGCTGCCAGTAGTAGCGCAGGGTGTCGATGCCGACCACCGGGTAGCCGATCTTCGCCATTTCGCCGGCCACGTCGCGGTCCAGGTCACGCCAGCCGCCATCACCGGAGAGGAACAGGGTCACGGTGTCCTTGGCCTGACCGGCCGGCACTTCCACCACTGGAATCGCCAGGCCGCCGTTGTCCGAACCTACCAGCTGCTTGCGCAGCTCGTTGTTCAGCACTTGCGGGTAATGAATGTCGTAGTCGCTGATGCTGGTGGTGGCACGCGGTGTGTCACGTACGAAGCTGGCGCTTTCATCGTCAGGGTTGTCATTCCAGGCCACCAGCCAGTTGCCATGGGCGGCGGTTTTCGGCAGCGGGTCGTTGCAGCCTTCCTGTTTCAGGGCAAAGCCGACGGAAATGGCGTTGGCCTTGTCGTCGTTCTGTGTGGCCAGCCAGCGCCAGGCGAGCGCTGCGCCAGGGCCAATGCCGCTGACCAGGGTCGCCGGGCCTTTAAGCTGGGCCAGGGCGCTCTGCAGCGCTTGCACCTGCAGCTTGCAGTCATCCTTGGGCAGAATCACCTGAACGAGCTGCGCCGAGCCACCCTGGCTGAGGGCGATCAGTTGGCTGTCGGTGAGGGTTTCGTCGGCCATCACGGCCACTGCCACGCGGGCCTTCACCGCGCCGGCAGGGCTGACGCGGGTCATCACCGAGCCATCGGCCTGGGGCATTTGCTCCAGGGTCGGCTGTGGAGCAGGGCGGTTCCAGTACCAGTAACCGCCGCCCAGGATCAGCGCGAGCAGCACCACAACAGCCAATACATACCGCCAGGAGCGTCGAATCATCAGCGTTTCACCAATCCAGTCAAGCCGCCCGCGATCAGGGCGGCGGTATCGGCCAGTGCCACCAGCGGATCAAGTCCTGCGGGCACGGCCATGTAACGGGGTTCCCAGTCAGGCTGGAACTTGTCTTTGAAGCGGCGCAAACCTTGGAAGTTATACAGTTGCTCGCCACGGCGGAACACCATCGAGCCCAAGCGTTGGGTCAGTGGCGCGCCACGCCGGGGTTGCAGGCCCGACAACGGCACCATGCCGAGGCTGAAGCGGGCGTAGCCGTGACTCTTATAATGTTGAATCAGACCGACCATCATGAACTCCATGGTCAGCTTCGGTGCGTCCGGGTGGGCGCGCATCAGGTCGAGACTGGCCAGGTCATGGTTGTACGTCTCGAGCAGGTTGGCGAAGGCCACCGGGCGCCCTTCGAAGCGAATGATCGCGATACGGAAGTGCTTGAGGTAGTCGTCGCTGAAGCGGCCCAGGGAGAAGCCCTTTTCGCGCACATTCTTACCGGTTAGCCAGGCGTCCGAGATAACTTTTAATTCATCCATCGGCGCCGTGCCCGGCTCGCAGATCTCCAGGGACAGACCGTCGCGGGTGCCACGGTTCCAGGTGTAGCGCAAATCCTTCATTTCCTTGCCCTTGGCTTCCAGGTCAAAGCGTTTCAGGTCGACGCGGGCTTCTTCGCCCAGCTTGATCGCGGTGAGTCCGATATCCATGTAGTACGGCAGGTTCTCGGCGCGCACTTGATAGAACACCGGCCGTGCGTGGTGAATGTCGCACAGGTCGCGGAACTGCCAGATCATCTCGGCGCGCGGCTGGGTCGGCCCGATCGGATCATACAAGGCCACCAGGCTGCGCCCTCGACGGGCATACATCAGGAAGGCTTCATCATTAGGGTGGAACAGCAACGCCTTGTCGCCGGTCAGCGCCAGCCCGCCGTCGGGTTGCGAGGAGGCCATCAGGATTTTGGAGGCGCGCTCGAGTTCGTCCGGGGTCGGCAGATGGATGACCGGGCGTGCGGTACGCAGCAGCCAGGTCAGCGACACGATCACCAGCAGGACGGCGGCACCCAGCAACGAACGCAGGCCGCGTGGGGCGTTGGCATCGAGGGTGAACTGCCACCACAGTTGATGACTGTAGGGCACGTCCTGATAGGCGAACAGCAGCAGCCAGATCGACGCGCCCAGCACGCACACGCTGGCCACCAGGTACAGCGGTGAGAAGGGCAGTTCGGTCAAGCGGCTGGCGCGGTAGAACGAGCGTCGGAAGATCGCCAGCAGCACGGCGGTCATGGTCATCAGGCTGGCTTCTTCCCAGTCGAAGCCCTTGAGCAACGAGAGCAGGGCGCCTACCAGCAGTAGCACCATGGTCAGCATCCAGGCCGCCGACAGACGTCGACGCAAGCCTTGGGCCAGCAGCAGGCACAGCACGCCGATCAGGCTGGCACCGAAGTGCGACGCGTCAATCAGGCGGTGGGGAATCAGGAAGCCGATGTTTTCCAGGCGTGAATCGATCTCCGGCGTGGCGCCGGAAAACAGCAGGACCACGCCGGACAAAAAAACCAGTACGGCCAGCACCGGTGCCGCAAGGCCGGAGGCGACGCGCAGGCTCTGCTGGGTCTGGAACAGGCGCTGGGCCTCGTTGACCAGCAGGAAGATACAGGCGATCAGCAGCGGCAATACCACGTAGATCATCCGGTACAGCAGCAGGGCGGCGGCCAGTGGCGCGGCGCCGAGTTTGTCGGCGAAGGCCGCCAGCAGGATCGCTTCGAACACCCCCACGCCACCCGGTACGTGGCTGAGTACGCCGGCGGCCAGGGCCAGCAGGTACACCAGCAGGAACGGGCCGAAGGGTGGCGCTTCCGGCAGCAGCAGATAAAGGACGGTGGCGGCGGCGGCGACATCCAGTGCGGTGATGATCAACTGCAGGAACGTCAAGCGCCGGCCAGGCAGGCGCAGGGTGCGGCGCCCGGCCTTGACCAGCAGGTTATCCGGGTAGGGTTGTTCCGGCAGGCGACGGCGATAGATGCCGATGCACAGCATGGCCGACAACAGCAGTACAGCACCGGCAACACCGCCCAGCAGGCTTTGCGATAAATGCAGGTAGGTCGATGCCGCCGGCAGGTTGCTCATTGTGGCCAAAGCGGCCAGGGGGGGAAGCGCGCAGCCCAGCGCCAGGCTGGCGAACACGGTCATGTGCGCGACTTCCGAAGCACCGATGCCGTGGCGTGCATAGAGACGGTAGCGCACCGAGCCGCCCGAGAGCATCGACAAGCCAATGGCGTTGCCGATGGCAAAGGCGGTGAAGCCCCCCAGTGCCAGGGTCTTGGCGGGCAGTTTCACGCCGGCATAACGTGCGCCGGAAAATTCATAGCCCAACAGAATGATGAAACCGGCCACCGCCGCCGCAAACGCGCCGAGCAAGGCAGGCTTGGGGACTTCCAGGATCGAGTCGTGGAGGGCGTAGAGATCGAGTTCCAACAACAGATGTCGGCAGGCGATCAGAGCAATGGCAAACAGCAGCAAGGTCACGGCCAGGCCGATGGGCTGACGGTATTTGCTCAACAGATCCAACCAACGCAATCGGGTGGGAGGGATCGGTTGTTCCGCTGTGACAGTGTCTTGTGGTTCAGACGAGTTGGCGCGCATCAATCACCTCGTGGATTGTGCGCGACAGGATGGGGGTATCCAGCCAAGTTACCAATCCCTATGGACAAAATAATTACAAATATTAACGCGGATCACCGAGTGCGGCGACTGCGGCCATTGGTCGTAGAGGGTAGCGCTTGAGCATTGAGCATAGCGTGCAATGAGATGGACTCTGCAAACCGTCTACGGTTTCATGAAAGATGCCATGCCATTGTTTCAGAAGAACTTTTTCACCGGATACAAAAAAGGCCACTCTTTCGAGTAGCCTTTTTTGATGTTTGGTTGCGGGAGCCGGATTTGAACCGACGACCTTCGGGTTATGAGCCCGACGAGCTACCAGACTGCTCCATCCCGCGTCTGTGGGCGGCATTCTACAGTCCAGCGCCGAGGTGTCAACCGTTAATGCTGCAATGGCTCAAATAAGTGGGTTTTATTCAAAATCAATGCCTTGGCACCGCCCATTGAGGGGAGGGGGTAAAAACAGGCACGCACAAAAAAGGCCACTCTTTCGAGTAGCCTTTTTTGATGTTTGGTTGCGGGAGCCGGATTTGAACCGACGACCTTCGGGTTATGAGCCCGACGAGCTACCAGACTGCTCCATCCCGCGTCTGTGTGTCGGCATTCTACAGAGGAACGCGAGTGTGTCAACCCTAAAATCGAACAAAAGCGCTTGCGGTTCAATTGGTTAGCTCTCCAAGGCAGGCTTGCGGAGGGCGCGGGGCCAGTCAGGCCAGGGCTTTCAGCTCTATTGGAAGGTCGAATTCGATTGAGAAAACCAATTCATCTTGGATATTTCCTACCGCTCAGGCGGAAGATTCAAACTACTGGTGCTATATACAGGGGTGAATGCGATACTGGCCACCCGTTGATTCACACCCCGTTTATATGACGCAGCGCAAAATCATCCACGTCGACTGTGATTGCTTCTACGCCGCCATCGAGATGCGCGACGACCCGAGCCTGGCGCAAAAACCCTTGGCTGTCGGTGGCTCGGCAGATCGGCGGGGGGTGATCGCTACGTGCAATTACGAAGCGCGGGCTTACGGGGTGCGCTCGGCGATGTCATCGCGTCACGCGTTGAAGCTGTGCCCGGACCTGACGATCGTCAAGCCGCGTATGGATGCCTATAAAGAAGCGTCGAAGGAAATCCAGACGATCTTTCGCGACTACACCGACCTGATCGAGCCGTTGTCGCTGGATGAAGCCTACCTCGACGTCTCCGACAGTCCGCATTTTGGCGGCAGTGCCACGCGCATCGCCCAGGACATTCGCCGGCGTGTGTCCAAGCAGTTGCACATCACCGTGTCTGCCGGCGTGGCGCCCAACAAGTTTCTGGCCAAGATCGCCAGCGATTGGAAGAAACCCAACGGCCTGTTTGTGATTACCCCGGACCAGGTCGAAGATTTTGTCTCGCAGTTGCGGGTGAGTAAATTGCATGGGGTGGGCAAGGTCACCGCCGACAAGCTGGCGCGCCTGGGCATTGAGGATTGCCTGCAATTGCGTGAGTGGAACAAGCTGGCGCTGGTGCGCGAATTCGGCAGTTTCGGGGAGCGTCTCTGGAGCCTTGCCCGTGGGATCGATGACCGCGTGGTGCAGAACGACAGTCGGCGGCAATCTATCAGTGTCGAAAATACCTACGATGTGGACTTGCCGGATCTTTCCAGCTGTCTGGCTAAGCTGCCTGAGTTGATGGAAACCCTGGCCGGGCGCATGGCGCGTATCGACAGCAGCTACCGGGCAGGCAAGCCGTTCGTGAAGGTCAAGTTCCATGACTTCACCCAGACCACCCTGGAGCAGGCCGGGGCAGGGCGGGATCTGCAGAGTTATGAACAGCTGATGACCCAGGCGTTCAACCGTGGTGGGAAACCAGTGCGATTGTTGGGGATCGGGGTGAGGTTGCTGGATTTGAGCAGCGGCAACGAACAGCTCGAGTTGTCCTGGTAGAACCCGGGATTAAAAAATGTGAGAGATCCAAATGTGGGAGGGGGCTTGCCCCCGATTGCAGTGTGTCAGTCAGTACATCTGACACTGACACCCCGCTATCGGGGGCAAGCCCCCTCCCACATTTGGATCTTTGAACGGTCTGAAAACTCAGCGTGGGCCAGGATCTGCGACGAGTCGCCCCGCATCCTTGGCCAGTGCCTGCAAAAACTCCTGCTGCAATTCCGGATCGTTGCGCGTCAGTTCAATCAGGCTTTGCTCAAGCTCGCTGGCTTCTTCTTCCAGGCCCAGCTCCGAGAGGCGCTTGACCCGGTGCACCCACTGGTTGACTTCGTCGTCTTCCAAATCGTCATAGATCAGGCCATGGGCTTCCAGCAATTTGCCGCGAAGGGTGTTGCTGATCGCCAGGGTCGAATCCGTGTGCACATCGTCCTGGCCGTCTTCCACGCTGATCTTCAAGGTGGTGACGCGGTTCAGGTCCTGCTCGGCAAACGGACTGTCCAACAGGTTCAGGCGCAGGACGCCGTCGCGGTCAGTGGTCAGTTCATGGGTCTGTTTGCCGGCGGTGACCTGTACCGGGCGTTCGCTCCAGGGCAGGCTCGAATATTCCAGGCGCTTGTCACGCTGCACTTCATCGATAGCCGCGAGGTTCTGCTGCGCACGACCGTGGGATTGCACGTTCATGAACGGGTTGATGCCGTCCACGCCGTAGCTCAGCCAATCGTGCGTCATGCTGGCAGGCAGGTTGCCGAGGGCGAAGATATTCGCCACATTGGCCCCCGCGCCGGCCACCAACGCAACGGCACCCAGTGGCATCTCATAGAGTTTGCGCCAGGGCTGGTAGGGCGTGTAGCGGTCGTAACGCCTTGTGACTTCGAATTCGGTGACCTCGAAAGTCTTTTGCTCGTGAATCCGAACCCGACGTTGCGGCAGCTCCAGCACTTTGGGCTCACCCACATCGATCTGCAGGCTGTGGTCGAGCAACTTGCGCTCGACCCGCTCCTCGTGCTCACTGCGTTGCGACATCTGGTTGGCGCAGCCGCTGACCAGCAGGGCGCCGCACAAGGCGGCGCCCCCCAGGGCTCTGGTGTTTCGCTTGAACATGACTTCTCTTGATCTGGTTTTCAGCGACGAATACGCGCCTGAAGGAAAGACAGCACGTCAGCCACCGGCAACGGTTGGGCCTCGGCTTCGGTCCGGCTCTTGTATTCCAGATTGCCATCGGCCAGGCCGCGGTCACTGACCACGATCCGGTGCGGGATGCCAATCAGCTCCATGTCGGCGAACTTGATGCCCGGGCTGGTTTTCTTGTCCCGGTCATCGAGCAGCACTTCAAAACCGGCGGCCGTCAGTTCGGCATACAGTTTGTCGGTGGCTTCGCGTACTTGCTCGGTTTCATAGCGCAACGGCACCAGCGCAACCTGGAACGGCGCCAGCGCGTCGCTCCAGATAATGCCTTTCTCGTCGTTGTTCTGCTCGATGGCAGCGGCGACCACACGGGAAACGCCAATGCCGTAGCAGCCCATGTCCAGGGTGATCGGCTTACCGTTCTCGCCCAGTACTTCGCACTTCATCGCCTTGCTGTACTTGTTGCCCAGCTGGAAGATGTGCCCGACTTCGATGCCGCGCTTGATCTCCAGGGTGCCCTTGCCATCCGGGCTCGGGTCGCCGGCCACGACGTTACGCAGGTCAGCCACCGTCGGAACCGGCAGGTCGCGCTCCCAGTTCACGCCGAAGTAGTGCTTGTCGTCGATGTTGGCGCCGATACCGAAGTCGCTCATCAGCTCGACGGAACGGTCGATGATGATCGGCAGCGGCAGGTTCAGCGGGCCGAGGGAACCGGCGCCGGCGCCAATGGCGTCGCGCAGTTCGGCATCGGTGGCCATGACCAGCGGACTTGCCACGCCAGGCTGCTGGGCCGCCTTGATTTCGTTGAGCTCGTGGTCGCCACGGATCACCAGGGCGATCAGCTTGCCTTCTTCTTCGGCACGCACGATCAGGGTCTTGATGGTCTTTTCAATCGGCAGATTGAATTTTTCCACCAGGGCCGCGATGGTCTTGGTGTCCGGGGTATCGACCAGGCGCAGCTCTTCAGCCGGCGCCGGGCGCGAGGTTTCGCGCGGTACGGCTTCGGCTTTTTCGACGTTCGCCGCGTAGTCCGAACCATTGCTGAACGCAATGTCGTCTTCGCCGGATTCGGCCAGCACGTGGAACTCGTGGGAGCCGGCACCGCCGATGGAGCCGTTGTCCGCTTCAACCGGGCGGAATTTCAGGCCCAGGCGCGTGAAGATGTTGCAGTAGGCCTGGTGCATGCGGTCGTAGGTCGCTTGCAACGACGTCTGGTCGGCATGGAACGAATAGGCGTCCTTCATGATGAATTCACGGCCGCGCATCAAACCGAAGCGTGGGCGGATCTCATCACGGAATTTGGTCTGGATCTGATACAGGTTCAGCGGCAGTTGTTTATAGCTGCTCAACTCATTGCGCATCAGGTCGGTAATGACTTCTTCGTGGGTCGGGCCGGCGCAGAAATCGCGGCCATGACGGTCCTTGAAGCGCAGCAGCTCGGGGCCGTACTCTTCCCAGCGTCCGGATTCCTGCCACAGTTCAGCCGGTTGGGTGCTCGGCATCAACACTTCCAGAGAGCCGGCGGCGTTCATTTCTTCACGAACGATGGCTTCGACCTTGCGCATCACCTTCAAACCCATGGGCAGCCAGGTGTACAGCCCCGAGGCCAGTTTGCGGATCATGCCGGCGCGCAGCATCAGCTGATGGCTGATCACAACCGCGTCGGAAGGCGTTTCTTTCTGTGTGGCGAGCAAATATTGACTGGTACGCATGGTAGGCCGTTGTCGGTTGCTTGGACTTGAAATGACTTGGGATTGTACGGGCGGTTGCTGCTGGAGTACAGGCGTGACATTGCGGGGGATCTGACTGACTGTAGAAGATCCAAATGTGGGAGGGGGGCTTGCCCCCGATAGCGGTGTTTGAGCGACGAGATACTCAGCTGTCCCACCGCAATCGGGGGCAAGCCCCCTCCCACATTTCAGTCTTCTGCAGGTGGATTCAACCGGGCGCGGCGGTTTTCCTGGAACCAGTGCAGCGCAATCAGGAACAGCGTCGGCACCCCCAGCAGGCAGGTGATCATGAAGAAGTTGTGATAGCCGAACTTCTCCACCATCACCCCCGAATACCCGCCGATCAGGCGCGGCAGCAACAGCATGATCGAGCTGAGCAGGGCGTATTGGGTGGCGGAGAACTTGAGGTTGGTCAGGCTCGACAGATAGGCGACAAATGCCGATGTGGCCAGGCCCGAGCTGAAGTTATCCAGGGAAATGGTGACAATCAGCATCTGCAGGTCGGGGCCCATGTCGGCGAGCATCACGAACAACAGATTGGTGCCGGCCGAGGCCACGCCGCCGATGAACAGGATCGGCAGGATACCGAACCGCACGATCAACAGGCCACCCATACCGGCGCCGATCAGGGTCATGATCAGGCCGAAGATCTTGCTGACCCCGGCAATTTGGTCCTTGGTGAAACCCTGGTCGATATAGAACACGTTGGCCATCACGCCCATGACGGTGTCGGACATGCGATAGGAGGCGATCAACCCGAGCAGCAGCAACGCCTGCCAGCGGTAGCGCAGGATAAAGTCGTTGACCGGCGTCAGCACCGGCGCCAGGCCGCGCCGGCCCATGGCGGAGAGACACATCGCAGTCAGCAGGATATAGAGGATGGCGCGCAGGAATGCGCGGTCTTCCATCAACAATTCCCACAGGCTCACGCCCTCGAACAGCACGCTGGCGAAGTCAGTGTTGTACAGCTGGGTAAACATCGCCGGCACGGACACCAGCAGCACGATCAGCACGAACACCGACACCAGCTGATGCGCGAAGCTGTAGCGCCCGGCCTGCAACTGGGTGCGCAGCGGCACGTTGGGTTCGCGCATGAACAAGGTGGTGAGCAGCGCCGGGACCATCAACACGCCGAACAGCACATAGGTGCCGGTCCAGGCCGAATGTTTATAGTTGAAACCGGTGGAACCGAAGCCCTCGGCAAAGAACAGCGCACCGGCCGTGGCCAGCAGGGCGGCGATGCGATAACCGGACATATAACTGGCGGCCAGGGCGGCCTGGCGGTTGTCGTCAGCGATTTCCAGGCGGTAGGCATCGACGGCGATGTCCTGGGTGGCCGACGCGAATGCAACGACGACGGCAATGGCGATCAACCAGGACAAGTGTTTTTGCGGGTCACAAAAGCCCATGCCGATCAATCCGAGGATCACCAGCGACTGGGAGAGCACCAGCCAGGAACGCCGGCGCCCGAGTTTTCCGAGCAATGGCAGGCGCCATTGGTCGAGCAGCGGCGACCAGACCCATTTGAAGGCGTAGGCCAGCCCGATCAGGCTTGCATAACCGATGGTCTCGCGGGCAACGCCTGCTTCGCGCAACCACACGGAAAGCGTCGAGAACACCAACATATAAGGCAGGCCGGCAGCGAAACCGAGCAACAACAGCACTAACGTCGAGGGGCTGGCATAGGCGGCGAGCGCGGCGCGCCAGGTTTTACGGGGCATGGGCTGGAGTCTGCCTCAGATTTGCGGAAACAAAGCGCGCACTCTAACCGCTGTGCTCTACCGGACGCCAGCCATGGCGCTGAATATCAACACGATTGTTCAGGATAGTGACGCCTTCGCTACGTAAACGCGCACGTTGCTCGTCACCGGATGCACTGCCCAGCGGCAGGCTTATCCGACCACCGGCACCCAGCACACGGTGCCAGGGCAATCGGGTATCTGCGGGGAGCTGGCTCAAGGTGCGTCCGACCCAGCGCGCGGCGCGCCCCAAGCCTGCCAGGTGCGCCAACTCGCCGTAACTGACCACGCAGCCTTCAGGCACCTGCGCCAACGTCAGGTAAAGTGCGGTGCGGCGCATTTCGGCGGGGTTTTGCGGGGTGTCGGCGGGTTCATTCACTGCGAGGCTGTCCGTTGAGAACATCGGTGTTTTTGTGAGAAACGTCTGTAAGCTTGGCGTCGAGCATGGAACTCAATATAAATAGTTGAGTCAGTTCAGGCTATCTAACACGATAGCCTCTTCCTTTCGCCAACCCCGAGCCCCGTATCCGCTTATGTTGTCCAGAACCCTGCTGTGCCTCGCTGTCCTCAGTGCTTCCACGCCCCTGCTCGCCGATACCGTCTGGTTGAAAAACGGTGACCGCCTGACCGGCAAGATAAAAGTCTTCGACGGCGGCAAGCTGCTGATCCAGACCAGCTACGGCGGGGCGATCCCGGTGGACTGGAAGCAGGTGAAAACCCTGGAGAGCGATCAGGAGTTGCTGGTCAAGCAGGACGCCTACGACGGCGAAAAGGCCAAGTCCCTCAAGCCTGCAGAGGATGGCAAAGTCGTGCTGGCCAATGGCGAAGCGCCCAAGACTGTGGACTTGGCCAGCATCCAGCAGATCCTCAAGCCCAAGCCTGTGATCGAAGATCTGGTCTGGAAGGGCAACATCGACCTGGCGCTGGACTACAAGCGCGCCGACAAAGACACCAACGACTACGACATCGACTTCAAGACTTCGGCCCGTCACGGCCAGTGGCGCCACACGGGTAAGGGCGAATACAACCGCGAGTTTCAGGACGACATCACCACCACCGACAACTGGGCGTTGGAATACGACCTGGACCGCTTTATCACCGAGCATTGGTTCTGGCAGGGTCGCCTGACCTACAAGCGAGACAAGGTCGAAGACCTGGCACGTCAACGCACTGTCGGTACGGGCCCTGGCTATCAGTTCTGGGACGATGAACTCGGCGCGTTCTCCCTCGGCTCGCTGGTCAACCGCACCGATTACGAATACGCCGATGGCGGCAAGGACAACTTCTACTCCCTGGCCATGAAGTGGAACTACAACCGCTACCTGGTGGGCAAGACCGTTGAGTTCTTCACCAACGGCGAGCTGGGCAAGCCGCTGGACGGTCCGGCCGACTATTCCCTGGATGCCGAGATGGGCCTGCGCTACAAAGTCACCGAGTGGGCGTCGCTCAATCTCAAGGCTGAACGCGATGTCATCAGCGGCGACTCCGACAGCAGCTTGAGCAAGACCCGCTACACCGCAGGTTTTGGTGTGGCCTGGTAAAGCGACACGCTGGCAACCTGCATGGATATTGATTACCTTGTGTTGAGATCCATTCCCATATGCCATGGGCGGCGGAACAACCCAGGAGTCATACAGTGAGCGCGCACGTTGCCAGGAACGCCCGAGAGCTGTTGCTCAAGGAATACCGTGGGGCCTTGGCCACACTGTCCAAAGCCATGCCCGGTTTTCCCTTCGGTTCGGTCGTGCCGTACTGCCTCGACGCGCACGGCCAGCCGCTGATCCTGATCAGTCGCATCGCCCAGCACACGCACAATTTACAGAACGACCCCAAGTGTTCGTTGCTGGTCGGTGAGCGCGAAGCCGACGATGTGCAGGCCGTCGGGCGCCTGACCTACCTGGCGCAAGCCGAAAAGCTGGAAGACGCCGCCAGCATCGAAGCCGCTGCCGAGCGCTACTACCGCTACTTCCCTGACTCGGCCAATTACCACCAGGCCCACGATTTCGATTTCTGGGTGCTCAAACCGGTGCGCCACCGTTATATCGGTGGGTTTGGCGCGATCCACTGGGTCGATCAACTGACCCTGGCCAATCCGTTCGCGGGCAAGGCCGAGCGCAGCATGATCGAACACATGAACAGCGATCACGCCAAGGCCATCGCCCATTACGTCGACCTCGCCGGTTTACCGACGACCGAGACCGCGCAACTGGCCGGCATCGACAGCGAAGGCATGCACCTGCGCATTGGCCAGTCCCTGCACTGGTTGCCGTTTGCCGAGTCTTGCAACACACCGACACAAGTACGCGAAGCCCTGGTTTCATTGGCTCACGCGCAGACCTGGCCGAAAAAATCAGACGTTCGCGCTTGAATTCACGAAAAGGCGACGTCATCTAAGGTGAACTAGCAAGGCATTCTTGCGTTGAGGAACCATTTGATGCGCCCTTTTTTGTTGCTTTTTCTATTGTTCCCGGTGCTGGAGCTGTTCGTATTCGTTCAAGTCAGCGGTGCGATCGGATTTTTCCCGGCACTGTTACTGATCATTCTCGGCTCGATGCTCGGCGTTCTGGTGCTGCGCGTCGCCGGCCTGGCGACGGCCCTGCGCGCCCGTGAAAGCCTGAACCGCGGTGAGCTGCCCGCCCAGACCATGCTTGAAGGCCTGATGATGGCCCTGGCCGGTGGCCTGTTGATCCTGCCGGGCTTTATCAGCGACGTAGTCGGTCTGGTGATGCTGCTGCCGGTCACGCGCAAACTGCTGGCCGGCAAGATGCGCCAGCGTGCCGAAGAAGCGGCCATGCGCCAGCGCGCGTTTGCCGAAGACCTGCAACCCCGTGGCGGTCCGGCCCCGCGCCAGCCCCTGGGGCGGGAAGGCGATGTGATCGAAGGCGAGTTCGAACACCGCGACAGCAAATAAAGACCTCACCGGCACGGCACCTTCGGGTGCCGTGTTGCATTCATTCCTGATCAACACACAAAAAAAATTCGTTCGCTGCCCCTTGTAATAAGCCTGGGCGCCCTTATGTAACGGTCACCGCAAGGTTTCTGGTGGTGACACTAGACAGACTTCCGCGGTTCGCCCAGCGAGCCGCGACCGGCACCGCCGGAATTTAACCCGCCGGAATTGATACCGGCCGATGAAAAACACAATTAGGAGAGATCGACAATGAGCAAGCTTCGTCCTCTGCACGACCGCGTCGTCATCCGTCGCAGCGAAGAAGAAAAGAAAACCGCCGGTGGGATCGTCCTGCCAGGTTCGGCTGCTGAGAAAGCCAACCACGGCGTGATCGTCGCTGCTGGCCCAGGCAAGACCCTGGAAAACGGTGAAGTACGTGCGCTGGCCGTGAAAGTGGGTGACAAGGTTGTTTTCGGCCCTTACTCCGGCAGCAACACTGTGAAAGTCGACGGCGAAGACCTGCTGGTAATGGCTGAGAACGAAATTCTCGCTGTACTGGAAGGCTGATTTTCCCGCTCATTTTCCCGTTACTACAAAGTATTTAAGGAATATCGATCATGGCTGCTAAAGAAGTTAAATTCGGCGATTCCGCCCGCAAGAAAATGCTCACCGGTGTCAACGTCCTGGCTGACGCAGTAAAGGCGACCCTGGGCCCTAAAGGCCGTAACGTGATCATCGAGAAAAGCTTCGGCGCTCCGACCATCACCAAGGACGGCGTTTCCGTAGCCAAGGAAATCGAACTGGAAGACCGTTTCGAGAACATGGGCGCGCAGCTGGTCAAAGACGTTGCCTCCCGTGCCAACGATGACGCCGGCGACGGCACCACCACCGCTACCGTCCTGGCTCAGGCCATCGTCAACGAAGGCTACAAGGCCGTCGCTGCCGGCATGAACCCGATGGACCTCAAGCGCGGTATCGACAAAGCGACCATCGCCATCGTTGCCGAGCTGAAAAACCTGTCCAAGCCATGCGCTGACACCAAGGCTATCGCTCAGGTAGGCACCATCTCCGCCAACTCCGACAGCTCCATCGGCGACATCATTGCCCAAGCCATGGAAAAAGTCGGCAAGGAAGGCGTGATCACCGTTGAAGAAGGCTCGGGCCTGGAAAACGAACTGTCGGTTGTAGAAGGCATGCAGTTCGACCGTGGCTACCTGTCCCCGTACTTCGTCAACAAGCCGGACACCATGGTTGCCGAGCTGGACAGCCCGCTGATCCTGCTGGTCGACAAAAAGATCTCCAACATCCGCGAAATGCTGCCTGTACTGGAAGCCGTTGCCAAAGCCGGCCGTCCGCTGCTGATCGTTTCCGAAGACGTTGAAGGCGAAGCCCTGGCGACCCTGGTTGTGAACAACATGCGTGGCATCGTCAAAGTCGCAGCCGTCAAGGCTCCAGGCTTCGGCGACCGTCGCAAGGCCATGCTGCAGGACATCGCCGTATTGACCGGCGGTACCGTTATCTCCGAAGAGATCGGCCTGAGCCTGGAAAGCGCCACCCTGGAAAACCTGGGTAGCGCCAAGCGCGTGACCATCTCCAAGGAAAACACCATCATCGTCGACGGTGCTGGCGTTGAAGGCGACATCGAATCGCGTATCGCTCAGATCCGTACCCAGGTTGCCGAGACTTCCTCGGACTACGACCGTGAAAAACTGCAAGAGCGTCTGGCCAAACTGTCCGGCGGCGTTGCAGTGATCAAGGTTGGCGCCGGTTCCGAAGTTGAAATGAAAGAGAAGAAGGCCCGCGTTGAAGACGCCCTGCACGCAACCCGTGCAGCCGTTGAAGAAGGCGTGGTACCTGGCGGTGGCGTTGCGCTGATCCGTGCTCTGGAAGCCCTGACCAATCTGACCGGCGACAACGCTGACCAGAACGTCGGTATCGCTGTACTGCGCCGTGCCGTTGAAGCACCGCTGCGCCAGATCGCTGCCAACTCCGGCGACGAGCCAAGCGTTGTGGTCAACGAAGTCAAGAACGGCAAAGGTAACTACGGTTACAACGCTGCGACTGGCGTCTACGGCGACATGATCGAAATGGGCATTCTGGACCCAACCAAGGTGACTCGTTCCGCACTGCAGGCAGCTGCTTCCATCGGCGGCCTGATCCTGACCACCGAAGCTGCCATCGCTGAGAAGCCAAAGGCTGAAGGCGCAGGCGGCGGCGGTATGCCAGACATGGGCGGCATGGGTGGCATGGGCGGCATGATGTAAGCCAGCCTCACCCGGCTACTGAAAAACCCCGCCTGCAGTGATGCAGGCGGGGTTTTTTGTTGTTTCGGCCTTCTGGCCGACCGGTGAGGGGGCCGGTGTACTCGGTTAAACAATGTGGGAGGGGGCTTGATCTTCATTTCAATGGGCGATGATTTTCCACGCACTAGCGTAGCGAGTCTGTGAAGTTATAGTGAAAATCTCGTTCAATATAAATATCGGTTGAAAACCTATATCGATGACCTGTGCAGGTCTATCCCTGAGCGACACTTGGCCTTAAGCTGCGCGAGCCAACACGGCTGTTACCGCGTACGGAGCACTGCCCATGCGAATTTTATTGGTTGAAGACAACCGCGATATTCTGGCCAACCTGGCCGATTACCTGGGGCTCAAAGGCTACACAGTGGATTGTGCGCAGGACGGTCTGTCGGGCCTGCACCTGGCGGCCACCGAGCACTACGACTTGATCGTGCTCGACATCATGCTGCCTGGCATCGATGGCTACACCCTGTGCAAACGCCTGCGCGAAGATGCGCGCCGCGACACGCCGGTGATCATGCTGACTGCCCGTGACCAGTTGGATGACCGGCTGCAGGGCTTCAAGTCCGGCGCCGATGACTACCTGCTCAAGCCGTTCGCCTTGTCGGAGCTGGCCGCCCGTATCGAAGCGGTGTTGCGCCGTGCCCAAGGTGGCGGGCGTCGTGCCCTGCAAGTGGGCGACCTGAATTATGACCTGGATACGCTGGAGGTGACCCGAGAAGGGCGCCTGCTGAAACTCAACCCGGTCGGCCTGAAGTTGCTGGCGGTGCTGATGCAGAAAAGCCCGCACGTATTGCGTCGGGAAATCCTCGAAGAAGCCTTGTGGGGCGACGATTGCCCGGACAGCGACAGCCTGCGCAGTCACGTTCACCAACTGCGCCAAGTGATCGACAAACCTTTCGCCAAGCCGTTGCTGCAAACGGTACACGGTGTGGGTTATCGCCTGGCCGAGGGCCGTGATGGAGTTTAAGCAAAGCCTTGCCCAGCGGATCATCATCGCCTTTGCCTTGATGAGTGCGTTGGTGGCGGGGGCCTTCGCCATGGGCATTGTCGCGACCGTGCACCTGGTGGAAGAGAAGTTGATTTCGGCGGGCCTGGGCGGCGACCTGCAACGTCTGCTGTTGATGGACAGCATGGAAGACTGGCGACATCGGCCCGAGCCTGACCAGTTGTTCTATTTCAGCGGCGGCCCCGGCGATTTCGAGCTGCCCAAGGATTTGCGGCATCTGGACCCGGGCTTTCATGAGGTGTTTCGCGAGTCGCTGTCCTACCATGCCATGGTCGAAGTGATCGATGGCCGGCGTTATGTGCTGCTGCAGGACCAAAGCGATTTCGAAGAGCGCGAGCGTGTGCTGTTTGCCGTGGTGCTGGTGGGCTTTGTGCTCAGCCTGGCACTGGCGGTGTTCCTGGGTTGGGTGCTGGCGCGCAAGGTGATGGCGCCGGTGGTGCGCCTGGCCCGCCAGGTGCGCCATCGCGACCAGTTGCTTGGACTTGCGCCACCGTTGGCGCCGGATTATGCGGCCGACGAAGTGGGCGAATTGGCGGTGGCGTTCGACGCCACCCTGGGTCGCTTGCGCCAGGCGCTGTCTCGCGAACAGTTGTTTACCAGCGATGTGAGCCATGAACTGCGTACACCCTTGATGGTGTTGGCCAGTTCCTGCGAATTGCTGCTGGAGAATCCGGCGATCGATCAGCGCGGGCGTAATCAGGTCCAGCGCATCGCCCGGGCCTGTGAAGAGATGCGCGAACTGGTGCAGACTTTTCTGATGCTGGCCCGCGCCAAGCATGACGATGCCGCCATGTCGGCCCAGGTCAACCTGACCCAGGTTGCCGAGGACCTGCTCGGAATCTGGCGCGGGCCCATCGAGCAAAAAGGCCTTGAGTTGATCTACTGCCCAGGTACCCCGCTGGAGACACGCTACAACACGACGTTCCTGCATGCGGTGATGGGCAATCTGTTGCGCAATGCACTGCATTACACCGAGCAAGGGTTTATCCGCCTGACCCTGGAGCCCAGCGGCTTTGTGGTGGAGGACACGGGTGTGGGCATTCCTGAAGACAAGCGCGAAGCGATGTTCGAGCCGTTCGTGCGTGGCAGCGAGAAGCGCGGCGAGGGTTTGGGGTTGGGCTTGTCACTGGTGCAGCGTATCTGTGAAAGCCAGGGCTGGAGCGTCACCCTGAGCACCATGGAGCCCAATGGCTGCCGTTTTCATGTGGAACTGGGTCAAGTCAGAACCTGACCGTTCAGTCTGTCAATTTGCTGCTGCACGACGCCTGCTTTTCGGCGAAGATGGCCCGATGCTACTGAATGTTTCTGTAAAGTCTTGAAATGTATGGGATTGGACAGGACAAGTTTTTCACAACGAGTTGACCTCTTGATCACAGTTCGCTGCTTAGGGTTGTAGGCATCAGTTACCGGAGACTCAAGATGCCTTCCCCGATCAAGTTGGAATTTTCAGAAAAGTACGACGATCAACACGCGCGGCAATATCTGCTCAAGCATCGGGACAATCTGGCTCGCCGGTTGTCCCACAAGCGCGATGAGCAACTGGCGCGTGGTGCGCTGGCCATGGCCGGTGAGCCGGGCCTGGTGTTGGACTTGCCGTGTGGTGCCGGACGCTTTTGGCCATTGCTGGCCGAGAAACCCAATCGTGTGATCATCGGGGCCGACAATTCGGCGTCGATGCTGAAGGTCGCCACGGCGGCCCAGCCGGCGGAAGTGGTAAAACGGGTACGCCCTTTGCAGACTTCCGCCTTTGATATCGATTTGCCAGACAACTCGGTCGACAGTATTTTCTGCATGCGCTTGATGCACCACATCGGTGACCCGGCGCACAGGATGACAATACTTCGGGAGTTTCAGCGGGTTAGCCGTGACAGCGTGATTATCTCGCTGTGGGTGGATGGCAATTTCAAGGCCTGGAAGCGCAGGCGCGCCGAGGTGCGGCGTCGTAAGAAAGGTGAGCAGGAAGGTTACCAAAACCGGTTTGTGTTACCGGCTGCTACTGTCGAGGCAGAATTCGAGCAGGCCGGTTTCCGAGTTCAGGAATCCCTGGACTTCATGCCGCTCTACGCCATGTGGCGAGTCTATGTATTGCGTAAGAGGTAACAGGATGGCAGTTGAGTGCGTAGTCGGCAGTCATATAGCTCCCGAAGAACGATTTGATTTTTTCTGGCGTCAGCAGGGTGAGTGGGTGGAAGAGCCCAACCGTCGGCGTGGCGGTGAAAGTGGCGTACAGCGGGTGATCAGTCCCAACGGGCGATTGCTCTATTGCAAACGCCAGACGGGTCATATCTACCGCAGTTGGTTGCATCCGTTTGGACGTCCGACCGTGTTGCGTGAGCGTGATGCCCTCAAGGGCCTGCGCTTGCTGGATGTACGGGTGCCGGAGTTGGTGTTCTGCGAGGCGCGACGCGACCCCGAGCATCAGTGGAAAGCATTGCTGGTCACCGCTTCGCTGGACGGTTTCGATGAAATCGAAAACTGGTACGCCGCCGGTGGCCGTGAGCAATATGGCGAGGCGGTCCACGAGCGCTTGCTCGAGGAATTGGCCGCTACCCTGGCGCGTATGCACAAAGGCCGCTGGCAGCATGGTTGCCTGTATATCAAGCACATCTTCGTCCGGGTAACCGGCGAGGGCGATGCGGTGAACGTTGAAGTGGCACTGCTGGACTTTGAAAAATGTCGCCAGCGTTTGACCGCTTATCGAGCCGCCTCCCATGACATGCTGCAATTGCGCCGCCATTCGTCGTGGAATGATACCGACTGGAAAAAACTCAGCTACTTTTACGAGACGGCGTTTGGCAGCGCTATCAAGGGTTTAACCAGATGAAGCTAGAAATAGCACGAGGTTTGTTCCTGGTCGGGGCGCTAGGGGTTACAGCCCTGGCCCTGGCTGCCTGGGAACAGCCTCGCACACAGGTACTCAGTGCGACCCAAGGCGGTGGGCAATGCCTGCTGCCACGTGTGGCCAAGGTCAGTGTGGCGGCCAAACCCGATCATGAGTTGCTGTTATTCATGTTCGGGATGTCTCAAGCGATGAGGCCGCAGAGTTGAAACGATTGAAACCCCCGGAAAAGGCCTCGCGATGCGAGGCCTTTTTTTTGCGCTATCGGGTCAGTGCCCTGGCTGGGGTGTCCGCTTTGGTCAGTGTCGTGTACACCGTGGGCAGGACGAATAGGGTGAACAAGGTACCGATCGACATGCCGGTGGCGATCACCATGCCGATATCGAACCGACTGACCGCGCCCGCGCCGCTGGAGAAAATCAACGGCACGACACCCATGACGGTGGCCAGCGTGGTCATCAGAATCGGCCGCAGACGGATCGCGGCAGCTTGCTCGACCGCAGCCCGCGCGGACAGGCCTTGTTGCTTGCGCAGTTGATTGGCGAACTCGACGATCAGAATCCCGTGTTTGCTGATCAAACCGATTAACGTGACCAGGCCGATCTGCGTGTAGATATTCAGGGTGGACCACCCCAGAAACAGCGCGATCAATGCGCCGCCTATCGACAGCGGCACCGTCACCAGTATCACCAGGGAATCACGCAGGCTTTCAAACTGCGCCGCCAACACCAGCGCGATGATGGCAAGTGCCAGGCCGAACGTGCCCCATAGCGTATTGCCCTCCTGCACAAACTGGCGTGTAGCGTTGCGGTAATCGAAGGTGTAATCCGCTGGCGCTTCCTCCTGTGCGATGTTTTGCAAGGTCTGCAATGCGTTGCTCATGCCGACGATCGGAAACGCCGATACCGTGACTGAATTGAGCTGCTGGAACTGATTCAACCGCTGTGGCCGAACCTGAGGGCTGGACACGGTGACCAGCGTCGACAAGGGTAATAATTGGCCCTTGGCGTTTTTTACCGCGTACTGGTTCAGCCAGTCGGGGTTGTCTCGGTAGTCGCGCTCGACTTGCGCAATCACTTTGTAGAGATGACCGTCGATACTGAATCGATTGATTTCCGCTTCAGCCAGGAGGGTGGTCAGGGTCAGGTCCAGATCCTCCATGGATACGCCCATCTGGGCGGCCTTGGTCCGGTCAATTTCGACCATGACTTCAGGGCGGTCGAATGCCAGGTCGATATCCACGTAGGCAAACTTTCCCGAGTCGATCGCGCGTTGTTTGATGCGCTCGGCTACGCTCATCATCGAACTGTGGTCCTGCTGTGAACTGATGACAAAGCCAAAGGGCAGGCCTTCACCGGTACCCGGCAGGGAGGGCAAGTTGAATGCGAAAACTTGCAGGCCGGGGTTGTTGTCGAGTTTTTCGCGCAGTGGCTCCAGCACTTGCATCTGTGTGCGCTCACGTTCCCCCCAGGTTTTGAGCAGGAAGCCGCCGACGCCTGAGTGTACGCCATCCAGGCCATTGATCTGGAAGGATGCCTGGTATTCGGGCAGGGTTTTGAACGGTTCGATAAAGTCCTGGGTGTAGCGGTTCAGGTAGGCCAGGTTTGTTGCCTGGGGGGCATTGGACAGGATGAAAATCAGGCCTTTGTCCTCGTCGGGCGCCAATTCCGAGAGGGTGAACGTGAGCATGGCCGGGATCAGGCAGAGCACCAGCGTGGCGAAAACCATTACCACCGACTGCGCTTGCATGATCTGGCGCAGGCGGCGCTGATAGCGTTTTTTCAAGGCATTGAAGAAGCGCTCCAGAACCCGCGACAGGCCCTTTGGCTGTTCTTCAGGCAGCAGCAGAATGGCGCACATCATCGGTGACAGCGTCAACGCCACGATCCCGGAAATCACTACAGCACCAGCCAGTGTCAGGGCAAACTCCTTGAACAACGCCCCGGTCAAGCCCTGCATGAAGCCGATGGGTGCAAAAACCGCGGCCAGCGTGATGGTCATGGACACCACCGGAATGCAAACCTCTCTTGCCCCCTTGATCGCGGCTTCAAGCGGGGATTTGCCTTTTTCGATGTGCCGGTGAATGTTTTCCATCATCACGATGGCGTCGTCGACCACCAGGCCGATAGCCAGGACCATGGCCAGCAGCGTCAGCACGTTGATGGAATAGCCCAGCAGTTGCATGAGGAACAACGTGCCTAGCAGCGACAGTGGAATGGTGATGACTGGAATGATCACTGAGCGTAAGGAACCCAGGAACAAAAACACCACCAACACCACAATCAGTACGGCTTCGAGCAGGCTGGACAGCACCTGGTCGATCGAAGCGTTGATATACAGCGTCGAATCGTAAGCAATATCCGTGTGCAGGTCGGGTGGCACCTGCGTCTGCAATTGGGGCATCAATTGGCGGACGCGCTTGCCCAACTCCAGTGGGTTGGCATCGGGCGTGGCTTGAATGCTGATATAAACCGCCGGGATACCGTTGAACGTGCTGAAACTGTCGTAATTTCGCGAGCCCAATTCCACGCGCGCCACGTCTCCCAGACGTACCTGGTTGTCGCCGTCGGTTTTCACCGGGATCGCACTGAATCCCTCGGCCGATTGGAGTTCGGTGTTGGTGGTCGCGCTGGTGACGACATATTCGCCGGTCAGGTCCCCCGCGACAGGTTGTACGTTGTAGCGCCTGATGGCCTGGGTTACGTCACTGGCGCTCAGGCCAAACCCCGCGAGTTTTATCGGGTCGAGCCACAGGCGCATGGCGAAGTTCTGACTGCCGATAATCTGCGCTTGCGCCATGCCCGGCAGTGTCACCAGCCGAGGCTGGACGACCCGCTGCAGATAGTCGGTGATCTGCGCATTGTTCATGGTGTTGCTGGAAAAACTCAGGTACATCAGCGCAGTGCTATCCACTGCAACCTTGCTCAGTACCGGTTCTTCGATGCCGCTGGGCAACTGGTTTCTGACTTCATTGGACTTGGCCAGCAGTTCGGTGAACAAGCGGTTGCTGTCGGCGCCGACCCGACTATAGATGGAGATGATCGATATATTCTGACGACTGGACGACGTCATATAGTCGATGCCTTGCGCGCTGGCCAGGCTTTGTTGCAACGGTTGGGTGATGTAACTCTGGATGGTTTGCGCACTCAGGCCCGGGGCGACCGTGGTGACCGTGATCAGCGCGTTTTCCATTTGTGGAAACTGGCGCAGTTGCAGTTTTTTGTAAGCCTGGCATCCAAGCAGCACGATCAGCAGGCTGACGACCACCGCCAGTACCGGGCGACGAATGAACAGGTCGGTGAAGGTCATTGCGTGCCCTCCCGATCAGGCATCGGCCGCGGCCCATCCGCCTGGCTTCGGTCGATACTGATGCGCACAGGGGTGCCGTGTTTCAGTTTGAGCTGGCCGGCAGTGACCACCTGTTCGCCCTTGTTCAGCCCCTTGGAAACCACCACCAGGCCATGGCGACGCTCACCCGTTTCGATCAGGCGCTGCTCGGCGATCAGTGGCGGCGTATCGCTGGCATCGGCGGTCTGCGGCTCACCGTTGTTATCAGGTGTTATTACGAAAACGTACTGACCATAGGGGCTGAAGGCGATCGCACTTTCCTGGATGACGGTTTGTGCCGTCGGTTCGTCCAGCAGCACCCGTAGATTGGCGAACATTCCCGGTAGCAGATCGTCGCGAGGGTTGGGCAGCGTCGCACGTACCAGCACGTTTCGCGTGCTGTCATCGACGATCGGGTTGATGGCGCTCACTTTGGCGAGGCTGAAGTTGCCGGGGCGTGCCGAGACTTCAACCTGAACCGACTGCCCGATCCTGATCAGCTGAACGGCTTGCTCGGGCACATAAAAGTCAACATAAAGCTGGCGTCTGTCCTGCAAGCTGGCGATGACCTGGGTACTTTGCAGGTAATCGCCCACATTGACCTGGCGGATGCCAATGGTGCCGGTGAAGGGGGCAACGATGTGCTTCTTTTCCAGCGCTGTAGTGCGCTGTGCAACGACGGCAGTGTTTCGATTGAATTCAGCGCCGAGCCGATCGAATTCGCCTTTGGAGATGGCGCTGATCTCCACCAGTTTCTGGCCGCGCTCGAAGTTCTGACGGGCCAGGCGTTGGTCGGCCTTTGCCACGTCCAGCTCGGCCTGCTCGGTCTGGTGCTCAAGCTGCAGCAAGGGCTGTCCAGCTTCGACCATTTGCCCGGACTCAAAGTGCAGCTGTGTCACAACGCCGGGCACCTCAGTGCTCAGGTCGATACCTTGCACTGCCTTGAGCGTGCCCGCCGCCGGCATTTGGCGCTGCCAGGGTATTTCAAAGGCATTGGACGTCGCCACGCTGACCGGTGGTTTGGGCCCATGCAAAAGCTGCAACTGCTGATAAATCCAGTACGTCTTGTAGCCGGCAAGCATCAGGACGACTGAAAGAACGAGGCTGAGCATGATAATCATCCGGCGGGCCGGCATGGTCATAGTGGGGTCCTTGTGAGACGTGTGCAGATTGTGAACGGCGCGCGAGCACGCAGGAGCAAGCGGCGCGGCACGGAGCGCCGCAGTCTTGATCAGGACAAGGACGGGGATAAGTAGTCGTTTCGCAAGTTGTTGTGAGAATACTGGAAGGCGATTGAGAGACAGTTCTACAGATTGTGTGGGGGAATGTGCCAAGCAGCTGTCGGCGAATAGGCTCCTGGGTGTCAGCCCAGGAGCGTTGAGATCGAAGCGGGAGGTTACGTCATCAGATGCAGGTGGTTATCCCACAATCCTGCGGGCAAGGTCAGCGGCGTCGCTACTGGCTGTTTCTGGCGGCAATCGTAGAGGCGGCAGCGACCCTGGCCCGAGGTCACGACAAACCCGTCCGCCACCGCGCCCACTCCGGCGCAATCGGGCAGCGGGCCGTCCAGGCGCAACTCGCCATTGTCCATGTCCCAGATAAAGAAGCGATTACCCCGCGGCGCCGTCAGCGCCACCAGCCGCAGCTCGCTGTGTACCGCGACACTGGCGGTGTAGTGCCCCATTGCCTGCCATTGTTCATCGGCCACCGGGAACGCCACGAAAGGCTGACCCGGACGCTTGATGGCGAGCAATTCGGAACGCTCCTGTGACGGTCCCATGAACTGTTGCCCGGTGAGGATGGTGCCATCGCTGGCGATCCCCATGTGGCGCACGCTGTTCATCTGCTGGCCCAGGGTTTCCTTGCTGATCAGGCTGCCGTCGCGGTGCATCAGCACCAGGCTCGGCTCCATGGCGTTGAGGTTCATCTCCACGCGGCTTTCGGCTTCGGTGCGGATGCCGCCGTTGGCCACCACCAGGGTTTCGCCATCGGGCATCCAGGACACCTGGTGCGGGCCGATGCCGTGGGTGGAGATCTCGCCGCTGTGCACCAGCCGCTCGCCTTCGAACTTATACACACCCAACAGGCCACGGCCGGGGTCGGAGGTGTCGTTCTCGGTGGCATACAGCCAGTCGCCGCTCTTGTGGATCACCGCGTGGCCATAGAAGTGGCGATTGGCGTTCGAGGTGATGGTTTGCAGGAGCGCGCCGTCACGCAGGTCGATCAGGTAGCTCTCGGTGCCCGGGCGGCGGGCGACGAACAACGCAATCGGCAGCGTCGGGTGGTTGATGATGTCGTGGCAGCGCTGGCCGACCTGGGTGGCGAACACCTGCTTGCCGTCCAGGCGATAACCGACGGCGTAGTGCCTGCCGTCTGCGTCATCGCGCGCCGACAGCAGCAGCGGGCTCTTGTCCTTGTGCTTGAACAGCGTCCAGCCGCCCAAGGTGAGTGCGCTGAGCAGTACGCTGCCAACCGCCAAAGCCTGTCGCCTGAGCATCATCAGTCACCGTCGTTGGCGTTGAAGCCCAGCTGGATGCCCAGCGCCTTGGCCAGCTCGCCTTCGTGCAGGCGATGGACCACGTTGAGGCTGTCGTAGAGGTCGTTGAGCTGCTGGCGCCCGGCGTCGTCGTTCAACAGTTCGTTGAGGGTACGCTGGTTGCTGGCAAACAGTTTGAGTGACGCGGCATAGGCGGCGTCGATCTTGTCGGCCAGGGCTTTCTGATCGGCCGGCAACAGCCCGCGCAGGCCTTTGTTGTCAACGCCCACCCACACGGTCTGGGCCGCCGCGAGGCTGGCTTCCAGGCTTTGCAGGGACGACTGGCTGCGCCATGCATCGGCCTGGAACGGCTGCGGGATGCCCTTGGTCTGGCGACCCATCGGCGTGCCGAGTTTTTTCTTCAGGGTATCCAGGGCGGTCACTTGCACGCGCAGCAGATCAGCGATGGCTTCGTGGGAGTCGGCGTAACGCTGGTTCGGGAACTTGGTCATCTGCGCAAGCATGCCGTCGGTGCTGTTCCAGCTCGCCAGGATCTCTTCGGCCAGGGCTTTCTGGCGTTCGCCGATGGCCATCAACAGCGGGCAGTAACGGGCTTTCTGGGCCGCGTCGGCAACGTCGGGCCTGGCGTCGTAGAGGATATATTCGTAGGCCGACAGGCCTTGCACCACCACGCTGGATTTGGCGAGGGCGGCCGCATCGATCTGCGGCTGGGCGCTGACCAGTTGCTCGACCTGACGACCCACCAGGTTTTTCTTGTCCGGCCAGAACTGGATCTGCCAGGCGCGGTTGCCTTCGGCCAGCGGGCCGATCAGCAGCGGTTGCAACTCGGCCCAGGCTTTTTGCGCGTGGAGGAAGTCGGCACGGGCGGTGTCCAGGCTTTCTTTATCCTGGCAATAGGCGAGGGCGCTGACGGCCAACTGACGGTCGGCCTCGACCCACCGGCTGTAGGTCGGCAGGATGACTTGCTTGGCGATGGCCGCCGAGGTCACCGCTTGCGGGTCCTGGGGCGAGCAGGCGCCGAGGGCAAGGGCGGCCAGGCTGGTGAACAACAACTTGGGACGGAACATGTCGAGCTCCCTTCTGTAATTGGGGCAAAGCTTATAGAGAATTCAGGAATGCCAGCAACGCGGCACGCTGCTCGGCGTTGAACGACAACACATGCTGCTGCGCCGCCTGCGCTTGCCCGCCATGCCAGAGCACGGCTTCAAGCAGGTTGCGGGCGCGGCCGTCATGCAGAAACTGGGTGTGACCACTCACGGTTTGCGTCAGGCCGATGCCCCACAACGGCGGGGTACGCCAGTCGCGGCCACCGGCCTTGAATTCAGTACGGTTGTCGGCGAGGCCTTCGCCCATGTCGTGCAGCAGCAAGTCGCTGTAGGGGCGGATCACCTGATTGGCCAGTTCGGGTTCGGAGGCGTTGGCGACCGTGGTGAACGTTGGCTTGTGACAGCCCTGGCAACCGGCCTGGTAGAACAGGTTCTTGCCGGCCAGCACCTGTGGCGCGTTGACGTCGCGGCGCAGCGGCACGGCGAGGTTACGCGTATAGAACAGCACCAGGCGCAGAATGTTGTCGCTGACTTCCGGCTCGCCCTCGGGGCCGTTGCCGTTGGGTGCCTGTTTGCAGGCCACCTGGGCGTCGGTGCAGTCATCGAAGGGTCTCAGGGAAGTGGTGAGGCCCATATCACCCGAAAATGCGTGAACATTTTGTTGATTGAGGTTGGGTTGCCCGGCTTTCCAGCCAAAGCGCCCTAAAACGGTCTTTTGCTCGGCGTCATCCCATACCTGGTTCGCCCGGCCGATGATGGCTTCGCTGTCGGCGGTTTTCGGGTCGGTGTTGCGCAGGATGTCGGCGTCGCTGATGGCTTCAAGCAAACCCAGGCCAATCATCGGCGGTGCGACGCGCGCAGAAAAGCGGGTGTCGGGGTGCATCGGGCCATAGCCAAGCTGGGTAATCTGCAGCGCGGGCTTGCGCAACTCGACCACCGTGCCGTCCGTGAACCTGACGTTGACCGGCGTGTAGTCGACGCGCACCTTGCCCTCCGGTGCCACGCTCGGCACGGCCATGTCCTGCAGTTGGCCGCCGTACACCGGCTCGGGCACCACGCCAAGCTGTTCGATGAGTTTGGCGTAAGGCGCCAGCTCTGCATCTGGGGGGGAGATGGACAGGCGCACCAGCATCGACACGGCATTGGGTGCATCGGCCAGCGGTGGGTGGCCCCGGCCGTCCTTGATATGACAGTTCTGGCAGGCGTTGGTATTGAACAGCGGGCCCAGGCCGTCACGCGCAGTGGTGGTCGAGGGCGCGATCACCCAGGGGCTGCGAAAGAAACTGTTGCCGACGCTGAAGTCCAGGCGGCGGGTAGGCGCCAGGTTGGCCGAGGGCAGGGAAAACGCGTTCTGGTCGCGCTTGTTCACGGTCGCCGCGCCGCCGGCCCGCGCTTCACCCGGCTCAGCATGGGTAAACCTTGGGGCGTCGTCGCAGGCAGTCAGGCCCAGGGCCATCAATGCTGCGCACAGGCGTAGTAGCGAACGGAACATCGGGTTTCCTGAACGAAGGCGAAAAATCCGGTGGCAAAGTCTAACAGGGCAGGGCAGTTTGAATAAGAGCAATTATCGTTTGGTGGCATCCCGATGCATTCCGCTAGAATGACCGCACATTTTTTTCTGGAGGTGGCCAATGCAGGCTCTCGACGCTTTGCTCAACCGTGTTTCCGTGCCGCGCTTGCTGGAACCGGCACCGACCCAGGAGCAGCGCGACGTGCTGTTCGCCGCCGCCATGCGCGCGCCCGACCACGGCCAGTTACGCCCGTGGCGTTTCCTCACCGTGGAAGGCCCGGCCCGTGAGCGCATGGGCACGCTGTTGGCCGAAGCGGCGCGTTTGCAGGATGCGGATGCCCCGCAAGCCGCTATCGACAAGGCCCAGAACGGCCCGTTGCGGGCGCCGCTGGTGGTGGTGGTGATCGCCCGCCTGCAGGAGCATTTCAAAGTGCCGAAGTCCGAACAATTGCTGGCAGCCGCCTGCGCGGCCCATGGCATTCTGTTGGCGGCTTATGCGCAAGGGATCGGCGCGGTGTGGCGCACGGGCGAGTTGTCTTACTCGGCTCATGTGGCCAAAGGGCTGGGGCTGACCGCAGATGAAGAAGTGATCGGCTTCCTGTACCTGGGCACGCCGCAGAACCCGCCGCGTACGGCGCCCAAGGAAGATGTTGCGGCGTTCGTCCAGGCCTGGACCGGTCTTTAAGCGGTGCACGGTCAAAATGCGGGAGGGGGCTTGCCCCCGATAGCGGTAAAGTCAGCTACAGATAAGTGACTGACACTCTGCCATCGGGGGCAGGCCCCCTCCCATATTGGACCTGCAGTGTGTCTTAAACCCTGAACTGATCCATCAACTTCATCTGCTGGCTGGCCAGGGCATTGAGCTGGCTGCTGATGGCCGCCGACTCGGTGGCCTGGCCGGTGAGGGTTTCGGTCACGGTGCGGATCGCCGAGACGTTGCGATTGACCTCTTCGGCCACCGCGCTCTGCTCTTCGGCGGCGCTGGCGATCTGCAGGTTCATGTCGCTGATCACGGTCACGGCGTCGCTGATCTTGCCCAGGGCCTGCACCGCTTGATGGATCTGCCCGGCATTGCTTTGGGCCTGTTGTTGGCTGGAATGCATGGTCGCCACCACGTCCCGGGTGCCGCTCTGGATCCGTTCGATCACCAGACGAATTTCCTCTACCGAATCCTGGGTGCGTTTGGCCAGGTTGCGCACCTCATCGGCCACCACCGCAAAACCGCGTCCGCTTTCCCCGGCACGTGCCGCTTCGATCGCCGCGTTCAACGCCAGCAGGTTGGTCTGTTCGGCAATGCTGCGAATCACTTCCAGGACTGAACCGATCTGTTCGCTATTGACGGCCAACGCCTCGACTTCGCCGACGGCCTTGCTGACTTCCTGGGCAAGCGAGGTGATATCGCGGGTGCTTTGCTCGATGATCGACATGCCTTCGCGCGCCGACTGATCCGCGCCGCGTGCCGCGCTGGCGGCATTGGAGGCGCTGTTGGCGACGTCATGGGCGGTGGCGCTCATTTCATTGGACGCGGTGGCCACCTGGTCGATCTCGCGAAATTGCACCTGCATGCCTTCGCTGGTCTGGCGCGCGATGGCCGAGGACTGGTCGGCCGTGCCGCGCGCCTCGGTGATGCTTTGCTTGATCTGCGCGATGGTCGGTTGCAGTTTGTCGAGGAAGCGGTTGAACCAGTTCACCAGCTCGCCCAGTTCGTCTTTTTTGGCATAGGCCAGGCGCTGGGTGAGGTCGCCGTCGCCGCTGGCGATGTCCTTGAGCATGGCGGCCACACTGTTGATCGGACGCGTTACTCCGGTGGCGGTCAGCCAGATCAGCAGCAGGCCCAGCAGGGCCGCGGCGGCGGCGACCAGCAAGGCTTTGAGGGTGCCTGTCGCCTGGGCTTGGTCAAGCACAGCTTGCAGTTTCACGTTATCGGCCAGCATCACCGATTTGGGCAGCTTGATCACCACGCCCCAGGATTTGGCGTCGGCAATCGGCTTGACGGGGTATACGGCACGAATGGTCTCGCCCTGTTCGCGGATCATCGGGCGATCATCGGCGAGCAGTTGCACGATCTCTTTGCCCTCGGCGCCAAGCGTGTCGATCAGGTTCTTGCCCACTTTGGCCGGCTCACCGCTGTAGGCGGCGATCACCCCGGTGCTGGACAGAACCTCCACGTGTGCGGCGCCGTTGAACACGCCCTTCTGCGCCGCATCGGTGTCGGCTTGCAGGGCGTTGAGGGCGATATCGACACCGACGACGCCGATCACCTTGTTATCGACGATCAAAGGCAGGGAGATGGTGGTCATCAGCACGGGCTTGCCGGCCACGGTGTCTTCGTACGGGTCCAGCAGGCACGTGGTGCGCGTGTCGCGCGGGCAGGTGTACCAAATGTTGTAGGGCGTACCGCTGAGGTTGAGGGTGGTCTTGGTCAGGTCAGCCTCGACCATGACCGTGTTCAGGCCTTCGCCGCCGGCCCGGCTCCAGTAGCTGGAGAAACGGCCTTTTTCGTTGGAGACGCGGGCCTTGTCGTCGATGAACTCGCTGTCCTTGCCGTCCAGTGCGTTGGGTTCGAACGACAGCCAGATGCCCAGCACCTTGGTGTTACGGTCGAAAGCGGTTTTGACGCTCTGGTTGAGTTCTTCGCGCAGGGCGCCGGCTTCCAGGGAACGCTTGGCCCCGAGGTTGCGCAGGTCTTTGATCTGGTCGGCGAGGGCGGTGACCGCCAGCAGGTTTTCGTTGAAGGTTTTCTGCAACTGCACGGCCTGTTCGGCCGCCTTGGCTTGCAGCAACTGTTCCACGCCGGCAGTCAGCATGCGTGAGCTTGAGTCACTGACCAGTTGATCGTTCTGGTTGGTGTTGTAGATGTTGATGCCGACCACCAGTGCAATGACCCCTACCAGGCAGAGGCCGGACAGCAGCACGATTTTCAGGCGGATGGAGAGGGTGTCGAACATAGGTTCACTCACGAATGGACTTGTTGAGATGCGCGCAGCAGAGCCAAGTCCATTCGGCGCCATGTCTGAAACATCGGCGTAACAAATCAATTCATGAGCGACAGACGATGAGCGGTAGGAAAACGCCTACGCGCAGTGTTATACGGGCGGTGCAAGCTGCTCGGGGCGAGACCAGATCCACAGATTGCCCAGGCCCATGCCGGCGATTGCCAGGTAGATCGGCCAGCCGTGATCGAGCATCACCAGCATCAGGACGGCGCACAGCAGCATGCTGACGGTGGCGCTGACTTTGGCCCGCCGCGCGATGATCTTGCCATTGCGCCAGTTGAACAGGATCGGCCCGAACAGGCGGTGGTTTTCCAGCCAGGCGCTCAGGCGCGGCGAGCTTTTAGTCGCGGCCCAGGCGGCCAGCAGGATGAATTCGGTGGTGGGTAAACCCGGTATGACAATCGCCACCAGGCCGATCCCCAGGCTGACGTAGGCCAGCAGACCGTAGAGGATCTGCGCGATTCTGGAGGTGGATTGGGTTTTGCCGGTCATAGGTAGGGTTATCACAGAAAAACAATGTGAAATGCGTTCCAACTGTGGGGGGGGGCTTGCCCCCGATAGCGGTGTATCAGTCAATAAATTCTTTGCTGACACACCGCATCGGGGGCAAGCCGCCTCCCACATTTGATTGCATTTCAATCAGTAGGTCAGGCCAGTTCAGGGGCCGTAGCGTACGCCTGTTCCAGCAATACGGTGAAGCGTACAAACGCATCGATTGCGCCTTTTTCTACCGCGGCTTCTTCTTCGGCGCTGAACGGCAGGCCGTCGAGAATGCGGGTGAAGCGCTTCCAGCCTTCGGCGCGTCCACCGACCGGCTCGGCCAGGTGGCGCGCGCCGAAGGTCTCGCTCAGGCCCAGGCCCACGGCCCGTTTGATCAGGAAGGCAGCGCCCAGTTTGGAGCCTTCCGAGACGAACAGCCAGCCCAGGGCTTCGGCCTGGCCCGGGTTGCTCACGGCACCGGCGACCGGCGCGGGTACGTCGGTGTCGAGGTCGCCCAGATCGAGCCTGGCTGCTTCTGCGCGGCAGCGCTCGGCCAGGTCCGGGATGATCCGGTTCAGTTCGGCATCGTTGTACAGCGCGACCAACTCCGATTGGAACAGGTACTGCGCCACCACGAAGCGGGCGAAGTTGGCCTGGGTCTCAAACGGGGCGTGCGCCTTGACCAGTGCGTCGAGCTTGGTGTGCGGCTCGTTGGTGATCTGGTTCAGGCGCTGGGAGCGCAGGCCTGGACGTTCTGCAGTAGGAGAAGCGGTCATGACAAAATCCTTGAGGGGGGAGCGCCTTGTGGCTCTAAAGGGAGCCGTTATCAACTAGACGAACAGGAAGACGCGGCACAGTAAAAAATCCTCACCTCGCCGCACGATCATTGCGGCGAGGTGCGGCAGGGCGCGTCAGATGTCCCAGATCAGGTTGATCGCGAAGTTGCGCCCCGGCTGGGTCAGTCGATCGAGGTTGGCCGGGCCGGTCACTGCGGCTTCGCCGACGCTGTCGTAGCTGCGCACGTCATCCCAGTTCCAGTACTTTTTGTCGGTGAGGTTGTAGAGGCCGCCGTTGACGGTCACGTCGTGGGTGACCTTGTAGTAGGCGGTCAGATCAAGAATGCCGAAGCCCGGCGTCTTGAACGGGCCGCGGGTGTCGCCGTCGGGGGCGTGGAAGGTGCTGCTGTCGACGCGGTTCTGTTTCTTCACCAGGGTCCAGCTCACCAGGCCCCCGTAGTTGTCCTGGTCGTAGCCCAGGCCGAATACGCCCTTGAGCGGGTTGACGCTGTTGAGCGGCTCGCCGTTGTCGTCGTTGCGGCCATGGGCGTAGGAGACCGCGCCTTGGGTATAGAGACCTTGCGGCGCGCCGAACGCATCCAGGTTCAGCCGGCCCTTGGCCTCGGCGCCCTTGATGGTGGCGCGTTTGATATTCACCGCCTGGAACTGCTCGACGGTGCCACCGACCACTGCGTTGTCCTCGTCGATGAAGTCGCGGTATTTGTTGTAGAACACGGCGATTTCGAACGAGCCTTCGTCGAACTTGCCGCGCAGCCCGGTTTCGATGCCCTTGCTGGTTTCCGGCTTGAGGTCGGGGTTGGGCTCCACGGTGTAGCCCAGGTTGAGGTTTTCGAAGCGGCCATACAGCGCTTTGGCGGACGGTGTGCGGAAACCCTCGGCGTACTGGCCGAACCAGGTGTATTGATCGGTCAGGGCATAGGTCAGGCCGAACTTGGGCGTGACGCGGTGCCAGGTTTTGTCCTTGCCGTCGACCGCGTACTCTCCGGTGGGGTTCACGGTGCTGAGGAATTCCTCGGTCAGCTTGGGCTTGAGCCGGGTGTAGTCGTAGCGCACGGCGGGCAGGAAGGTCCAGTTGTCCCAGGTGATCTGGTCCTGGGCGAACAGCGAATAGGTGTTGAGGGTCGGGTCGGGGAAGTCGCTGGATTTCTTCACGCTGTCGCTGGCCGATGGGCTGGGCGCGCCGATGGCGGTGCAGCCGCTGCCGACCGCCAGGCAGGTGGCGCCGCCTTCACGCGAGCCGGTGACTTTCTGCTGCTTGAGGGTGGTGCCGTAGGTCACCTGGTGATCGGTGGCACCGAGGCTGAAGGCCTTGTCCAGCTGTGCATCGAAGACCCACTGTTTTTCTTCGTACAGCGTGTCGCGGGTGCGCAGCACACGGCGGCCGGACTGATAGATTTCGGCGGTCGTCTGGTCGGTCTTGGCGATCTGGTAATTGAGGCTGGTCTTGATGCGGTCGGCGATCGGCGACTCGAGGGCAAAGCTGTTTTCCAGGCCGAAGCGTTCACGGGTAATGGTGTCGTTGCCGCGACGGTCACGGTACAGGTTGAAACCACGGCCACCGATGAACGGGCCGCCCACCGCATTCTTGAGGTTGACGTCGCGATCATCCTTGTACTTCTCGTAGGTCAGGCCCAGACGGTTGTCGTCCCCGTAATTCCAACCCAGTTTGGCCAGCACGTTGGTGGTGCGGGCGTCTTCCGGGTTGGCGCCGGTGCGGGCGAGGCCGGTGGCGTTGTTGCCATCATAGGATTCGGTTTCGTGGCCGTTGCGCTGGCTCAGGTGCAGCAAGCCGTCGACATCCTGCACGCGGCCGGCGACGGTGGCGGAGGTCAGCCAGCTTTCGTCGGCGGAGCTGTAGCCGGTTTTCAGGCGTGCGCCAACGTCCTGGCCGGGCTTGATGATGTCATCCGGGTCGAGGGTGAAGTAACTCACCGCGCCACCGATGGCGCTGCTGCCGTACAGGGCCGAGGCCGGGCCGCGCAGGATCTCCACGCGCTTGACGATTTCCGGGTCGACGTAGTTGCGCCGGGTCTTGGCGTAGGGGCCGTTGAAGAAATTGTCCGGCACTTCCACGCCATCGACCTGGGTAAGAATGCGGTCGCCGTCGATCCCGCGAATGTTATAGCCCGCGTTGCCCGAGCGGGTGCCGGCGCCGCCCACGGACACGCCCGGTTCGTAACGCACCAGCTCACGGGTGTTGTTGACGTTCTGGCGGTCCAGTTCCTGGCGGTCGTGCACGCTGACCATGCTCGGTACGCTGTCGACAGCCTGCTCGGTGCGGGTGGCGCTGATGGTCACTGGCTGCAGGTTGAGGGCGCTGCCGGCGGCACGTTTCTCCAGGACGATGGTGTTGTTGCCCAGTTTGCGGTAGCTCAGGTTGGTCCCCACCAACAGCCGCTCCAGCGCCTTCTCCGGCGACAACGCCCCGCGCACGCCCGGCGACGACACACCCTGGCCCAGCTCGGCCGGCAGGCCGACTTGCCAGCCGGTCACGCCGGTGAACGCGTTCAGCGCCGCCACCAGCGGCTGCTGTTCGATGCTGAAGTTGTAGTTGCCGTGGCTGCGCGGCGCGGGTTCCGCGGCGGTTGCGGCCATTGCCGCCGGCACGCCGGCCATCAGTATGGCAGCGGTCAGCAAGGACAGAACGGGCGAACAAGACCGGCGGTTGAAACGAGAGGACATCGAGAGCGCTCCGGAAATACGAATCTTATAGTTGCGAACCGAAATCAAATAGGAATCAGTTGCATTGGCTATAACGAGACGTATCGCCGGTTAATATCGAGTAAAAATATTTCTCATTCAGTTCAAAATCACCAGCGCCGGGTATTCCGACAGCTTGGCCGAGGTGATGTGGGCCAGGGAACGCACCACGTCCAATGGTTGGTCGAGGCGGTAGTTACCGGTGACGGCGACGCTGGCGAGCTTGTCGTTGGTGTTGACGATCCAGCCCGGATAATAGCGGCGCAACTCCGCCAGCACTTCGCTCATCGGGCAGTTTTCGAACACCAGCCGGCCCTGGACCCAGGCCAGGTCCTTGCCGGCGTCCAGCTTGGCCGGCTGGCCGAAGCCCCTGGGGCCGATGCGGATGCTTTCGCCGGCACTCAGGCGCACCCGGGCGTCGTCGAAGGTATTGCTCAGGTCGACATCACCGCGTTGCACTTGCACCTGGGCTTCGCCGTTGAGATAGCGCACGGCAAACGCAGTGTCGCGCACGCTGGCGCGCACCGGGCCAGCGTCGATTTCCAGCGGCAGGCCACGGGCGGGGGCGATGTCGAAAAACGCTTCGCCCTGGTAGAGGCGGGCGATGCGCTGGTGGTCTTGGATGCGGCTGGAAAACGCCGAATGGGTGTTCAGCAGGACATGGGAGCCGTCATCCAGTTGCAGACGCTGGCGCTCACCGACCACAGTGAGGTGGTCGGCCTGCAGGCGTACCGGCAGGTCGCTGAAGCTGAACAGACCGAGCAGCAGCACGGCAGCGGTGGCCAGGGGTTTCCAATGCGGTTTGACCCGGCGCCAGGCGCTCGGTCTGCGCGGCGCGGCCAACGCCACGGCGGCGCTGTGCACCGGCGCGCCACCCCAGGCGGACTGGGCCTTGCTGAACGCGTGGGCATGCGCCGGGTCCTGCGCCAGCCAGGCCTGGAAGGCGGCTTGTTGGCCGGGTTGCGGGCACTGCAAGGCGATCAGCCAATCGAGCGCTTGGTCCATGGCCGTGTCTTGCAGCACCTCATGAGCCAGCTCATGGGGGCGCAGTCTATTCGGGTCCGTCACGGTGTTCCTCGGGTCTTCGCCACGTTTTATTCATTATTTCCTACAGGCTGGATCGATAACCTCTGTCTGATGGAGCTTAAGGCTGATCCAACCGCTCGGCTACACCTACACAGATGGCCATGATCAATTTCAGTTCCTTCTGCACCGTGCTCAAGGACACTTGCAACTGATCGGCAATCTCCTGGTAGCTGCAACCGTGCAGGCGGCTGAGGATGAAGATCCGTTGCTGGCGCGCGCTCAACTGGCCCAGGCTGACGCTCAGGTGCTCAAGCAATTGCTCGGCCTGGGTGGCGTCTTCGGGCGTGCTGATGGGGGCGGCGACGCTTTGCAGGATATCCAGCGGGACATCTTCCTGCAGGGTGCGGGCCTGGATCCTGCGCGAACGCAAATGGTCCAGCGCCAGGTTGCGCGCGGTCTGGTAGACGAAGGGTTCAAGGTGGTCGATCGGCCGCTCACTCAAGGCCCGAGTCACCCGCAGGTAGGTTTCCTGCAACAGGTCCTCGGCGGTGCTGTGGTTATTCACCATGCGCTGCAGCGTGCGCAGCAGGATCACCCGTTGGGCGAGAAAGACGTGGTTGAAGCGAGATAGGCTCACAGTGATACCAGACCGACATGCAGTTAATGATAATGCTTATCATCAACTGAAATGGCAAGTGGCACTTTGCTAAGCGTTAATCCTGTAGGAGCGAGCTCGCTCGCGAAGGTCGTCAACGATAACGCTGGCAGCCTGAATGAACGCGGTGTTTATGCGTTCTTCGCGAGCAAGCTCGCTCCTACAGTCCGAGGATTACTCGGCGTTACACAGCGCCAGGCAGTTATCCAGCATCCGGTTGGAGAAGCCCCACTCGTTGTCATACCACGCCAGTACCTTGAGCAGCTTACCGCTGACCTTGGTGTGGTTGGCATCGAAGATCGACGACAGCGGGTTATGGTTGAAGTCACTGGAAACCAGCGGCAGGGTGTTGTAGCCGAGGATTTTCGAGTGCTGGCTGGCCTGCTTCAACAGTGCGTTGACTTCGTCGGCGGTGGCTTCTTTTTTCAGCTGTACGGTGAGGTCCACCAGCGACACGTTGATCACCGGCACGCGCACGGCCATGCCGGTCAGCTTGCCCGCCAGCTCCGGCAATACCAGGCCGACGGCTTCGGCGGCGCCGGTCTTGCTCGGGATCATGTTCTGGGTGGCCGAACGCGCGCGGTACGGGTCGGTGTGGTAGACGTCGGTCAGGTTCTGGTCGTTGGTATAGGCGTGAATGGTGGTCATCAGGCCGCTTTCGATGCCCAGCTCCCGGTGCAGCACCTGGGCGACGGGTGCCAGGCAGTTGGTGGTGCACGAAGCGTTGGAGATGATCTGGTGCGATTGACGCAGAATGTCATGGTTTACGCCATAGACCACGGTCGCGTCCGCGCCCTTGGCCGGCGCGGAGATGATCACCTTGCGCGCGCCGGCGCTGATATGCGCGGCAGCCTTGTCACGGTCGGTGAACAGGCCGGTGCATTCGAACACCACGTCAATCTTGTGCGCGGCCCACGGCAGGTCGGCCGGGTTGCGAATGGCACTCACGGCAATCCGGTCACCGTTGACGGTCAGGCTTTCCTGATCGTGGGCGACCTCTGCGTCGAATGTGCCATGTACGGTGTCGTATTTGAGCAGGTGGGCATTGATCGAACTGTCGCCCAGGTCGTTAATGGCGACGATCTGCAGATCCTGGCGATAGCCTTGGGTATACAGTGCGCGCAGGACATTACGGCCGATACGGCCAAAACCATTGATTGCGATACGTAGAGTCATTGGAAAAGTGCCTGTCGTCGATTTGTTGTAAGAATTACAAGATTATTCGCATAAAAATAGAAAACAAGCCTTTTTAGTGGCAATATTTTGTTCAATCTACAACGAGTGACCTGAATCAACTGGTCCGATGATTCAAACGACCCCCTGCCATCCCATGAGCCGTGGGCGTTTGATCAGCATAGACTCTCAGGTCGCCACATCCGTTAGCCTGGAGTTCTATACATGCATCCCCGCGTTCTTGAGGTCACCGAACGGCTTATCGTCCGCAGCCGCGCCACCCGCGAGGCCTACCTTGCGCTCATTCGCGGCGCCGCCAGCGACGGTCCGATGCGCGGCAAGCTGCAATGCGCCAACTTCGCCCATGGCGTGGCCGGTTGCGGCACCGAGGACAAAAACAGCCTGCGCATGATGAATGCCGCCAACGTGGCAATTGTTTCTTCATATAACGACATGCTCTCGGCGCATCAGCCGTACGAACATTTCCCTGAACAAATCAAGAAAGCCCTGCGCGAAGTCGGCTCGGTCGGCCAGTTCGCCGGCGGCACGCCCGCCATGTGCGACGGCGTCACCCAGGGCGAGCCGGGCATGGAGCTGAGCCTGCTCAGCCGTGAAGTCATCGCCATGTCCACGGCGGTAGCGCTGTCCCACAACATGTTCGACGCCGCGTTGATGCTGGGCATCTGCGACAAGATTGTTCCCGGCCTGATGATGGGCGCGCTGCGCTATGGTCACCTGCCAATGATCTTCGTGCCCGGCGGGCCGATGCCGTCGGGTATCTCCAACAAGCAGAAGGCCGATGTGCGCCAGCGCTACGCCGAAGGCAAGGCCAGCCGCGAAGAGTTGCTGGAGTCGGAGATGAAGTCCTATCACAGCCCCGGCACCTGCACCTTCTACGGCACCGCCAACACCAACCAACTGTTGATGGAAGTCATGGGCCTGCACCTGCCGGGCGCTTCGTTCGTCAACCCGTACACGCCGCTGCGTGACGCATTGACCCGCGAGGCCGCGCACCAGGTCACGCGCCTGACCAAGGCCAACGGCAACTTCACGCCCATCGGCGAGATCGTCGACGAAAAATCCATCGTCAACTCCATCGTCGCCCTCAACGCCACGGGCGGGTCCACCAACCACACCCTGCACATGCCGGCCATCGCCATGTCGGCGGGTATCATCCTGACCTGGCAGGACATGGCCGACCTCTCCGAGGTGGTGCCGACCCTGTCTCACGTGTACCCGAACGGCAAGGCTGACATCAACCACTTCCAGGCGGCGGGCGGCATGTCGTTCCTGATCCGTGAACTGCTCGAAGCCGGCCTGCTCCACGAAGACGTCAACACCGTGGCGGGTAAAGGCTTGAGCCGCTACACCCAGGAGCCGTTCCTGGTCGATGGCGAACTGATCTGGCGCGACGGCCCCATCGAAAGCCTCGACGAAACCATCCTGCGCCCCGTGGCCCGTGCGTTTTCGCCGGAAGGCGGCTTGCGTGTGATGGAAGGCAACCTTGGCCGTGGCGTGATGAAAGTGTCTGCGGTCGCACCGGAACATCAGGTGGTCGAAGCGCCGGCGGTGGTGTTCCAGGATCAACAGGACCTGGCCGATGCCTTCAAGGCGGGCCTGCTGGAAAAAGACTTCGTTGCGGTGATGCGCTTCCAGGGCCCGCGTTCCAACGGCATGCCCGAATTGCACAAGATGACCCCGTTTCTCGGCGTATTGCAGGACCGTGGTTTCAAAGTCGCGTTGGTAACAGACGGGCGCATGTCCGGCGCCTCGGGTAAGATTCCCGCCGCGATCCACGTCAACCCCGAAGCCCAGAGCGGCGGGCCGCTGGCACGGGTCCAGGATGGCGATATCATCCGCGTCGATGGCGTGACCGGCACCCTGGAGCTTAAGGTGGACGCCGACGTATTTGCAGCGCGCACGCCTGCCACTGGCCTGTTGGGCAATAACGTGGGCGCTGGTCGCGAGTTGTTTGCATTCATGCGCTTGGCCGCAAGCTCCGCAGAGCAGGGCGCCAGCGCCTTTACCTCTGCCTTGGAGACGCTTAAGTGAAGTTAGCGCTGGTCGGTGATATCGGGGGTACCAACGCCCGTTTTGCGTTGTGGCGGGATCAGGCACTGCACTCTATTCGTGTGCATGCCACGGCGGACTACCCCAGCCCTGAAGACGCGATCAGGTTCTATCTGGCGGAAGAAGGCTTGAATATCGGCGATATCGGGGCAGTTTGCCTGTCGGTTGCCGGGCCGGTGAGCGGCGATGAATTCAAGTTCACCAATAATCACTGGCGCCTGAGCAAGACGGCGTTTTGCCAGGCGTTGCAGGTGGACGAACTGCTGCTGGTCAACGATTTTTCGGCCATGGCCCTGGGCATGACCCGCCTGCAGCCCGACGAATTCCGGGTAGTCTGCGAAGGCACCCCGGAGCCGTTGCGCCCGGCAGTGGTGATCGGCCCCGGCACCGGCCTCGGCGTCGGTACCCTGCTGGACCTTGGCGCAGGGCGCTTTGCGGCATTGCCGGGGGAGGGTGGCCATGTTGACCTGCCCCTGGGCAGCCCGCGCGAAACCCAGTTGTGGCAGCACATCCACAGCGAGATCGGCCATGTCAGCGCCGAAACCGCCTTGAGCGGCGGCGGCTTGCCGCGCCTGTACCGGGCGATCTGCGCGGTGGACGGGCACACACCGGTGCTGGACACGCCCGAGGCCATCACGGCAGCGGGCCTGGCGGGCGATCCGGTGGCGATGGAAGTCCTGGACCAGTTCAGCATCTGGCTGGGCCGGGTGGCGGGCAACAATGTGCTGACCACCGGCGGGCGTGGTGGCGTGTACATCGTGGGCGGGGTGATACCGAGGTTTGCCGACTTTTTTATCAACAGCGGTTTTGCCAAGAGCTTTGCCGATAAAGGCTGCATGAGCGACTACTTCAAGGGCATCCCGGTGTGGTTGGTGACGGCGCCGTACTCCGGCTTGACCGGGGCGGGTGTGGCGCTTGAGCAGGCATTTGCTTAGGCTGTGATGGCCTCATCGGGGGCAAGCCCCTCCCACCTATCGATTTGTGAATACCTTCAAATGTGGGAGGGGGCTTGCCCCCGATGAGGCCATCAAGAACACCCCACAACAACAAGGAGGCCCCGTGAGCGTAATCAGTAAATCCATTCTCCTCGTCGACGACGACCAGGAAATCCGCGAATTGCTGCAGACCTACCTCAGTCGCGCCGGCTTCCAGGTGCGTGGCGTGGCCGATGGCGCGGGGTTCCGCCAGGCGATGAGCGAGGCGCCGTGCGACCTGGTGATCCTCGATGTGATGTTGCCGGACGAAGACGGTTTCAGCCTCTGCCGCTGGGTTCGCCAGCACCCGCGCCAGGCGCAGGTGCCGATCATCATGCTCACCGCCAGTTCCGACGAAGCCGACCGCGTGATCGGCCTGGAGCTGGGCGCCGATGACTATATCGGCAAGCCGTTCAGCCCCCGCGAATTGCAGGCGCGGATCAAGGCGCTGTTGCGTCGTTGTCAGTTCGGCCAGGAGCGTAGCGGTGCCGGCGAGGTGCTGGTGTTCGACGAATGGCGCCTGGATACGGTCAGCCACCGTCTGTTTCATGTGGACGGCGAAGAGGTGATCCTCTCCGGTGCCGACTTTGCCTTGCTCAAGCTGTTTCTCGACCACCCGCAACAGATCCTCGACCGCGACACCATCGGCAATGCCACCCGTGGCCGCGACCTGATGCCGCTGGACCGCATCGTCGACATGGCCGTCAGCCGCTTGCGCCAACGCCTGCGCGATACCGAGAAACCTCCGCGGCTGATCCGCACCGTGCGCGGCAGCGGCTATCAACTGGCAGCCAGCGTGGTTGCCGGCAATGCCCACTGAACACCTGAGCGAACGCCGCCGCCGTTTTCCCGTGCCACGCTCGCTGCTGGGGCGCATGTTGCTGCTGACCTTGCTCGCCGTGTTGTTCGCCCAGGCGCTGTCCAGCGTGATCTGGGTCTCGCAGCTGCGCGCCACGCAGTTGGAAGGCCTGGTCACCAGCGCCCGTAGCCTGGCGCATTCGATGACCGCCAGCGTGAGTTACTTCCGTTCATTGCCGGTGGCCTATCGCCCACTGGTGCTCGACCAGTTGCGCAGCATGGGCGGCACGCGTTTTGTGGTGACCCTCAATGATCGTCCGCTGGACATGCAGGTATTGCCCGAAACCCCGCGCAAGCAGGCGGTGCTGGTGGCTGTGGACGACGTGTTGCGCCAGACCCTCGGCGCCGATGTGCATATCTCGGTGGAGTTCGTCAGCGCCGAAGACCTGCGCATCTTCAATGCCGGCCTCAAGCTCGACGAACTGCCGCGCTCCTGGGCCCACTACGCGTTGACCCTGGAGCCGGTCAACCCACCGGTACTGGTCACCCAGATTCAGCTGGCGCCGGGTGAATGGCTGTACATCGCCTCGCTGTTGCCCGAACCCTACACCAGCCTTGAAGAGCAGGGCCTGCCGGCCCAGCAGGTGTGGTTTATCGTGTTGACCAGCGGCTTCCTGCTGCTGTTTATCGGCCTGCTGGTGCATTGGCAAAGCCGACCGCTCAAGCGCCTGGCCCGGGCGGCGCGGGACATGTCCCTGGGGGCGGACGTGGAGCCGGTGGCCGAAGGCGGCGGCAGTGAAGTGGTGGAAGTGGGGCGTGCGTTCAATGCCATGCGTGAGCGCATCAGCCGCTACCTGACCGAGCGCAGCCAGCTGTTCAGCGCGATCTCCCACGACCTGCGCACCCCCATCACGCGCCTGCGCCTGCGCGTGGAATTGCTCGACGATGAGAACCTGCAAAACAAATTCGGGCGTGACCTGGATGAGCTGGAATTGCTGGTCAAGGGCGCGCTGCAGTGCGTGAAAGACACCGATATCCACGAAAACATTCAGCCGGTGGACCTCAACCACGTGCTCGAATGCCTGGTGGAACCCTACCTTGCGCCCAACGGCAACGGACGAGTGACCCAGCATGGGCAGGCCCTGACCACCTATCCGGGCAAGCCGCTGGCGCTCAAGCGCTGCATCGGCAACCTGATCGACAATGCGTTGAAATACGGACAGAACGCGCATTTGCACATCGAGGACGATGGCGCCGAGTTCATCCTGCACGTGGACGACGAAGGCCCCGGCGTGCCGGAACAGCGCCTGGAGCAGGTGTTCGAGCCACACTTTCGCCTGGCCGGGCAGCAGCAGGGCTACGGTTTGGGATTGGGCATTGCGCGCAATATCGCCCATAGCCATGGGGGCGAAGTGAGTTTGCAGAACCTGCGCGAAGGCGGCCTGCGCGTTACCTTGCAGCTGCCGCGCGGACTAGACTGACTGAACTCGGATCTAATGTGGGAGGGGGCTTGCCCCCGATAGCGGTGGGTCAGTTGCAAATGAGCTGACTGATACACCGCAATCGGGGGCAAGCCCCCTCCCACATTTTGAAACTCATTGAGTCAGATGCTTTGGCGCAAGCGGGCCAAGTCGCGCAAGGGCGGCGCGCCGAACAACCGGCTGTACTCCCGGCTGAACTGCGACGGGCTTTCATACCCCACCCGATACCCCGCCGCCGAGGCCTCCAGCCCTTCGGCAATCATCAGCCGCCGCGCTTCCTGCAGGCGCAGTTGTTTCTGGTACTGCAGCGGGCTCATGGCGGTGATCGCCTTGAAGCGGTGATGCAAGGTCGACACGCTCAGGTTCACTTCCCGGGCCAGGTCATCGATGCGCAGCGGCTGTTCGTAGTTGCCGTTCAACCACTTGATCGCCTGGCTCACCCGGTGACTCTGGCTGTTGGCGACGGCGATTTCATACAGGCGATAGCCTTGGGGACCACGCAACAAGCGGTAGAGAATTTCGCGGTTGATCAGCGGCGCAAGCATCGCGATGTCTTTGGGCGTGTCCAGCAGGCGGCTCAAGCGCAGCACGGCATCGAGCAGTTGATTGTCGATGCGGTCGACGTACATGCCACGGGACGTAGGACGCGACGGCACGCCCATCGGGCCGGCTTCGGCAATCAGTGCGGTGAGTTGGGCCGGGTCGATATTGATGCGCACCGACAGGTTGGGGTCTTCCGGGGTGGCGTCGATAATCCGCCCGGCCACCGGCATGGCCACCGAGAACACTAAATAGTTGAGCGGGTCGTAGGCGAAGATTTCGTCGGCCAGGCGCACTTCCTTGCTGCCACTGGCGAGGATGCACAATGCCGGCTCCACCAGCACCGGCATGAAGTCGCGCGGCGTGTTATGGCGGTTCAGGTACAGCGAAGTGATCGCCGTACCGTAGGAACCGTCTTCCCAGGTATGGCGGTGCACGATGCTGGCCAGTTCGGCACGCTGCTTTTCCATCTCGGCATCGAGGGGAGTGGGCTTGAGGTCAGGCGACGACATGAGGCGTCCTCTACACGCGAGTTTGATGGGGCTCAGCTTAGCGGTGGAGTTTCAAACAGTGTTACGTCAATTCTGCACAATCCTTGCCTGATCCTGCGCCCTGTCGTGAATCAGGCAAGCAAAGCCGCTGTCATCTCCCTGAAACACGCCGCTCGGGCGTGGAATAAAACGGCTGCGCGAACGTCCTGCCTACGCTTCTGGCAGGATTGTGCAAGAAGCCTGCAGGAATCGACTAACCGCGCCCAACCCTGCGCGGCTATCTTTGATCCTGTGGCAACACGCCCTCACCGTGGTTGCCGAGCATCACTTCTCAACGGGAGAGTCGAACATGTCCACCCCCATTCCCGCGAGCCATATGGCCTTTATCCGTGCCCGTACCGGGTGCAGCACCGAGCTGGGTGCACGCTTGAGCAGTTTGATCGAACCGGGCCGACAGGCTCAGGGTTGCCTGCAATTTTCGTTGCAGCATTCCCAGGTCGACCCCGATGTGTGGTTGGTCACGGGTTTATGGAGCAGTGAGCAGGCGATGAGCGCCTACTTCAATTCCCCGGCCCTGATCATCTTCACCGAGTTGTTGAACGACAGGGTCGTGCGCAGCATGGATTTCCAGACCTTCACCGACGCATCCGCCGTCAACGCCTACGGCGAGTACCTGCAACTGGCCGGTTAGGGGTTAGAATGGCCGACTTTTCATTGGCCAGGACCTGCAACATGGCACGTAAACAATTTGCCCACCACGAAGCCGTTTCCGCCGTCGTACCGGGAGAGAGTGGCTACAGCGCCGCCGTTGCCGTCAAGGCACTCGATGGCATGGGCGCTCCGCGATTTCACAAGATCCTGGACGGTCAGACGTTCAAGACCGCGTCCGATGCCGATGATGCGGCGGCTGTGCAGCTTGAGTGCCTGGTTGATGTGGATGCAGACGGCCAACTGGTTTGGGCGCCTGCCGCTGACTAAATGCGGGAGGGGGCTTGACCGATAGCGGTGGGTCAGCCAGCAAATTTGCAGCTGATGCACAGTGATCGGGGGCAAGCCCCCTCCCACATGTTTGATTGCATTTCAGTCAGGGTTTTGTGGCGCCTGGCCGGTACATCTTGAACAGCGCTTCAGGGCCTAACTGGAAATAATCCGCCGGGCCGCCACCGCGCAGAATCGGCTCGGCGGCGGCCGTGTCGTAGATCCCATCCTTGAGCAGCCATTTGGCGATGTGCACCGCGACCACTTCGCCCAGCACCAGCCAGCTGGGGACCAACTGCTGGTCGGCGCGTTGCAGCTGGATAATCTGCGTCACCTTGCATTCGAACGACACCGGGCTCTCGCCCACCCGCGGGACGCCGACGATTTTCGAAGCCATCGGCGTCAGGCCGGCCAACTCGAATTCATTCACGTCCGGCGAAACAGCCGCGCAACTCTGGTTCATCTGCTCGGCCAGCGGGCGGGTCGCCAGGTTCCACACGAACTCGCCGGTCTGTTCAATATTGTTCAGGCTGTCTTTGCGCCCGACGCTGGAAAACCCAATGATCGGCGGAATGTAGTTGAACGCGTTGAAGAAGCTGTAGGGCGCCAGGTTCAGGCGACCTTCGCGGTCGTGTGACGAGATCCAGCCGATCGGGCGCGGGCCGACGATGGCATTGAACGGATCATGGGGCAGGCCGTGGCCGTTGGCGGGTTCGTAGAAGTGGATATCGTCGGACATAGCCTGTCTGCTCTCAATTCTGGAGCCCACATCATATCCAATGTGGGAGGGGGCTTGCCCCCGATATCGGTGGTTCAGTCACTGTATAGATGACGGATACACCGCTATCGGGGGCAAGCCCCTCCCACATTTTTAGTCGGTGGTAATCCGCGAATGCTTGCGGGTGTCCTTCATGGTCACATAGACCAGCAACGACACCGCGATACACGCGGTCACGTACCAGTAATAACCGGTCTCCATGCCGATGCTCTTGAACCACAGGGCAATGTATTCAGCGGTGCCGCCGAAGATCGACACGGTCAGGGCATACGGCAGGCCCACGCCGAGGGCGCGGATTTCAGTCGGGAACAGCTCGGCTTTGACCACCGCATTGATCGAGGTATAGCCGCTGACGATGATCAGCGCGGCCATGATCAGGAAGAACGCGCCCCACCAGGTCTGGATGGTGTGCAGGGTGGTGAGGATCGGCACGGTAAACAGCGTGCCGAGGACGCCGAAGGCGATCAGGATCGGGCGCCGACCAATCTTGTCCGACAGGCCGCCCACCAGGGGTTGCAGGCACATGAACAGAAACAGCGTCGCCGCCGAGATGGTGGTGGAGTCGGAGATGCTCATGCCGACGGTGTTCACCAGGTATTTCTGCATGTAAGTGGTGTAGGTGTAGAAGGCCAGGGTGCCGCCCATGGTCAGGCCCACCACGGTGAGCAGTTCCTTGGGGTGGCGCATCAAGGTGCGCATCGCGCTTTCCTTGGCTTTTTCCTTTTTGGTGAACGACTCGGTTTCTTCCATGCCGCGACGCAGATAGAGCGCAACCACTGCGCACAGGGCGCCGATGGCGAACGGAATGCGCCAGCCCCAGGCGTACAGTTGCTCGGTGGTCAGCAGTTGTTGCAGCACGATCAGCACCGCCAGCGCGATGAGCTGGCCGGAGATCAGGGTCACGTACTGGAAGCTGGAGTAGAAACCGCGACGTTCCTTGGTCGCCATCTCGCTGAGGTACGTGGCGGAGGTGCCGTATTCGCCACCGACCGACAGCCCCTGCAGCAACCGGGCAAACACCAGCAGGATGGGGGCACCGATACCGATGAGTTCATAGCTTGGGCTCAGGGCAATCAACAGTGAGCCGAAGCACATCAGGTAGACCGAGGCCATCAGGGCTTTTTTACGCCCGACTTTGTCGGCGTAAAGGCCCATCAGCCAGCCGCCGATAGGACGCATCAAAAAGCCCACGGCGAAGATCGCGGCGGTGTTGAGCAATTGGGCGGTGGTGTCGCCTTTGGGGAAGAAGGTTTTGGCGAAGTACAGCGAGAATGCGGCATAGACGTACCAGTCATACCACTCGACCATGTTGCCGACGGAGCCGCTGAAGATCGATTTGATCCGGCTGGAGGTCGTGCGTTCTTTCGCCGGCGCAGCTGCCGACCCCAGAGGCAAGGTATTGGAGTTATCCATTGAAGGATCCTTCATCTAGTTGTTTTTATGGAGCGTGCTTGAGCACTGCCTGACTTGGGCTATAGCAGAAGCTGTGCCAGGTGGATGAAGGCCCGGGGTAGAAGGGTTTCAAGGTTTTTTTGAGCGGAAAGTTGCTGATGGTTCTGGAGCGATGAGCGGAAATCCGCTTATGGCTGCGGGCGTCATCGGGGGCAAGCCCCCTCCCACATTTTGATTTGTGAACACATCCAAGTGTGGGAGGGGGCTTGCCCCCGATAGCGACCGGAAGGCCGCTAGAGAAACATCTCCCTTGCCAACCCATGCCGCTGCATCTTTTCATTGAAGGTGCGGCGGGGCAGTTGCAGTTCCGCCAGCACCGCCTTGATATCGCCTTTATGTCGGGTCAGCGCAGCTTTCAGGCAATGCGCCTCGAAGGCTTCCTGTTGCGCCGCCAACGATTGCCCGACCTCGACACCCTCAGGTTCAGGCTCTCCAAGCCCCAGTACCTGGCGTTCAGCGACGTTGGCCAGTTCACGCACATTGCCCGGCCAGTCATGGCTGAGCAGGCGCCCCAACTGCGGCCCGCTCAAGGGTTCGACCTGGCGGCCCAAACGCTCGGCGGCGCTTTGTGCAAAATGCTCGTACAGCAACGGGATGTCTTCGCGCCGCTCGCGCAACGGTGGCAAGCGCAGTTGCGCGACATTCAGGCGATACGCCAGGTCTTCGCGAAAACGCCCGGCACGGGCCTCTTCCAGCAGGTCCGGCTTGGTGGCGGCAATGATGCGTAAATCCACCTGGATACTTTGATTGGAGCCCAACCGCTCAAGCTTCTGCTCCTGCAGCACCCGCAACAATTTCACCTGTTGGGCCAGGGGCATGCTTTCGATTTCATCAAGGAACAGCGTGCCGCCGTGGGCATATTCCAGCTTGCCGATACGCTTGCCCTGGGCGCCGGTGAACGCGCCGCTTTCATGGCCGAACAACTCGGCCTCGAACAGCTGTTCGGGAATGGCCGCGCAATTGAGCGCGACAAACGGTTTCTTCGCCCGCAGGCCGAAATCATGCAGGCAGCGGGCCACCAGTTCCTTGCCGCTGCCGGTTTCGCCACGGATCAACACATTGACCGGCAGCGCTGCCAGGTCCAGCACCTGGCGGCGCAGGTGCTGCAAACTGCGGGACACCCCCAGCAGGCTGGATTCCAGTTGGGCGCGGTGATCGGCCTGCTGATGCAGGCGGCGGTTTTCCAGGACCAGGCCGCGTTTGTCGAGCGCTCGACGCAGGCTATTGAGCAGGGTATCCGGGCTGAAAGGTTTTTCCAGAAAGTCATAGGCGCCGTCGCGCATGGCTTCGACGGCCATTGGCACGTCGCCATGGCCGGTGAGTAAAATCACTGGCAAGTCGGCATCACGACGCTGCACTTCGGCCAGCAACTCCAGGCCGCTGAGCCCGGGCATGCGCACGTCGCTCAGGATCACGCCGGGGAAGTCCCTGGGCAACTGCGCCAGGCATTCTTCGGCACGGCTGAACAATTGCACCGCGAAACCCGACAGGCTCAACCATTGTTCGACGGCCGTGCGAATGCTGGCTTCGTCATCCACCACAATCACCGCGTTCAACATAGGTCGGGCGTCTCCAGCGCGACGGGTAAGGTCAAGGTAAACACTGCGCCGTCGCCTCGGTTGCCGGCGATCAGGCGTCCGCCCAGTTCATGCACGATAGCGTAGGACACCGCCAACCCCAAGCCGAGCCCGTCACCCACTGGCTTGGTGGTGAAGAAGGGGTCGAATACGTTGTTCAAGTGTTCTTCGGCAATCCCGCCGCCGCTGTCGCTGACGCTTAACTGCCAGAGCTGCTGGTCGGCGTGCAAACGGATCTCCAGGCGTTTGCGCGGTTTGTCGGCCATGGCATCCAGGGCGTTACGCAGCAGGTTGATCAACACTTGTTCGAGGCGAATCGCGTCGCCCCTTACCCAGGCAGGGCGGGTCAGGTCCAGCGCTACGCCGATGTGTTCATCGCGCAGGCGCGCATCGAGCAGATGCAGGGACTGGTCGACCACGGTGGCCAGGTCCAGGCGTTCGCGCAGGCCGCTGGGGCTTTTTCGGGCGAAGGTCTTGAGGTGGCCCGTCAGCGCCGCCATGCGCGTGAGCATGTCATCCAGCGGTGTGAGTGCCTTGTAGGCATCGTCCACGCGGCCGTGGTCGAGCAACAGTCGCAGCGTCGCCAATTGCATGCGTTGCGCGGTCAGTGGTTGGTTGATTTCGTGGGCAAGGGCGGCGGACATCTGCCCCAGTGCCGCCAGTTTGGCCGACTGCACCAGGCCATCCTGAGCGGTGCGCAGGGCCCGGGTGCGCTCCTCCACCAATTGTTCGAGCTCTTCGCGGCTGCGTTGACGCAGGCGCGCCAGACGCCAGCGTTGGCTCAGGAACAGCACAAGGAACACCAGGGCCAGCCAGGACCCGGCGGCGGCCAGGCCGGCATTGCGCTGGTCTTCAAACGGGAACTGGGGTTTGCGCAGCAGGTGCAGGGTCCAGCCTTCGGCTTTGAGCGGCAGCGACTCCCAGATGTAGTTGGCACTGCCGTCGGGGCCGTTGACGCGCATCAAGTGGCTGTTGTCGTCAAAGCGTTGCAGGGTGCTGGTCTCCAGCGGCTGCAGTTGCTTCTTGTCGTATTGACGAGTGGCCTTGAGTTCAGCCAGGTCGCTCCCTGACAGCGGCCGCAGGTTGCGATAGCGCCAGCCCGGCTGGTTGGCGATGAACACAATGCCGCGTGCATCGCTGACCAGCAGCAAGTCATTGCCCTGGGCCCATTCGCGTTCCAGTTCGGGAAACTCCAGCTTGACCACCATGGCGCCGAGGAACTGCTCGTGTTCATCGACCACTGCGCTGGAAAGGAAGTAGCCGGGGATGCCGGTGGTTACCCCCACGGCATAAAAGCGCCCGGTGCCCTGGCTCAAGGTCTGGCTGAAATAGGGGCGAAAGGCGTAGTTGTGCCCCACGTAACTGCTGGGCAGCTTCCAGTTGCTGGCGGCCACGGCCAGGCCGGTGCGGTCCATCAGTTCCAGGGTGGACGACTGCGCGGCGCTGTTGATGCGTTCCAGCTTGCGGTTGAGCAGGTCCTGGGTGCTGGCATCCAGCGGGCCTTTCAAGGCGTTGATCATCTCCGAGTCCAGGGCCAGCACGGCGGGCAGGGCGCGGTAGCGTTCGATCAGGGTGTGCAGCGAGTTGGCATACAGCGCGAGCTGCTGGTTGGCGCGGGCGGCATCGTCCACCAAAGCCTGGCGTTCGGCATGGCGCGTAGCCAGGGCGGCAGCCAGTACTGCACCGGCGATGATCAGCAGCGAATAGAAGGTCAGGCGCAGGGAGCGAGGGATCGCGATCATACGATGATCAACAGGCCGGTAAGGGGCGAGCACCATACCATGAGCCATTGGGTAGTGCAGTCAGAGGACTGGTGTGGGAGGGGGCTTGCTCTCGATAGAGGTATGCCAGTCAGCCTATCTGGAACTGACTAACCGCTATCGGGAGCAAGCCCCCTCCCACATTTGACTGCACTCATCATGAAAAAAGGCGACTGGGCCGTGGGGCCGCAGTCGCCTTTATCCTTGGAGGGAGGTGCTTACTGCACTTCCACCGCGAGGCTCTCACTGATCTTCTTCTGCCAGATGGCTGGACCGGTGATGTGTACCGACTCGCCGTTGCTGTCCACCGCAACGGTGACCGGCATGTCCTTCACGTCGAACTCGTAGATCGCTTCCATGCCCAGTTCGGCGAAAGCGACGACGCGCGATTGCTTGATGGCTTGCGCCACCAGGTACGCGGCGCCGCCCACGGCCATCAGGTACACGGCCTTGTGGTCCTTGATCGCTTCGATGGCGGTGGGGCCGCGCTCGGATTTGCCGATCATGCCCAACAGGCCGGTTTGTTCGAGGATCTGACGGGTGAACTTGTCCATCCGCGTCGCGGTGGTCGGGCCTGCCGGGCCCACCACTTCTTCACGCACCGGATCAACCGGGCCGACGTAGTAGATGAAGCGACCCTTGAGGTCTACCGGCAGGGTTTCGCCCTTGTTCAGCATCTCGACCATGCGCTTGTGCGCGGCGTCGCGACCGGTGAGCATCTTGCCGTTGAGCAACACGGTTTCGCCCGGCTTCCAGCTCTGCACTTCTTGCGGAGTCAAGGTGTCGAGGTTGACGCGACGGGCCGATGGGCCGGCTTCCCAGACGATTTCCGGGTAGGCGTCCAGCGGTGGCGCTTCCAGCGATGCCGGGCCCGAACCGTCGAGCACGAAATGCGCATGGCGGGTGGCGGCGCAGTTGGGGATCATGCACACCGGCAGGGAAGCGGCGTGAGTCGGGTAGTCCATGATCTTCACGTCGAGTACGGTGGTCAGGCCACCCAGGCCCTGGGCGCCGATGCCCAGTTGGTTGACCTTCTCGAACAGCTCCAGGCGCATCTCTTCGATACGGTTCTGCGGGCCGCGCTTCTTCAGCTCATGGATGTCGATGGATTCCATCAACACTTCCTTGGCCATCACCGCGGCCTTCTCGGCGGTGCCGCCGATGCCGATACCCAGCATGCCCGGTGGGCACCAGCCGGCACCCATGGTCGGAACGGTCTTGAGCACCCAGTCGACGATCGAGTCGGACGGGTTGAGCATGGCCATTTTCGACTTGTTTTCGGAACCACCGCCCTTGGCGGCGACGTCCACTTCCACGGTGTTACCCGGCACGATGGAGTAGTGGATCACGGCCGGGGTGTTGTCCTTGGTGTTTTTGCGCGCGCCTGCCGGATCGGCGAGGATGGAGGCGCGCAGTACGTTTTCCGGCAGGTTGTAGGCGCGACGCACGCCTTCGTTGATCATGTCGTCCAGGCCCATGGTGGCGCCATCCCAACGGACATCCATACCCACGCGCACGAACACGGTGACGATACCGGTGTCCTGGCAGATCGGGCGATGGCCGGTGGCGCACATGCGCGAGTTGATCAGGATCTGGGCGATGGAATCACGGGCGGCCGGCGATTCTTCGCGCAGGTAGGCTTCGTGCATCGCCTGGATGAAATCAACCGGGTGGTAGTAGGAAATGAATTGCAGGGCGTCGGCAACGCTCTGAATCAGGTCGTCTTGCTTGATCACGGTCATGAGTCGCGCTCCTCTATAAGGGAACATTCAATAAAGGTGGCTTCAGTGTTGCATCGGTCGGCTGAAGCCACCTTCCACAGGCACGCCATTGGTGCAGGCGCGACGCTAAAAAGGCGCGGCAGTATAACCCGTGGCGGTGGCCGATACACCCGACTATGGTCAAACTGTCGCAGGCATGATTCCCTGTGCACGTCCCTTCTGATAGAGCCTTTATATGCCTGAACTGCACGTCGGCGAACGCCACTGGTCGGTCGCCACCGGCAGCAACCTGCTGGATGCCTTGAACCAGGCAGGTGTGGCCGTGCCCTACAGTTGCCGCGCCGGCAGTTGCCATGCCTGCCTGGTACGTTGCCAGGGCGAGGTTCAGGACCGCCAACCTGACGCGTTGAGCCCGGAGCAACGCCAGCACGGTTGGCGCCTGGCGTGCCAGTGCCAGGTGGTTGGCGATCTGCAGGTCGAAGCCTTTGATCCTGTGCGCGACGGTTTGGCGGCGCAGGTGGTGGGGGCCGATTGGCTGACGGCATCGGTGTTGCGTCTGCGCCTGCAACCGGAGCGCGGCCTGCGGTACAGGGCGGGGCAGCACCTGGTGTTATGGGCGGGGCAGGTGGCGCGGCCGTATTCCCTGGCGAGTTTGCCGCAGGAGGAGCCATACCTGGAGTTTCATCTGGATTGCCGTTTACCCGGCGAATTCAGCGATGCGGCGCGACAGTTGAACAGGGGTGATTGTCTGCGCCTGGGCGAGTTGCGGGGCGGGGCGCTGCATTACGATCCGGACTGGCAGATGCGACCGCTGTGGCTGCTCGCATCCGGCACTGGGCTGGGGCCGTTGTGGGGGGTATTGCGTGAAGCGTTGCGCCAGGATCACCAAGGCGCCATTCGCGTGATTCACCTGGCCCATGATGCTGACGGGCATTATCTGGCCGGGCCCTTGGCAGAGCTCGCCGCGCAGCATTCCAACCTGACGGTGGAGCTGTGGACGGCGGCGCAGTTGGACCAGGCATTGGCACAACTGCGGCTTGTTTCGCGGCAAACGCTGGCTTTACTGTGCGGGCACCCTGGCAGCGTCGAGGTGTTCGCCAAGCGTTTGTTTTTGGCGGGGCTGCCGCGTAATCAGCTGCTGGCTGATGTGTTTGTGCCTCGTGGTTGAGGGGGGCGCGATTGACTGTGGGAGGGGGCTTGCTCCCGATGGCGGCCTCTGGGCCGACCAGGATGTTGGATTGGACCGAGTACATATCCGTTTCTGCGGTAACGGCCACTTAGGGTTCCGCCCTGACGGCGGCTCACTTTTGAAAAGCGCAAAAGTAAGCAAAACGCTCTTGCCGGTATGACTCACCCACATGGG